>NZ_LUAW01000040.1 GCF_001605895.1 Acinetobacter pragensis
AGGTAAAAAGATATCTCTTGATTTTCAAGATATTGAAGTGCGCCGCGTACTTCAGTTGCTAGCAGATTTTACAGACATTAATATGGTGGCTGCGGATTCTGTACAGGGAAATATTACACTGCGTTTAAAAGATGTACCTTGGGATCAAGCGCTGGATATCGTCTTAAAAACGAAGAATCTTGATAAACGGCGTAATGGCAACGTGATTTGGATTGCGCCAGTTTCTGAGCTGATTAAGGCAGAAGAAGAAGAAGCTAAAGCGATCGCTCAAAGTGTTAAAATGGCGCCGTTGCAAACGGAATATATTCAATTGAATTATGCAAAGGCTACTGATATTGAAAAATTAATTACGGAAGGACGTAATTCAAAAAACAATAATTCGAATAATCAAAATTCAAACAATAGTGCAAGCCTTAATACAGATCCTCTTGGTGGGAGTGTCGGTAGTCTGTTGAGCCCGCGCGGCACTGTATCTATAGATCCTCGCACTAATACACTTATTCTTAATGATACGTCACAGAAAATTGATCAGATTCGTAAAATGATTGACTTACTGGATGTCTCTGTTAAACAGGTAATGGTCGAAGCGCGTATTGTTCGAGCGACTACTGACTTTACTAAAGAGATGGGGGTGAAATGGGGGATTCTTTCTCAAGGGGTAAATAATAATAATAGTTTGCTGGTGGGTGGTAGCGATACGACTTTATGGGATTTAAGAACTCCTGATGACGATGGAAAGTATACCATTCAGCGACCTGATAATTTAAATGTCGATTTAGGTGTCACTACGGCTGGTGCTAGCAGTATTGCATTTGGTTTAATTAGTTTGTCTGATTTTATGCTGGATCTTGAGCTGTCTGCTTTGCAAGCAGATGGTTTTGGTGAGGTAATTTCGACACCGAAAGTACTTACAGCTGATAAGCAAAAAGCCAAAGTGGCATCTGGTCAAGAGGTTCCTTATACAACTACAACAAATTCAGGCTCTAGTTCTTCTACTGATACCCAGTTTAAAGAAGCCTTATTGAGTCTGGAAGTTACACCTAGCATCACACCTGATGGTAAAGTTCAGATGACATTGAATATTGGGAAAAATTCAATAGCTGGAACGGCACCGAATGGTGAATTAATTTTAAATAAAAATGAAATTAATACAGATGTTTTAGTGAATAATGGTGAAACGGTTGTTTTAGGCGGTATTTTTGAACAAACGACTACAAATACGCAGACAAAAGTTCCTTTCTTAGGCGATCTTCCTTATCTGGGGCGTTTATTCCGTAAAGATGTGAAATCAGATAGTAAGAGTGAGTTGCTAATTTTTGTTACACCTCGAATTGTTAATGACAGTACTGTTAGAAATCATTAATATATTTTGA
Organism: Acinetobacter pragensis; assembly: GCF_001605895.1. Lineage (GTDB taxonomy): Bacteria > Pseudomonadota > Gammaproteobacteria > Pseudomonadales > Moraxellaceae > Acinetobacter > Acinetobacter pragensis. The sequence goes on from NZ_LUAW01000040.1 coordinate 1,374, forward strand.
ATTTAACAAAATAAATAGGTGACTCCTTGCCAAGCAAAGAGTTTGAGTCCCTGCCAAATATCTATTTGGTCGGGCCTATGGGGGCTGGGAAAACAACTGTTGGGCGGCATTTAGCCGAATTGTTAGGGCGTGAATTTCTTGACAGTGATCATGAAATTGAACGAAAAACAGGGGCTACAATTCCATGGATCTTTGAAAAAGAAGGTGAATTGGGATTCCGCAGCCGTGAAACAGTTGTGATTGATGAGTTAACTGCACGAAAACAGCTGGTCTTGGCAACAGGCGGCGGTGCGGTAACTCAAGCCCCCAACCGTGATTTTCTAAAAAATCGCGGTATTGTTGTATACCTCTATACTCCTGTCGAAATTCAACTGCAGCGAACCTACCGCGATAAAAACCGACCGCTTCTCCAAGTTGAAAACCCAGAAAAAAAATTGAAAGACTTGCTTGATGTCCGTGATCCACTTTATCGTGAAGTGGCGCATCATATTATTGAAACGAATCAAGGGGCCGCGCGCGATTTGGCGCAAAAAATCCTAAATTTGATTATTTCTCACAATATTCCAAAGTAAAGATACTGGTTGAAGTCATGCAAACCCTCCATGTTGAACTCGGTGAACGCCGTTATCCTATTTTTATTGGCAATAAGCTTGACCCGCAAGCCTTACTTGAGCCTTATATTCATGGCCGGCAAGTGATGATTGTGACCAATCAAACCGTTGCCCCGCTGTATCTTCAGCATTATCAAAATGCAATCGAAGCGTTAGGCAAGTCTATTGCGGTTTGTACTTTGCCGGACGGTGAAAAATACAAAAATATTAAACACCTGAATTTAATCTTTGATGCATTGCTTGAAGCCGGATTTAATCGAGACTGTACGGTTTTAGCTTTAGGTGGCGGAGTGATTGGTGACATGGCAGGATTCGCTTCTGCATGTTTCCAGCGCGGTGTGTATTTTATTCAAGTGCCGACAACGCTGCTGTCGCAGGTTGACTCAAGCGTAGGCGGTAAAACTGGCATCAATCACCCGCTTGGCAAGAATATGATCGGCGCTTTTCAGCAGCCGCAGGCGGTGCTGGCGGATATGTCCCAGTTAAATACCTTGCCGGAGCGTGAGCTTTCAGCCGGCTTGGCGGAAGTCATTAAGTATGCGCTTTTAGGCGATATTGGCTTTCTGGCATGGCTGGAAGAGCATATGGATGGTCTGGTAAAACGGGATTCTGCACTGCTGGCGGAAGCTGTATACCGTTCTTGTGCGCATAAGGCGCGAATTGTCGCGAATGATGAAAAAGAGCAGGGAGAGCGCGCTTTGCTGAATTTGGGCCATACCTTTGGCCACGCGATTGAATCATATTTGGGCTATGGCGTGTGGCTGCACGGTGAAGCGGTGGCAACCGGCATGGTGATGGCTGCGGATTTATCCCATCGCTTGGGCTGGATTGCTGCTGAAGATTTGGAACGTACAAAAAAAATCATTTTGCGCGCCAATTTACCGATAAGATGCCCTAAAATTCCCCTCGACGAATTCTTGGCTTATATGTCGCATGACAAGAAAGTGCTGAATGGGCAGCTTCGTCTGGTCTTGATGAAGCAATTGGGTCAAGCGGTTATCACCAAAGAGTTTGATACAGAATTGATGCAGCAGGCAATTCTGGCAAATATGCAGTAGTTTAGAAGGAATAATATCGTGGCTCTCCGTACACATTGGCAGCAGATACAGAATTATATTTGGCTTGTGTTCGGGGGCGCCTGTCTGTTTTTTGCCTTGATTTTTTGGGCGGTTACAGACACTAAAGAGCTGGTTGAAGTTGAGAAAAAAGCAGAAACAGAAGTGGAGCTGCAAATTCAGCCTGAAAAAGTATCAGCAATGAACCATCTTGGTGCGTTATTTGATGAGGTTAAGCCTCTGGATATGACGACACGGGCCGTCGCCACAGCGCAGCATGAATCGGAGTTCCGCGGGACGAAGTTTGTGAATGAACAGAAAAAGGCCTATGCGATTGAGCTATTCCGTGTGTCTGATGAGGCTATCTTAAAGAGTTTCTTAAAAAAACATCCAGATCGTAGCAATTTTCTTTATTTGAGGCTTACGGGTGAGGATCATGCAGAGCAATATGTCTTGCTGTATGGAACTTACCGCAATTCCAGCGATGCCAAACAGGCATTGGCTGATTTGAAGGTGACGCTGCCGGCATCTGTTAAGCCCGTGGCTGTTCAAATTGAGCAATATCAGCCTTTTGTGAATGATCTGGGTTCTGATGAACTCAAGGCGAGCAGTAAGCTGTATGCTGTTAATTTAAAAACTGCGCCGCTGCCGAAAATTGACGAAGCGCAAATTGCAGCAAAACGCGCTGAAGTTCAGGCGCAGCAGGCTGCTGCCGCTAAAGCTGCGGCGACAACAACCACGACAGTTACCCGCCGTGATGCAGACGGCAATGTGGTGAATGTGCAGCAGTCACAAAGCAATGCGGATACGGCGCATTCTAAAACGGCAGCACCACAGCAAGAAGTCACAGACCCTTTTAATTAGCAGTTCTAAAATGGCGCATTTTGAAGGAATAAAAATCTTAAAATGCGCCTTTCTAGTGCAATAGTGCATAAAAATAATACACCCTTTGTTCTTTTTATAATTTAATCTTTTTTAAATCAGTGGTATTGGTCTGATTTGCATCAAATTGGCATGTTTATTGCTTTAATGGTGCGTGAGTTGAATTAATCTCCCTATTTTGGCGCGAAAATGATTCGATGAGTGTGCGATACAGTCATGCTGGCAGGCTGAGTAAGGACTGAAGCAATTTGTTTCTTGATGTTCATGCATTAAAGGTAAATTCGGTTTATCTTAAGGATGCGGAAAAAGGAAATCATTTTGCCCGGCATCACAATTCATGTGAGTGGATTAAGACTAAATCGCAAAAAGAAATTAGATTGTTAGTGGCTCGAAAGAGCAGTGTAAAAAGAAGGGTACGCTATGCACATGCCATCGCCTAATACTGTAGCTCCCGCTCAAGGTTTATACCAACCGGATGAGTTTAAAGATAACTGTGGTTTCGGTTTAATTGCCCATATGCAGGGTGATGCAAGCCATGATCTATTAAAAACCGCTATTCACAGCCTCAGCTGTATGACCCACCGCGGCGGTATTGCTGCCGACGGAAAAACTGGGGATGGCTGCGGCCTGCTTTTGGCAATGCCAAAGCAGTTTTTCCGTGAAGAAGCGAAGAAGATCAGTGATACGACCTTAAGCGAAATTTTCGCTGTCGGTACGGTTTTCCTGAACTTGGATCCAGCGATTGCCGCACACTCAAAAGAAATTTTAACGAAAGAAATTGAAGCTGAAGGCTGCAAAGTTCTAGGCTGGCGTATTGTGCCGACCAATAATGACGCTTTGGGTTCAATTGCGATGCAGTCATTGCCAGGGTTTGAGCAGATCATTGTGAACTGCCCGATGGGTGTGTCTGAAGTCGAATTCAACCGTAAGCTGGTCATGGCGCGCCGCCGTGCAGAAGAACAGCTGACCGCTGACCCATATTTTTATGTGACAACTTTGTGCTCAACTGTGATCAGCTATAAAGGCCTGATGATGCCTGCATATATTGCAGACTTCTATACAGACTTGGCTGATGAGCGCTTGGAATCGCATATTGTGGTTTTCCATCAGCGTTTCTCTACCAATACTTTGCCGCGCTGGCCTTTGGCGCAGCCATTCCGCTATCTTGCACATAACGGTGAAATCAATACCATTACCGCTAACCGCAACTGGGCGATGGCGCGTACACCAAAATTTGAAAACCCATTATTGCCGGGCATTACTGAGCTGAATCCAATTGTGAACCGTACGGGTTCGGATTCTTCAAGCATGGACAACATGCTTGAATTGCTGGTTGGCGGCGGCATGGACCTATTCCGCGCACTGCGCATGCTGGTTCCGCCTGCTTGGCAGAACGTTGAAACTTTAGATGCGGATTTACGCGCATTCTATGAGTTCAACTCTAAGCATATGGAAGCTTGGGATGGCCCTGCGGGTCTGGTGATCCAAGACGGCCGTCATGCGATCTGCATGCTTGACCGTAACGGCTTGCGTCCTGCGCGCTGGGTGATTACTAAAAATGGCTACATTACCTTGGCGTCTGAAATTGGCGTATGGGGCTATGAACCAGAAGATGTCGTGTCTAAAGGCCGTGTAGGTCCGGGCCAGATCCTCGTGATTGATACGCATACAGGTAAAATGCTGGATACCAATGATGTCAGCAATCACTTGAAACGCATGCGTCCGTACCGTCAGTGGCTGCGTGAAAACTCTGTGCGCATTCAAGGCAGCCCAGAGCTTGAAGAATACCTATGTGATCAAGGCTTGAAAGGCGATGACCTGAAAGCTGCGCAAAAAATGTTCTTAGTGACATTTGAAGAGCGTGATCAGCTGCTTCGCCCAATCGCGGAAAGCGGTCAGGAAGCTGTAGGTTCAATGGGTGACGATACGCCAATGGCGGTATTATCCCGTCAAGTGCGCCATGTATCCGACTATTTCCGTCAGCAGTTTGCACAGGTAACAAACCCGCCCATCGATCCATTGCGTGAATCAATCGTGATGTCGTTGGAAACGTGTTTTGGCCGTGAGCAAAATGTATTTGAGCAAAGTCCAGAACATGCAGACCGCTTGATCGTTTCAAGCCCAGTCCTGTCTAACTCTAAAATGCATCAGATCCGCACCATTGGCCGTAAAGGCTATGAAATTGCCGATATCGATCTGAACTATGCCGCAGAAGAAGGCTTAGAAGCGGCAATTGCGCGTATCTGTGAAGAAGCCGCGGCTGCCATCCGTGCAGGCAAAACCTTATTGGTGCTGTCTGACCGCAAGATCCGCCAAGGCTGCTTGCCGGCAAACGCATTAATGGCGACGGGTGCAGTTCATCATTATTTAATTAATGCCGGCCTGCGTACTGATGCCAACATTATTGTTGAAACAGCATTGGCGCGCGATGCGCACCAATTTGCGGTCATTCTTGGTTTTGGCGCAACTGCGATCTACCCATACTTGGCGTATGATGTGATCAATGACCTGATTGCGAAAGGCGAGCTTTTGGGCGACCCAATCCATGCGCAAGCGAACTTCCGTAAAGGGATCGAGAAAGGCTTGTTGAAAGTGCTTTCTAAAATGGGTATCTCTACAGTAGCTTCTTACCGCGGCGGTCAATTGTTTGAAGCTGTTGGCCTGTCGGATGAGGTTGTTGCGAAATGCTTTACAGGCGTGCCAAGCCGCATCAAAGGCGCGACATTTGCAGACCTTGAAAATGACTTGAAAAAATTGGCGGATTTGGCGTGGAAAACACGTAAGCCAATCGACCAAGGCGGTATGCTGAAATTCGTATTCGACAAGGAATACCATGCATTTAATCCGGACGTGATTAATGCGCTGCATAAATCTGTGCGTTCCGGCAATTATGCAGACTTTAAAGAATACGCGAATTTAGTGAATAACCGCCCGATCGCGACGATTCGTGATTTATTAAAATTAAAAACTGATAATTCAATTGCTTTAGAGCTAGTTGAAACAGTTGAAGAAATTCTACCGCGTTTTGACTCTGCAGGCATGTCTTTAGGCGCGCTGTCTCCAGAGGCGCATGAAGCGATAGCAATTGCAATGAATACGATTGGCGGCCGTTCAAACTCAGGTGAGGGCGGTGAAGATCCAGCGCGTTACGGAACAATCCGCAACTCGAAAATCAAACAAATTGCATCTGGCCGTTTTGGTGTAACTCCTGCATATCTAACCTCTGCGGAAGTGCTTCAAATTAAAGTGGCTCAGGGTGCAAAACCGGGTGAAGGTGGGCAGTTGCCGGGCGGTAAAGTGAACGGCTTAATTGCGCGTTTACGTTACTCTGTACCGGGCGTGACGCTAATTTCGCCGCCGCCGCATCACGATATCTACTCAATCGAAGATTTATCACAGTTAATCTTTGACTTGAAGCAAGTTAACCCACAGGCGATGGTGTCAGTTAAACTTGTTTCTGAGCCGGGTGTCGGGACAATTGCGGCTGGTGTTGCGAAAGCTTACGCTGACTTCATTACCATTTCTGGCTATGACGGCGGTACAGCGGCTTCTCCACTTTCTTCAATTCACCATGCGGGTTCGCCTTGGGAATTGGGCTTGTCTGAAGCGCATCAGGCGCTTCGTGTGAATGACCTGCGCGGTAAAGTCCGCGTGCAAACCGACGGCGGTTTAAAAACCGGCCTGGATGTTGTAAAAGCGGCGATTTTGGGTGCTGAAAGCTTCGGTTTTGGTTCAACGCCAATGATCGCATTGGGCTGTAAATACCTGCGTATTTGCCACTTGAACAACTGCGCAACGGGTGTTGCGACTCAGCAGGATCATTTGCGTCAAGAGCATTACATTGGCGAACCTGAAATGCTGATCAACTTCTTCCACTTTATTGCGGAAGAAACACGTGAATGGCTGGCAGCGTTAGGTGTATCAAGCTTAAAAGATTTGATTGGACGCACCGATTTGCTGGAAATGCTGCCGGGTGAAACTGAAAAGCATGCGCATTTAGACTTAAGCGCATTGCTGGAATCGCATCCAGCTGCAGACGGCAAAGCGCAATATTGCCAAGTTCAAGGCAATGCGCCGTTTGACAAAGGCGTATTGGCAGAAAAAATGGTTGCAGAAATGCTTCCAGCCATTGAAGCGGGCACCAGCGGTGAATACAGCTTTACGGTTGGGAACTGTGACCGTTCAATCGGCGCGCGTATTTCAGGTGAAATTGCGAAACGCTACGGCAACTTGAGCATGGAAGCGCATCCAGTCAAAATGCATTTGAAGGGTACTGCAGGCCAGTCGCTCGGTGTGTGGAATGCCGGCGGCTTGCATATCAGCCTGGAAGGCGATGCAAACGATTACGTGGGTAAAGGCATGGCTGGCGGCCGAATTTCGATCTTCCCGCCTAAAGGTTCGCCTTTCCAAACCCAAAATACAGCTATTATCGGCAACACTTGCTTATATGGCGCCACGGGCGGCAGATTGTATGCAGCCGGTACTGCAGGCGAACGTTTTGCCGTGCGGAACTCTGGCGCATTTGCGGTGATTGAAGGCGCGGGCGACCACTGCTGTGAATATATGACTGGCGGCATTGTGACGGTTCTTGGTAAAGTAGGCCATAACTTCGGGGCAGGCATGACTGGCGGTTTTGCTTATGTGCTTGATTTGGATAACGACTTCGTTGACCATTACAACCATGAGCTGATCGAGTTGAACCGTATTTCTACAGAAGCGATGGAAGAACACACAGAGTTCCTTTGCCGCATCTTGGATGAGCATATTAAAGAAACTGGTAGTGCTTGGGCGTATAAGATCCGCCATGAGTTTGATTTCTACAGCCGTAAATTCTGGCTGGTGAAACCCAAAGCTGCGAATTTGCAGACTTTGCTGAAAACAACTCAAGCAGATCCACAATAAATCCATTACTCATATATTAGGTAGGTGTGGATAACTTTCGACTTATACACAAAATGTTGAAGTTGTCCGCGCTCACCCACGGAGAGAGACATGGCAGAGCGCCTAAATAATGACTTTCAATTTCTGGATGTAGCACGCCAAGATCCAGAGAAAAAAGATCTCACTGTCCGCAAAGCTGAGTTTGTGGAAATTTATAAACCATTTACAGCAGAAATTGCGGCCAACCAAACACACCGCTGTTTGGGCTGCGGCAATCCATACTGTGAATGGAAATGCCCTGTGCACAACTATATTCCGAACTGGCTGAAACTGATTGCGGAAGGCCGCATTTTCCAAGCGGCTGAACTGTGCCATCAAACCAATACCTTGCCGGAAGTTTGCGGCCGTGTATGCCCGCAAGACCGCTTGTGTGAAGGCGCTTGTACTTTAAATGACGGTTTTGGCGCAGTCACCATTGGCAATGCAGAGAAATATATCAACGATACCGCTTTTGCTTTAGGCTGGCGTCCAGATATGTCATCGGTCAAATGGACCGATAAAAAAGTGGCGATTGTCGGCGCGGGCCCTGCAGGCTTGGGCTGTGCGGATATTCTTGTACGCAACGGCGTTAAGCCGGTTGTCTTTGACAAGCGCCCTGAAATTGGCGGCCTGCTGACGTTCGGTATTCCAGAATTTAAAATGGAAAAAGACGTAATGAAACGCCGCCGTGAAATTTTCGCGGGAATGGGCGTGGAATTCCGCTTAAACACTGAAATCGGTACAGACGTCACGATCGATCAGCTTTTGTCGGACTACGATGCCGTATTCATGGGTATGGGAACATATACCTACATGAAAGGCGGTTTTGCCGGCGAAGAGCTGGATGGTGTTGTGGATGCGCTGGATTTCTTGATTGCGAATGTCAACCGTACGCAAGGCTGGGAAAAAGACGCGTCTGAATACATTAGCGTAGAAGGCAAAAAAGTGATTGTGCTGGGCGGCGGCGATACGGCAATGGACTGCAACCGTACATCCATCCGTCAAGGCGCTGAGTCTGTAGTGTGCGCTTACCGCCGTGACGAAGAAAATATGCCGGGTTCACGCCGTGAAGTAAAAAATGCGCGTGAAGAAGGTGTTGAATTCCAGTTTAACCGTCAGCCAATTGAAATTGTAGGTGCAAACGGTAAAGTCACTGGCGTTAAATTTGTAACGACTCAATTGAGTGAGCCAGACAGCCGTGGCCGCCGTAGCCCAGAGCCAATTCCAGGTTCTGAGGAAGTGCTTCCTGCGGATGCCGTGCTTTTGGCCTTCGGTTTCCGTACCAGCCCAGCAGACTGGTTTAATGATGTAAAAATTAATTTGGATGGTTCAGGGCGCGTTGTGGCGGCAGAACAGCAAGAATTTAAATTCCAGACATCAAATCCAAAAATCTTTGCCGGCGGCGATATGGTGCGCGGTTCTGACTTGGTGGTGACCGCCATTTGGGAAGGCCGTCAAGCTGCTGAAGGCATCTTGGATTACTTAGATATTTAAGTATTTATGATGCTGTAAAAAAAAACCCGCTTCGGCGGGTTTTTTAATGCACTTGATTTGCCTCTAATGACAAGAACCCAGTTTTTACGGATAAATCTGCAAAATTATTGTAAGACAGATTCGAAAAATGAATGATTTTGCAAATGGGCTAAGCATTATTGCCATGTGTGCCTTTAAAATTCCTGTCCATACTGAGCCTCTGTATTTTAGGTAAGAGATACTTAGATGACACAAGTGACGGCAGAAAAATCATATCAAAATCGTCCGAAAGCCATTGGCATTACTGTGCGCAGGCCGCAATTCAATCCCAAGGTGATCCGCCGGCATTATTTTGCCAATTCTCCGGTGATGTCGCACTTATTGACGGCCTTGTCTTCGACATTTCCAATCGGCGAGCAGTTTTTTGTGCACAGCGTACGCAATGTGCGTGACCAAGTGAAGGATGAGCGGCTGCAGGCGCAAATCGCTGCATTTATTGGGCAAGAGGCCATGCATTCAAAAGCGCATGCAGATTTTAATGATGCGTGGCGCAGAGATAATTATAATCTAGACCGTTTTCAAGCCTGGTTGGGCCGTAAGGATGATTATGTCAAAAATTTGCATCCTAAAATTCAGCTGGCAATCACCTGTGCTTTTGAGCATTTCACCGCATTATTGGGCGGATATATCCTGCGCCATCCCGAAGTGCTGAGTACGTTGGATGAGGATGCTGTGAAATTGTGGGTCTGGCATGCGATTGAAGAGATCGAGCATCGATCAGTCGCCTTTGATGTTTATCAAGCGGTCTACGGTGATGATAAAATCCGCTGCATGATTATGCGCAGTGTGACCACAGGGTTCGCCAGTTTAACGTTTTATTCGGCCGCCAAACTGTTTATGCAGGATAAGAAAAACAGTCTGCCTAAAGTCGGCGGCAATATTTTTGGCGTCTATTTGCTGGGGAAAATGTTCATGCAGATGATGCCTGAATATTTATCCTATTTTAAAACGGGCTTTCATCCCTCTGACATTGATTACACGGAAATACTGCAATATTGGAAAGCGCGCATGGCGGAAGACTATCAAATTGAGGGTTTTCTGCATGAGGCTAAGCCGGTGCTGCTGAGCTGAAATTGAATCCCGCGTAAAAGCCCAGTTATTGCTGGGCTTTTTATTCGAATGAAAAATCATTAAAAAAAAGATACATAATCTTTGAAAAATACCGATAGAATGAAAAATACTCAAACAAATACAAATAAATACTCGAGGATTAGCCAGATGAACTTGATAAAAAATAGTGCATTGGCCATCGCTTTGGCGAGCACGCTTACCCTGACTGGCTGCGGCTACAATACGCTGCAAGTCAAAGATGAAGCTGTAACGGCGGCATGGTCAGAGGTGCAAAACCAATACCAGCGCCGTGCCGATTTAGTGCCCAATCTGGTCAATGTAGTAAAAGGCTATGCAAAGCACGAAGAGCAAGTTTTAACGGAAGTGACTCAGGCGCGCGCTAATGTTGCAGGCCTGAAAGTCGATAAAGAAGTGCTTGAAGATCCAGCCTTATTCCAAAAATATCAAGAAGCGCAAGCGCAGATGACCAGCGCATTGTCACGTTTGATTGCTGTTTCGGAAAACTATCCGGACTTGAAGGCCAATGAGCAGTTTAAAGATTTGCAGGTGCAGCTCGAAGGAACTGAAAACCGCATTGCGGTAGCACGCAACCGTTACATTACGACCGTGCAGGACTTCAACAGCTATGCGCGCCAGTTCCCGCAAGTGATGACCGCTAAAGTGATCGGCATGGACACAAAGCCAAACTTCAGTGCGGAACAGGGCGCGCAAAATGTGCCGAAGGTTTCATTTGATTAAACATCATCCGTAAACTTATAAGGAATGCTGATGCTGGAATGGTCTAAGCTGCAAAGCACGGCACTAAAAGCCGTAGCAATTCGGCTGCATGTGTTTCTTGCAGTCTGCCTGCTGACGCTAAGCTTGAATGCTTGGAGTGAAACCGCTGTGGCTGATGATGCGGAAATTGCAGCCGCCGGTAAAATTATTCAAGATCAGCAGAAAAGCACACAGGCCAAGCCCACAGCGCAGCAATCCGATGCTGCACAAGCATCAAATCCTGCGCCAGATATCGCCAATGACATGGCGGATGGTGAGTCCATCCGCGGCTTGCCCACCCTGAATGAGCCCGTTGTTGATCAGGCCAATTTACTGAGTCCGGCAGAGAAGCAATCCATTTCTCAGCAGATTTTAAAACTGCATCAATCAGGCAAAGCGCAAATTGGCGTCATTATTGTGCCGACTACGGGGCAGGAAGATATCTTTGGCTTTGCGATGCGGGCAGCAGAGCAATGGAAACTGGGTTCAGCTAAACAAGACAATGGCCTGTTGATGGCGATTGCAGTCAATGATCACCGGATTCAAATTCTGTCCGGTTATGGTTTGGAAGGCGTCTTGCCGGATATTGTGCTGAGCCGCATCATCCGGAATCAAATTACCCCCTATTTTAAGCAAAACCAGTATGCGCAGGGTATTCAGTCTGGCTTGAATGAAATTGAAAAAGTGCTGAATATGGACCCGGAAGTGGCGGCCAAAGCAGCACAGGAATTAAAAGAGCGTCAAGAGCAGGCGCTGCATGAACAGCAAGCCAAAGAAAAAACATTTTCGACGGCTTTAATTATTTTAATTGCTGGCATTATTGGTTCATATGTTGTGGGCAACCGGTTAAGCGCGGCAACCGCAGCCGTTGCTGGTACGGTGGCGGGGTTGGTTAATGGGGCTGGGCTGCTTACCAGTTTGCTGATTGGCGGGGGAATTTTCTTTTTACTGATTACGGCATTGGCGCAAATTATATTTCAAGCGGTTTTATCTGGCGCTGGGCGCGGCGGCGGCCGAGGTTCTGGCGGCGGATTTGGAGGTGGCGGCTATGGCGGCGGCGGTGGCGGTTTTGGCGGGGGGGGCGCATCAGGCTCATGGTAACGAAATCTGAAACAACTGAAATTTTGACACAGCCTAAGCTTGAAGAAGTCACGAAGCCTAGTTTTCAGCGCTGGCTGAAGCATTTTCTTTATATGCCGGCGGCCAAGCGCTATTTCAATAAGCAAGACCAGCAAGCCATCGCTCATGCAGTGGAGCAGGCAGAGCAGGGGCATGTGGGTGAGATTCAAGTGGTCATAGAAGGTCATATTCCGGCCAATCAAGCGTACCATCAAGATACGCGCAGCCGTGCCCAGCAGCTGTTTGCAGAATTAGGAGTATGGGATACCGAATTTAACAGCGGCGTACTGCTGTATTTGAACCTTTGTGAGCGCAAAGTCGAAATTGTCATTGACCGCGGCATTATGAATGCTACAGAGCAGCAGGTTTGGGACGGTATATGTCAAGCGGTCATTGAGCAAATGCAGCATCAGGCTTACCGTTTGGCCATGGTTCAAGGGGTCTTTGAAATTGGCAAAGTGCTGGCTGATTTTTATCAGCACAGCCGTCCGGATATCAAAAATGAATTAGGAAATGCGCCAATCATTTTGGGATAGGTATATAGTTGGGAAAAATGTGACACAAATTGTCACTTTAATGCACAATAAGTGATATAAAAATTACAAAGATACAAAATACTTTTTTAAAGTGCTGTATTTTTTGAAATTTTATTTATAATTAATCTTGGCACAATTAGTGCTATTTATAAAACAAGCTGAACGCTTAATAATTAAATTAATAAACATTTGTGGAGAATGTTATGAAATCAGTTCAAAAGGGTTTTACTCTTATCGAATTAATGATCGTTGTTGCAATTATCGGTATTCTTGCTGCGATTGCGATTCCAGCGTATCAAAACTATACACGTAATTCTTCTGATAAAGCGTGTTTAGGTGAAGCAAAAGCTTATTCTAATGTTGTGTTAGCTGCTTTGTTAGATCCAAATGGGCAAAATGCTGTTCCTGATTCTCCAACTGGTGGTGCATGTGCATCATTCGGTGCTAAGCCAACTGATGTAAGTGGTGGTGAAGTTACTGCTACTATTCGAAATGGTAATAATACAACAGTTACTTGTGATCTTGAGAATGGCGCAACTTGTACTCTTTCTTAATAAACTTAAATTTTAAGAAAAACCACCTTTGAAGGTGGTTTTTCTTTTTTGAGAAAATTATATGGTTCAAACATTTTTATTTATTTTAAGCTTTATTATATTTGGATTTTCTTTTTTAATTCCTTTAGATGCAACAATATGGATGCGTTTTATTGGTGAATATCTAGTTTTTGTTGCCACCCTTTTTCTTTTAATCAGTATTAGTTTTAATAAAATTAAATTACCTAAAATTATTATTTCTCTATTCGTCTGTGCGTGTATTCCATTAATTCAATTTGCATGGGGGCAAATTTATTTATGGACAACTGCCATTGTTAGTTTTTTCTATTTGATTGTTTTTTGTTTTGTAGTTACTGGTGCTTATAGCAGTGAAAGTATAAATAAATCAAAATTGATGACTTTTTTGTGTATCACTTTTGTAGTCAGTGGTTGCGTCAGTACTGTTATGGCGTGTAGCCAATGGTTAAATTTTTATATTCAGTACTTACCGACATTAGAGCTTTCTGGTAGTAGACCATTTGCAAACTTTGGTCAGCCTAATCATTTATCTACGTTTTTATTCATGGCATTGGTTTCTGTTTGGTATTTATATGAAACAAACCGACTTAAGTCTTATTTTTCATATTTAATTGGCTTATTCTTAATTTTTGGAATTGCTTTAACTCAGTCTAGAACAGCTTGGGTAGTATGTTTGTTTATTGCCTTTTTCTATTTTCTAATTAAAACTCGTGCCCAATTAAAATTAAATACCTTGGGCTTTGGTAGTCTTTTTGCTAGCTATATAGTTTTCATCAGTATATTACCTCCACTAACTAAAATTTTAGAGCAATTATTTCAGCTTGATTTAACTCAAACTAGAGATATCGTTAGTCGTGCGAGCAGTGGCCATGAACGGCTATCACTTTGGCAGCAAAGCTTGGACTTGATTTTACTTCAGCCTTGGCAGGGTTATGGCTGGAATCAGGTAGGTGTCAGTATTGTTGAAAATATTGATAAATTTTACTGGGGACTTTGGTATACAAGTTCACATAATATTGTTTTAGATATTTTCTTATGGGTTGGTATTCCATTAGGTATATTAATTTTAGCTTATATCTGCTGGCTATTATATATATTATTGATTAATGCGAAAAGTAAAGAAGCCTATTTATCATTAATGATGATGTTGCCTATAATAGTACATTCTTTTTTAGAATATCCTTTATCTTATTCTTATTTTTTATTTCCCTTAGGTTTATTGTTAGGAATAGCATTAGCAGATATAAAGTATTTAAAATTTTTTGAATTAAATAAAATATTTAACTCTATTTTATTATTGATTTATGCTACATGTTTAGCCGTAGTTTGGCAGGAATATGTAAACTCTCTTGCAGATCAGTCAAAGGCAAAAATTTTAGCTTTAGAACGAATGGTAAAAAAAGAAGCAGGCTTTCTTAAAATTGAAAATCATTATTATTTACTAACAAGTTTGGAATATCATGCTATATGGGTAGCCTTGGATGTTAAAAATAAATATTCAGTAGATGAGTTAAACAAATTTGAAAGCTTTGTTAAATCGAATCCATCTAAGTATAATTTATTAAAATTAACTCAAATTTATTTGGGGAATGGATATTATGCAAAAGCGAATCTCTATCTGCATATTTTTAATATTTTATATAAGAGAAACGATAAAATTGAGGATGTGATGAAAAATATAAATTAATTTGTATATTTAAAGGTCAGCGTCAATGAAAACTGTCATTAAATGTTAATAAATGACATTTTAGATGAATTATTTTTAATTCAATTAAAGTGTTGAAATATTTTAAATTTATTGTTTGGTGTGGAATTTGCTTTCTATTTAGTATGTAGGGGAATTCAATGCAAAAATACAGTGGCTTCACATTAATTGAATTAATGATAGTTGTTGCGATTTTAGGTGTCTTGATAGCTATTGCATTGCCAGTCTATCACCATCAGGCAGCGACAGCATCGACAAAAGCTTGTATGTATGAGGCAAAAAGTTACAGTAATTCAGTCGCATATGCGTTGTATGATCAAGATTATTCTACTAATCCTATTGCGCCGGTTATTAAAGCTTGTGAGACGATTACTGATGCTTCAGGCTGGACATTAGATACAATGCAAAAAGTGATAGCTACGGCTAAATTGCCAAGTAAGGCAAAAATTGAGTGTAACCTTCCTGAAGGTGTACCGTGTAAGGCTTTACCTTGAAAAATATAATTATGTTTATTGCTGTCTATTTTGGGAAGGTGTATGTCTAAGCGTGTTAGGTTTTTTTCTATTCATTTTTTATTTTCTGTATTAATTATACTAATAGCAAGTGCTATCATTTTTGGGTTATGGTACCCAGCACCTTTAGATAAAGCTTTAGGTGTAATTCCGCTATTTTTAATGTTGATTTTAATTGATATAGTAATAGGGCCTTTATTTGGTTGGCTAGTGTATAAAGAAGGCAAAAAAACATTAAAATTTGATATTTCATTTGTAATTCTTTTACAAATTTGTGCTTTTAGCTATGGTTTTTATACAATTGCTCAGGGACGCCCGGTATGGATTGTTTATGATTCTTCATCATTTATTATTGTAAAAAATAGTGATATTAATTGGCAAGATAGTAATTTATTCAAGAGTGAATTTAGTAAAGCTCCATTATTTGGTCCAAAATTTGTTGCATTAGATTTACAAAAAAAATATATTCAAATAAATAATGGTTCATTGGGTTATGATGAAAATAAGACTATTCGTAATCCATTAAATTATAGCGACTTAATCAAGGCTAAGCAGAAAATGGATGATTTTTCAATACCTTTTTTAGTGCTTGAAAAATATAATGATGCAAAGGACATTCAGAATATTTTAAAAAAATACCCTAAAGCAAACAGATGGGTTGCTTTATCTGCTCCAGTTCAAGATATGGTTGTTCTAATAAATCAAGAAAATGTAGAAGTTGTAGATTTGAAACCGTGGAATTAAGGAAGTATAGTTTAGGTGTATTTTAGAAGATACTAAATTTTTCGGTATCCTCTAAAATATAGAGGTAATTAAATCCGACTCTGAATATAATTTTCAATACCCACAGTTTCAGCCAAATCTAACTGCGTCGTTGCCCAGTCTAGAAACTCTTCTTCTTTCTCTAAAATTTCCTGCACTAAATCACGGGTGACGTAGTCCAGTTGTTCTTCCGCTAAGGCAACCGCCTTTTGAATGGCTTCTATATTTTCTTTAACTTTGCGGACGTCACAATTCAGCACTTCAACCGTATGCTGGCCGATATACAGCTTGCCAAGATGCTGCAGGTTCGGCAGGCCTTCCAAGAATAAAATGCGTTCAATAATTTTGTCCGCGTGCTTCATTTGATGAATGGATTCTTTATATTCGGCAGAACCCAGCTGTTCAATGCCCCAGTCATTGAACATGCGCGAATGCAGAAAATACTGGTTGATTGCAGTTAAATGATGATAAAGCACCTGATTTAACTGATTAATTACATCACGATTGCCTTTCATTGCACTTGCTCCATCAAACAATAGGCCCTAAATACAGGGGCTTAAAAATTATAGTCTTAGAAATATCTTAAACAAGAAGTGCTGTGATAGCGAGTAATTTATTGAACAGCAAATGAAAATCGCAATCAAAAACTATTCAGCCAATGCGCATTTGATGGATTGTACAAAATAAAAACCCGCTTCGAGTCAAAGCGGGGGAGGAGGAATGATCATCAGACCATTGGTTTTATCATTATGATTATACGGTTGAGCTTTAAGATTTTGAGAAAGGTGTAATTATGTTTAAGCGGCAATCGCTAAGCGCGCTGCAATTTGCGATACTTCGTCGCTGATGATTGCGCGGGCTTCTGGCGCACAGCGGCCGCAGCATGTACCTAAGTCGAGCATATCACGCACTTCACGGTAGCTCTCAGCACCGTCAGCAATTGCATCTTTAATGTCTTGATCAGTAATACCGCGGCACAAACAAACGTACATGGATATACAGCCAGAATGTTTAAATAGGATAAGTAATATTATTGATAATTATTATCGTTTGTCAATAAAAATCATTTTAAAAAGCAATGAATGTAATTGGAATATCGAATAAAAAAACACCGCCTGAGCGGAAATTCGAGTATCGCTCGGATTTCCGCGCAAGGGCGGCTCATAATTTATAGGGAAAATATAAAGTTAGAACTTTAATTTTCTTATTTAACTTATTGATTAATAATTACTATGCCGTCCATTTCAACCAAAGCGTCTTTTGGCAGGCTGGCTACACCTAAGGCTGCACGGGCTGGGTAAGGCTGTGCGAAATATTCGCCCATAATTTGATTGACCCCATCCATTGACCTGACGTTAAAGCAGGGTGTAGAAACTACGCTGAAACAGCATGTTCCTGAACTTGCGCGTGTTGTGGATCAGACGGATCACAGCAACACAGAAGGTGCTTATTTTAAATAAGGCCTGTAAACGCTAAAAAGCCTCTCATTC
>NZ_LUAW01000041.1 GCF_001605895.1 Acinetobacter pragensis
GTCTGARRCCATCAGTTTTGCGCTGTCTTTCACCATGGKCACCTCTTTATTTTAAATCACTTCCTTGCTGAGTTTGGTTCAGGAATCCCTGAGATTGCCCATCAACCATTTCAGTTGGCATAAAAGTAAAGACTTCCTTGCCGGCATCTGAATCAGTTCTCGTTTTTCCAGCACGCACAATATGCAATAAGCCTTGTGTAGAACCAAAGACAATTAAATCRKMASRGCGTMKWGTWRRRWMASAGTKGGCTTGGCCTGCATCGGTAAAATATTCTAAGCCTTTCCAAAGCTCAGTTTGAGAAATATCCAAATCCTCAATGGCTTGAAATAGATCCCCCAATAAACGGACAACAATTTGCTGTACACGTGCATCAACTGGCCCTGTAGCCGTATCGACATTCATTTGTTTTACTAATTGATCAATTTCTTGACGGTTCATACTTTTTCTCCTTGAGTATGCAGTTTTCTTTGTGATTTTAAGGCTTACGTTCAGCTGGCGCTTTAATCACATTCCTTGTTTACGCGCCCAAAAAATGGGCTGTGTGTATGATTGAAAATCAGCTATCGTCTTCACGAATGGAAGAAGGGTGGCGGTTAAGCGCCATTACTTCAATATTCATATAAGGATAAAGCGGAAGGCCTTGCAAAATGTTGTGCAGTTCTTCATTGCTTTCTACATCAAAAATACTGATGTTTGAATACTGTCCGGTTACACGCCAAATATGGCGCCATTTGCCTTGGCGCTGTAATTCCTGTGAGTAGGCTTTTTCTACAGTTTTAATTTCATTGGCTTGCTCGTTTGGCATATCTAATGGGATATGCACATCCATGCGGACTTGGAAAAGCATTCTCAGCTCCTTTAATTACAGACGGCGTAAGTGATCAATCTTGTTTTCATCCACCTCAATACCTAGACCGGCGCTTTGAGGTATCTGCAATTCAAAGTTTTGGTATTGAAGCGGTTTCTTTAAGACTTCTTCTGTCAGCAATAATGGACCGAACAGCTCAGTTCCATATGCCAGATTGTCAAATGTTGAAAATGCATGTGCAGAAGCTATCGTGCCGACAGGGCCTTCCAGCATTGTGCCCCCGTATAAATCAATGCCTGCGAGTTTGGCAATTTTCCCAACTTCACAGCCTTCGAGCAGGCCGCCGGATTGCGCGACTTTAACTGCAAAAACAGAGGCTGCGTTGCACTTAGCCAATTGATAGGCACTGTTTGGTCCCATTAAGGATTCATCTGCCATAATGGCAATATCAAACCTGCGGGTGAGACGCTGCATGGCATCAATATTATCAATAGCGCAAGGCTGTTCGATCAGGTCAATGCCGCCGTCTTGCAGCATTTGAATTCCTTTAATTGCTTCCAATTCAGACCATGCGCGATTGACATCAACCCGAATTGAAATGCCTTGCCCCAGCGCTTTTTTAATGGCCAGTACATGTTCAATATCGGCCTCAACTGGGCGAGAACCAATTTTAAGTTTGAAAATGTTATGGCGTTTCGCCTCAATCATTTTCTGCGCCTCAGCAATATCTTTTTCTGTATTGCCCGATGCCAATACCCAAAGCACAGGAATGCTGTCACGTAAGCGCCCGCCTAAAATTTCACTCAGCGGCAACCCTAAACGCTGGGCTTGAATATCTAATAAGGCCGTTTGTATGGCGCATTTTGCAAACCGGTTGCCGTTAATATTCCTTTTTATGGTCTGCATGGTCTGTGCAATATTTAGTCCATACAGTGATTTCAGCAGTGGGCTGAAATATGTGTCAATATTGGCTTTAATGCTTTCAGGGCTTTCTTCACCATAACCTAAACCGCCAATGGTGGTGGCTTCACCCCATCCGATGAAACCGTCACTGGTGGTAATTTTGACCAAAACCAGGGTTTGTGTCTGCATCGTCGCTACAGCCATCTTATGCGGACGGATGGTAGGAATTTCGACAAGCAATGTTTCTATCGTTTTATACATCTTCCATATTCTTATACATTAAATCATTTATATACCCTAATTTAATGTAATATCCTTAACTATAGCTAAATTGGTATTTTTAGATACTTATAAGGTATGTTAAATGGAATTAAGACATCTTCGTTATTTTGTTACCGTGGTAGAAGAGCAGAGCATTACTAAAGCTGCAGAGAAGTTATGCATTGCGCAGCCGCCTTTGAGCCGGCAAATTCAAAAACTGGAAGAAGAACTGGGCATTACTTTATTCGAACGCGGTTCCCGTCCAGTTAAAACCACAGAAGCAGGCATGTTTTTTTATGAACATGCTGTTCAAATTTTAACGCATACGGCGCAGGCAACTTCCATGGCGCAGCGGATCAATGCGGTGGATCAGACTGTCCGCATCGGTTATGTCAGTTCTTTACTTTACGCTTTGCTGCCGCAAATTATTTATTTATTCAGGCAACGCAATCCGGATATGCATGTTGAATTAATTGAATATGGCACACGGGATCAAATCGAAGCGCTTAAAGCCGGGAAAATAGATCTGGGCTTTGGCCGGCTGAGGCTCATGGATCCGTCCATTAAGCGGCTATTGCTGAGGAAAGAGCGCTTAATGCTGGCTATTCATAAAAATCATCATTTAGCTGAATTTATTGAGTCAGGCATTTATTTGTCTCAAATTTTGGATGAGGCTATTTTTTCCTATCCAAAAACCCCGAAACCCAATTTTGCCACGGCAGTACAGAGCATATTTACAGAATTAGGCTTAGTCCCGAAAAAGCTGATAGAAGTGCGTGAAATTCATATGGCGCTGGGCTTGGTATCATCAGGAGAAGGCATTTGCCTGATACCGGAAACAGCCAGTGATATTGGCATGAAAAATTTAGCTTATATCCCCATACGGGATTTAGAAGCATATAGCCCGATTTCTTTATCCGTGCGCAATATGGATCAGAGCAGTTACATTCCGAAAATCTTAGATTGTATCCAAGAGGTTTTTAAAAATGAAAACATTGATCTTCATGTTGAAGATATATAAGCCGATTTAACAGTCTGGAGAAATTCAGGCTTCCTTCAGTTCTTTGTCTATGCATTCTGAACAACATTAATATGATAGAAAAGGTATGATTATATACTTAATAAGATATGGAAAATTACATTAATAATTCAAATAATTGGAGTTATTCTAATTTTTCTTTTTAGTTCTGAAATTATCTTAAATTTTAATATTAAAAAGTTTCTATTGGGGTAAGTCAGCATCCATATCAGACAGGAAAACGATGGCGTCTGCATAGTGGATGGGAAAACAATACGGATGTAGGAAAGGATTTCCATGTATAGCTTATCTTCAAAACGTACTGCTCAACAAGCAGTGCTATTTTCATTTTTTAGCATTGCTGGGTTGAATGCCGCGCACGCCAATTTTTTCGATGACAGCCAGAAGTCAGTTTATCTCAGGAATTTTTATGTTGAACGCGATTTTGAAGGAACAAATCAAGATATAGGCAGCTGGTCACAGGGTCTTAGCGGGCGCTTTGAATCCGGCTATACCGATACGCCTATTCAGCTTGGCCTGGATCTTGGCTTTCAATATGCCCTAAGGTTGAATGACCATAATGAAGAGCGTTTCGATACAGTTTTTAAGTATGACCAAGCTGAAAAACGTCAGGAGCGGGATTACTTAAAACTGGGGACAACTTTAAAGCTTAAGTACCAGAACACTGAACTTAAAGTAGGGGAGCTATTGCCAAAAACACCTGTGCTGTTTATGGATGACTCACGGCAGCTGATTACAACTTTTGCGGGCGCAATGCTTGAAAGTAAGGAAATTAAAAACCTGAAAATATCCGCGGGACGCTTTACGCATATTAATGCGCGTGATGATGATGAATTTAGAAAAATGAGCCTAGGTGGAAATAAAGATCCAAATAAAGAAAGTGACGGCATGAATTTTCTTGGATTAGATTATAACTTCACTCAAAAAATTTCTGGGTCGTACTGGTTTGGCCAGCTGGAAGATATTTATCAGCAGCATTATGTGAATGCCGCTTATTCAGAGCAAATCAATGCGACTAAGTTAAAAGTCGATGCCCGCTATTTTAACTATAAAGAAGATGGCGATGCTTATTTTGGCAGTATCGATGCTCAGTCTGCAGGTTTGCAAGCGACAGTTCAAAATGGCGGCAGCTCATTAACTGCCGGTATACAGAAAAATATGGGGGATGATGCACTTCCACTATTAGCCGGCTATGTACCGCAAGCTTATCTGCAAAGCTGGTCAACCTTAGCTTTTTATAAACCGAAAGAGCTGACATGGCATGCATTATATAGCTATGACTTTAAAAATGCGGGTGTTCCGGGGCTGAAATTAGGACTGCGTTATTTGAACGGCAGTGAAATATACCGCCCGGGCTTTAAAGACAACAAAGAAACTGAAAAGAACGTGATTGTAAATTACACCGTTCCTGAAGGAAAACTGAAAGGTTTAGGCTTGGAATGGAGACATATTCGAGCGGACATTAAATATGGCGCAGGAGACACTCCTGGTACAGATTTTGTAGAAGACCGTATCATTACGAGCTATACCTTTAAATTCTAAATTTGTCGATTACAAAGGAAAGCATAGAGCAATTTTGCTGTAGAAATTAAGTGATGATCATCATTTTAAAGCTCAGCACAGCATTTTGGCATATGCCGTACTAGAGATTAAATAACCTAAAATATTTAGACCTCTACTAATTTTTTGATGAATCTATCAAAATATTTTTAGAGGTCTTTGTATTTAATCTTATCGATTAATATTTTTAGATTATTTGAGTTATTAATATTTTAATTAAAATCTCGACAAGATATATAAGAATTTTGTTATGTAAAAAATAAATTAGATAAGAAGTTTAAGGAGATTTATTTAAAAAGCCTATATTTTGACTTTTAAATAGATGCTCTCTTAATATGTGAAAAATTAAGGAAGATAAAATGAATGTGAAGGTGAGTCGGCCAGAAATAGATGCAAAAAGAGGAATGTCTAAACAAACGTTGAATCGTGCATGGTTAATTACTGGGCTGCTGATTTTATTTCAAATGATTAATTTTGCGGATAAGGCTGTATTGGGGCTGGTGGCAGAATCGGTTATGTCTGAATTAGGAATGACCAGTACGCAGTTTGGTTTTATTGGCAGTTCATTTTTTTTCTTATTTGCTATATCCGGCATTATTGTAGGATTTATTGCAGAAAAAGTACAAACCAGATGGCTGATATTGGTTATGGGCATTAGCTGGGCTGTTTTGCAATTTCCAATGCTGCTGGGCGGAGGCGCAATGGCGCTCCTTGTCACCCGAATTGTACTTGGCGCTGCGGAGGGGCCTGCCTCTTCAATCTCATTAACACATGTTCAGGGCTGGTTCGAACCGTCAACGCGTGGTTTTCCAAGCAGTTTGGTTGCATCCGGTACAACCATTGGACCTGTGGTTGCAGCCCCAATTCTTGCCTATATTATTGCGCATCCAGATTTAGGCTGGAGATGGGCATTCGGCTTTCTGGGTTTGGTCGGATTAATTTGGACTGTACTTTGGGCGATAGTGGCTAAAGAAGGCCCATATAGCCATTTCAAGAGTAAAGAAAATGATCAGAAAATTCAGGCAGTGCCGGTAATATATGATCCGAATTGTAAAAGTATTGTGAAGTATGTCGATGTTTTAGCCATCGTGCCGATTATTAGAATCTTTTTTTCAAAAATGTTTCTTTCATCATTTTTAGCCGGCTTGGGCTGTTTTTGGTCATTGGGTTTTTTAACGACATGGGCGCCGAAATATATTGCTTCAATTGGTACATTTTCGCCTGAGATTATTGCCGCAGTTTCAAGCCTGCCTTGGATTCTAGGGGCAATTAGCCTAGCGGGTGCGGGGTATTTTTCTAGAATATTCATGAAAAAGGGCGCTACAGTTCATATTTCATTAGGCTTTGTTTTTGGTTTGCTGGTATTTGTTTCTGGCATTGCTTTTTATCTTATTCCATTCTTAAGCGGCGCAATTTGTATCTTGCTGATCACTGTTGCGGCAGGTTTTGCCATGTGTTTTCCGCTGGCGACTATGGCCGTCGGCTTCAGTGTGAGTTCAAAGCAACGTGCGGCCGTCATGGCGACTTTGGTTGCAACCTCATCAATTGGCGGGATCGTTTCACCGACTATGGTGGGATATTTAATGGATGCCGCAGGCTATATACAGCCAGCTAAAGGTGTTCCGCTGGTACCTGAAATGGCTGAAAAACTTATTATTGGGATGAATCATGGCTTTGAATATATCGGGATTTATATGATTATTGCTGGCCTAATCAGCATGGTATTTTTAAACCCTGATTATTTAGCTAAAAAGCTGATGAAATCATAAATTAAGCAATAGCTTAAATTAGGGATTTTATTATGGTTGAAAATTCTGAAACTAAAATAATTTTTCTTGATTTTTGAGATGATGGTCCTTGAATTTGATTATCTAGCATTTATAAATTTTGGTGTAATTTCTTAATAAAATATTAATTAATTAATAAATAAGTTGTTTGTTAAATTTTTAATTAATGGGTATTAATGTATTAGTGCTAAATTTTAAAATAGATGCTAGAGAGTTGAAAATATAAATATATTCAAGATGTATTTGTGAAAAGCGAAATCATGATGATTTCGCTTTTTTATATCAGATGAACCGATTCATGAAAATTTTCAGAATAAGTTTATTTCAGCTTTAAGTATGAAATATCATTCATCAGTTACTTCTCTGACCGCTGACCGGATTCAGGCAACCTGGTAATTATGTGTAATGAGTTCAACACCTGTCGCGGATTGAATCTGTTCCTGTGTTACGCCATGTGCCAATTCAATCAGCTCAATGCCTTTTTCTGTAATATCCAAGACACCTAAATCCGTAATAATTCGGCTGACAACACCTTTACCTGTGAGCGGCAGTGAACAATGTTTTAAAATTTTAGGGCTGCCGTCTTTAGCAGTATGTTCCATCAGGATAACAATTTTTTGCACGCCGGCGACCAAATCCATTGCGCCGCCCATTCCTTTGACCTTTTTCCCCGGAATCATCCAATTGGCTAAGTCACCGCTTTCCGAGACTTCCATTGCACCTAAAATTGCAATATTGACATGCCCGCCACGGATCATGGCAAAGGATTCAGAACTTGAGAAAAATGAAGCGCCAGAACGGGCGGTGACTGTTTGTTTGCCGGCATTAATTAAATCGGCATCGACTGTTTCTTCAGTCGGAAATTCACCAATGCCCAATAAGCCATTTTCTGACTGCAGCCAGATATTTACATTTTCCGGAATATAATTGGCAACCAGTGTCGGAAGACCAATGCCTAAATTGACATAAAAGCCATCTTTAAGTTCCAAGGCCGCCCGCTGCGCCATTTCAATACGTGTCCACGCCATAATATTAAGCCTCCGCTGCTTTAAGTGTTTTCTGTTCAATATGCTTTACAGGAGCTGCATTTAAGACAATACGGTCGACATAAATGCCAGGTAAATGAACATCATCCGGATCGATCTCGCCGATTTCTACAATCATCTCGACTTCCGCTACCGTAATTTTTCCAGCCATTGCACATTCCGGATTAAAATTCCGCGCTGTTTTTCTGAACACTAAATTACCGGCTTTATCGGCTTTGTAGGCTTTGACTAATGCAATGTCTGGGGTTAAAGACGGTTCTAAGAGATATTCTTTACCATTAAACAGGCGGACTTCTTTGCCTTCAGCAATGAGGGTGCCTACGCCGGTTTGAGTAAAAAATGCAGGAATGCCAGCACCGCCTGAACGCAATTTTTCTGCTAGCGTGCCTTGCGGTGTCAGTTCAACTTCCAATTCACCGCTAAGAAACTGCCGTTCAAATTCTTTATTTTCTCCGACATAAGAGGCAATCATTTTTTTAATCTGCTTGGTTTGCAATAATTTCCCTAAACCAATACCGTCCGTTCCGGCATTATTTGAAATACAGGTTAAGCCTGTTGCGCCTATGTCTTTTAAGGCATCAATCAATTGTTCTGGTATGCCGCATAAGCCGAAACCTCCAACCGCAATACTTTGATTATTGCTGGCAATATCCGCTAAAGCCTCATGTGCGCTGGCTGCAACTTTATTCATCCGATGAACCTTTCTTTTCCTAGATTTTTTATTATTAGCACACTAAGGGGATTTTTTAGAAATTGATTATTTTTAATGTGTAATGAAAAAAAATCATCGATCATGAAAATAGGCAGCTGCCGTCTCCATTTAGCCAGTCATCATCCATGACTTTATAAAAAATGCATAAAGTTCACGCGGTGATTGGGCCTATTGATGAGGGAAAAAGGGATGAGTCAATATCATGTCGATAAATTCAGATGAAATATGAGAAAGCTGAAAGTCCTTTTTATAAATAATTCCCAGCTGCAACTGCACATTGACATCTGAAATCTCAATGACAGTAACCTGTTTTAAATCTATGCATTTTTGAAATTGCCGAGGAATAGCGCTGACCCCCATGCCATAAGCCACAAAATGAGACAGTGAGCTGATTTGATGGCATTCAACTTTTAAATCTAGAACAGCATTATTTTCCAAGCATTTTTTTTCTACGACGTGGCGGATGATGGATGGATTCTGCAGGGTGATGAACGGAGATGAACAGAGCTGCTGCCATGTGGTTTGCTGCTGATGCGCTAAGGGATGATCTTTGGGAACTATGCCAATAAAGTCTTCCTGAAATAAGGAATGGAAAACCAGCTGATCGCAGAATTTGGGCTGAAAGCAGATGCCAATTTCAAAAATTCCTTCCTGTACTTTTTCAATAATTTTTTCGTTAGGCACATCATGAATTGAAAAGCTGATATTGGGATGGCGCTGTGAAAACTCATAGATCACTGCCGGAAGCACGGCATGCGTCGCAAAAGGCATAGACGCAATATTCAAAGTGCCGCGGTTTAATTTAAAGCGCTGTTTGACATCCTTTTCCATATCTTCCCAATTGGCCAAGAGCTTTTTAGCATAAGGAATTAAGGACAGTCCTTCAGCGGTAATTTCGACACGGCGGGTATTGCGTTTAAACAGTTTGCCGCCCAGCTCTTCTTCTAATGTCTTGATGGAAATGCTGAGAGCAGACTGGCTGAGGTAAAGTTCTTCTGCCGCATTTGCATAATTCAGCGTACGGGCTAGGGCTAAAAAAGCTTTCAATTGTTTGAGTGTCATGTTTTAGCTTCACTGAAGTCATTCAAGTTAAATCTGCCAGATAAATGAGTGGCTGTATAGAAAATGTCTACTCAACTAAAGAGAGTCAAATGCTTAACCTATTCATTGGAAAGATAAAATAATTCTAATAGGAAATAGATGAATAGTTTATCTGAAATACTTCAATTGATTTGTCGCAAAATGCTAAGTGCCTGTCGTGTTATGTAAAGTGAAGTGGATTCTGAGTGTTGTAGTTTGGGTGCATGCTTTAGAAGCACTGAATAAAAATACACAGCATGGACAGTAAAATGACATTGAATAAAGCAATACGCTTCTATGAAACAGGGGCACCTGAAGTAATGAAGTATGAAGATATAGACGTAGGAGAGCCGGCGGCAGGGCAAGTGCGTTTGCGCCATGAAGCGGTCGGTTTGAATTATGCAGACACTTATTTCCGCAATGGCACGTATCAGATCCCGCTGCCGAATGGCATGGGAGTAGAAGCCGCGGGTGTGGTTGAATCTGTGGGCCAAGGCGTTACGAATGTTCAAGTCGGAGATCGCGTGACTTATACGGGATTTTTAAATACTTTAGGCGCATACAGCACCGCCCGATTAATTGCCGCAGATGTATTGATCAAGCTGCCAGAAGGCATTTCCTGTGAAACTGCAGCGGCTATGACCATGCGCGGTTTAACATCAGCCTATTTAATGCGCCGGATCTATCCTTTTAAAGCAGGTGACACGATTCTCTTGCATGCAGCAGCAGGCGGTGTGGGATTAATTGTTTCACAATGGGCAAAGCTGCTGGGTTTAACCGTCATCGGCACGACATCTTCAGAAGAAAAAGCAGCCATCGCCCGCGCTCACGGCTGCGACCATGTCATTAATTACAGTCATGAAAATGTTGCTGAACGGGTGCGCGAACTGACGGATGGCATTGGCGTAAACGTTGTTTTTGACAGCGTGGGTAAAGATACCTTCATGGCGTCACTGGATTCTTTAAAACGCCGCGGTTTATTGGTCTGTGTGGGAACAGCGTCAGGCCCTATTGCAGAATTCAATCCGGTTTTGCTGGCAATGAAAGGCTCCCTGTACATTACCCGCCCAGCACTGGCAGATTACATTGCAGACCCTGCTGAAAAGCAAGAGCTGGCCAATGAGCTGTTTGATCATGTTTTAAATGGCCGAATTAAAATTGAAATTAATCAGCGCTATGAACTGAAGGATGCAGTTCAGGCACACCGTGATTTAGAAGCGCGTAGAACAACAGGATCATCAATTTTTGTAATTTGAAAAGGATTTCTTATGCAAATTGAACAGTTAAGCTGCAATATAGGTGCAGAATTAAGCGGGATAAGCTTGGCGGATGCAATTCATGATAATGATTTATTTGCTGAAATCCGCACACATTTACTCAAACACCGGGTTTTATTTTTAAGGGATCAAAATTTAACGCGGGCGGAGCATGTCGCTTTTGCTGAGCGTTTTGGGCAGCTGGAAGATCATCCCGCAGTCGGCAGCCATCCCGATCATCCGGGTTTAGTGCAAATCTATAAAAATCCAGACAGCCCGATCGACCGCTATGAAAATGCGTGGCACAGCGATGCGAGCTGGCGCAAAGCCCCGCCAATGGGCTGTGTGCTCCGCTGTATTGAATGTCCGCCAGTGGGCGGTGATACCATGTGGACCAACATGGCTTTGGCCTATGAAAAGCTGCCGGAAGAAATCAAAACTAAAATTGCCGGCTTGCGCGCCTATCACAGTATTGAAGCCAGTTTCGGCGCGGCTATGCCTACTGAAAAGCGTTTAGCGCTTAAAGCACAGTATCCCGATGCAGAGCATCCGGTAGTGCGGACTCATCCGGAAACGGGAGAGAAAATTTTATATGTAAATGCTTTTACGACGCATTTCAGTAATTTTCATACCAAGGAATTTGTGCGCTATGGGCAAGATGCCAATCCGGGCGCTTCAGACCTGCTGCGCTATTTGATTTCCCAAGCCTATGTTCCAGAGTACCAAGTGCGCTGGCGCTGGAAGCCAAACAGCATTGCCATTTGGGACAACCGCAGCACGCAGCATTATGCCGTGATGGATTATCCCGCATGTCACCGCAAAATGGAGCGGGCAGGCATTATTGGTGATGCGACGTACTAGGTTTTAAAACCAGCAGATTTTATTCAATTTAATATTTATAAAAGACAAAAGGACATGCACATGCAATTCTTTGATGATTCGCTGCACCCAGAAAATATGGAAAAAGTGGTAATTACTGTTGCGCCGTATGGCCCAGAATGGATGCCGGAAGATTTTCCGGAAGATATTCCGGTAACTATGGATGAGCAGATTCAAAAAGCAGTCGACTGCTACGAAGCAGGCGCTTCAGTTTTACATTTGCATGTGCGTGAACTGGATGGCAAAGGCTCAAAGCGCCTGTCCAAGTTTAATGAACTGATTGCCGGCGTACGCGAAGCGGTTCCTGACATGATTATTCAGGTCGGAGGGTCTATTTCCTTTGCGCCAGAAAGTGAAGGCGAGGCTGCGCTTTGGCTGAGCGATGATACCCGGCACATGTTGGCTGAACTGACTCCAAAACCGGATCAAGTCACGGTTGCCGTGAACACGACGCAAATGAATATTATGGAACTGCTTTATCCAGAATATTTAAAAGGCACATCATTAGAACATCCTGCAATTCAAGCTGCCTATGCGGAAATGACGGTGCCTGCAGGTCCTGCATGGCTGACTGAGCACTTAAAGCGCCTATGCCAAAATGGCATTCAGCCGCACTTTCAATTGACGGGCATGCATGGCTTAGAAACCCTAGAGCGCATGGTGCGTAAAGGGCTGTATATGGGGCCAATGAATTTGACTTGGATCGGCATTGGTGGCGGTTTTGATGGGCCAAATCCATTTAACTTCTTTAACTTTATTCATCGCGTGCCGGATGGCTGTACGCTGACTTCGGAATCTTTGCTGAAGAACGTATTGCCATTCAATACCATGTCCATGGCGATGGGTTTGCACGCGCGCGTAGGCAATGAAGACACCATTATCGATCATCGCGGTCAGCGTTTTTCGTCTGTGCAGCAAATTGAGCAGACTGTCCGTATTGCGCATGAATTAGGCCGTGAAGTGGCGAATGGCAAAGAAGCGCGTGACATTTACCGTATTGGCGTGCAATACAGCAGCATCGAAGAAACGCTGCTGGCCAATGGCATGGCGCCAAACCGTCAGGCAGGTCAGAAAGGTGTGCCGCAGCGTAAATAGCACAGATGGGCCAAACGGAATTTTGGCCTGTTTCAATAATGAAAAAACAAGGGCTGTGCTGCTGATAGATGGCGCCAGTTCTTGTTCAAAACAGATCAATACCAATTATAAAAAGTACATGGAGGTTGTATGGGTGCACATCAATATGTGTCTGCGAGCAGTGCAGATACATCAATCGGCATTCCACGCCGTTATGCTTGGATGGTTTTCGCTCTAACCTTCGGCCTGCTGATTTCTGACTATATGTCTAGACAGGTGCTGAATGCGGTCTTTCCTTTAATTAAAAGTGAATGGGCCTTGACTGACAGCCAGCTGGGGCTATTAAGCGGAATTGTTGCCTTGATGGTGGGGTTGCTGACGCTGCCTTTATCCTTAATGGCAGACCGTTTTGGACGGGTTAAAAGCCTAACGCTGATGGCGGTGCTTTGGAGCTTGGCAACTTTAGGCTGTGCTGTCGCAGAAAATTATCAACAGATGTTTTTTGCGCGCTTTATGGTTGGTGTCGGCGAAGCGGCGTATGGCAGTGTAGGTATTGCTGTGGTGGTGGCTGTGTTCCCCAGAGAAATGCGCGCAACATTGGCGAGCGCTTTTATGGCGGGCGGCGTATTTGGCTCTTTTCTGGGCATGTCGCTTGGCGGAGTCATGGCTGAACATTTTGGCTGGCGCTGGGCTTTTGGCGGCATGGCTGTATTTGGCTTGGTTTTAGCTTTGCTTTATCCAATAGTCGTTAAAGAAAAAAGAATTGCTTCACCGCGGTTAAAAGATGAAAGCGGGCAGAAAATTAAACCTGCAAAAAGCCCGCTAAGAAGCTTGTACTCCAGCCGGTCTGTAGTTGCGACATATATTGCCAGCGGTTTGCAGTTGTTTGTCGGCGGGACGGTGATTGTGTGGATGCCCAGTTATCTAAACCGCTATTACGGAATGAGCACAGATAAGGCGGGCATCACGGCAGCTGTGATTGTTCTTTTTAGCGCAGTTGGCACAATTTTATGCGGCATGCTTTGCGACCGTTTAGGCAAAGACCGTCCAGACCGTAAAGTGCTTCTGGCCATCATTTACTGCTTAGGCGGCTGTGTTTTATTAATGACGGCTTTTGCTTTAGAAGCAGGAACGCTTCAGCTCATACTGATCTGTTTAGGCATGTTCCTCGCGTTGGGCACCAATGGCCCATCCAGCGCAATGGTGGCGAATCTAACGCATAATTCTGTGCATGGCACCGCTTTTGCGACACTTACTTTGGCCAATAACTTCTTAGGACTTGCGCTTGGGCCGCTTGTGGTAGGCAAAGTGTCTGACATTATTGGCTTGCATCATGCCTTTCAGCTCATGCCCTTAGTGAGTATCGCAGCTGCTGCTGTGTTCTTTTATGCCAAACGGCATTACCACCGCGATATGGAACGCGCGCATTTACCTGCATTAGTACAGAACCCTGAACAGAATAGGGAGAATTAATCATGAAACGCCAATTGCCTATAGATGTATTTTTTGACTTCATTTGCCCATGGTGCCTCATTGGAAAACGTCAGTTGCAAAATGCTATTCAGCAGCTGGCGCACAGCCACCCAGATGTTGAGGTGTTGCTGCGCTGGAGAGGCGTGCAGCTGCTGCCGCAAATTCCAATAGATGGCGTTCCTTTTGAAGCGTTTTATTTAAAAAGATTGGGCAGTGTCACGGCAATGCGGATGCGTCAGGCGCAAGTGCGTCAAGCGGCTAGGGCGGTAGATGTGGATATCGATTTTGAGCGTATTTACCGCATGCCGAATACTGCAAAAGCGCATAGCTTATTTGTCAATGCTTTAAAAATATCAAGCCCTGAACAAAGTGAAAGGCTTTTGGAAGGCCTGTTTTCAGCATATTTTCATCATTCTGAAAATATCAGCGAATCTGCTGTGCTGCGTAAAATCGCCATGTACTGCGGCTATTCAGAAGAAACCGTCAACAGTATTTTGGCCAGCCCAAGCATTTCCTTTGTGTCTAAAGATACCGGCGGGAAAGGCGTACCGTACTTTGTTTTTGATGGCAGTTTTGCGATGGCGGG
Source organism: Acinetobacter pragensis (assembly GCF_001605895.1). GTDB lineage: Bacteria > Pseudomonadota > Gammaproteobacteria > Pseudomonadales > Moraxellaceae > Acinetobacter > Acinetobacter pragensis. The sequence goes on from NZ_LUAW01000041.1 coordinate 14,466, forward strand.
CGCACATCCTGCAGATGCGCTGTATAAAGCGATGCTTGATGCGCTTGCGGTACAAGGACAGGCGGTATGACATTGCGTTTTGAAGTGCCGCAAGAGAAAGTGCCACGCTTGGGTGAGCGGGCCTTTCTTCAAGCCGGCGATAAATTTATTGTGCTGTTTAACATCAATGAGCAGTTCTATGCAATTGATGACCGCTGCCCTCATCAGGGAGCGTCTTTATTTAGCGGAAAATTAGAAGGCTGTACGATTCGGTGCGGTGCGCATGGATTGCGTTTTGACCTCAGCAGCGGTTACATGGTGAATTCAGATCAGTTTAAAGTGCCTGCATACGCTGTAGAAGCTGTCGGAGAGCAGTTGTTCATTGTATTGGATGAAGGAGATCGGCATGAATAGTTCGAGTCATATGCCTTTCATGAAAAGAATGAATCTGACGCAGCGGGCTCGTGAAATTGCGCCGGGTTTCACCGTGAGTGCGGTTGCCGCAGCGGCAGCCAGCTTTTTATCCGAGCATTATGGCGCGCCCGTCATGCTGTTTGCTTTGCTGCTGGGAATGGGACTGAGTTTTTTATCGGTTGAAGGGCGGTGCAAAGCCGGTATTGAGTTTACTGCGCGTACTGTCATGCGTATCGGCATTGCATTATTAGGCATGCGCATTACTTTGGAGCAGATCACAGCACTGGGCTGGCAGCCAGTCGCTTTAGTCATCACACTCATTTTCGTAACCATTTCTGTGTCTATTGTGGTGGCAAAGCTCATTGGCTTTCAGCGGCTTTTTGGCATGCTGACAGGCGGTGCAACCGCGATTTGCGGCGCTTCAGCGGCTTTGGCCTTATCGGTTGCGCTGCCCAATCATCCGCAGAAAGAAAAAGCGACATTATTTACGGTGATTGGGGTTTCTGCGCTATCTACCATTGCCATGATTGTTTATCCGATGATTGCGCAATGGCTGGATTTGTCTCCTCAAGAGGCAGGGATATTTTTAGGCGCAACTATTCATGATGTTGCGCAAGTTGTTGGCGCAGGCTACAGCATGTCGACAGAAACAGGGGATACTGCCACTGTGGTGAAGCTCATGCGCGTTGCTATGCTGCTGCCCGTTATTGTATGCGCCGCCATGATTACGCGGATGCAGGGAACTGAGTCAAATGGTCAGCGTCCGCCATTATTGCCATGGTTTGCGGTCGGCTTTTTAATTCTTGCCTGCATCAATAGTACGGGATGGGTGCCAGCCTTGGTGCAAGGCGGTATCAACGAACTGTCACGCTGGTGCCTGATTATTTCAATTAGTGCGCTAGGTATGAAGACTCAATTTAAAGAATTGGCGACAGTAGGCATTAAGCCTGTACTGTTTATGGTGGCTGAGAGTATTTTTCTAGTGCTGCTGGTTCTTAGCCTGATGCATTGGCTGTTTTAGTTTCGACCTGTAAATCTTAATGAATCAACTTTTCCGGCTGGCAGGCGTGTACTGCTGGCCGGAAAAGTTGATGGTTTTTTATAAGTGTTCAGTTATGTGAGTCATGACCTGCATTTAAAAACAGTGCATCAAAAATGCACACATTCCAGCGCCGTCATTTTTCATGGCATTTTGTACAATGCGCGGTTTTGAACGCTGTTAATGAAGGCTCAAATTATTATTGCGCCAAGCCATTGGCGACATGCCAAATTGGCAGATGAACCACCGGGTGAAAGAGCTGGGCATGGAGTAGCCTAAAATATCGGATACTTGCCCGAGTGAATAATTTGGATTTTTCAGATAGCGGAACACTAAAACCCGCCGTACATCATTCACTAAAGTACTGAAACTGGTTTTTGATGCTTCTAAGCGGCGCTGCAGTGTGCGCACATGGACACCATGCGTATGCGCCACTTGCGCGATGGTGGCTCGGCCCATCGGCAGCAGCAGGTAAATGCTTTTACGGATGTCAAAAATAATGGACGATTCATTTTCTGTCTGTAAAAGATCTATATCCAAATAGCGCTGCGCATGACCGGCCATGGCTGTATTGGCCTGCGGGTTGGTTTTATCCAGCTCGGCAATGGTGCAGACGATGCCGTTAAACTCGCTGCCAAACTCCAGAGGGCATCCAAAGATGCGCTGATGCACGGCAATATCCTGTGGGGCATTATGGCTAAAGTGCACACTTAAAGGGTGCCATTTTTGGGACAGTAAAGCGGCGCAGAAGCGATGCGTAATGCCTAAAGCCAGCTCAATGGCTTGCCGGCTATAGCCTGAAAATTCAGAAATCACTTCTATTCGAATAATGACGGTATTTCCAACTTCTTCAAGGCACATTTCTAGCGCATTGTTGATGATGTTGCGGTATCTCACAATCGTTTGCAGCGCGTCGCGCAGTGTATGCTGATAGCTTAATAACAGGCTGAGCTCGCCAAAATCTGCAATTTGACGCTGTTCCGCCATATGCAGGCCGAATGTTTCACAGCCGCTGGTGAGCGCAGATTGTTCGAGTAAACAGATGGCTTTATCGACTGGAATACGCTGTTTATAATCATTCAAAAGCGCAGGATAAATTCCTGCACTGGATAATAACTGATATGGATTAAGGTCTAGGCGCTGGCTGACATCAAAATAATTTTTGAGTACAGCCGTGTGAGCAAGTGGGACCATCAATTTCTCCCTGTCTTTTAATCAGCCATCCTGGATGATCTTATTTATAACCAATATAAACCGCTTATAAAAGAGATGTTTCTCATCAAATGAAACTGCTTGTATTTCTGGAATTTCCCTGATTCTGCCAGCAGCAAAAAAAGAAATGAAAAGGGCTGATTCTTATATTGAATAAGAATCAGCCTTAAAATTAAATCATTCAATGCGTCGCAGATAAAATCACTTTATCTGCTATAAACATCTATCGCCCTGAATATCAGCAGCCATGGTTTCTAGCTTTTAAAAGCACTATGCGCAATTGATGATTGAATAAACCGCAAGGTATTGTCTATCAATTAGAAGCGGTAACCAACCCCGACATAAGTCACTAATGGGTCCAGATCAATCTTTGTGGTGGACTTAATGAGTTCTTTGCCTGTCGAGGTATCAGTCACGGTCACTGTAGCGACGTTGTTGAAGTTAGGCATATAGCTGAGTGAGCCGGTAGTAAACCAGCGGTCTGTAAAGTCATAAGTAAAACCTGCGGTAAAGACAGGAGCAAAATCATCACTGGTTTTTACTTTTACCTCAGGCGTGGCTAAGGCCTGAGGGCACTTTATAGTCGGGATTGGTTTGGCCATTTTTGATAAATGATTTGAGCAAAAGGCCGCCCATGCCTTTGATATCATCAGCGTTGGTTGAATATTCTCCAAGATCACTGCCCCACAATGATCCGACGCCGTAGCTGCCGCCTTCTTCGACAGCAGTAGTAACACGAGTAGAATTGGCTTTGCCTTGAGGCATGACATGCATCCAGCCGGCACTGACGGCCCAGCGCTTATAGTTTACCGAATCCGCATAAGCTAAATTCGCAGACAGCAAGCATGCAAAAGGCATGGCTATTTTATAGATTTGACTCATTTTCACTTCCTTACGATTGCTATTTATTTTTATGGTTTCAGCGGATCCTTTCCGAAACTCAAGCCTATTATTAGAGCCGCAATTGTTTTAAGCAATTGGCATAACTCTAGGAAAAACATGCATTAGTTCTTTTTATTTAACATCTTTTTATAATTAATTATTTTAAATCAATAGTTTATATTTAAAAAAAATTGACCTTTAAAATTATTAATTAAATGATTTGTCATCAAAAGATAAATAAGTGTCGTTCAGTGTATATCGCCCCGAGTCCCGTCAATTTATGTTGAATAAGAACAGGCCTTATCCCAAGGAATGGTAATGCATAAAGGCTTTATAGGTAGACAAATGGAAAAGATATTTACACAGGCGACCGTTTTAATTATTCCCGGCTTGCGGGATCACGTTGCTGAACACTGGCAGACGCTGCTTGAATCGCGCTTAGCCAAAGTCCGTTCTGTAGCGCCTGCAGAAATAGATCAACTGAATTGTGCAAACCGCGTGGCGCGGATTCAGGCAGAGCTGGAAAAAATTCAAGGTCCAGTTATTTTAGTGGCGCATAGTGCGGGTGTATTGATGACGCTGCATTGGGCTGTACAGCATCAGCATGATATTCAGGGCGCTTTGCTGGTTGCACCGCCAGACCTTTCGCAAAGCTGGCCTGCAAATTACCCGAGTCCAGATCTATTGAAAAAGGAAGGATGGAGTCCTTTGCCAAATCAAAAGCTGCCTTTTCCAAGCATTGTCGTAGCCAGCACCAATGATCATTTAGCGCAGTTTGATGAGGTAGAGCAGATGGCGAAAGTATGGGGAAGTCAGCTGGTAAACGCCGGCGCAGTGGGGCATCTGAATCCTGCCGCTGGTTTTGGCTCTTGGCCTATGGCTGAGCAGCTAATTGCGCAGCTGGATGCAGTAAATATGGAAAATATTTAAATAATTAAATTTTATTTATTTTTTATAATAAATACGCAGTTTCTGTCTGTAGGTTTTTATAGCGCAAAGACGCCTGCTGGCAATTTAAAAGGAAAAAAGCACGGCTGAAAAAGATTTAACAGCAAGTGACGGAATGACTAATTTTGATGACCAGATGACAAAACCGCTCATTTAAGAACAGGTAGTTTAAATCTCGAGCTAAAGGATAGCTTGGGCAAAAAAGACTAAATGAGCGAATAAAAACTGCATTTAAAAACAATGGAATGGATTAGAAACATAAGAGATGCTGATCTGGTTTTATTCAATTGCAAGGCAGTAATAATTCAATAATGAACAGATAAATCATATCGATATGGAGATGATATGGTCAGTAAAGCTGTAAAAAAGAAGACATATGATTTTCCAAAAACACAAATGACCAAACTGAGCATATTCATGGGATTAATCTTGAGTGTTTCTCATGCTCAGGCCGCAAGTTATGCTTTGAATGATCAATGGAAATTAGAAACCAATACCAGCGTGAGTATCGGGCAAAGCTGGAGTACCGAAGGCGCTGATCCATTTATGCTTTACAAGCCGGATGCGCAAAGTATTGGTAAAGCCGGCACTGGCATCGATATTAATGGTGATAATGGCCGTGCCAATTTTGAAAAAGGTGATCCGATTTCGCAAATATTCAGAGGCTTAACCGAAGTTCGTCTAGAAGGCCAGCGGCAAGGCGCGGTGCTGAGTGCTAAATATTGGTATGACCATGCCTATGAAATAGGCCATGGCGATTTTACAGCATTTGATGATTCGGCTTGGCCGCGCCTTGCTAAATATAAAGGCATAGACCTGTGGGATGCCTATATCTGGAAAACATTCGACTTTGATCATTCAAAAAATTTAAATGTAAAACTTGGTAAACATGCATTGAATTGGGGGAAATCTCAATTCTTTCAAAACGGTTTAAACTCAGTAAGCGCGTTTGACTATGCAGGGATGAATCGTCCCGGCGGTGACGTCAAGGAGCGAGTTATTCCAGTAGAGATGTTTTCTTTTGCTGCTGACTTGAATGACACACTGAAAGTCGAAGGTTTCTATCAATTTAAATTTAGACCGTCAGTTATTGATGGCTGCGGTACTTTCTTTGAAGTGTCGGATGTGTTTGCAGAAAACTGCGGACCGCTTTTAATTGGCGGGCCGGGGTTTACCACAGATCAGGCGGTGAATGGCCCATTGGATTTTACTGTAGCGCGTTTGCCAAGTGAATATGCAAAAGATAATGGTCAATTTGGTTTTGCGGTTAAGAAAACCATTCCAAGTCTCAATAATGCCGAACTTGGCGCTTATTATGCAAATTATCACAGCCGCATTCTGCATTTTGACGGTGTGGTTGTATCAGCGCCAGGCGCGGCAAACTATCATACCGCCAGAATTCTTTCAGTTTATCCTGAAGATATTGAAATGTACGGCCTTAGTTTCACGGCTAAAGCCGGCACGACGGCTATTTTTAGCGAATTGAATTATAAGCCGAATATGCCGCTGCACTTTAACAGTACTGATATGGTTTATGCGCAGGCTTTATTCCCTGATACGCCTTTGACCAGACCTGATGAAACCTTAGCATTGGGTGAGCGAATCAATGGTTTTGCGCGTGTGCCGGTAACGCAGTTTACACTGGGCGCTGCAAACATGATTCCGAATGTGCTTGGAGCAAGCGCCTTATCCGTAATCGGTGAGCTGGGTGTCAACCATATTGGCGATACGGATAAATATAATTTTGGCCGCAGCGGCGCATTTGGGCGCAGTGGCTTGTCAACAGGCGCTTATGATCCGGCTGATGTGAATACGTACTGTATTGCGCCTAAAACAGGTCAATTGCCTGATGACGATATTCAGGATATGAATGCAAAATACTGTAATGATGACGGCTTTTTTGGAGAGTGGTCAGCTGGTTACCGTTTGCGTGGAGCATTGAATTACAGCAATTTACTTCCCCAAACGACAGTGTCGCCGAGTCTGATGTTCCGTCATGATGTATATGGTTACGGTCCAAACTTTCAAGAAGGTCAAATGGCAATTTCTATGGGGGTCTCTGCAACATATCAAAAGAAATATACTGCTGAAATTGCCTATACAAATTTCTTCGGGAACAATGAATTCAGTATTTTAGATGACCGTGATTTTGCTTCACTGGTGTTTAAAACGAGTTTCTGATTTGTTTTTGAATGCTGAATCGGTTTGTGACCGCAGCATTTAACAGCCATGTGCGGGTGGTATGGCTGTCTGTAAAGTAAATAAAACATTGATTGAATAGCCGTTTATTGATTTAAGTCCGAGGTTGATATGTACAGTAGCACTTCAGATTTGCAAGAGATTTCAAATCCGATCGGGATTTTAAATCTGATTGCGAATTATTTACAGGAGCATGGCGTGGATGCTCAGATGGTATTTAATCAATTTTCAATTCAAGTTGAGGATCTTAAAAATAATCTGCTGCCGATTTCTCTGCAGACGCAGGGCCGTATTTTTCAGGCTGCGCAAGAATTAACAGGCTGTGACCATTTAGGCTTGCTGATTGGAGGCAAAGCGCAGTTTGCAAATATTGGCCCTTTGCGTTTTTTAGTGCTGAATGCAGCCACCATGCGCGACGCCATGCAGAATCTCTTTAATTACGGCAGTATGTGGTACAGAGGCCAAAAATTAGACTTACAGGAAGATCAAGGTTATGCCCGTATTTGCATGCATATTGATGGCGATATTCCAGGAAAAGAGCAGTATCAAACGGCTTATTTAGTCGCTATGGTGTCTATTGTAGAGCTGATTTTGGGCAAATCCTGGCGGCCGTCTTTGGTGCGCATTTCTTATCCGAAGCCAAAATGTGCGCTTTTGTATGAAAAAGTCTTTGGCTGTCCTGTCTGGTTTGGCCAATCCCAGCATGAAATTTTATTTCCTGAAGAGCTGCTGGATCAAAAAAGAGCAGGGCATGATCAGCAGCTGGATCAATTTTTACATCAGCATCTTTCCGAACTGAAAAGCCATGATCATGCGGATATGATCAGCCAAATTTGTAAAATTATTGAAGAGCTGTTGCCGCACCGCAATTGTAATGTTGAGCGGGTCGCTGAATATTTTTCTATGCACCGTTTTACGCTGTACCGATATTTAAATAGGCACCAAACGAATTTTGAATCGCTGTTGGAGGCTACACGGAAAAAAATTGCAGTTAAATTATTAAAAAATAAAAAATTAATGATTATTGAGGTGGCAAATCAGGTTGGATACGACGATCAGGCTAATTTTACCCGCGCGTTTAAACGCTGGTATGGCATTACCCCAGGGCGTTGGCGGCGTATAAATATCCATCTTTAAACATGGTTTAAGGGTATTTCATTGTTGTGATGCGCTGTGCTTTTCTTGGCTTTTCGCATCGACATTTTCTTCTGTGCTTTATGTATCTCTTAGATTCAATTCATTATTTAACAATATTCAAAAATGCTGCATGTGTTGATCAAGCTTTTTTACATATTTATTTTTATAATATGGATTATTCGTATAAATAATTAATAAAAACAAATAATTATAGTTGTAATTATTTTTGGTTTATAAGTGACGAAATGACAAAACATGACAACCAAAAGACAAAAACCAAATCAGAAAAAACGGTAATTTAAAAACCGATCACTGGGCTAACAGGCTGCGGATCTTCAACAATAAGTCTAAAAAAGATTTTAAATAAGGATGTTTTGATGATTGGAAATATGATGTTTCAGCCTTTATTGATCAGCAGTCTCATAGAGCATGCGGTAATTTATCATGCTGACACTGCCATTATTTCAAAAAATACTGACGGTTCAATCACCCATAGTTCTTGGGGGCAGATTGCCCGAAACTCTAAACGCTTTGCCAATGTACTGCAGTCTTTTGGTTTTACCGTGAGCGACAGAATTGCGACACTGGCATGGAATAATCACCGCCATTTAGAAACATGGTATGGCATTTCAGGCAGCGGGTTAATTTGCCACACGATTAATCCAAGGCTTTTTCCAGAACAGCTGACGTATATTATTAACGATGCCAATGATAAAACTCTGATTTTTGATAAAACTTTTCTTAATTTAGTCCTGTCGATTAAAAAAACACTTCCCTATGTCGAATATTTTATTTGCTTGGATGGCTATGACGAAAAAATTCAGACAGCTTTTCCCGAAGTGCTGTTCTATGACGAATTAATCGAAGGCCAATCTGCGGATTTTGAATGGCCGGAACTGGATGAATCTAAAGCCAGTTCATTGTGCTATACCTCAGGAACGACTGGGCATCCTAAAGGGGTTTTATACAGCCACCGTTCAACTGTGCTGCATAGCTATGCCACCTGTTTGCCGGATTCTTTTAATTTTTCAGCCCAAGATCGGATTTTACCCGTCGTTCCCATGTTCCATGTCAATGCATGGGGGACGCCGTATGCCGCCGCGATGGCAGGGTGCAGCATGGTTCTGCCGGGACCGATGCTGGATGGCGAAAGCTTGGTGCAGCTTATTGATGAATATCAAGTAACCAATGCTTTAGGCGTGCCGACCATTTGGCAAGGGCTGTTAACAGCTGCCCGAAATTCGGGCTCTCAGCTGAAAAGCTTGCAGCGCAATGTTGTAGGCGGTGCGGCTTGTCCGCCATCGATGGCGCAGGCGTTTAAAGACGAATTTCAATGTGAAACGATCCATGCTTGGGGCATGACTGAAACCAGCCCAGTCGGCGTGATTAACCAGCTCAAAGCCAAGCATTTAGAACTTGATGAATCAGAACAGTTTCAGCTTCGGTTTTCACAAGGCCGTCCGCCCTTTGGTGTCAATATCCGCATTTGCGGGCAGGAAAATAGCAATGATGAATTGCCGCGAAATGGCCATGCAACAGGGCATTTACAGATTAAAGGGCATTGGATTGTTGAGTCGTATTTTAATCAGTTCAGCCATGCGTTAACAGAAGACGGCTGGTTTGATACAGGTGATATGGCCACCATTAATCAAGACGGCTATATGGCCATCAGTGACCGTTCGAAAGATTTGATTAAGTCAGGCGGGGAATGGATCTCATCTGTTGAGCTGGAAAATATTGCAATCGCGCATCCTGAAGTTGATATGGTGGCCGTTATTGCTGCCGTGCATCCAAAATGGGACGAAAGGCCGGTTTTAATTGCGAAAAAATCTGCATCCAGCCAAATTACGGAAGATAAAATTTTAGCTTTTTTCACCGATAAAATTGCCAAATGGCAAATTCCTGACAAAGTTATTTTTGTGGATTCAATTCCTGTCGGCGGTACAGGCAAAGTACTGAAAAAAGATTTACGTGAAGTCTATGGCTCAGTTTTATTGGCAAAGGAGTAATTTTTTTAATTTTATTTAATCGATGTTCAAGGAAAGGAATATGACAGAACAAACGTCTGCAGGTTTAAGATTTAGACAAGCTCTAGAAGTGGAAAAACCATTACAAATCATCGGTACAGTCAACGCTTATGCAGCCATGATGGCCAAACAGGTGGGTTACAAAGCCATTTATGTTTCGGGTGCCGGTGTCGCGAACTACTCTTATGGCTTGCCTGATTTAGGCATGACCAGTCTGGATAACGTTTTAGAAGATGTCCGCCGTATCACAGAACGCGTAGACACCCCGCTGCTGGTCGATATCGACACCGGCTGGGGCGGCGCATTCAACATCGCGCGCAGCGTCAAGCAAATGATCGCCGCCGGCGCCGCTGCTGTACATATTGAAGACCAGGTTGCGCAGAAGCGCTGCGGCCACCGTCCGAACAAAGAAATCGTGACGCAGCAGGAAATGGTTGACCGCATCAAATCCGCGGTTGATGCAAAAACAGATTCAAACTTTGTGGTGATGGCGCGTACGGACGCCTTGCAGAAAGAAGGCCTGCAGGCCGTG
>NZ_LUAW01000042.1 GCF_001605895.1 Acinetobacter pragensis
CCCCGCCGATAGATCGGCGGGCATCTGAATGTGTTTTTGAGCCAAGTATTTAGGACTGGCTGGTTTCATGCCTGTCTGAACTGCTGCTTTGGATCAGCATGCCCGCCAATTTCACCATTTCGGATTGGATCGAAACCATCTGCTGTTCAATTTTTTTCAAATCGACTTTGCTTAAGTCGACTTGGCCATTTAAAAATGGAGAAGCCAGCACTTGTTCATTGGCAGAAAGAATGTTGCTGCGGATATCTGAAATTTCCTGAGTTTTCAAGTTGACAGCGGTCAAGGCCTGGTTGAATCCAGTGAGCTGTTTTTGCAATTGGCTAGCCGTCTGCTGCAGTTTTTCATGATCCTGTAAATCGACAGCATGCTGAAGCTCTGTTTTAGTCTGCTGCAGCTGTTCAACATAATCACCGGCTTTCAGCTGCAAGTCAGCGACATCACGAATGACATAAAACATATTGCCGCTTTTTAATTGGATGTCGCGCGCTGGGGCCTTCTCTGAATTTGCATCTGCCTGTATATCTTCATTTTGGTCCGCTTCGGCTTGAGATTGCTCAGTGCGTACATTTTCCTGCTGAGCTGCTTGATCACAGCCCAGCAAGACCATGCCGGTTGCGAAAATACTGAAAGGAAGCAAGGCGCCTTGCAGAAATTTTTTCATTAGGGTTCAAACTCTATATGGATTTCTTTTGTCTTAAGTGCAATATAGGGATGAAATATGGATTCAAAATAGATTGCTGCAAAGCAGTAACAAAAAAAGCTGTGCACAAGGCATAAAAAAGAGCGCCGAAGCGCTCTTTTCCAAATTCACAGGGGAGGGATTAACCGCCGATGATTTTGATAATTGAATGAGTGATGACGTTAGTTAAAATGTAGTCGCCGTTCACTTTGATCCATTGCTGGTTTTTACCCGGGTTGCTTAATTTTTTGTATTTGCTGTGATCAACTTTATAGCTGTTGCCGCGGTATTGGCTAGGCACTTTTTGGCCTGAACGCCAGTCATGTGACGGGTTTACTGCTTTTTTAGCTTGCTGAGCTTGATGCTGAACAGGTGCTTTTTGATTATGTGCAGGCTGCGGCTGATGGTTTTGCTCATTTTGAGGCGCAGCCATTGCAGGCGCAGCAACTAAAGCAGTTGAAATGGATAAAACAATTGCTTTCATTAATGTATTCATAAGTTCACCTGTTTTTTTCGGCTGTTTGCTGATTTATGTGATGATCATAAACCTAAGCTGCAAAAAAAAATGGCATAGATTGTTGTAGCTTTATTAAAAAGATGGATAAATTGTGAATTTTATTGAAATACGAGAATAATATCTGAACAATTGGTCTTGTTTTGGATTAATCCTGATTTAAATCTCAAAAAAGATTTAAATCAGGCAAGTGCTATAAGCGGTTTATTTTGCTAATTCAGTGTTAATTGCATCGACAATGCGAGCATCATCAGCCTTAATATCCGGAGCAAAGCGCGCCACAATTTCTCCGTTTTTATTCACCAAGAATTTTTCAAAATTCCACAGTACTTCAGGCGGTTCATTTGGGGTCAGGCCATAGTCAATGAGGTCTTTTTTCCATGGTCCTTCACCTTCACGTTCAGGAACCGCCGCTGTCAGCGCCTGATAAAGCGGATGCTTGCTGTCGCCTGCAACGGAAATCTTTGAGAACAATGGGAAATCAACTTGATAATTCAGTGAGCAAAATTGCTGGATCTCTTCGTCGCTGCCCGGCTCTTGTTCCAAAAAGTTGTTCGCAGGAAACCCTAGAATTTCCAAGCCCTGATCTTTCTTGTCTTTATAGAGCTGTTCTAAGCCTTCATATTGCGGCGTTAGGCCGCATTTAGAGGCGACATTGACAATCAGCAGCACCTTGCCTTGGTATTGATTTAATGTGGTTTCTGCACCATCAATGGTTTTGACGGGAATGTTGTAAGCTGAAGCAGTCATGCTGTTTTTCCAAATTATTTGCAGTTCGATGGGAATGTTTTAGCTGGAAAATCAGAGCGCCGCAAGAGCGGATGCGGCAGGTTTTGATAATTTTTGTATGCGGCAGGTCTAAATGCATTTAAATTTATAAAATCATGCAGTTAATCCTTTGAACTATTATTGCAGAAGTAAAAGAGATGTATGAGCCGTTTGGGGGCGCTAAAAGAGTCGCAGAGCAGCAAGCCTTAGCATATTCGGCTCTTTTTTCTGTCATTTTGGGTATGGCTTAGGGGCTCAATCGTATGGCCGCAGCTTATTCAGTATGGGGGTAAGTATCTCAGCAGCGTTTTAGCAGTGGCTGATAGCCCTATGTTGAAATACACAGGATATTGTTTATAGGTATCTTTGGAGAATAGATTAGGCCGCATGCTGTGAATTCGGGTTAAATTTAGAAAACCCAGATGCAAATTTCATGAAGCGAACAAGATAATCGATCAGCCGACAGCTTGGCTTATAGCGGCAGCTGAGCATATTGGCTGGCGGTGAAAACCTTAATCTGTGCCGGTGTCTGTCCAGTGTAGCGTTTGAAAAATTCAATAAAATTAGAACTATGCTGATAACCAAGCTCAATACTGAGTGCTTTAATGGATTTGCCTTGGCGCAATTGCGTAATTGCATAGATGATTTTCGCGCGGCTGCGCCATTCGGATAAGCTGATCTGCAGTTCTGCTTGACTGATTCGAAGCAGCTGGCGCTCACTGATGGCATAAGGCCTCAGTATTTGCTGCAGGCTTTGCGGGAATAAATGAGGCGATGCTAAGTCGGTCAAAATTGGTTTAAGCAGCGGGTGATGTGTTTGCGGCAGATAATGATGATGTTTGGGGGCAGCCTGCAGCTGGTCTAAGATGACCTGAAGCAGATGGCGGTAGTGATTCAAGCTGCCGTTAGACTGTGCCTGAAGCGCTTCTAGGATCAGCTGCCTGAAAAAAGCGGAAACACTGAGCATTTCTGGCTGAGCTGAAAATTCAACGCAAAGTTCTGGAGCCAAACGGATTGCGGCATAATGTGTGGTCTGTTGGTCGACGGCAATTGAATGATGCGCTATCCGCGGCGGAATCCATAAGCCATAGCTGGGCGGTGACCATAAGGTTCTGCCGCTGACCTGATATTCTAAAATACCATCCAGACAAATATTGAAATCGCCCCAAATGCAGGAATGCGGATAGGCTTCTTCATCTTTTTTATAAAACAGCTGGCAGATTTCAATGCGCTGTTCAATCGGCTCAATCATAAGGGCAGCAGCTCTGGCGGCGAATGTCGCTTAACCAATATCAATGTCTGAATATCAATATTTCATTTATATCAGACATTGCGCAGAATAGGGGCAGCTATTGCAAAAGACTTTATTTATGGACATTAATCCTAAGCTTGTACGCTGGGTTGCTGTGCTGCCTTTGGTGGCGGTGTTTATCTGGTCGATGAATATTGCGGTGACGCGCTATGTAACTGACTTTATTTCTCCGGTCAGCATCAGTTTCTACCGTTGGCTGATCGCTTTTATTTTGCTTACGCCGTTCACTCTGCCCCAGCTTTACCGCAGCCGCAGAGTGATTGTGCAGCATTGGAAGCAATTGGCCGTTTTGGCCGCTTTCGGCATGGTGCTGTATCAGGGGCTGAGCTATAGCGCGGCGCATTATACGACTGCGACCAATATGGGCATTATTAATGCTTTTATTCCGGTATTTACAATTATTGTGTCTATTTTTATTTTAAAAGAATGGCCAAACCGCTTTGCCCTGCTGGGCTGCCTTATTTCATTTTTGGGCCTGCTGCTGGTCATCGCGAAGGGGCAGTGGGCGAATTTGCTGTCTTTAGGCGGGCATTTGGGTGATGCCATTATGCTGGGCGCAGTCTTTTTCTATGCCTTTTATGGGGTGTTTTTAAAAAAATGGCAGCTGAAAATTCCTTTGTTTATCAGTGTATATGTCCAAATATTTTTTGCCTTGCTTTATCATTTGCCCTTTGTGTTTTGGCTGGGTTTAGATGCAATTGATGCACGGAATGTATGGAGCGTGCTGTATGCCGGTGTGTTTCCATCATTGATTGCGCCGCTGCTCTGGATGATTTCAATTCAATATCTAGGGCCGAACCGCACCAGCATTTTTATGAATTTAATGCCGATTGTTACGGCTGTAATCGCATATTACTGGCTGTCGGAACAATGGACGGTCTATCATACGATCGGAACTGCACTGGCCATTCTTGGGGTGTTGCTGGCGCAGAAAAAAATTCCAGCGCCATCTCAGATAATTTCTGAATAAATGTAAGGCACAAGCATAGTTTTTTTGTAACAGCGCGGGTTCAGTGAAGATGTGATGGCGTTGCTATAAAGATGAATATTGTCTTTGTGTTGTTAATAAAGTGATCAAAAATAGCAAGATATTTTGAATAACATGCTGTTTTTAATATTGAATTAATACATTGAATCTTTAGATTAATAGAAAAAATCTATTTGTTTCATCAATGGCTTTATCACATAATAACGCCACTGAAAAATGTTGCTTGAATTGCAGTGTTTTCTCAACAGATTTCCAGACCCTCTGGATGTGATTTATGCACATCCTTTTTTATGCTCAGCCATCCCTATATGGCTGAGCTTTTTTTTTATCCAGAACATCATCAAAATGCGGTGAGAGATCTGCGCTTAAGCGCGGATGACTTCACCTGTTTCGGCATCAATAATTTTGCTGGGCTGCTGGCTGGAGCCTAAATCACCATTCAGATAATTGAGTTCACTGGAAAAATAATGGCTGGCTTCCTGTAGTGTCCGGGCCGGCGGCAGGCCGGCTGGATTTGCGCTGGTTGATACAATAAAGCCGTTAAAGGCATGGCAGAGCGCAACACATAGGGAATGGGTGGTTACCCGAACTGCCACTTTAGGATGATTGCCTTTAATCCAGCTGGGAATCTGCTCGTCGGCGGGCAAAAGCCAAGTGGTGGCCCGTTCTTCTGATGTGCGGCTGCTCCATGAAGCGATGACTTTTTCTTTCATTTCCGTGCTGAGGCTGGTCAGCAAGTGTTCAACCTGTGCAACATTGGCGGCCAGTAAAATCACGCCTTTTTCAATTGGGCGCTGCTTCAGCTTTAAAATCTCACGGAATGCTTTTTCGTTAAAAGGGTCACAGCCTAGGCCCCAAACTGCCTCTGTAGGATATGCCAAGACTTGCCCTTTTTTTAGACAATCAGCTGCTTCGGCCACAGAGGTGGTAATCATGAGACTTTAACCTTATTTAATTCAACAGTAAGGCTATTGTGAACCCTATTTGCCAGAACGGCAACGCAGATAGCATCCGGCTTGCTGCAGCGTGAGCCCAAGCAGTTCCAATTCCATCAATTGGCTGGTCAGGGCCGCAGTATCCAATTGCGTTAAATGCGCCAGCTGATCTAAGGTTTGCCCAGTCCAATCCAGCTGCTGGTATAACGCCTGCAAATGATCCGGCACATTGAGGGGTTCCGGTATTTTTTCTGCTTGCACAGATGCCGTGTTTTGCGCTTGCCATTGTACCGGCAGGGCAAGGTCTTCAACGACCTGCTGCGGATGATCAATCAGAATGGCGCCTTCACGGATCAGCTGATGGCAGCCTTGATGGAATTCACTGTAGATATGTCCAGGAATGGCAAAAATATTTTTGCCTTGCTCTGCCGCAATTTTAGCGGTAATCAAAGAGCCGCTTTTTAATGTGGCTTCAGCAACGATCACTCCTAAGCTGAGTCCGCTGACGATGCGGTTGCGCCGCGGGAAATTGTGCTGCAGGGGCGGGGTCTGCGGCAGGAATTCTGTAATGACAGCTCCGTCGCTTTTTAAAATCTCATCTCTGAGGCTCCGATGCTGTGCCGGATAAGTTTGATCCAGTCCAGTTCCCATCACAGCAAGGGTGCGCTGGTGCTTTAAGGCCGCTTGATGTGCCGCTTCATCAATGCCTTGCGCAAGGCCGCTGTTGATATAAAAGCCTTGCTCACTTAAAAAATAGGCAAAATCATAAGCCACTTGTTTGCCGTGTGGACTTGGCTTACGGCTGCCGACAATCGCGATCTGAGCCTGCAGTAAAGTTTGCTCATTGCCCTGACCAAATAGAATAGGCGGCCGGTCACTATAGGGCAAAAGCTGTGGCGGATAAGATGGATCACAATCGATCAGGATAAAATCAGAATACTGCTCAATTTGACGGAGGCAGTGCTGAAATTTTTGCTGTTCAGCTTCACTCTGGAAATTTTGAAAACGCTGTAAATGATTTTTATGTATGCCCAGCTTTTCCCAAGTTGCGCATTGATCAGCATTAAAAGCATGCTTGAGGGAGGGATAGTATTGCCGGATTTTGTTGAAGCTGCTGAGCGAGTGCTGTACCAAAAACCAAAGGCGGATGTAATCCAGCTGTAAGGCGCTTAATGAATTGAGCATAACGAGACCTTTAAACCTGTCTTCTTTTTTATTAGATGAAAATAAAATGAGGCTGAATTTCAGCCTCATTTTTAAACGCAGAGATTATTCATCCAAAAGCGGCGGCTGAATGCTTGCGCCGATTTTAATTGGCAATTCGCTGTCTAAGACAAAGGCATAACTGAGGTTGTCAAAAGTTTTGAAGACCATGATATTGCCAATACGCTGACCTGGAAGCTGGATGCGCTCTTTGGTTTTTGGATCCGTGACGATTTCGCCTTTTTGATTCACACTGAACACGTGGCCTGGCTGGACACCTTGCAATGCGCCGCGGTCAATAGTTACAACGCTATTGGCTGCTGCTGTGCCGATTGAGCCCTGAACACGGACAATACTGCCGCCTGCTGTAATATTTTCAGCATTGGTTGGGTAAAACAATGTCGGCAGCATTGGGTCGTATTCAGGCAGAACACGGTCACCGCGGCGGACTTCACCAGTGTAGGTATCGGTCAGTTCCAGCGTAGTGATGTCATTTTCACCGCGAATAGCGATGCCTGAAGCGACTTGGTTTAATTCAAGGCCTGCATTGAACTTTTTGCCGTTCGCATCAGTGAATTTATACGGTTCGCCTTCACGATAGACCGCATAGCGTTGGCCGACAGTCATGCCGTTGCCGCGCGCATAAACCGTTTGCCCTTTGGCTGCCAATACGCGCTGATCCGCAGTGCCTAAAATATAAGGTGTATTTTCGATAGTTTCCGGAGATACGACCATGCTGCGTTCCAGCCATTGCTGGATGTATTCCAAAGGAATGACAGGGATGGCATTGTTTAACGATTCGATGCGCACCTGAGGCTGCATTTTAGTACCGCCTGTATAGCGGCGGATGATGCCTTCGCAGCCGTCACCTTCATCTTTGCCGATAATTGGATTGCCGTTATAGGTACACATCAGCAAGCGGTCGCCTGGGAAAATCCAGTGCGGGTTTTTGACATGCTTATTGCTTGCCCAAATTTCAGGCCAGCGCACAGGATTTTTTAAGAATCTTTTTGAGATATCCCACAGCGTATCGCCCTTTTTCACCACATAAACTTGCGGTGCCCCAGCTTTCAGTGCAGGCGGATTGACATTGCGCGCAGGCGCTGCTTCAGCAGCGGTCACAATTCCAGCTCCTACACTTACGCAGACGGCAAGTGCTAATAATTGTTTTTTAAACCCCAAGGCACTAAAAGTTGGCATGCCCTTCAAAACCTTTTTCATTATCATAATTCCTAAAATTATGTATGCAGTTGCGTTATAATAACGATATTACACACAATTTTTTGATGAAGCATTCCTTCATTTTGTTTTTTGATCAATGGCATAAGTGAGGACGTCGTATGGCCTTATTACCTATTTTAAGTTTCCCCGATCCCCGTCTTCGTACCATTGCAAAACCAGTCGAAGAAGTTACTGATGAAATCCGTCAGTTAGCGGCAGACATGTTTGAAACCATGTATGAAGCGCCAGGCATAGGCTTGGCCGCCACTCAAGTCGATCAGCATATTCAGCTGATTGTCATGGATTTATCTGAAGAAAAAGATCAACCCATGGTGTTTATTAACCCCAAAATTACGCCATTGACGCAAGAGACGCAGCCGTATGAAGAGGGCTGCCTGTCAGTGCCTCAAATATACGATAAAGTTTCGCGTCCGTCACGCGTAAAAATTGATGCGGTTAACTTGGACGGCGAGTCTTTTGAGCTGGAAGCTGACGGACTTCTCGCAGTTTGCATTCAGCATGAAATGGATCACTTAAACGGCAAGCTGTTTGTGGATTATCTTTCTCCGCTAAAACGCCAGCGTGCCCGTGAAAAAGTTGAAAAAACAGTACGCCAGCGCCAAAAAGATCAAGTTGCGGTAAAACGCGGCTGAATTTTTTAATTTAAAAAATCATCCTGAAGGCTGAACCCAATTTCGATTGGGTTTTGTTATACTGGGGCCGACAAATTTTAGGGTTTGCCTTTGTTTCTGCGTAGTGCTCTGCTGCTGTCTTTTGCAGCGGTATTTTTACAGATTGCTGTGTTTTTACAGCCTTTGCTCCCGACGCAATATCAAATTGCGCCGGTCTGTGAAACCATCACGCGTGCGCTTTTATTGGCGCCTTCAGGCGATCACTCTTCTGCAGCATCCGGGCACCAATCTTCACATCATGCCCATCTGTCCGGTCATCATGTGGAAATCAATGAAAATCCTGCGCATGATCATGATGCAGGCCATCAATGTCAGTACTGCACGATATACGGCAATCTGGTTTTACCGCCTGAACTGGATATCAAGGAAGTCTTAGACCGCATTCAAATCCGCTTAGCGGCTTTCCAGCAGGCATTCACGCATGTCTGGTTTGCGCTGCAGCGCTTATTTTTGCTGCCGCAGGGCAGGGCGCCGCCACTTTTGGCATAAATCAACGTTTTTTGAGTTTTAAGGGTCTTGGTTGACTCCAGCCCCGTTGTGTTTATGTTTTAAGTGAGATTTAAAATGGCTCAGCCAGAGTTTTATTTACAGCCTCTAGCAGCTGCAATTGCTGTCGCATGTTCATCGGCAGTTTGGGCAAATCTGCCTGAAGATCAAATGGCGAATATGCCAATTCAAACACTGGCGCCGATTGTGGTGACTGCGCATCAAGGCAATGATGCCAATGGGCTGATTGTCCGCGCTGATCCGAAACAGCCGATCCAGCCTGTGCCAGCGACAGATGGCGCTGATTATTTGCAAAGTATCATGGGGTTCAGCGCTATTAAAAATGGCGGTACCAACAGTGATGTGACGTTCCGCGGCATGTTCGGTTCGCGTATTAAAGTATTGGCGGACGGCTCTGAGAATTTGGGCGCTTGTCCGAACCGTATGGATGCGCCAACGTCATATATTTCCCCTGAAAGCTATGATCAAATTTCTGTAATTAAAGGCCCGCAAACGGTTCAATATGCCAATACAGGTTCAGCCGCTACGGTGATTTTTGAACGGCAAAAACCTGAGCTGAGCACTGAAAAGCCTTATCTCGGCCAAGCCAGCGTATTGATTGGTTCATTTGGCCGTTTGGACCATAATCTTGAAACGGCCGTAGGGGATGAAACTAAATACATTCGCTTAAATGCCAATCGTTCGGTTTCTGACAGCTATAAAGACGGCAATGGCGATACCGTGCCGTCAGATTGGGAGCGCTGGAATGCAGACTTGGCATTCGGCTGGACACCCGATGAAGATACATGGGTTGAATTGACTGCCGGGAAAGCGGATGGGGACGCTGTGTATGCGGGCAGATCTATGGATGGTTCGCAATTTGCCCGTGAAAGCTTAGGGCTGCGCATAGAAAAGAAAAATGTCACGGATGTGATTAAGAAAATTGAAGCGCAGGTGAACTATAGCTATAACGACCATATTATGGACAACTATAGTTTGCGGACGCCGCCATTGGTTGAAATGACGCATGGCAACATGACGATGCTGATGCCGGATCCGATGTCTATGCAGGTGACGCGCCGTACCTTAAATTCACGTATCGCCGTTACAAGTGAATGGGAAAAGCTGCAGCTGATTGCTGGAATTGACTCTCAAATGAATAAGCATGGAGGCAGTATGACTTCCTTCTCTATGCCGTCCATGAATACTGAATTCAGCACCAATATGAAATTTCAATCCTATGGGGCTTTTGGTGAGCTGGCTTATCAATTGAGTGATGATTATAAACTTGTCACTGGCGCGCGCATTGATCAGGTTGAAGTCGATGCATTTGCATTGAACGATGAACGTAAAGAAACCTTGCTGAGTGGATTTATCCGCTTGGAAAATCAGCACCCAGAGCATGACGCTCAAACTTATATTGGTTTGGGTTATGTGGAACGAATCCCGGATTATTGGGAGCTGTTCAGTGCTAAGCATGGCAATACAGGTATGCCGGTTCCTGCTTTTAATGATGTTGAGAATGAAAAAACTCTGCAGCTGGATATGGGCTATCAGCATTCGCATGGAAACTTCAGTTCATGGGCTTCTGCGTATGCGGGCCTAATCAATGACTATATTTTGATGAGCTATCATGATCATAGCGGCATGTCAGGCATGAATCATGGTAAAACAGCTGGCGCTAAAAATATTGATGCCACTATTGCCGGTGCGGAAGCAGGTATTGGCTATCAGTTCACGGATTCAATTCAGGCGGATGTCAGCACCATGTATGCATGGGGGAAAAATACCACTGATGGTAAGCCTTTACCGCAAATTGCGCCATTAGAAGCACGGGTGAACCTGCGTTATGTTCAAGAAAAATATACGCTTGGCGCTTTATGGCGTGTTGTGAACAGTCAGAACCGCATCAGTCTGGATCAAGGCAATATCGTAGGCTACGATATGGATAAAAGCGCAGGTTTCGGTACTGTATCTTTAAATGGCACCTACCACCTTCGTGAAGGTGTAGATTTGTCTGCCGGGATCGATAATGTGCTGGATAAAACGTATAAAGAGCATTTGAACAAATCGGGCAGTGCTGGTTTTGGTTTTGCCGAGGATGAGCAATTCAATAATATTGGACGCAATTATTGGGCGCGGATTTCGATGAAGTTTTAAGTTCATGTGTTCTAAAAGATAAGAAACAGAGCGCATGCTCTGTTTTTTTTCATCAATGCATATAGTAATAATGATCATTCTTGATGCATGCTGGCCAGTTGTTTCGCCTTGCTTTGATATAAAGCTAAACCCAGTTTTTGTATTTTTCTGCCTTGTGTGATGAGTTTTTGACGCAAAGGCGGCAGGCGCTTGGCTCCTGTATACAGCACCAAATTGCGTCCAATGAGGTAATAGGCAAACCAAGAAGCGGTTTGCGGTTTCAAGCCTAAAAACTGCATGCGCTTTTTGCCAATAAAAAACTGAGTCAATTCTAAATGCTGCCGATAGGCGAGCTTTTGCTGTAAAGGGCGTAAATAGCGGTATTGCCGTTCAAACGGTTCCTTGGATAAGCTCATGCCCAGCGCAGCGCTGCTGTCATCCGATGCAGGGTGAGCGAATTGCATCCAATACATGAAGCGCCAGCCTTCGCATTCTTTGGCAATCAGCCATTGTTCCTCGACGCCCATCAGCCAGCCGATATAGCGCCAAAAATGCAAAAAGTTTTCAGTATCTTGCTGAGAGGGAAAAATCCCCAGCGCACGAATGCCAATCAGAACCACACTGCTGAACGCTAAATTGGTCATCGCCAGATCAAATTGATTGATGGGCGCTCCCCATGTTGCTGCATCCCATTGCTGGTTTTTCTTCAGGTGCTGTCTAACCAAAGCATGAATAAAGCGCACATAAACTGTAGATGTAAACCCTGCGCCGTATCGTTTCAAGCCATTGGGTTCGGTAATGTCAATCCACCATTTTGTGGTTTCGGCTAAGCGTGTGCCTGCCTGCTTATTTAAAGCGCCAGTCAGCATCAGCGGTTGATTGAACCCGGGAAATAAATAGCCGGCCATTAAAGACAAATCTCTTAGCACAAAGCCATTGTTGATTCCCAGCTGATGGGTGAACTGCAAGGCCGCCGTTAATTTTGCCTCATTCAGCCAGCTGGGAATTCTTTCAATGGTTTGAAAAAAAGCCGCAAGTTCTGTCGTTTCTTCAGAAAGATGATCAAGCCCATGAAAAAGCGCAGTTTCAAATAAGGCCCGGTTGCGCTTGGGGTTCTGCATCACCCAGTCCACAACCGCATCCATCGCGGCATCGCCAGAATTCAGGGCTTTATTCAAGCGCAGATATTCAGCATAAGAAGGAGCCAAAGGCTGCGCAGTGAAATGATTCAGCAGCTGAGACAGGACATTGCTCTTTTGCATTTGCTGAAAGGAAGCCAAGCGCGTAGGGGAGTGAATGCTCATTGCAAATTGCCTGTTGCGGTTATGTCATTCCACAGTAATATGAATATTTATTCGTATTCAATTCGCATTCCGGCACAGTCAGCGCAGGGCATGACAATGAGAAAAAAACCGCAGCAGCAAAGAGCCAAAATGATTGTAGAGCATGTCTTGCTGGCAACACAGCAATGCATCGCAAAGGAGGGGCTGGTCCATTTGACGACACCTAAAATTGCGGAACGTTCAGGGGTAAGTGTCGGCTCAATTTATCAATACTTTGAAAACAAAGAACAGATTGTTGAAGAGCTGCTACTACGGAAATCTGAACAGCTGGGCTTGGCGCTAAAACAAGTGGTGATTGAACAGAGCGGTCAGGAAATTCATGACATCATTCCGCTGACCATTCAATTCGGCTTTGATACGCTGAAATCAGATCAGGGCTTTTTAATTGAAATTTTGAAGCATTGGCATGCGTATAGTCATTCAGATGCATCTCAGATTTTGGAGAAGCACTTCTTTGAAGTCGGCATGTACTTGTTTAACCGCTATTACCGGCATTGGGATTTCGAAACTTTGAAAAACCGATCCTTTGTGATTATCAACAGCACCTTATTTACCATGATGCGCTATGTCAGCAATAATAATTTTCTGATTACAGAGCAGCAGCTTAAGAGTGAGTTATCGATGATGATTTTGGCTTATTTAGATGCTAAACCTATTGAGAATAAATAGGGATAAAATAATTTTTATTGAATATCATGATGTTATTTAATTTTTTGGTTTGAAATTTAAGCACTCAAATAAAATAATTAAGAAATGGGGTTGCGTCTGGTAGGGAATGCTGTAGAATGCACATCCATCGGCGGTGATGTTGATTAAAACTTGTTGAGAAACAAGGAGTTGGCCAGAAGTGGTTGATTCTGAGAATCTTGAGGGAGTTTAAAAATAATCAACAAAACCTGTTGACTATTCATCGAAAGAGAGTAGTATAGCCGACCTAGCTTGCTGGTGACGAATCAGCAAGAAGATCATTAAG
>NZ_LUAW01000043.1 GCF_001605895.1 Acinetobacter pragensis
CAATGCACAAGGGCACATTGCCCGAGTGGCTTCACGTTTTGCCGTTGTCGCCGTGGCTGGCGAGCTGGCAACACAAGCCAATATTACAGGCTGGAAAAAAGGCAGGGCTTTAGAGGCTGTAATCAGCGTATTTAAGACATGGTTAAATAGCTTTGAAATGGTCGGGGACTTTGAGGATCGGCAGATACTCCAGCAAGTCAGAGCATTTTTTGAGGCGAACGGAAATAGCCGTTTTGATACCTTAATCGAAGGTAATAAGCGTGCAAGCTATGGCAATTCAGATCATGCCGATGATGCCAATACCGATACCAAGAGTTTTAGAGAAAAAACCATGTATCGAGTGGGCTATAAAGTGGTAAATGCCCAACAGCGTGAAACCTTGCGTTATTTGTTCTTTAAAGAGCAATTTAAACAGGAACTTTGCACGGGTTTTGACCCTAAGAAAGTAGCGAAGGTGCTTAAAAAACATGGCTGGTTAGACTGTGCTAATGGTAAAACAACCAAACAGGAACGTACTCCCGAAAGTAAAAATCCAGTTTGGTTATATGTGTTCAACACTTCAATGTTTAGCTATGACATTGAGAAAGCCACCAATCCATATACGGATGACGTAAACACAGGCACAACCATAGATATTTAACTCAATTACAGGCTGTACGAGTGTTTAACGCCGTGCAGTCTTTTTATTGGTGATCTTAAATAATGAATATTGCACAGTTAATTAGCCAAGTTTTACAGCACTATGGCGCAAGTCTTGAGTTAATCAACAATCAAGTTTTACGCTTACATCATTCTGATGATATACCCCAGCAAAGCACAGACCTTGTACGTAAATACAAACCACAGCTAATACGCCGTTTACGGCTTCAATCATGTTATGAGCTATTAGAGCATATCCAGCAAGAGGGTGCAGAAATAGAGCTAATAGACAGCCAAACTGTGCGTTTACATCATGCAGAGCGCATCACAGATATTGAAATACAGAAAGTAAAGCAGTCTAAAGCAGAAATCATCGAAATACTGAGCAATTCGACTGCATCCAATTCCGAAACATTGGACTTAGATATACAGCAAGAGGTGATACGGATCTATTTTGATCGGCTGGAGCGACACCGTAGCAACTTGCGTAAAATTAATAATCCTGTAGAAAATGCCCTTGTTAAACCTGAGCATGTACGGCAAGACCTAATACAGAAATTTCTAGTGAATCAGGAGCAAGCCCAGCATTTTATTAATGCTCTAATTGAACAGAACATCTTTTATTACGACAGCAATTTTAGATTCTATTTATTCCCTGATTTCACCCATCCAGCAATGACCGCTTTTCAGCATCATAATAGCTTTGCCCAAGCTCATTGAATGGATCAGATTTTGAATTTTCGCCGTAGGGTGGCAAGGGCGAGGATATTCATTCCGAAATTTTGGCACTGTTTTGTAATGTAGGGGGCTTATCCTAGATAAGCCACAAATAAAAACTTATAAAGTTTATTCAAAACAGCCAAAAGATAAATAATCTTGCCCTAGTTGCTCCAATGTTTATTTACTTTTATCGAAATTGGAAATTTTTTTATACGTGAGAAAGGGGGCGGTGTCCGCTTAAGGTGAATTGAGATATTTTTCATGCCCCCCTTACCCTAAATCGTACCCCATGTAACATGATTCAAAGGCTCAAAGTGTTACAGATAAATTTATATAAAACAGCCTTGTAACCTGTGTAACACTTGTAACATCTCAAAAATAATAGATATGTGTAGCAGAGTAGATATAACTATAATTAATTGAATTAAAGTTGAGTAAGATATTGATATATAAATAATTATTAAAATGAAAGTTAGTTTATATATGTGCATATTTATCATTATTTATATGGTTAAATTAAAAAATCTATATAAAACAGTCTTGTAACCTATGTAACACATAGAAAATATACATATTTAATTATTGGCAAAACCTACCATATTCTTAGTGTTTCTCTATTTTTGCACCAATATGAACCGCAAAAATGATACCCCCTCCCTCCGACTTTTGACCAAGAGAAAATTTCATGGGGGGACGGTCTTTATTTAGGTACTTCCTTTTGACTTTTAACCCCATATCCCCTTGATCGGTCAAGCCAATAGGCGTGCTGGGTAATTGCATCACAGTCAAAAATTTTGGAAAGGTATTTCCCCTTGCCAAAGGGAACACCACGGCAAAATACTCAAAGTAATTTATAACTTGATTGATAGAATTAGTGTTAAATGTGAGTTTTCTAAATTTAGTTTAAAAACATGAAAATACTAATTTTTATTTTATTTCTACTTGGTTCGGTATCTACTAAAAGTGCGATTTCTGGTGAACTTCAAGATAAGCCTAGAATAATAGGTAATTATGAAATTTCGGATTGTCGTGATAAAGGGTTCTTTGCTCGTACTATTATTCAGGATATGTTCCATGGAAAGACAAGAGAAATGGCTCTTAAGGCTAATAAATTAAATCCATTGATCAGTGATAAATATTATAAGGCTCAAAATCAAAGAAAAGAAAATGTTATTAACTACTTATATGATCATGACGGTAAATTAAGCTTTGAAAACTCAACTGAATATGAACGATTGGATTACATATCATTATTGAGTGTAGAGGTGATGGCAAACTGTTTGGGCTTCAACGATGGTTTTCAAGATTGATGCTATCATTAGACTATACCCAAAAGATAATTTGATAATTATATTTCTCTATCTATCATTTAACTAGTTTATTTAGTTAAATGATAGTATTATCATAAGTCATATTAAATGATAGCTATATGATAAAGGCTGATGATATGACAATTAGAATATATGTAAGAGCGAGCACCAAAGACCAAGATGCCGAAAGAGCATTAAATGATTTAATCCAATTCAGCCAAAGCTATGGCGACCAATACAGTACATACGTTGAAAACTATTCAGGTACAAAGCTTGAGCGCCCAGCGTTAAACCAATTACTTACAGAGGCGCATAAAGGTGACATCCTTTTAGTCGAAAGCGTGGATAGACTTAGCCGATTGTCACAAGATGACTTTGCAATTCTAAAAGATAAGATCAAGGCTAAAGGATTGCGTTTAATCGTTGCTGATCTACCGACTACACATACAACCAATGATGGGATGACAGGCGAGATATTAAATGTGATTAATGCAATGTTGATTGATCTACTTGCGACCATGGCAAAGTTAGATAACGACAAACGCAAGGAGCGAATCAAACAAGGGCTGGCACGCTCAGGATATGTACCTACTGGTAAGAAAGCAGATATAACTAAGCATGTTAGAATTAAAGATTTGAATACCAAAGGCTTAACTAAAGAAGAAATAGCGAAGGCTGTAGGGTGTGGTGTTGCTACTGTGTATAGAGTTTTGAAAGGATAGTGTATGGATGTTTGTAGTTTGGACTGGGGAGCTATAGCAGGTTTTGCAGGAGCTGTGGCAACAATAGGTACAGGAGCTATAGCCTTATATATTTCAAATCAATGGAGAAAGCAAAAAGGTAGTGAGGTTTTATCTTCTATCTGTAAAGATTCATATATGAATCTGAATTATATATATAAAATGATTAGTGATGATAATTTCGATATCGTCAGTCAACCATATATTTTGTCTGGGGATATGAATGCCTCTGAGGGGAAGGAAGATATAGGGGATTTAATAGAAAGATCATTATTAAAGTTAGAAGACTTGAGGTTGGAGTTAGAATTAATAAATGAATATAAGTACTCGGAAGTATTGAAAAAAGAGATTGATAAAATTCCTTTCTTATCAGATGAGTATAGAGCTTTACCATACGTGCTAAGTGAAAATTCATATAAAAAAATTCATGATCAAGCAGATTTAATGAATAAGGAAACAATGAAATTCCATAAAAATTTTGAATTATTCAGATTAAATGTCAATAAAATCTTAGTTAAATACATATTTCTTAATAAGGATACAATTAAGGATATATTTTAAAAAACCAAAATATAATCATTTTTTATCAGTATGTTACATATGTGATCGAGTCTGACCCTCGGACCAAAATTTAGAATCTTAGGATTCTACGAAAAACCCCAAGCTTGTTAAGACTTGGGGTTTTTTATTGCCTGATGATAATAAATAATTTAATTGTATTTGAATAAAAGATACTTCACATTCTTGAACTCTAGTGATAAATCATAAATTTAGCTTAATTAATTGCTTAGTGAAAATAAATGGAAATAGATTGGAAGCTTGCTGCACCTATCGCTGGCATCATAATAGCGATCATTACTTTATTTTTAAAAAGGCATGAAATAACGAGTCTAAAGCATAAAAAAATTTCAGATAGACTTGCTTCGAGTATCCAATATTTTGAAAAGTATTATGAGCGTGGGCAAACAAATCAGCTTGTTTTGGATAGAGCAGCGCAAGATCTTGCGAAAAGCCCGAATGTAGACCATAACTTGGCCAATAAACTTATAGAGCTTCATCAGAATTATTTAATAAATTTTGATCGAATGATTTTTTTATTTGATGACGGTATCCAGTATATTTCTTATAAAAAAGGACAAGCTTTGAATTTGTCGAAGGATTTATTGATTAAACCTTTTTTATATCTTAGCCCAACTCCTAGACGCTATGTATTTATGGCGGGATATTTTATTTTTGCCTTTTTTGGAGGGATGCTCTTTCTTGTTGTAATTAATTCTACTGGTATTCAAGCTGTCATTAACGTTGCATTTCTTGTTATTTCTTTAGCTTTTATTGCATTAGCGCTCTTATGCTTGGTATTGGAGGATAGGCTGAAAAATGCATCTGATTTTATTAAAGAATTAAAGGAAGCCGATGAGAAATATAAAGCAATGGAAAGGCCTAGAACTATAATTTTGTTGAGCGGGAATAATAAGAAATTCTGAAATTATTAGTTTGCCATAAAAAAACCAGCGCCGAAGCGCTGGTTTTTTTACATCACTAACGTATGTTAGCTAAGCATGAACTTATTGAGCTGCTGCAAGCGTTGCATTAAATGTTGCGCTTGGACGCATCACTGAATTTACTTTTGCAGTATCAACTGCGTAGTAGCCGCCGATATCAACTGATTTGCCTTGAACTGCTGCAAGCTCAGCCACAATCTTGTCTTCATTTTCATCCAATGCTTTTGCAAGTGGAGCAAACTTAGCTTTAAGATCTGCATCTTCGTCTTGCGCTGCCAACGCATCTGCCCAGTATTTCGCTAGGTAGAAGTGGCTGCCGCGGTTGTCCAGCTCGCCTGTGCGGCGTGAAGGAGACTTGTCATTGTCTAGAAGCTTGCCAGTCGCTTGGTCAAGTGTCTTCGCAAGAAGTTTTGCACGCGCATTGTCTTCTTTAATGCCCATTTCTTCCAGCGATACAGCCAATGCCATGAACTCGCCTAAAGAATCCCAACGCAAGTGGTTTTCTTCTACAAGCTGCTGTACGTGTTTAGGCGCAGAACCGCCCGCACCAGTTTCGTACATGCCGCCGCCAGCCATCAATGGAACGATAGAAAGCATTTTCGCAGAAGTACCCAATTCCATAATCGGGAACAAGTCAGTGAGGTAGTCACGTAAGATGTTACCGGTAACTGAAATTGTATCCAGACCGCGGGCAACACGCTCAAGTGTGTAACGCATTGCGCGGACTTGAGACATGATTTGGATGTCTAGGCCAGCAGTGTCGTGATCTTTCAGGTATTTTTCAACTTTCTTGATCAATTCGTTTTCGTGCGGACGGTACGGGTCAAGCCAGAAGATTGCAGGCATGCCTGAGTTGCGCGCGCGGGTTACAGCCAGTTTTACCCAGTCACGAATCGGCGCATCTTTTACCTGGCACATACGCCAGATATCGCCTTCTTCTACGTCTTGAGACATTAACACTTCGCCAGTTTCAAGATCGGTGATGTTGGCAATGCCAGCTTCAGCAATTTCGAAAGTTTTGTCGTGTGAACCGTATTCTTCAGCTTTTTGCGCCATCAAACCAACGTTAGGTACAGTACCCATGGTTTGCGGATCGAAGTTGCCGTTCCATTTGCAGAAATTGATCATTTCTTGGTAAATGCGGGCAAATGTAGATTCCGGCATAACTGCTTTACAGTCGTAAGGCTTGCCGTCAGCACCCCACATTTTACCGCCGCCACGGATCATTGCAGGCATAGAAGCATCTACAATTACGTCATTTGGCGAATGGAAGTTGGTGATGCCTTTTGCTGAATCAACCATTGCAAGCGCAGGGCGGTGCTCTTGGCAAGCATGCAGGTCAGCAATGATTTCTTCGCGAACAGAAGTCGGCAGAGTTTCGATCTTCTCGTAAAGGCCCGCCATACCGTTGTTGACGTTTACACCAAGCTCATCAAACAATTTGCCGTGTTTTTCAAAAGCGTCTTTGTAGTAAATTTTCACACAGTGGCCGAATACAATCGGATGTGAAACTTTCATCATGGTCGCTTTAACGTGTAAAGAGAACAGGATGCCCGCTTCGCGGCAGTCTTCAAGTTCTTTCTCATAGAAATCGCAAAGCGCTTTCTTGCTCATGAACATCGAGTCGATGATTTCGCCGTCTTGAAGCGCAACTTTTGGCTTAAGAACAACAGTTTCACCAGACTTGGTGATCAATTCCATTTTCACATTGCGGGCGCGGTCTAAAGTCATCGACTTTTCACCGTGGTAGAAGTCACCTTCGTCCATGTGTGAAACGTGAGTTTGTGACCACTGCTTCCATTCGCTCATAGAGTGAGGATGCTTTTTCACATAGTTTTTAACGGCAGCAGGCGCGCGGCGGTCTGAGTTGCCTTCACGCAATACTGGGTTAACAGCAGAACCTAGGCATTTGCTGTAACGGGCCTTGATGGCTTTTTCTTCGTCAGTTGTCGGATTTTCAGGATAGTCAGGAAGCGCATAGCCTTTTGACTGAAGCTCCTTAATGCACGCTGTCAATTGACCAACAGATGCGCTGATATTCGGGAGTTTGATAATATTCGTGTCTGGATCTTGTGTGAGACGACCTAGCTCTGCAAGCGTGTCGGGCACCTTTTGTTCATCACTTAGGCAGTCTGCAAATTCTGCAAGCACACGTACAGCTACTGAGATGTCGCTTTTAACGATCTCAACGCCAGCAGGCTTAGTAAAGGTCTCAATGATCGGCAGCAGAGAATAGGTCGCTAACAGTGGCGCCTCATCGGTCAAAGTGTAAATGATTGTTGACTTTCCACCAGCCATATATAGCCCCTTGCTTTGATTGATTTTGTCTGGACCGAGCTTTTGGCTTAGTCCTGAGAACCGGTTTGCTTAAATAAAACATTAAAAGGTATCGGTGCTTTTTGCACCTCAGCCAAATAGCAATATCATTGCATATTGGTCTTTGGCTGAAAAATGTATCCATCGATGCTGTTCACCAATGGCAATATTCTACGTGAAATTCAGACGCTTTTCGACTTTGCCAAGACGGCAGGCGCTTTGAACGCGGAAATTAGACTGAAATGCGCTTTAACGCAGTTTTAGCTGTTTTTTAGAGTTTAAGTGTTATTTTTCAATGTGTTGATCGCATTTTTGGTGTCTGGTTAAAGAAAAAACAAACCTGCAATTTCTGTAAATAGGCAAACTAATTACTTGCAACATGTTGGGTATCATGGAAATAAATTATTGTACAGAGAATTTAGCGCTTTTTTCTGGCCCGATCAGTCATAGCAGCTGCGCGTATTGATTGCTGATTTTCTATATAAGAGACCGGCAGGCATGAGTGCTTTGAACGGCGCCAAAATGGGGACGGGTAACGATGAGTAAAAGCGGAAATTTTACTTTTTTAAATGCCAATTTGATCTGCCCATACTGTGCGTTAAATCGCTAAAATCTCGAATACAGTCATCCAGTCAATCGATGTATAAAACAGGCGAAAGCAATGCCTGCTCTGCAGCAATCAGTAAATTTTTGTCATGCGCTTCGCAATGTATGCAGGATTTTTTAAAAATGTGAACAGAATCATTTTATTACCTTCCGCTTATCTGAATGAAATGTCAGAGCTGTAAGCGTGTGGTTTAATTAAAATATATTAAAATTCAACTGGATATATTATTTTGATGAGCAATGCTTTGCGTTGTTTTAGCGACCAATTCAGAATTATGTCAGTTATTGTTATTGTGAGGTTTGTTTAATTTTGTTAATTAAAATAAGATGGATAGATGAAGGCTAAGTGTGAAAGTTGGTTTTTCCTTTTAATAAATACAGGTGAAGCACGATGGCGATTAAATTGCTGGAAATAGGCGCACAGACAGAACAGCTTGCCGCTTGCAGATTGGCTTTGCTGATGGGTGTATTTACAGAGGATAACCGTGTCGCCGAATTCTTAAAATTTTCAAGAAGCCTGCTGCAGACAGACAATGCCATTTTGGTATTTCAAGACGAGCCTTATATTTGGTTTTCCAATGCAGATGGATGCAAGCCTTTTTTAGCCAATGATGATGCCGGCTTAGCCGCTTATTTTGATGATGCCTGCTGTATTGATGCATCACATGCCAATTATTCCGATTTTTCGCAGCATATTAAAAACTTGGGGGCAGATCATGCCCGTTTGCTGGCATTCAACCTGAAAGATGACGATGTGCAGATCGGTCAGGTTTTATTGTTTGATGAGCAACCCGATCTATTTAACGCCAAACAAAAAGAAGTGGTGCAGGAGTTTGTATTCAGCCTGATCAGCATTGTTAAGCTTCGGGTAGAAAATACAGAACTGAAAGAGCTTTATGAGCAGCAGTCCGCCTTGAACTTCAGTAAAACTAAATTTTTTCAAATTATTGCGCATGATTTACGTGCGCCATTTCATGGCCTGCTGGGGTTTTCAGAAGTGTTGGCGCAGGAGCGCGACACGCTGGATGAGTCCAGCATTCAAAATATTTCAGACTATTTATTTGATACGGCTCAATCAACGTATAATCTGCTGGAAAGCTTGCTGAATTGGGCCATGGCTGAGGGCGGCCGCTTTGTTTATCACCCTATTAATTTTGAATTGAATCAATCCATTAAAATTGTTTGCAATGTTCTGAACAGCTTGGCGGTCAAGAAAAATATTCAGCTGCGAAGTGACGTGCCTGCGGGTTTAAAGGTGTATGCCGACATTAATATGGTGACATCCGTGATTCAGAATTTAGTGTCCAATGCCTTGAAATTCACCAATACTGATGGTTCGGGCAAGGTCACGCTGCATGCCTGCGTTGCGTCTAATGGTGTGCGGCTGTCAATTCGGGATACCGGTTTAGGCATGACCCGCCAGCAGATGGATCAGCTGTTTGACCCTAAAATCACCGTCAGTGTCAAAGGCACTTCAGGCGAAAAGGGCACCGGGCTTGGCTTGATTCTGTGCAAGCGTTTTGTCGAACTGAATCATGGTGAAATCAGTGTGGAATCTAAGGAAGGTGCGGGCACCGTCTTTACAGTGGTTTTTCCTGCAGCGCTGAGCAATCATCAGGCTCTAGAAGTGAGCAGCAGCCAGCATGGCGATAAGCCTTCAGAAACCGTTTAATTGCATCATAAAAATATTAAATTCTTTTCCACTATCTGTTTTCAGCTGATATAACTAGAAAAAAACTGGGTTATGGGTTTGAAGATGAATGTGGAACAATTGCAGAAAACATTGCGCGCCAGTCAATATGCGGAACAAGTGCTGGGAATACACCGCAGTTTAATAGAACAAGATTATGCAGTTGACCAATTTTTAACGCCCTTAAGCACCGAAAATATCCAAGATTTTGTCCGCGGCGCTTTAGACAGTATTGCCGATGAGAACGCGTGGATGCGCGCAATGCGTATTTTGCGCGCGCGGCTGATGTTCCGCTGGATTTGGCAAGATGCCAATCAGCTCACCGATGTGGTGACACTGACACGGGAGCTTTCTGATTTTGCTGATGCCTCTATTTGCGAAGCCAAAGCCTTTGCTTATCAGCCTTTGGCAGCAAAACACGGTGAACCCATTGGCTATAACGGCAAGGTGCAGGATCTGATTGTGATTGCTATGGGCAAGCTGGGCGCGCAGGAGCTGAATTTATCCAGCGATATCGATTTGATTTTTGCGTTTGATGAACAGGGTGAAACCAACGGCCGAAAATGCATAGATGTGCAGCAGTTCTGTATTTTATGGGGGCAAAAGCTGATTTACCTGCTGGATCATATTACCGCGGATGGCTTTGTCTTCCGTGTGGATATGCGGCTGCGTCCTTGGGGCGATGGCTCTGCACTGGCCATCAGCCATGCCGCGCTGGAAAAATATTTAAGCCAGCATGGCCGTGAATGGGAGCGGTACGCTTGGATTAAAGCGCGCATTGTGACCGGCGGCAAGGAAGGCGGTGAGCTGCTGGGGATGACGCGTCCTTTTGTCTTCCGGAAATATGTTGACTACACCGCATTTGAAGCCATGCGCGAAATGAAGGCGATGATTGAGCGTGAAGTGCAGCGGCGCAATATTGAAGACGATATCAAGCTTGGGGCAGGCGGAATCCGTGAAGTGGAGTTTATTGTTCAGGTCTTCCAGCTGATTTATGGCGGTTCCAAACTTGAGCTGCAGGATCGTCAATGCTTAGTCAGCTTGCATCATTTAGGGGAAGTCGGCCTGCTGGATCAACAGGCTGTTTCTGAACTGGAGGATGCCTATTTATTCCTGCGCCGTATTGAACATGCGATTCAGGCGCTGAATGACCAGCAGACACAGTCGCTGCCGAATGAAGCAGAGCCGCGCCAGCGTATGCTGGATACCTTGGGTTTTGCCTCATGGGATGATTTCCTGCAGGTATTAAATGAAAAGCGCGCCAAAGTGATTTATCAATTTGAGCATCTGATTAAAGAAAAAGAGCCTGACCCTTTGGTCGAAAGCTTCAGTCAGCTGGAAAAACAGCTGAATGATGTATTGGATGATAATGCTAAAAATCTGGTGCATGAATTTTGGTATGGCCATGCATTGAAGAAGCTGCCGGCAAAAGCGGTGCAGCGCCTGAAAACTTTTTGGCCGCATCTGGTCGAAGCGGTGATTCAGTCGGACAGTCCGCAAGTCGCTTTGCTGCGCTTGATGCCGCTGGTTGAGTCAGTGATGCGCCGTACCGTTTATTTGGTCATGCTGATTGAAAGCAAAGGCGCGCTGCAGCGTTTGGTGAAAATGGCGACTGTCAGTCCGTGGATTTGTGAGGAATTAACACATTATCCCGTCTTGCTGGATGAATTCCTGTCGATGGATTTTGAACTGCCTAAACGTAAAGATTTGGAAGACTCACTGCGCCAGCAATTGCTGCGGATTGAATTGGATGATGTGGAAGACCTGATGCGGGCGCTGCGCTTATTTAAAAAATCCAATGTGCTGACCGTGGCGGCCAGTGATGTGCTGGCGGAAAGCCCGCTGATGAAAGTGTCTGATGCGCTGACTGACATTGCAGAAGTATCTGTCGGCGCAACGCTGAATTTGGCTTATCAGATGACGGCAAAAAAACATGGCTATCCGCTTGATGCGGAAGGACAGCGCTGTTCACTGGACCATATTGCTTTTGCTGTTGCAGGTTACGGGAAACTCGGCGGTATTGAGTTGGGCTACGGTTCAGATTTGGATTTAGTGTTTATTCATTATATGGATGAGCAGGGCGATACAGATGGCTTGAAACCGATCAGCGGCTTTGAATTCGCCATGCGTGTGGCGCAAAAATTCATGTCATTGATGACTACGCAAACACTGGATGGCCGGGTTTATGAAATTGATACCCGCCTGCGCCCATCGGGGGAGGCCGGCCTTCTTGTGACCAGCCTGAAAGCCTTTGAGCAGTATCAGTTTAAGAACGCATGGGTTTGGGAACATCAGGCGCTGGTGCGTGCACGCTCCATCGCAGGAGAGGAGTCGCTGCGCGTAAAATTTGAACATTTGCGCTGCCGGATTCTGACGCAGCCGAGAAATGAAGACAACGTCCGCGCAGAAGTTTTGAAAATGCGTCAAAAAATGAAAGATCACTTGGGTTCTTCTAAAGAACAGCAAAAAGACGGGATTTTTCATTTAAAACAGGATGCAGGTGGTATCGTTGATATTGAATTTATGGCACAGTATGCGGTATTAGCATGGAGTGGGGCGAATCCAGATCTCGCTCATTACTCCGACAACGTACGAATCCTTGAAGACGCCGCAAAAGCAAGTTGCTTATCCAGTGACGACGCGACAGCATTGATTCAAGCTTATCTTCGTGAACGAGCCGAGAGCCACCGTTTAGCCCTTGCAAATCAATCAATGCAAGTGAATGCAGCGGATTGGCGCGATACCCGAGAGGTCGTTTGCAAGCTATGGCAAAGATTAATTGATCCAAGTGCAGCAGTTGCCTTGGATAAAAATGACTGTGTATAAAAATTTGGAGTGTGTGCCATGAACTTGGCTGATCGTGATGGTTTTATTTGGCAAGATGGACAATTGGTTGACTGGCGTGAAGCGAAAACTCACGTATTAACACATACATTGCATTACAGCATGGGTGTGTTTGAAGGTGTCCGTGCCTATGAAACTCCGAATGGAACGGCTATTTTCCGTTTAAAAGAACACACGAAGCGTTTGCTCAATTCTGCAAAAATTTATCAAATGAAAGTCCCATTTGACCATGCAGCTTTAGAACAAGCTCAAATTGATGTGGTTCGTGAAAATAAATTAGCGTCTTGCTATTTGCGTCCAATTATTTTCATTGGTTCTGAAAAATTAGGTATCGCAGCGACAGACAATACCATTCATGCCGTGGTTGCTGCATGGAGCTGGGGCGCTTACTTGGGTGAAGAAGCGATGGCGAAGGGTATTCGCGTTAAAACGTCTTCATTTACGCACCATCATCCAAACGTGACCATGTGTAAAGCAAAAGCATCAGGCAACTACACGCTGTCTATTCTTGCCCATCAAGAAGTGGCGCATTCTGGTTATGATGAAGCAATGCTTTTAGATCCACAAGGTTATGTATGCCAAGGTTCAGGTGAGAACGTATTCTTGGTACGTGACGGTGTGATTCATACCCCTGATATTGCTGGTGGCGCGCTTGACGGTATTACGCGTCAAACAATTATCACTATTGCGAAAGACTTGGGCTATGAAGTGGTTGAACGCCGTATTACCCGTGATGAATTCTACATTGCAGATGAAGCATTCTTTACAGGTACAGCGGCTGAAGTAACGCCAATCCGTGAATATGATGACCGTCAAATTGGCGAAGGCTGCCGCGGTCCAATCACAACGCAAATTCAAAAAGCCTACTTTGATGCTGTTCAGGGTAAAGACCCTAAATATGCTCACTGGTTAACTTACGTAAAATAAGCTGATCGGTTAAGATGAAAGGCGGAACAGAAGTTCCGCCTTTTTTATTGGATAAAATGCGGGAAATTTTTTATGCATATTGTGTATGTCAGTGATGGTAAAGCCGGGCATCGCTCACAGGCAGTGGGCTTGTTTAAGGCCATGCAAAGACAGTCTGCAGAACATGTGACTTTTCAGGAAATATCGATTGATGATCTGCCGGTTTTTTCTTTAATCAAAGCGCTATTTCAGTCCCAAAGATCTTTATTCGCTCAAGCGCCCGATTATATTATCGGTGTGGGCAGTCATACCCAGTCTCGTGTTTTACTGTTAGGCAAAGTGTATCCTGCAGCCCAAACAGTCATTTTGATGAAGCCGAATTTTCCATTTGGCTGGTTTGATCATGTGATCATTCCTGAGCATGATGGCATTGCTGAGCAGGGCAATGTGATTTTGACCCAAGGCGCGCTGAACCCGATTGTGAATGAACAGCGCCATCAGCAAAACCGAGTGTTAATTGCTTTGGGCGGCTCGTCTAAACGCCATCAGTGGAATGATGCTAAAGTGTTGGATTCGGTTCAGCAGATCGCAGAGCAGAATGAAGGGGCAACTATTATTCTGACTACCTCACGCCGCACGCCTAAGGATTTTCTCAATCTTTTAAGTCAGCAGTCATTTGCAAGTCAGCTGCAGATTTTTCCTGCAGAGCAGACGCCTCAGGGCTGGATCTTTGAACAAATGCAGCAAGCGGAAGCTGTTTGGGTGACGGAAGACAGTGTTTCGATGATTTATGAGGCCTTGACCGCTGGCTGTAAGGTTGGGGTTATTGAAATAGAATGTTTGAAATCTGATAGAATTACGCAGCTGTTAGATCGGCTTTTAACCCATGTCTTATTGGGTGAAAATAAAGTTAAATTGTTAAATCTACAATTGGATGAAGCGGCTCGAGTCGCTCATATTTTATTAAGTACATAGAGTTGTTTATATGAAAATTTTACATATCTCTAATTTTGCATTTAACAAACATGGGCAGCGTTATTACTCAATTGATCGTAAAGTATCTGCT
>NZ_LUAW01000044.1 GCF_001605895.1 Acinetobacter pragensis
ACACCAAACTATTAAGCGAATTCAGTTCTACCGCATGCAAGGCTTTATACAAGTGCCAGGACTGCTTAGAACCTTTTGACTATTYSRASGCATTCACCAGTGCTGACCGTGCCGCGGMCAAGCGGGCATTTGACTSMKRWSYATGAAGAAAATTGATGTTGCGGTCATTGAAGCGGCATTTCGTGGCTGAAAAGCAATTGATGCGTGGTCAATACAGCCTCGTCTATGACATGCGCGCGGCGCCATGATTTGAGTAAAGCAGTTATTGGTACGGCTGTGATGTGAGTATTCCTCTCTTTTCAGGCAGTCTCTGTACTGCTAAAGAAGCCTGTAAACAATATGAATCAGATCAACAAAGCGGCTGCTGATTCTGCGCACTAATCGCAAAGCTTTAATCTGAAAATGCCCTCAATTCATCCTTGAAGGGCATTTTTTAGGTAAAGCATTTTTTGTTCAATGGGGTTTTAAAACTGCAGAGTTGGCATAAGGGGGCAGAAAGGTGCCGAGAGAAGAAACCACGATGTCTACCCACGGATAAGCTGATGAAGCCAGCATTTAATGGACAGGCCAATCGGCCTATTAATAATTAAACCATTAAAGTTGATTTTTATTCTTAAAAAATCAACGGGCATATCCTATACTTCTTCATTGCAATTGATCTGCTGATGCAGTACTCGCCGATACTTCAAGCGGTGACGCTTGCCTGAACCAAATTTTAAGCTAAACACACGGTTTATATAGGATGAAATGAATGAAATATATGGAAATCAGAAATTTGATTGGGCAGGAATTGAAAAAATATACTGCTAATCAGCTGATTCCATCTGAGCGTTATTTGGCGCTGAAATACAATTGCTCAAGAGAAACCGTGCGTAAAGCCTATGAGCAGCTGCGGGCCGAAGACAAAATTTACAAAGTTCAAAATATAGGATGGTTTGTCAGCAATAAAAAAATTCAATATTATCCGGCCTCTATTGAAAACTTTAACAGCTATCTTAAAGCGCAAGGCTTTGCCGCGAAAACTGAGCTAATTTCTGCCAAACAGACTGATGCATCTTTTACAGGCGCTGACCTATTTGATTCGAAAGTGAGAGAATTGGGTTTTTTTGAAATTATCCGTTTACGCTATGCGGATAATGTTCCAGTTTTGCTGGAATATAATTATTTGCCTGCTTCGATTTTTCCAAATTTTTTAAATTTTGATGTGATTCCTTCAGTCGAAGAAGTGGTGAAAAACAACTACAATTTGCAATACAGCAGCAGCCAATTAAAAATAAAAAATACTGCGGCGGAAGAATTTGATGGAAAACAGCTGGGGATTCCTTCCAGTCAAACGGCGATACGAATAGAGCGGATTTCTAAATCTGATGATCAAGTTATTGAATTTGATGTTGAAATTTGGCCTGAAGATAAAATAGAAATGATTTTGGATATTAAGGCTTAAAACAGCTATTTGTGCAAATAATCGGATATTGGCTCAATATAAAAGATTATTTAAAAAGAGAAGAGCGAGCTGGTATTAATAGAATGGCATTAAATAGGTCAAACTTAAATCATAAAATAATGACTTATCGAATAAATAGTTTAAAAAAATAATTTGATCAATAAATAATATTGGTATGTACCACTTATATCTAATACATTTCGCACAGTTTTTATTGGTGGTTGAAGAGTTAATGGCGTTAAATTGCTGCCGCAGGGAAGCTAATCCAGCTTTAATGTTTGAAAGCCGAAAAGCAGATTTTTCTGCTATTTTGCCTTTTTTAGCGAGTTGCTAATGGCTGAATTTCCCCAAAACATGGGGCACGGTATGGGGGAAAGTCTGGAGCCTAAGGATTGGCAAGACATCTCCGCTTCAGATTTAGTTCATCTGCAGCAGCTGTATCCGCAATTGCAGGGGAAAATAGCTGTATTGTGGCGCAGCCCGCGTCCATTTTCATCGGCCATGCTGGTTCAGGCTGGCGAAGCAATCTATTTCATTAAGCGCAGTCACCGCTCATTCCGTTCTGCGGTAGATTTATTGCAGGAACACCAGCTGATTCAGTATTTAAGCATTCAGGGAATTTCAGTTCCTATGCTGACTGTATCTCAAGCAGGGACTACCGCTGTAGAGCTGGGCAATTGGAGCTACGAAGTGCATGAAAAGGCTGACGGTTTTGATCTTTATGCGGATCAATTGTCATGGAAGCCTTTTTTTTGTGCAGCGCATGCCGCTAAAGCGGGTGAAAAACTGGCTGTTATGCATTCGGCCGTACAGGATTATTCTGTTTTGCATGGCCGCACAGCGACATATTTAATCTCTAATCAGAATTTATTGGAAAGCGATGACATTGCGGATGCAATTCAGCAGCGCATTAAAAAGAGCGCTGCCTTAACCGCCTATTTTGCAGATAAAGAACTGGACCAAACATGGCTTGTACAGTTGCGAAGCGTGCATGAAAAAATTAAAAGCGCTATGCAGCAGGCAACCAAAATTTGGACGCATAATGATTTTCATGCCTCAAATTTATTGTGGACGGATCAGGGCGATGCGGCGGATATCAGCACTGTCATTGATTTTGGTTTGGCGGACAGAAATTCTGCAATATATGATTTAGCCGTCACGATTGAACGCAATTTTATTGATTGGCTGGCTTTAGCGCAGGACCCGGAAATTTATATTGATGAAGCCGGTTTAGCCGCCTTTGTTCAAGCTTATATGCATCAGGCCGGATTCAGCAAAGAACTCGAAATATTGCCGGATCTGATCAAAATAGTGCATACCGATTTCGCTTTGTCAGAGCTGGAATATTTTGCAGGAATCACCTGCAATTTAAAGCATGCGGATGCGGCCTATTATGACTGGCTGATTGCGCATACGGCGTGGTTTTTTCAGCCGCAAGGACAGCAGTTCTGTCAAAAAATGGCGCAGCTGATTCAGCATTTTAGGCAGATGAAACCATGATGCTGCAACACATCATTGAATTAATAAATACGGCTTTTATGGCTGTATTTAGCCGCCCGCGGATGACAGCTGCCGGCAGAAGATCCTTCTTTCAATCTCAATTTTATCTATTTCATCGCCAAACCATTGGCGCTGCTCAAGGCGGCCTAATGCATTGCGCTTTAGTGAAAAACGGAAAGGTTCAACATGACGCTTCAATTTAAGCAAAATTCATTGGTTTTGGCAGTGAAAGCCGCTGTTCTGTCGCAGCTGTGTTTGGCGCCGGCGGCCTTTGCCGAAGATGCAGTTAAAAAGCTGGAAACGATTGTTGTGACTGCACCGCAAGATGTGGGGAAAGACCAGAGTACAGTAATGTTGCAAGGTTTTGGCACTGGCGAATTAAAAAAAGCGCCAGCTTCGATTACATTAATAAACTCTGAAATGATTGAAGATCAGCATGCACGCATTTTAGCGGATGTGGTGAAAAATGATGCCTCAATTGGCGACAGCTACGCGCCGATTGGCTATTACTCTAATTTTGTCTCCCGCGGGTTCACTTTAGATCTGGGATCGAGCTATTTGCTCAATGGCAATGTCATTCGCGGCGAGCAAAACCTGTCTTTAGAAAATAAAGAACAGGTTGAAATTTTAAAGGGCATCTCGGCCATTCAAAGCGGTATGTCGACCCCGGGCGGTGTGGTGAATTATGTGTCTAAACGTCCAAAAGACGTGAAGTCTGTATCTTTGAATGCGGATGAATATGGTCAGTTTTCTGTAGCGGCTGATGTAGGCGGTTTTGCAGGCAGTGAACAGCAGCTGGGATACCGTTTCAATTTGGTCGATGAGCAAATCAACAGCTATGTTGAGCATGTCGGCGGCAAACGCTATCTGGGTTCGGCGGCTTTGGACTGGAAAATTACAGACAAGTCTGCATTGCAATTTGATTTTGAAACCCAGCGTCAGCAGCAGCGTTCAGTGCCCGGCTACCAGCTGCTGGATGGCAAAGTGCCGCAAAATGTGCAAGCCGACCGTTTGCTGGCATATCAAAGCTGGGGCAAGCCAGTCACAATTGACAGTTTAAACACCAGCTTAAAATACAGTTATGCGCTGAATGGGCTGTGGACTGCAAATTTAATTGGTGCATACAGTAAGGCCAAAGTGGATGATTATTCAACTTTTGCATGGGGCTGTTACAGCAATGTTTGCCAGTACAGCGGATTGGGCAATGGTTTCGACGCCAGCGGCAATTATGATATCTATGATTATCAAAACCCCAACGACACCTATGTGACCAGTCAGCTGAAAGCGCAGCTGCAGGGGCAGTGGGCTTGGGCAGATACCCTGCATCATCTGAATTTTGAACTGGCTCAGACCAATAAGTCGCGTAAGCGTTATGGCAGTGTGAATGAATATATCGGTTTTGGAAATATCTATGAAGATACTGTAGATTTTCAGCCGACCGAAGAAAATGTGGGCCCCCGTCATAAAGCATTGGACAGTAAGCAGACGGCGCTGACTGTATCTGACCGCATTGAATTTGGGCCACAATGGTCTGCGCTTTTAGGCGGTAAATGGATTCATTTAGATGAAAATTCTTTTAACAAAAAAAGTGTGAAAACCCGCGATACCGATTTAGATAAATTCTTGCCGCAACTGGCGCTCAGCTACAGTCCGATAGAAGATGCAACTATCTATGCCTCCTATGCCAAAGGGCTGTCAGATGGGCGTTCTGCTGCTTGGTATGCAGAAAATGGCGATGATATTTTGGCGCCGATTCATTCAGAACAGTATGAATTGGGCTATAAACAGCAAATTCATCAATATCTTTTGACAGCGGCACTCTTTGATTTACGCCAAGATAATCAATACACAGCCTTAAACCCAGCAGATGGCCTGTACTATTTTATTCAAGAAGGCAAGCAGCACAGCCGAGGCTTGGAACTTGGACTGTCAGGCCATTTGACTTCACGGCTGGCCATGAATACAACTATGGCATTGAGCCGTACACGTCTTGAGGATGTATCGAACACAGCTTATGCAGGCCATCAAATGCAAAATGCGCCTAAATTCCGCGCAGCCAGTTTTGTGACTTATGATATGCCGCAAATTGAGGGGCTGACATTGATGGCAGGCGGCCGCTACAGTTCAAGCAAATTCGCCAATAGAGAAGCCACAGCCAAAGTCGGCGGTTACAGTGTGTTTGATGCAGGCACCGCTTATGCCTTCAAATGGAATAAAACCGATGCTGAACTGCGTTTTAATCTGGATAATCTGCTGAATAAAAAATACTGGCGTGATGTGGGCGAATCAGATGGCGACGGCTATATGTTCTTAGGCGCGCCGCGCACCGCCAATATTGCCTTGAAATTGAATTTCTAAGCAGGTTCAGCATGTCTCATTTAGAAATTGCCGCGTTTATTTTGAATGTGCTGGGGGTATGGCTGACATCTAAACAGTATCGTATTTGCTGGCTGGTCAATATTGTTGCGGTCATTCTCTACATGATTATATTTTATCAGGTGCACTTATATGCAGATGCCATGCTGCAAGGCGTATTCATCGTCATGCAGCTGTATGGCTGGTACAGCTGGTCCGTTTCCAGCAATGCTGAAACTAGGCATGCAGCCTATATGAATCGGGCTGTCATGG
Source organism: Acinetobacter pragensis (assembly GCF_001605895.1). Taxonomy (GTDB): domain Bacteria; phylum Pseudomonadota; class Gammaproteobacteria; order Pseudomonadales; family Moraxellaceae; genus Acinetobacter; species Acinetobacter pragensis. The sequence goes on from NZ_LUAW01000044.1 coordinate 5,573, forward strand.
CGCGCAGCTTAGTGGCAGGTACAGCAACTGGTTTGGTTTTAGGGCTGCTGTTTTCTGCATATACACAAGCCTCTTTGCCGTGGCTGGATTCTATGCTGGCCGCCTTCAGTCTGGTTGCCAGTTATTGGGCGGCCCGTAAATATATTGAAAGCTGGGCCATGTGGTGTGTGCTGGATGCCATTTATGTACTGATGTATTTGCATAAATCGTTGAATGTAACTGCGTTCTTGTATTTTATTTTTATTTTATTAGCCTTAAATGGCTGGCGCATGTGGAAAAAGCAATGGTCAGCAGACCGGCAGGCTTCGGCACAGCTGTAGCTAAAAAATTACATAGGCTTAAAAAGACATGCAGTATAGCTGGTGCTTGATTAGGCGATAGCCCCTAGATGGCGGCATTGAGAATTAGGACTGAATATGTATTTAACGAAAAAGAAATGGATTGCAGCATTCTGGGCAATAGCGGTTTGTTCAAGCGCGCCGCTTCAGGCCAAGGAAGCGCCAAGCTGTCCTGCAGTGCAGCAATATGGCATGAGTTTAAAATTTCAAAACCGTTCTGCAGAGGTTCAAGCCTTGCAGCTGCAAGCCTATAATTTGGCAACACATCGTCTGAAAGAAATTCTGCAGGCAAATCCGCAAGCGAAAAATTTAGCGATCGTCACCGATTTAGATGAAACCGTTTTGGATAATACCGATGTTTTTGTCAGTGATTTAAAGCGTTGCGAAGACTATACCGACTGGAAATCTTGGGATGAATGGGAGCGGTCAGGCCAGCCAAAATTAATACAGGGCAGTTTGGAATTTTTAAAATTTGCAGATCAGCAAGGCGTGAAAATTTTCTATGTTTCCGACCGTTCTGAAAAATACCGTTCTTCTGCTATGCGTATGATGAAACAGCTGGACTTGCCTCAAGTTGAAAGCAGTCAGATTCTGCTTTATGGCGCGTCGAAAGAGCAGCGCCGTCAAAGCGCCAGTCAGGATTGTGATATTGTATTGCTTTTAGGCGATACCCTGCACGATTTCTCTGCTGCATTCAGCAATAAGCAATCTGCATCGGAACGCGCTGAAGCTGTAGTGCAGAATAAAGAAAAATTTGGTGACAGGTTTATTGTACTGCCCAATGTGAGTTATGGCGCATGGTCAACGGCTGAATAGTTTAGCCTGCAAAAAGAGCAGTATTAAATGCTCTTTTTGCCTGAAGAATAAATTTCTAAAAATTTGAAATTCAAATGGATGTAAAATCCTCAGTAGTCTTTTGACAAAGACAATCCACTTAACATCTTTGTACGGCCTCACGGTTTACTTGAATGCGTATTTATTTTGGTAAAAAATGATGGGATAAAATGGCATAGTTTGATGGGCTGTTCGTTACTGCTGAATATACATTAAACACTTTAAGTATGATTCTACATCAATTACTGCATCTAAGAGCCAGGCGATTGTTCATCCTGTCATAGCTGATGTAGGATGGATTTGGGCACTTGGGCATTGATTTGCAAAACTGCTGGCAAAATTTAAAGATGGCGCAGCGCCTGTAGAAAATGCAGCACCTAGCGTCTATTAAGGAGAACATGGATGCAGCTTAAAAATTCTGAACTGCTTAAAACACAAGTTTATATTAACGGTGCATGGACCCATGCCGCAGACGGCAAAGATTTTGCTGTAACAAACCCTGCGACGGGCGAAGAAATTGCACGTGTACCAAGCGCAACAGTTGCGCAAGTTGAAGAAGCGGTAGAAGCTGCTGAAACAGCATTGGCTTCATGGAAGCTGACGACTGCAAAAGAACGCTCTACGCTGCTGCGTAAATGGTTTAACTTGATTGTAGAAAACCAAGAAGACTTGGCTGTGATTTTAAGCACAGAGCAAGGCAAGCCAATCACAGAAAGCCGCGGTGAAATTTTGTATGGTGCAAGTTTCATTGAATGGTTTGCCGAAGAAGCAAAACGCACTTATGGCGATGTGATTCCGCATGATAAGCAAGGTCGCCGTTTGGTTGTGATTAAACAGCCTGTGGGGGTTGTAGCTGCGATTACACCGTGGAATTTCCCAAATGCGATGATCACCCGTAAAGTTGGCCCTGCTTTGGCTGCAGGCTGCACGGTGATTATTAAGCCGGCATCTGAAACGCCGCTTTCTGCATTGGCTTTGGCTGCTTTGGCTGAACAGGCAGGCATTCCAAAAGGTGTGGTGAATGTAGTGACAGGCAGTTCACGTGAAATTGGCGCTGTGCTGACTTCACATCAAGCTGTGAAAAAAGTGTCATTTACAGGTTCTACGCAAGTGGGCAAATTGCTCATGGAACAATGCTCAAGCACCATGAAAAAAGTCAGCATGGAATTGGGCGGAAATGCGCCATTTATTGTGTTTGAAGATGCAGACTTGGACAAAGCCGTTCAAGGCGCGATTGCCTCTAAATTCCGTAACAGTGGTCAAACCTGTGTATGTACTAACCGTGTATTGGTACATGAAAGCGTGCATGATGCTTTCCTTGAAAAATTAACCGCTGAAGTGAATAAGCTGAAAGTGGCGCCAGCATTTGAGCAAGGTGCAGAGCAAGGCCCATTGATTAATGAAAAATCAGTGGAGAAAATTGAAGAACACATTGCCGATGCTGTTGCTAAAGGCGCGAAAATTGTGACTGGTGGCAAGCGTCATGCGCTTGGTCAGACTTTCTTTGAACCTACAGTGCTGTCAGGTGTTACGCAGGACATGCTGGTTGCGAAAGATGAAACCTTTGCACCGCTTGCACCTGTATTTAAGTTCAGTACCGATGCTGAAGCGATTCACATGGCAAATGATACTGAGTTTGGCTTAGCTTCTTATATTTATACAGAAAGCCTTAGTCGCGCTTGGAAAGTCGGTGAAGCGCTTGAGTATGGCATGGTCGGCATTAACGAAGGCCTGATTTCAACTGAAGTTGCGCCATTTGGCGGGATCAAAGAATCTGGCTCAGGCCGTGAAGGTTCTAAATACGGCATTGAAGACTACTTAGAAATCAAATATATGTGCATGGGTATTTAAGACTGTCATGCGGCCAAAATAAGGATCTTCGGATCCTTTTTTTATTGCAGACAGGATTCCAGCCAATACCAGTTGAGGCATGGAAAATGCAATTTAAGGATTGAACGATATGATTAAGTGGATTGCGCTTTATCTGGGCTGAACAGCTAACTTAGACACAGTTTTCAGCACGCTGATGATGCAAATGATGCTGTTTTTACATGGTATGAGGGTTTAGATGGGCTATCGAATTGTAATATCAGACATCCAGTTTTTAGGTTGGATGATAAAGAAGGTCGAGCTGCGACTTTATAATCAATATCTCATCTAAAATTTCAATGAATTTGTAGATAAAATATCATTTACATTTAAAAAAAGTTGAACAGTGTGCATTAAAAACCGACTAAATTCAGATGAAATATATTTGACTGAAAGGAAAAATGTGTTAATAAATAAGAGTGATTTCTGAGCAGGAAGTCCGAATACTTCAGGAAGAAGTATTAAGAAGCGATCTTAAAAAATTAAACGGGAGTTTTAACAACATGCTTCAATTATTTAGAAAAATTTTCTGTATGCACATTTACGAATATGAGCAGATGGAAGAAATTGGCGCACACAAGGAATGCCGAAAGTGCGGCGTAATGAAATAATAAAAGGGTGGGCGAAAGCTCACTTTTTTATTTGAACTTTCAGCTGATGACTAAACAGTTTAAAATACCAAGATCCAGCGCAGATTCAATAGTTTTGTATGTCTAAAAATTTTATGGCCGATACCTATATTGTCGACGATCGGCTTCAAGATACATTGGCTTGGCTTTGCAGTCATCAAGACTGTTTTGATTCTTTCAATTACGACGCATTGCAAAAAGAATTGCGCGTCGTACATGCGAATGGTCAAGATGTTATTAAACCAGGGGATTATCTGAATGCCCGTTACGGCATATTAATTACGGCTCATAATTTTGCTAAGCCTTAATGGCTCATCCAGCAAATATAAAAAAAGCCCCAAAGAAAGGGGCTTTTTTTATATTTATTTTGTATGGAATTAAACAGCCATTGCATCGACAGACAGTTCAGCTGCATTGGGCTTGGCTTTTTCTGCAACAAGCCCAAGTTTATTGAACAGCTGTTTGTCCTTGCCTTCTCCGGCGTTTGGCGTGGTCAGCAGCTTTTCACCAGAAAATAATGAATTGGCGCCTGCCATAAATGCCAGCGCTTGGTCTGAATCAGACAATGATTCACGCCCAGCAGAAAGGCGAATGTAGCTTTTCGGCATGATTATGCGCGCAACGGCAATGGTTCGGATCCATTCAGTTACATCCAGCTTTTCTACATCGGCTAGCGGTGTGCCTTCAATTGGCACCAGCATATTAATTGGTACAGATTCTGGATGAATCGGCAAAGTGGCCAGCTCCTGTAGAAGGCCAATACGGTCATTGCGGTTTTCACCTAGACCGACAATACCGCCGCTGCAGACTTTCATGCCTGCACCGCGCACATATTCAAGCGTATTTAAACGGTCATCAAATGTACGGGTGCTGATGATGTGGGAATAATATTCACGTGAGGTGTCAAGGTTGTGGTTGTAATAATCCAAACCTGCATCTTTTAACCGTTCTGCCTGTGACTGGTTCAGCATGCCTAAAGTCATGCAGGTTTCTAAGCCCAGCGCTTTAACTTCGCGAACCATTTCTAAAACATAGGGCATATCACGTTCATTGGGGTTGCGCCATGCAGCGCCCATGCAGAAGCGGGAAGAACCGGATTCTATAGCTTCTTTTGCTTCAGAAATAACTTTATCTACAGCTATGCGTTTTTCTGCTTCTAAATTAGAATCATAGTGCGCTGACTGAGAACAGTACTTGCAGTCTTCTGGACATTTGCCAGTTTTAATAGACAGCAGCGTACTGACCTGAATGGCGTTGGCAATGAAGTTTTCACGGTGTACGCGCTGCGCTTCAAAAACCAAGTCTAAAAAAGGCTGCTCATATAAAGCCTGAATCTCATCGAGAGCCCAGTCATTACGTAAGTTCATGATTGCTGTCCATCATCATTGTTATGTCGTTCTGTTCATCATACAGAAAACGTGCCAATCCTAAAGGCAATAAATGTCAACTTTGATAGTATCTGCCGATTAAATATATAAAAACTCAAAAATATAAGATTGTATATTTAGCTGCAAAGTTCAGTGTATTTACAGTTAATTCATCGCCAAGTTTTTTTATGAAAATATAACTTTGCTTAGAATGGGTAAGCTTAAGTTTGAAATATTGCAAACTTAACTTTGAACTGGACGTTATACAAGTATGAAAAATTATGCTGGGTTTATAAGGCTTTACTTGATTGTTCAGCAATTGCCCAGTCAACATGGACTTGCACAATCTCATCATGCAATGCACGGTTTTGGGTGAGGGATTGAATAATTTCTGGAGAATACTCCGCATTGCCCAAGCCAATCGCAATATTGCGCATGAAGCTTTGATAGCCGGTTCGGCGTATAGGACTGCCTTCGGTGCAGGTTAAAAAAGTCGCTTCATCCCATTGCCATAAGTCCAATAAAGAAACCTGATCTAAGCCATGGCGCGGGTTGAAATCTTCAATTGAGGTTTTTTTGGCGAAGCTGTTCCATGGGCAGATGAGCTGGCAATCATCACAGCCAAATACACGGTTGCCAATTCCTCTGCGCAATTCTTCGGGAATGATGCCTTTATATTCAATGGTTAAGTAGGCGATGCATTTTCGGGCATCCAGCATATATGGTTCAACAATAGCTTGCGTAGGGCAGATGTCGATACAGGCTGTGCATGATCCGCAATGCTTATCTGCAGGACTGTCAAAAGGCAAATCCAGCGAGGTAAAGAGTTCACCCAGAACAAAAAATGAGCCTGATTTTTTGTGAATCAGCAAGGTATGCTTGCCTGTCCAGCCCATGCCAGCATTTTCAGCTAAGGATTTTTCAAAAATAGGCGCAGAGTCGGCAAAAGGGCGTGATTCAAAATTGCCCACTTTCTCTCGAATGGCAGCAGCCAGTGTCTTTAAACGGCCGCGCATGACTTTATGATAGTCACGGCCGCGGGCATAGCGGGCAATAATAGCAGCGTTGGGCTCAAATGGAACATAGCGGGGCTTGGGAGTTTCAACCAGATAGTCCATACGCACGCAAATGATGCTTTTTGTGCCGGGAATGAGCAAAGTTGGATCAGCGCGCTTATCTAAATTCTCTTCCAAAAATTTCATATCGCCATGATAGCCGCGCTTTAAATATTCTTTAAAACGGGGTAATTCCGCTTGAGCATCCGGTTTGGCAATGACACAATCAGAAAAACCCAAAGCTAGGGCTTGAGCTTTGATCCATGCCTTGAGCGCTTCAGGATCATCTTGATTGAGCGAGATTTTTGCTTGATCGGGTGTTGCCATAAACCATTTGGAAGGAAGAAGAATGCAGCAGCAAGTTTACCATAGCCAAAGTATTCAAGCATGGGAACAGCGCTGGTTTAGTCAGCAAAACAGTTCTTATGGCTTAATGAAGCAAGTTGCATGGGCAATTGCACAGCGTCTGATTCATATTTTTCAGCAGCAAGGCGTAAGTTCAATCGCGGTCTGCTGCGGTCAGGGCAATAATGCTGGAGACGGTTATCTTACAGCGAAGTATTTAAGTCAGGCCGGTTTTAAAGTGGATGTTTATGCAGCGCCATTAGGCATATCAAAAGATTTGCATTATGCCGAGCTGGATGCGCGTGAATCAGGTTTGAATGTTTTTTCAGGCTTTGAATTTAAGCAGCATTATGATGCCTATATTGATGCGTTATTTGGAATTGGCCTTAACCGGCATTTGAACGCAGAATGGCAAAGCATTCTTCAGCATATGAATACGCAGTCCGGTTTAAAAATTGCGATTGATATTCCCAGCGGGTTGCAAGCCAATAGCGGCCAGCCTTTACCCTGCGCGATCAAGGCTGATTACACATTTACTGCATTAGGCTTAAAAGCAGGATTATTTACTGGCCAAGGCAAAGAATATTGCGGGCAAATTCATATCATCGATGCAATTCCAGTAGATGATCAGTTGAAACCCATTGCAGCGCTGTCTCCGGTCGATATCTGTTTACCTAAGAGGCAAGCTTTTGGGCATAAGGGCAGTTATGGCCATGTTCTTATTGCCGGCGGCCATGCCTCGATGGGCGGAGCGGTCATTATGGCGGCAGAGGCTGCATTTCACGCAGGTGCGGGAAAAGTCACGGTGGCTTGCGATGCCAAGCACCATACGGCGATTTTATCGCGCGCGCCGAATATTATGCTGTGTGACATCAATGCTTTAACTCAGGATGAGATTCGGCACTTAATTGAGCATGTAGATGCTGTCAGTTTCGGTATGGGGTTAGGGCGTGATGCTTGGGCAAGCGCGCAGTTTAAAGCTTGGTTTCCACTGATCCAGCAGTCTGATTTAGAAGCCGTATGGGACGCAGATGCTTTATGGTTTTTAGCAGAACAGCCTGAATGCTTAAAAGCGCAAAGCTATGCTACGCCGCACCCGGGTGAAGCAGCCAAACTGCTGGGTATCAGCACGCAAGATGTGGAAGCAGACCGTTTAGGCGCGATTTATCAGCTGCAAAAAAAATATTCGGGTCAATGGGTGCTTAAAGGCGCTGGCAGTTTGATCTTGGAAGACCGTTTGTGGATTTGTACAGCAGGTAATGCGGGCATGGGTACAGGCGGTATGGGTGATGTTCTAGCCGGTATGGCAGCCAGTTTAAAAGCGCAATTTCATGAAGATATTCATCTGCACGAAATAGTCACTTTGCATGCCTTGGCAGGAGATTATCTTGCCCGGAAAGGTATGCGCGGCTTGCAGGCGCAGGATATGGCGCAAGCTGTGCATCATGTTGTCAACTTAACAGCAGAATAAAAATGAAAGCTTTAAAACTGCGGATTCAGGGAAAAGTGCAAGGTGTCGGCTACCGGCGCTGGTTTGAACAGCAAGCCTTAGATTTAGGGCTGAAAGGCTATGTAAGGAACTTAACCGGCGGTGACGTCGAAGCTGTCCTTTTAGGCGGTGAAGATGCTGTGCTTGATCTTGTAAACAGAAGCTTTTCAGGGCCATTGCATGCAAATGTGACAGCTGTAGAACAGATGGAACTGAATGCTGATCAGTGCAGTTATACCGACTTCAAACTTGTTAGATAAGCATCCATCTTTTGGAGAAAGGCGGCTGGAGCCAGACTTTATGCAGTTTTAACGCCGTCTTGAACTGGCGCGGCTGCGTCCGCGCGCCATGCCTCCAAGTGCATTAAGTACGGCCATTTTGCTCATACTGCCGGAGGCGTGCGCATGGCAAATGGCTGCAGCTAAGGCATCGGCAGCATCCTGCTGCGGTTTAATGCTTAAGTTCAGCAGTTTCATGACCATCATCTGCACTTGTTCTTTATCGGCTGCGCCATAACCGACAACAGATTGCTTAATCTGACGCGCTGTATATTCGGCAACCTGTAAATCCAAATTGGTGAGCGCCGCAATGGCTGCTCCGCGCGCTTGCCCTAATTTCAGTGCCGAGTCAGGGTTTTGCGCCATAAAGACTTGCTCAACGGCGGCTTCCGTCGGCCCATGAAATTTTACAATACGGTCAACACCTGCAAAAATTCGCTTTAAGCGTTCAGGCATTTCAGCGGTTTCAGTACGGATTGTGCCGGCATCCACAAAACGCAGTTTAGAGCCTTCATGTTCAATAATGCCGTACCCCGTTAGGCGGGAGCCCGGGTCAATACCGATAATTAATGACATGCTGACCCTTTAAAAATAGAATAACGCCCATATTGTTACATAAGCGGATCAAAAAAGCTTGATACTGATTAATCGCTTGTTTGATGCACCTTATTTATTTAATAGAGATTTGATTGATTTTCATGAAATTATTTCTAATTGTCCTTGCGGGCTTAATTCTTGAAGTCTTTGTATGGATTGGCGTGGGTGACCTCGTCGGCAGCATGTGGTATGTGTTCTTCTGGTTTATTGCTGCTTTTTTCATCGGGCTGAATATCGTGCGCAAGCATGCATCAGGCTTAATGCCTCAAATGCAGCAAATGCAGGCAGGCCAAATGAGTGCGGATCCTGCGCTTTCAGGCAATTTGCCTAAGATTATTGCCGGTTTTCTATTGATGATTCCCGGTCTAATTTCTGATGTTTTGGCCGTACTGATTTTACTTCCGCCGGTGCAAAATGCTCTAAAAGCAACCATGATGAATGTGATGGCAAAACGCCAGCAAGCGATGATGGAAAAAATGATGGGCGGCATGATGGGGGATATGAATGGCATGGGCGGCGCTCAGGGCCAAAATCCATTTGCAGATATGATGCGCCAAATGCAGGACATGCAGAATCAGCAGGGTGGCAGCCGGGATTCGAGCATTATTGATGGTGAAGCGCGTGAAGTGACGCCAGAAGCCAAGAAAATTGAATTGAAAGATGTAAATCAAAAGTAAAAAAGAAAACCCTCTTTATAAGCCGAATCTAATGATTCGGCTTTTTTATGCTGAAAAATTTCGCTAGCTGAACATTTATTTTTAACAAGCGATATAATGTGATTTTTAAAGTTTCTTTTTAATTTTTATGTCACTTCTTTTGACCATTTGCCTGCTGCATTTTGTTGCGCAGCTGAGTCCGGGCCCAGATGTACTGCTGATTGCAAAAAGCGCTGCCTCCAATACACGAAGCAATACTTTAAAAATTATTGCAGGTATTTCTGCTGGCATTGTGGTTTGGGTTGTACTCACTTTAATGGGCTTTACTGTACTGGTAGAGCAATTTCCGTGGATTCAGCAAGTTTTAATGCTGGCAGGCGGATTGTTTCTTGCCAAAATGGGCTGGGGCATGCTGAATGGCGGTTTAAAGACGCTCAAGCAAGAAGTTGCTTTGGACAGTTCAGGGGAACTTGAGAAACCGCAGAATTATTTTTTACAGGGTCTATTTACTAATTTATCCAATCCTAAAACACTGATTTACTTCAGCAGTGTATTTTCTTTGGCCCTGAGTTCATCCGCCGGTTCAGATTTAAAAACTCAATTGGCATTTATTATTCCAATACAAACTTTTCTGGTGTTCAGTCTGCTGATGATGATCGTCTCTATACCAAAAATTAAAGTGCTGTATCAGCGTGCAGGCAGTTACATCGATATTATTTCGGGCGGACTGTTTCTAGTCTTTGCCGTTTGGCTTTGGTATGACGCTATAAAAATATTTTACGCTTGATCCGTGTCTGATACTTCAAATTCAGATTGATTAAGGTGAGAAGAGGGAGCTGCGGTTTCCTCTTTTTTTTCATCAGCGCGGTAACGGTTGGGCTTTAAAGTGGTTTCAGTATTTTCTGAACCCTTGTAGCTTCGGCTGCGGTTGGCGCGCTCACGTAATCCGCCTTTTTTAATGAGTTGAACCATATCTGTTCCTTTTGCTGAGCCCTATATTTTAAACGAATTTGAATGCGGAGCTGCAGTAAATTTTAAGCTGTAAGTATCTAAATCAAACAGAGCATAGCTTTTATATACGTTATACGGTGCAGTAAGCGTGATCTTTATGGCCAATGGGCATTCATATGCAAAAAAGCCTGAAATGGAATCAGGCTTTCATGGCGTCCCCAACTAAATTTCCGGCTATTTACCAGAGGTTTTATTGTCTTGCTGCAATACATCAAAAAGTGATTGCTGCACAGGAATTTCTTGATGATCCTGCAGATAGACATGCACCGTTTTGAATACTGCAGCCGCAATGAGGCAGGTCATGATACAGAAAATCCAAAATCCGTATGGGCTTTTGATATTATGAGATCCGCAATTGGTACATTCTTTGTCAGTAGAAGCAACGACTTTGTTGCAGCAGGCACAGTGATACTGATAGTGCATATTCTTCTCCTTATTTTCCTGACATTGTTTGTTGTTTTTATTTTCAATCATATATTCATGACTGTTTGTTTATCTTATGTGATGAAATGCAGTGAGGCAAGATATGTACTTTGCCTTGCTCAGTCATATTCTGCTTCAATATGTTCATGGGCTGTTAAGGTATTGTTTTAAAATAATTAAGGATTTTAACAATTCAATGATTCCTTACAAATATTTGCGGTGTTCCGATACTTGTATCGTTCGATTTACGGAAACACTACATTATTCATATGACTGAAATATGAATTTAAAATAGATGCGGGGGTGCGCCCTAATCATGCATTCAGTGAGCTGTATGGCATTCACAGGCATAAAAAAACCAGCCGCTTGGGCTGGTTTTTCATTCGGCATTACCGGCTTAGATTCCGGAACGGATGATGTAATCAAAAGCAGACAATGAAGCTTTCGCGCCTTCACCTGTCGCAATGATGATTTGCTTGTACGGCACTGTTGTACAGTCACCGGCCGCGAATACGCCTTTCACATTGGTTTCGTTGCGGTCGTTAATTACAATCTCGCCGCGGCTTGAAAGTTCTACAGCGGTTTCTTTTAAGAAATCAGTGTTTGGCAATAAACCGATTTGCACGAAGATCCCTGCAAGCTCAATGGTTTTGATTTCATCTGTGGCGCGGTCTTTGTATTTCAGCGCAGTCACTTGYGAACCGTCACCGACYACTTCAGTTGATAATGCATTCATGATCACAGTCGTATTCGGCAGGCTGTTCAGCTTGTCCTGCAGCACTTGGTCTGCACGTAATTTAGTATCAAACTCAACTAATGTTACGTGTTCAACAATGCCTGCAAGGTCAATCGCCGCTTCTACACCGGAGTTGCC
>NZ_LUAW01000045.1 GCF_001605895.1 Acinetobacter pragensis
TTTGGATACCTTTTTACAGCTGGCCAATATTTTAACTATTTTACTGTGCGGGATTGCCATTGCGTTAACCAGTCAGCGCTATGTACAGCAAAATCAAGATCAAGGATGAGTATTGTTTGGCCGCTCATCGGTGAGTATTGCGATTGCAGTATCCATGGGCATCTTTTCAATCGCTTCAAAAGGAATGCCCACAGTTAAAAGAGCGCGGATTAACCGCGCTCCCTTATTTACTCTGCGGCTGCTTCCTTTGCTTTCAGCTCAGCCAGCTTAGTTCAAGCGATGACTGAAAACAAAGAGTTCTTTATCGATCATCAGCCTGAGCTGATTCTTAGAACCCGCATTCAGCGCCTTGTAACAATCAATGGTGTTTTGAAGCGCTCAGCTGTGCGCATTGATATTGAAGACAATGGGCCCGGTGTTCCAGAAGAAATCATAGAATCCGTCTTCTATCCTTTAGTAACCGGCCGCGCAAAAGGCACTGGCTTAGGGCTCAGCATTGCACAAAACATTATGCATCAACATAACGGAATGATTGAATGTCAGTCAGTTCCTGGAAAAACAGTATTTAGCTTATATTTACCTTGGGAGTCCGACCATGTCGCGAAATAAAATATGGGTAATTGATGATGACCGCGCCATGCGTTGGGTGCTGGAAAAAACATTTAAAGAAGAAGGTTTTGACGTCACCAGTTTTGAAGAAGCCCAATCTGCGCTTGATCAGCTCAGCATCGATGCGCCGGATGTCATTTTAACCGACATCCGCATGCCCGGTATTGACGGCCTAACCTTCTTAGGCAAAGTCAAAGGCAACTATCCGGATTTACCGGTCATTATTATGACAGCGCATTCTGATCTTGAATCTGCCGTGTCGAGCTACCAAACCGGTGCGTTTGAATACCTGCCTAAACCGTTTGACATTGACGAAGCTTTAGCTTTAGTTAATCGCGCTATTTTGCATATCGCAAAACTGCAGCAGCAGGAATCTGCAAAAACCGCACCGCCAATTCAATCTACAGAAATTATTGGTGAATCTCCGGCTATGCAGGAAGTTTTCCGTGCGATTGGCCGCCTTTCTCAATCACATATTACCGTGCTGATTAATGGTGAATCAGGCACAGGAAAAGAGCTGGTTGCGCATGCATTGCACCGCCATTCCCCGCGCAGCAGCAAGCCTTTTATTGCACTCAATATGGCCGCCATTCCCAAAGACTTGATCGAAACTGAATTATTCGGTCACGAAAAAGGCGCATTCACCGGAGCCAACTCTCAGCGCCAAGGCCGCTTTGAACAGGCCAATGGCGGCACACTGTTTTTAGATGAAATTGGCGACATGCCCTTTGAAACCCAAACACGCTTGCTGCGCGTCTTGGCAGATGGTGAATTTTACCGTGTGGGCGGCCATATTCCAGTAAAAGTGGATGTGCGTATTGTAGCTGCAACGCATCAAGATTTAGAAAAGCTAGTGCATGAAGGCCGCTTCCGTGAAGACTTATATCACCGTTTGAATGTTATCCGCATTCATATTCCGAAACTGGCGCACCGCAGCGAAGATATTCCAATGCTGGCGCAGCACTTCCTGGCGCGCGCAGGCAAAGAACTAGGGGTCAGCCCTAAAATTCTGCGCCTAGAAACACAGGAATACATGAAAAAACTGCCTTGGCAAGGCAATGTGCGCCAACTGGAAAATACCTGCCGCTGGCTGACCGTCATGATTACCGGCCGCGAAGTATATCCTGAAGACTTACCTTCTGAATTAAAGCAGATTCCAATCCATCAAAGCGGTGAAGACGCGCAAGCCCCGCTGACTATTGACCGTGTTTCAATCCACCACTGGGATGAGATGCTGGGTCAATGGGCAATTCAGAAGCTGAAAAACGGTGAAATGAAAATTCTGGACATTGCTACGCCAATGTTTGAACGCACCCTCATCAACGCTGCGCTTCAGCAAACCCGTGGCCGCAAGCGCCATGCAGCCGAACTTTTAGGATGGGGCCGCAATACACTGACCCGCAAGCTCAAAGAACTCGGTATGGACAGCACAGAGGATGATATTGAAGAAGAAGTAGAAAGCAACCTTCAATAGCCTGAACATAAAAAAGCTCCGATATCGGAGCTTTTTTATGTCTTGAGCTAAACTTACAGGAAGATCATCGCCAGACTATTACTTTACAGCGCAAATGCTTATGCCATAAAACCGATATAGCGCGAATAGCCCTCAATACCCAAATCAGACTGATAAATTTTAAATTCCGGATATTGCGCTGCCTTCAACTCTGCAATTACACTGACTTGATCATCATTTGCATGCAAGTCATCTACGGTACGGCGCATGGTTTGCTCAAACTCATCAGTAATGTATTCAAAGCCAATATCCATGGCAATAAACAAGGTATGCTCGCAAGGCTGTACATATTGTTCTTCAGCCCAATTAATAACATGCTGCTGACAATGCGGACACTGAATATTATCTGTTGCCTGAATAGAAAGCTGAATCAGTTGATACGCCATAGATTCTCAATCCCAATTACAAATCTGAATGCACCCGCACAGTTTAACAAAATCTTTAAAATTATCTCAGCAGCCAAAGCCAAATTTCACTAAATATCGAATATATAAAAGGAGGCATTTGCCTCCTTTTATATATTCACCTGCACTTTTACCGCTTGCTCATTATCATGACTTACTTTTACTTGCCTTATATGCAGACAGCGAAGCAACAGCCAAAGCAGATAGAGCAATGCCCGGCGCACTTGTCACCAAAATACCTGCGGTACCAAAACCTAAAGCCAAAATCTTACCTGTCAGCAATGGCCCAGTCATTGCACCCAAGCGGCCCAATGAAATTGCACTGCCTACACCAGTCACTTTACCGGCATTTGAGTAGAAAATCGGGGAAATGCCATACAGGATTGATTGGCCGCCGGTAGAAAAAATGCCGCCCAACACACCTGCCGCAACCAATACTGGAATAGAAGTCGTTGTAAACAACGTAAAGACAGCAATAAATAAACCTGTGTAAATCAACGCCGCCATCTGCCACAATTTCAAACGGTCAAGCAGATAGCCAAAACCAAGCGTACCAATTACCGCGCCCACCTGGAACACCAGCATGATCATGAATGCCTGCTGCTTTTCCAAACCTTGTTCCATCAGCAAGTTCGGCAGCCAGCTGATCAAAATATAATTCACCATCAAGGTAAAGAAAAAGCTGCCCCACAGCGGCAGCGTCTGCTTATATTTCTGTTCAGCGAACAGTATTTGCGCCATAGGCGGAACAGTTTCTGCAGTTTGAACCTTTTCTTTGCGCTTATCTTTTAAAATAATAGCCATGAAAGGAATCAACAGCAAAGGCGTCAAGCCGCCAACCAAAAAAAGCGTATGCCAAGAAATATCTTTAAAGAAGATACCCAATCCAGCCACAAAGATAGCCCCAACCGGCAATCCGCAATACATTAAGCTGTTCAGCTTACCGCGGTTCACCTCGGTCGCTTCATCCCCAACCACTGAAATCATGGTTGGCATTGCAGCCCCTAAGCCCAGCCCTGTAAAAAAGCGGGCCGCATATAAAACCTCAATGCTTGGCGCAATTGCCGTTAACGACATAAACACGCCAAAAATTGCAATTGACAGCATTAAGACTTTTTTCTGTCCCAAATAGTCCGCCACCCGGCCGCCAAAAAAAGCGCCAAACAGCATGCCAAAAACCCCCAGACTAAAGACATAGCCCATCTGAATTTGGTCTAACGAAAATGTCGCTGCGATTCCTTTTGCGGAGATTCCAGGGGCCTGAAGGTCAAAACCCTCAAAAAAAGCCACCCAGAAACACAAAAATACCGTCAAAAATTTTTGCATTTTTTCAGTTTGTACTTGTGCCATGATCCAACTCCATCCTTAGTACACAGGCAGCCATGCGCGGCCTGCCTGTGTATTTTCTGTCGGATCATTCACAATAAATACCACTACAATGGTCGGATTAACCCATTTAAAACACTGTAAAAATATAGAAACTTATAGGTAAAAGGTTGCATATCAATACTTTCTGGCTATTAAAAAAATAATTAATAATTGGTTTACAATAACTTACATAAAGCAAAGCTTTAAACAATCATGCCATCATTATTTTTGATCATTAAAAATTTTACGATAAAAAAGCCCGCATTAAGCGGGCTTTTTACTTTTAACACTTAAGCAGATTTTTTCGCTTGCGCATTCTTACGGATTGTAATCATCACCAGTTGCACCGCTGCTGGCGTTACACCCGGAATACGGCTGGCTTGAGCCAAAGTTTCAGGACGTATATCTTTTAATTTCAGCGTAATTTCTCGCGACAATCCAGACACGACGTCATAATCAAAATCAGCAGGAATACGCGTATCTTCCAAACGCTTCATTTGCGCAACGTCTTCTTGCTGACGGTTGATATAACCTGCATATTTCACTGCAATTTCGATTTGCTCGCCCACAAAAGGTGTTACTTCTGAACCAGTGAGTTCAGCAATTTGCGAGAAATTGATGTTCGGACGTTTCAACAAATCAATTGCATTGGTTTCTTTTGACAGATCATCACCTGTCATTTCAACGAATTTTTTGCCTAGCGGATTGTTCGGCGCTGCCCAAAGGTGCTGTAAACGGCCTTTTTCAGTTTCAACCGCTTCCATTTTCTGGCAGAACGAATCCCAACGCGCATCATCCACAAGGCCCATTTCACGGCCAATTGCTGTTAAGCGCTGATCTGCATTGTCTTCGCGCAGCATCAAACGGTATTCGGCGCGAGATGTAAACATGCGGTACGGTTCTTTGGTACCGAGTGTAATCAAGTCATCCACAAGCACGCCCATATACGCTTCATCACGCTTAGGCGTCCATTGCTCTTGATCCCATGCACGGCGCGCAGCATTCAAGCCAGCAAGCAAGCCTTGCGCACCCGCTTCTTCATACCCCGTTGTGCCGTTAATTTGACCGGCAAAATACAGGTTATTAATTGATTTGGTTTCTAATGAAAACTTCAGCGATTGCGGGTTGAAATAATCATATTCAATTGCATAGCCCGGACGGAGAATGTGCGCATTTTCCATACCGCGGATTGAACGCACCAATTCAAACTGCACATCAAAAGGCAATGATGTTGAAATACCGTTTGGATAAAGCTCATGTGTATCCAAGCCTTCTGGCTCAAGGAATACCTGATGCGAGTCTTTATCGGCAAATTTATGAATTTTATCTTCAATTGATGGGCAATAGCGCGGACCAACACCCTCAATTACACCCGTATACATCGGTGAACGGTCTAACCCGCCACGGATAATGTCGTGCGTACGTTCATTGGTATGCGTGATATAGCAGTTAATTTGCTCAGGGTGCATAGATGCATCACCCATGAACGACATCGTCGGAGAGGGAAAATCACCCGGCTGCGGTGTCATTACGGAAAAATCAACTGAACGCGCATCAATACGCGGCGGTGTACCGGTTTTTAAACGACCTACAGGTAAATTCAACTCACGCAAACGCGCTGCCAGTGAAATTGAAGGAGGATCGCCTGCACGGCCGCCTGATGAATTATTCAAGCCAACGTGGATCACGCCGCCAAGGAATGTACCTGTAGTCAAAACTACAGTTTTCGCATCAAAGCGGATACCCATCTGCGTCACGACGCCTTTAACGGTATCGCCTTCAACAATCAAATCATCTGCCGCCTGCTGGAAGATATCCAAGTTTGCTTGGTTTTCCAGAGTTTCACGGATCGCCGCCTTATAGCGGATACGGTCGGCTTGAGCGCGTGTTGCACGCACTGCCGCACCTTTACGCGAGTTCAAAATACGGAATTGAATACCGCCCTTATCGGCGGCCAGCGCCATAGCGCCGCCTAAAGCATCAATTTCACGTACAAGATGTGATTTGCCAATACCACCGATGGCTGGATTGCAGCTCATCTGGCCCAAAGTCTCAATATTATGAGTTAAAAGCAGAGTCTGTCGCCCCATACGTGCCGCAGCCAGCGCCGCTTCTGTACCTGCGTGACCGCCGCCGATAACAATGACATCGTAAACTTTAGGATAATGCATAGTGGTATTGAGAGAATTAAAAAAATAATGACCAGAGATTATAGCAAAATTTCATTCATAAGTTGACAGAATCAGTCGATTTTCTTGTTATTTGCATGCACAGCAATTCTGGATTGCTCAGCAATTGTTATTTTTATTTGCATAACTCATCAAAATGAAACAATTTTACCTTAAAAATTACCTGATCAATGTTGTTTTATTCTGCCTATTTTTTATCCTATTACTTGATCTTGTAAAAACCATAAGGACAACAATCATGAATAAGAATGTTATTTTATCATCGATTCTCTGCGGTTTGTGTTTGGCGCCATTTGCTGCTTCGGCAAATGATAAAGTCGAAACGGTTTATAATGCTCAAAAATACCAGCAAGTCTGTAAAGGCAAATCCCAAGGCGCGCAAGTTAGTTTTGCTTATCGGGGTATTATCTGGAACGGTACTTGCGAACCTCAGTTCTTTGCTTCAGGAAAAAATACCGCAATTAAAGGCGACGAAGCTGAACTCTACACCGCCTGCTCAAGCGCTTCCGGTGCATCAGCTGTTACCATTAACGGTGCAGAAGTAAAAGGTAAATGCGCCCTAGGCTTCACTCCTCCACGTCCTAAATAACCGTTTATCCTTTACTGACAAACAAACGTTAACTGCTTCAAAAAGCGGGTGAAAATGTTTAATTTCCACCCGCTTTTACTTATTGCTAATTTAGAAAACTTGTTTACACTCAAAATATAACCATAAAGGACAAAAACAAAAAAGGATATTCCATGGATTCGGGGTTATTTGCTTTTTTCCTGCCAGTTACTTTAGCCCTGATGATGATGGGGCTTGGCTTAGAACTTTCCATTAAAGATTTCATGCGCGTGGGGCGCTATCCCAAAGCTATATTCTTAGCGCTTTTTACACAGCAGGTTATTTTAGTCAGCATTGCATTTTTAATCTGCAAAGCAATGAACTTAGCGCCGCTGCTGTCTGTTGGGCTCATGCTGCTGGCGGCATCCCCAGGCGGCCCGACAGCCAACCTATTCAGCTATATATATAAAGGTGATGTTGCGCTGAATATTACATTAACAGCCATCAACTCTGTTATTTGCACCTTTACATTGCCCTTTATTGTCAATTTATCTATTTTGTATTTTTTAGGCGATAACCAAACTATAGGCATGCCGATAGAAAAGTTTGCGCAAGTTTTTCTGATTATCTTCATCCCTGTATGTATAGGCATGATATTGCGCTACGCCGCCCCCGGCATTTCCTATCAGCTCACCCGGCCAATGCGGCTGATATCCATCTTCTTTCTATTTTTCATTTTTCTTTATGCACTTTTCCGGGAAAAATCTAATTTGGTGCTTTATTTTGCCGATGCAGGATGGGCAACCGGCTTATTCTGCTTTACCAGTTTATTCCTAGGTTATTTAATTCCGCATGTAACCGATATTCCTGAACCGCAGGCGCGCGCCTGCACTTTTGAAATAGGCATACACAATACCGCCATTTCCCTCACCATTGCATTGTCTGTACTGTCTAACACCACCATTGCCATTCCTGCAGGCGTGTACACAATTTTCATGTATGTTTTTGTGGTGTTTTTTGGATTCATACTGACACGTAAAAATAATAATTTGATGACAAACTCTAATACAACAAAAGTTTAAATTTCACTTTGAGCATTAAATACATGACTTAACTGCCAAATCATATAAAAAGGAGTGAACAGATGGATTCTGGAATCATCACCATTATGCTGCCCTTAGCCTTAGCCATCATTATGATTGGCTTAGGTTTAGAGCTGACCCCTAAAGATTTCGCCAGAGTAACCAAACACCCGAAAGCTGTGCTGATCGCTTTATTTTGCCAGCTGGTCTTGCTGGTTGGCATTGCATTTTTACTTTGTAAATTATTTACTTTAGAACCGCTGCTGGCCGTTGGGCTGATGCTGCTGGCAGCCTCTCCCGGAGGCAGTACCGCAAATCTATTCAGCTACTTATTTAAAGGTGATCTGGCGCTGAATATCACTTTAACCGCAATCAACTCTGTTATCGCTGCGCTTACATTGCCTTTAATTGTCAATTTCTCCATTATGCATTTTATGCAGGAAGGTCAGCAAATCAGCCTGCATTTTTCAAAAATCCTGCAGGTATTCGGCATTATCATTATTCCTGTGTGCGTTGGCATGCTGATCCGCCATTACGCGCCAGCGCTCACCGAGAAACTGAACAAACCTCTGCGGTTTTTTGCAGTCATTTTGCTGCTCTTAATCATTGCCGGCGCAATCTTCAGTGAACGTCAAAATATTGCAAGCTATCTCGGCCAAGTCGGTGCGGCTACAGCTATTTTCTGTATTTGCAGCCTGACTATCGGTTATTTCATTCCACGGCTACTCGGCATCAACAGCGCTCAAGCTCGAGCTTGCGCCTTTGAAATCGGCATTCACAACAGCACACTGGCCATGACCATTGCGCTCACAGTTATGGCCAGCGCTACAATTGCCATGCCAGCCGCCGTATATTCTATTTTCATGTATATCTTTGCTGCTCTATTCGGAACACTGATCAGCAAATTTGCACTTTTAACGACTAAACCCGCAATAGATCAAGATTTAGAATTTGATAATACAAAGCATTGACTGGCGCAACCAGCCTCTCTTCATGCTGCCAAACAGCTATGCATAATAAAGGATACCAAAGCCTCCTTTATTATGCAGGAATGAAATAAGTTATAGGCGCTTCCCAATGAGTTCCGCTACAATAGCTTTTTTACATAACAAATTTAGGTTTTTACTGTGAAGTGGCTACAAATTCATATTACTGTTGATCAAGCGCAAGTCGATTTCACCGAAACCCTGCTCAGCTCTTTAGGCGCAGTGAGTGTAACGCTTGACGATGCTGAGAATCAGGAACTGCTTGAACCGCTTCCGGGTGAAACTCCACTGTGGAATAAAGTCATTGTCACAGGCATCTATGCGCAAGAAGATGATGAAGAAATTGATGTTGCCGCTTTAGAAACATTTATTACAGCTCAATTGCCAGATGCGCCTATGCGCAGCGAATTCATTGAAGATCAGGAATGGGAACGCACATGGATGGATGCTTACGAGCCAATCCAAATCGGTGAAAAATATTGGATCGTGCCTGAATGGATGCAAGCGCCAGAACCAGATGCTGTAAACATCAAACTCGATCCGGGCTTGGCATTCGGCACAGGCAACCATGCATCCACCTTCCTTTGCTTGCAATGGCTGGGCCAAACAGATGTTAAAGATAAAATTGTGATTGATTATGGCTGCGGCTCAGGCATTTTAGGTGTTGCTGCACTGCTGTTAGGCGCTAAAAAAGTCTATGCAACTGACATCGATCCTCAGGCAGTTCACGCAACAAAGCAAAATGCTGAATTGAATGGCGTACTGGATCAGCTGTATGTCGGCTTGCCGGAAGAGTTCAATGCTGAGTTCAAAGGACAGCAAGCTGACGTTCTGCTTGCAAATATTTTGGCAGGCCCGCTGATGTCACTTGCGCCTGAATTCTCAACTTTAATTAAATCTGAGGGTGAGTTCGCACTTGCAGGTGTAATTAAAGAGCAAGTTGATGATGTTTCTAGTGTTTATTCTGAATTTTTTGATATATTAGATGTTCAGGAACGTGAAGAACACTGGTGCCGAATTTCAGGTAAGCGCCAATAGCATTAACCGATTTACTTAAACACTTATGAGCAATAAACAGACCTTCTGCCCGACTTGCGCTACTACATATAAAGTAACAGTTGCACAGCTGACTATGGCTCAAGGCATGGTGTGCTGCCCAAAGTGTTCGACTTCCTTTAATGCATTAAGCTATTTAGTTGCAGCCAGGGCCGCCATGCCTCATGCTGCAGCTGAATCCGATATTCAAAATAATTCAACGCCTTTTGAATCTCAAGCCATCGATATTTCTGAAATCAACTTTCAAAGCGAACCGCAAAACCAGACAGAACAGCCGCGCAAGCTGCTGGATATTTTTGACGACAAAGTCGAAAATTCCAATATCGACCTAAAAACCTATTTAAATAACTTAAACTATTTCAGTACAGAGCCTATAGGCAACTTCCCTGCACTGAACTGGTCTGAAAAAACTGAGAATGAAACTAAACGCGGCGCTTTATATTACGCCATGTGGACTATCGTCAATATTGCATTAATCAGTACCCTTCTATTTCAATTTTTTTGGTTTAACCCGCAATATTTAAAAAACAGCCCCGTGATGGCTTTCGCGTTTAACACCGCATGTGAAGTAGTCAACTGCTCTAAACTTGAAGAGCACTACAACCTGATTACCACTAAAAAAGTAAAAGTCCGCACTATTTCTAAAAAAGAAGTCGAATTTTCCGGTCAGCTGATAAATTATCATGACCGCAGCCTAGCGCTGCCTATCATTAAAGTAGAGTTAAAAGATAAAGGACAGGTTATTGCCACCTATTCTTTACAGCCGCAAGAATATTTAACAGAAAGTTTAGCTGGAATTCAGCGCATCCCCTCAAACAGCCCTTTCAAATTCAATTTTAAGCTGCCGGCTGACCGCAAAAGCTTCGATAATTACAATTTAGAAATAATTCGGCCATAAGATTGAAAAAAACTATTAAAAAATGCAAAAAAATATAAAAAAAATGCAGTTTTCTTGCTCACTTTTTCTTAGACAATGGTATGATACGCGCCACGAAAGCTTTGCACTGCAAACTCCTCACTGATTTTTCAAAACAAATATGATCCAGCAAAATACGCTTTATCCCATAATGCGTATAGAGCAGATTTTTTTGTTTGATTTTTAGCTGTAACAAATATTAATCTATTGTTACGCTTAAATTTCGATCAATTCCCTGAGTTGTGGCAAGCTAAAGCTAAATTGCAATGCACGTGTTTTAGAGCTTCTGTTTTAAGATCTAAAACAGGGTTCATTGAATTTATAGACCATTTTTTTTATATCACTTTACCCAAGTGATACCTGATTTTTTCGGATTAATTCGCATGAATAGCAAATCTCCTATTTTTACTGCACAATCTGATGTTGCTCTTCGTATTCACGTAGATCGCGCAGTTCGTCATTACTTTGCTCAGCTGCAAGGCGAACAGCCTTCTCAAGTATATGACATGGTGCTGGCAGAAATGGAGAAACCTCTTTTATCTGTAGTTCTAGAATATACTCGCGGCAACCAGACACGCGCTGCCGAGATCCTCGGACTGAACCGCGGAACTTTACGTAAAAAGTTGAAAGCTCACGGTTTAATGAGTGAATAAATGATAAAATGCTTGCGGCTTCCGCGGGCATTTTTTTTAACCTGTAATTTTGCCTTTTTGTTTTAATCTGTTCCTTGAAAACTGTGACGAAGATCATGACTATTAAACGCGCTTTAATCTCTGTTTCCGACAAGACTGGTATTGTTGAATTTGCACAAGACCTTGCTGCTCTTGGGGTAGAAATTTTATCTACTGGCGGTACTTACAAATTATTGAAAGATAATAATGTAGCTGTAGTTGAAGTTTCAGAGCACACTGGTTTCCCAGAGATGATGGACGGCCGTGTAAAAACACTGCACCCGAAAATTCATGGCGGTATCTTAGCTCGTCGCGGTCTAGACGAAGCTGTGATGGCTGAGCATGACATTGACGCGATTGACCTTGTTGTTGTCAACCTTTATCCGTTTGCCGCAACTGTTGCCAAACCGAACTGCTCTCTTGCAGATGCGATTGAAAACATTGACATCGGTGGCCCTACCATGGTCCGCGCGGCTGCGAAAAACCATGCATCAGTGGGTATCGTCGTAAATGCATCTGACTATTCAGCTGTCATTGCTGAACTTAAAGCGGATGGCGCTCTATCTCATGCAACGCGTTTTGACTTAGCAGTGAAAGCATTTGAGCATACTGCACAGTATGACGGCATGATCGCTTCTTACCTTGGCGCACGCGTAGGTAAAGAAGAAGGTACTGCTGACAAGTTTGCACGTACATTCAATACGCAATTAAATAAAGTCCAAGATCTTCGTTACGGTGAAAACCCGCATCAATCCGCTGCATTCTATGTAGAAAGCACAGCTTCTGAAGCATCGGTTTCTACAGCGAAACAGCTTCAAGGCAAAGAATTATCCTATAACAATATCGCAGATACAGATGCAGCCCTTGAATGCGTAAAATCATTCGCCAAGCCTGCTTGTGTAATTGTAAAACACGCGAATCCATGCGGCGTTGCAGTGTCTTTAGACGGCATTAACACAGCTTATGACTTAGCTTATGCAACTGATCCTGAATCTGCATTCGGCGGTATCATTGCATTCAACCGTGAATTAGACGTTGCAACTGCACAAGCAATTGTAGACCGTCAATTCGTTGAAGTGATTATTGCGCCAAGTATTGCTGAAGGTGTGCTTGAAGTGACTGGCGCGAAGAAAAACGTTCGTGTACTGGTATGCGGCGAACTGCCAGCCATTACTGAGCGTAAATCACAGCTTGACTATAAACGCGTGAATGGCGGTCTATTGGTTCAAGACCAAGACTTAGGCATGATCACGAAAGATGATCTTAAAGTTGTGAC
This sequence comes from Acinetobacter pragensis, assembly GCF_001605895.1. Classification (GTDB taxonomy): domain Bacteria; phylum Pseudomonadota; class Gammaproteobacteria; order Pseudomonadales; family Moraxellaceae; genus Acinetobacter; species Acinetobacter pragensis. Next base: position 12,618 of record NZ_LUAW01000045.1, read on the forward strand.
TAAACGCGCCCCAACTGAAGCAGAAATTGATGACTTAATCTTTGCTTGGAAAGTTGCGAAATACGTTAAATCTAACGCGATTGTTTATGCCAAAGGCCGTCAAACCATTGGTGTAGGCGCAGGTCAAATGAGCCGTGTGAACTCTGCCCGTATTGCAGCCATTAAAGCTGAACACGCAGGCCTAGTTGTTGAAGGTGCTGTAATGGCATCTGACGCATTCTTCCCATTCCGTGACGGTATTGATAATGCAGCGAAAGCCGGCATTAAATGCATTATCCAACCGGGCGGTTCTATGCGTGATGAAGAAACAATTGCAGCAGCGGATGAAGCTGGCATTGCGATGGTCTTGACTGGCATGCGTCACTTCCGTCATTAATAGATGGATTTTAATGTAATGACATTGTCATGCATACTGAATAAATCAGATTTCTAATCTTGCATAAAGTCCTCTCCTGCTTTCAGGCTGAGGACTTTATGTCATTTTCGATTCATGGAGTGTGAACCGATGAATATTTTAGTTTTGGGTAATGGCGGACGTGAACATGCACTTGCGTGGAAAATCGCGCAAGACGACAAAGTTGCTAAAGTGTTTGTTGCACCGGGTAACGCAGGCACAGCAACAGAAGCTAAATGTGAAAACGTAAATCTAAGCATTTTAGATAATGCCGCGATTATTGATTTTGCAAAAAACAATGCTGTTGAACTAGTGATTGTTGGCCCAGAAGCGCCATTGGTAAATGGTGTCGTGGATGCCTGCCGCGCTGCTGGTGTAAAAGTTTGGGGTCCAACCCAATTTGCTGCACAGCTTGAAGGCTCTAAAGCATTCGCAAAACACTTCTTAAAACGCCACAACATTCCAACTGCATTCTATGACGTGTTCACAGAAGTAGATGCGGCAAAAGCATTTGTTGAAAAAAATGGTGCGCCAATCGTGATCAAGGCTGACGGTCTTGCTGCGGGTAAAGGCGTGATTGTCGCAATGACCAATCAAGAAGCATTTGATGCCATTGATGATATGCTTGCCGGCAACAAGTTTGGCGATGCAGGCTCACGTGTAGTCATCGAAGAGTTCCTTGCAGGCGAAGAAGCGTCTTTCATTTGCATGATTGATGGCGACAACATTCTGCCGATGGCAACTTCTCAAGATCACAAACGCATTTTTGAAGGCGATCAAGGCCCGAACACTGGCGGCATGGGGGCTTACTCTCCTGCGCCTGTTGTGACTGCCGAGGTTTTCGAAAAAGCCATGAATGAAGTGATGCGTCCTACCGTTGAAGGCATGAAAAAAGACGGTCATGTGTACACCGGCTTCTTATACGCAGGTTTGATGATTGATGAACAAGGTCAGCCTAAAGTGATCGAGTTCAACTGCCGTTTTGGTGACCCTGAAACTCAACCAATTATGATGCGTTTAAAATCATCATTGGTGGATTTAGTTGAGGCAGGCATTGCAGGCAACTTGCCTGCTGAAGCCGAATGGGATGAGCGTAAGACTGTAGGTATCGTGCTTGCATCAAAAGGCTACCCTGAAACGTCGAGCAATGGTGATGTGATTTCAGGCTTAAACACTGAAATGGCTGATGCGAAAGTCTTCCATGCAGGCACTAAAGCCAATGAAAATGGCGACATTGTGACTGCTGGCGGCCGTGTGCTTTGCGTAACAGCATTGGGCAACACCATTGGCGAAGCGCAGGCAAAAGCATTAGAACTTTGCCAAAAAGTAACCTTTGACGGTGTTCAATACCGTAAAGATATTGGTTACCGCGCTATAGCCCGTGAAAATGCTTAATTCATAACAGCCTTAATAAAAAACCCGCTAAATGCGGGTTTTCTCAACTTTAAATTCCTCATTAGAAATTGTCCTTTAACACAACTTTTTGAATTTTAAATGCAACAGCGGATAAGGCTTTCCCTGATGATCCAACTCAGATCTTGAAAGCACTTCAAAGCCAAGTTTTTGATAGAACCCAACCGCTTGAGTATTCTGCTCATTCACATCGACTTGATCAATTTTCAGCTCATTTAATGCAAATTCGATGAATGCTTTTCCAATCCCCTTTCCCCTAAATTCAGGTTCGATAAACAGCATTTCAATATTGTCATTACTTGTCCCAATAAAACCTAAAATCCGTCCATCCTGAACAAATTTATGAATCAAGACCTGATGAAAGTATTCATTTAAAATCAATGACTTTAAAATGATAATTTCTTGTTCAGCTAAAAAATCATGTGTTGCTCTTACCGAACGCTCCCAAATTTCTATCAAAATTGGAAAGTCCTGACTCGAAGCTTTTAGCAGCATAAAACAGACCCCATAAAACGTCAAAATTGACCGGAACATCTTAACATGAGTCATTAAACACTGACTTCCCCTAAAGTTTTCACGCATGACAAAAACAAGGAAAGCATCTGATTTAATACAAAAAGATTAAAGGTTTGTGAAAAAAATTAAATTAGAGACTGAATTTTCGAGTAAAGGGCATTTGTTATTTAGAGATTTTTCAATAAAACACCTGATCACTAAACTTATCGCTACATCAATTTTGATCCATGCACTTCATTTTATCGACCTAAACTCAGCAAACCGCCCATTAAAAAAACACACCACAATAAATTTTCATTAAAAATAAATGATTTGCATTTTTTCAACTCCCAGCCCGCATCCATATTCAATAAACAGATAAGCAATCCTAAATTATTTATATATTATGAATAAGTATAAAATATCTGCGTTCATTCCAAATAATTAAATAAAAGCTTTTGTTTTCAATATATTTTTATAGAAAACTTAATTTTTAAAAGCCGTTTCATGCTGCTGATGCTTTATAACTCCCAACACTTTGTATAACAAACATTTATTGCTATGATAAAAGAATCTTTGATGAGAAATTTAAACAATTAAAACTCATTTAAATTTCTCATCATTTCTATGCAGCAATACATAAGCAACCCGGTCTCACTGGAATGCAGGCCAGGAACCTTATGTTCAAAGATTTTAGAAATTTGATCTAAACCAAAGAACATGCACATACATTTCGCATTTCCGTCATTAGGACTTATCCATGAAAAAGCTATTTAGCGTTTTACTGAGCGCATCTGTGCTTACTCTCTCAGCTTGCGGTAAACAAGAAGCGCCTAAAACTGAGCAAGCTGCAGCGCCTGCTGGCGAGTTAACAACGGTTACTATGGCCTCTACCGGTTCTGATGCTGATATCTGGCGCTATATTGCGTCTCTTCCTGAGACCAAGGATGCAGGCATCAAGCTTGAAGTAAAAAATTTCACAGACTACGTGTCTATGAATACCGCTGTTGCCAATAAAGAAATTGATGTCAATGCCTTCCAATCTTATGCCTACATGGTGGCATTCAACGACAGCAACAAAGAAAAAATTGCGCCGCTGTCTACAACGTATTTAGAACCTATGGGCATCTACTCAAGCAAAATCAAAAAGCTTGACGGATTCAAAACTGGCGCAACAATCGCAATCCCGAACGACGGCGCCAATGAATCACGCGCATTGCTTCTGCTTCAGTCTGCTGGCTTAGTTAAGTTAAAAGCTGATTTTGACAATGTGAAAGGCACCCCTGCTGACATTACAGAAAATGCGAAAAAAATTGTGATCAAGCCCATTCAAATGGCGACTGCTGTACGGGTTAAAGACGAAGTGGATGCCATTGTTTTAGGCAACACCTTGGCTATGGAAGGCGGTTTGAACGTGCTTAAAGACGCGGTTTATTATGAGCCAGTCGATCAAAGCACCAAAATGAACGTGAACGTTTTAGCTGTGGCTGCTGACCGTCAAAATGACCCTGTACTGAAAAAAGTGGGCGAGCTTTACCACACTGCAGCAGTAGGCAAATATGTCCAAGAGCACTTCGGCGGGACAAAAGTTGATGTGAATAAGCCGGTAAGCTATCTTACAGACGCAAAATAGTAATATACTTTGCACATCTAAACAGGCAAATTTACTTTGCCTGTTTTTCTTTTATCTATAGCTTCTGACGATATGATTCAATTTAAAAATATTTCAAAGCATTTCGAGCTGAAAGGCCAAACTGTTAGGGCGCTGGATCAAATCAATCTAGAGATCCCGGCCAGCTGCATATTTGGCATCATCGGCTACAGCGGTGCGGGAAAAAGCACCCTTATCCGCCTGATCAATCTGCTTGAACGCCCGAGCGAAGGTCAAATCATTATCAATGATAAAGATTTCACGGCGTTGAATGCTGCTGAATTGCGTCAGGAGCGTACAAATATCGGGATGATTTTCCAGCATTTTAATTTGCTGCAAACCAAAACGGTTGCAGAGAACATTGAAATGCCGTTAAAGCTGCTGGGTGTTTCCAAAGCCGAACGTTCAAAGCGTTTAGATGAACTTTTAGAATTTATTGATTTAAAGCATAAAAAAGATGCGTTTCCAGATGAACTGTCTGGCGGTCAAAAGCAGCGTGTCGGCATTGCCCGCGCATTGGCAAACCATCCTAAAATTTTGCTGTGCGATGAAGCAACTTCGGCGCTTGATCCGCAAACCACCAAGTCTGTTTTGACTTTATTAAAGAAAATTAATGAAGAACAAGGGATTACCATTGTCATGGTAACGCATGAAATGGATGTCATTGAATCCGTTTGCGATTATGTGACTGTGATGGAACAAGGCAAAGTGATTGAAACCGGCTCTACACTGGACATTTTCAGTCAGCCGCAGCATTCAACCACCAAAACCTTTATTCAAACGGTACTTCAGCAGCAGCTGCCTGTAAACATTTTGAATAATTTGGAAAATCAAAATCATAACAGCATTTACTGCTTAAAATTCCTAGGCAGTTCCGCTCAGGAAACGGTCATTCAAGCGGTGATTAAAACCTTTGATATCAGCCTGAATATTTTATTTGCCAATATGACTGAAATTAATGGCTCGGTGATTGGGCAAATGTTCATTCAGCTGCTGGGTGATGCAGAAGCAATTCAGCAGGCAGTCGCATTCCTGGAAAATAGCGGTGTAGAAGTGAGTCAGTCAGGAGTTCAAGCATGAGAGAATGGATTGTCCAATGGCTGACTAAAGTCACTGCCCCATTTTGGAAAAGCTCACTGTCTATAGATCAGTTTGTGACCGCGCTGCAGGAAACCTTTCACATGGTGTTTTTTGCCATGCTGTTTGGCTGCATCTGGGGCTTTATTCAGGCCATCATTCTGTTTGTCAGCCGTCCTGCAGGAATTTTACCCAACCGTGTGATTTATCATGGCCTAAACCCCATCGTGAATGCGCTGCGCTCTCTGCCATTTATTATTTTGCTGATTGCAGTTATTCCTTTAACCAAAGTCCTTGTCGGCACTTCAATTGGCACTTGGGCAGCGATTGTACCGCTGACCATTTATGTAGGCCCTTATATTGGCCGTTTGATTGAAACTTCATTGCTGGAAGTCAACGAAGGCATCATTGAATCGGCCCAAGCGATGGGCGCTTCGCCTTGGCAAATCATTTTCAAATTTGTTTTGCCTGAATCACGCAGCTCACTGATTTTAAACTTAACTACAGCCACCATCAGCCTGATTGGCGCAACTGCAATGGCCGGCGCTGTCGGTGCTGGCGGTATTGGTGATTTGGCGATTTCTTACGGCTATCAGCGTTTTGACACCAGCGTAGTGATTTTAACCGTTATTGTGCTGCTGATTTTAGTTCAGCTGGTGCAAAGCTTGGGGGACTGGCTGTCCAAAATTCGTTAACAGCCGTTTCTTTCATACCTGTAAGCACTGTAAAACCCTCAAATCGAGGGTTTTTTATTGTTCAAGTTTTAAGGCTTTTTAAATGGGTCAGTCCATATAAATAAAGTGATTCATCCCGTGTATTTAACAGACATAAACTTAAAGTAAATTGCTTGAATGTTTTTGTCAGGCAAGCCCTTTCGTAAGAACCGCTTTAGACAATACAATATGCCGCCACAGACCCATTCATGGGCATTTATAATTCCAGCAATTCATAGATAACAACAGGTTCATATAATGAAATATTCTTGGGTTTTTATCCCTTTAATTCTAATCTGCAATAGCACCCAAGCATCCATCGCTCCGTACGACTACATCAGCAGCATAAAAGTCAACGGTATTGAACTCGCATCGCCTGTTCCCGCTTCGCAAGCAAATGGCCTGCTGAATAAAAACCCAACTAAATTAAAATATGAATATTCAGAATGTACCGGCAACACTGAATTTTCCATCAAAACAAAAGAAAAATATTTAAAATTTGAAATTTTTTCTGAGGATAATCCTCAAGTCAAAAATGACCAGTTCTATAAAAATAAATATGCATTCTCCCAACTAGGCCAGACCAAAGGAAATATTTGGCTAGAATGGGATCAAGCAGATAAAATCACAGACAACATTCAAATCGGTCAAAAAACCATAACCGCACAATATAGCTTTCAGCAATTTAAAAAAGATTTTCCGAAGAGTGCGAAATTAGCAGAAGACAGTCTTCCCGCTCATGTCATTCTGCTCCCGCCATCAGTTGTTAAATCCGCTTTAAAAACACCAGAAGCATATGATTTACCCTACATTGGAAACTTAGAATTCACATTCAAAAATGGAAAACTGGTGAAATTCTTAATTAACCAAGGTATTGCTTGCTAAACACCGGTCAGTACAGCGCATTTATTGAAGCGGCAGCGAACAGACAAAACTTCGCCAATCCTTTTCAATAAACGCAAGTTTAATCTCAGAGCATGCTAAAATAATCAGCTGTTTTCGCAGGGACTCATCTATGCACTTTGTACATCTTGGTATTTATACAGAATTTTCGATCACTGAATCTATTGTACGCATACCTGATCTTGTAAAAGCTGCAGCTGCAGATGACATGCCTGCTTTAGCAATTACCGACTTATCCAACCTGCATGCTGCGGTTAAATTCTATAAAAAGTGCTTAGATAAAGGCATTAAGCCGATCTTTGGCTCAACCATTCGCCTGAATGACGCAGAGCATCGCGTGACCTTGCTGGCAATGACCAAAAAAGGCTGGCGCAGCTTAACCGAGATTGTTTCTGAAGGCTATATCAGCGGCCAGCAGCTGGACATTCCATGCGTCAAGAAAGAATGGATTTTAAATCAGCATGAAGATTTAATTGTTCTGCTCGGCCAGCACAGCGATGTCGGTAAAATGCTACTGACCTCGAACCCGCAAAAAGCTGAACCACTGCTGCAGGAATGGGTCGAAAAATTCGGCAATCGCGTTTATATCGCACTGACCCGAACCAACCGCCCCGGCGAAGATGAGTTCATTCAAGAAGCCGTTAAACTGGCTAAAAAATATAATATTGGCGTGGTCGCGCACAATGACGTGCACTTTGTCACCGCTGAAGACTATGAAGCGCATGAAGCCCGTGTCTGCATTGCGGACGGTTATGTCCTAGGTGACAGCCGCCGTCCAAAAAATTACAGCACAGAACAGTACTTCAAATCTGCAGAAGAAATGACCGAACTCTTTTCGGACATTCCTAGCGCCATTGAAAATACTTATTATATCGCGCAGCGCTGCAACGTATCATTGCGCCTCGGTTTTAACGATTTACCCGATTACCCAATTCCTGATGGTCACACCATTGACACCTACTTTGAACATTTGTGTCAAGTGGGCCTGGAAGAACGCCTCGATTTTCTATATCCAATCAGTCAACGCGGCGACGATTGGCCAGATGTCCGTAAGCCTTATGACGAACGCCTTGATTTCGAAATTAAAATTATTTTGCAAATGGGCTTCCCAGGCTACTTCCTCATCGTTATGGACTTCATTCAGTGGTCTAAAGGCAACGGCGTTCCCGTTGGTCCCGGCCGCGGTTCAGGTGCAGGCTCGCTGGTTGCGTACAGTTTAAAAATTACCGATTTGGATCCGCTGCGTTACGATCTGCTCTTCGAACGTTTCTTGAACCCAGAACGGGTCTCCATGCCCGATTTTGACGTCGATTTCTGTATTGCCGGCCGTGACCGTGTTATTGACTATGTGGCGCGCACCTATGGCCGTGAAGCTGTATCGCAAATTGCAACTTTTGGTACGATGGCCGCAAAAGGCGCCATCCGTGACGTTGCGCGGGTTTTGGGCAAATCGTACGGTCTAGCTGACCGTATTTCTAAAATGATTCCGACGAAACCTTTGGGCCTCACGCTGGAAGAGTCACTGGAAGCGGAGCCGCAGCTCAAAGACATTGTGACCAACCCGTCCAATCCGGATAATGATGATGCTGCCGAAATTTGGGAAATGGCGCTGAAGCTGGAAGGCATTACCCGAAATACCGGTAAGCATGCCGGCGGCGTAGTCATTGCACCGACAAAACTGACCGATTATTCTGCAGTCATGTGCGAAGCTGACGGTACCAGCCGTGTAGCTCAATTTGACAAAGATGACGTAGAATCAGCCGGCTTAGTTAAATTCGACTTCTTGGGCCTGCGTAACTTAACCGTTATTGAAGATGCAATTAAGCATATTAATGCGCGCCCAGACATTACAGAAGCTGTCGATATTTCCTACATTCCATTGGATGACCCTAAGGCCTACGCGGTCTTCGCCACTGCAAATACCACTGCGGTATTCCAGTTTGAATCCGTCGGCATGAAAAAAATGCTGAAGGACGCGCGTCCAAGCAAATTTGAAGAAATTATCGCCTTCGTGTCCTTGTACCGTCCAGGCCCAATGGATCTGATTCCTGACTTCATTTTCCGTATGCATGGCGGTGAGTTTGAATACCTGCATCCTTTGCTTGAAAAAGTTTTAGAACCGACTTACGGCATTATGGTGTATCAGGAACAGGTTATGCAGGCCGCTCAGTTCTGTGCCGGCTATACTTTGGGCGGCGCCGATTTGCTGCGCCGCGCGATGGGTAAAAAGAAAGTTGAAGAGATGGTGAAACACCGTCAGATCTTCATTGAAGGCGCCGCGAAAAAAGATATTGATACTGATACTGCGAACCATATCTTCGATTATATGGAAAAATTCGCAGGTTATGGCTTCAACAAATCACATGCGGCGGCGTATGCCTTAGTCGCCTATCAAACTGCTTGGCTGAAAGCGCATTTCCCTGCAGAGTTCATGTCTGCCGTAATGACATCGGAAATGCAAAACACCGATAACGTCGTCTTCATTATTGATGACTGCCGCAGCAACGGTTTAGAAGTGCTGCCGCCATCTGTCAATATGTCTTTGTATAACTTCCACGCCAGCGACCCAAAAACCATTGTATATGGCTTAGGCGCAATTAAAGGCGTCGGTGAAGCAGCAATGCAGTCAGTAATTGACTCCCGCATTCAGGAAGGCCCTTACCGCGATTTATTTGACTTCTGCCACCGTATCGATTTAAAGAAAATCAATAAGCGTACATTGGAAGCCTTAATCCGCGCAGGCGCATTAGACTGTTTAGGTATAGAACGCTCGAGCTTAATGGCCCAGCTGCCAGAGGCTGTACAGGCAGCAGACCAAGCGCGCCACAACCGTGAAACAGGCATCATGGATTTGTTTGGCGAAGTTGAAGAAGTTCAGCGCAAACCCGCAAAACCAGTTAAGCCTTGGTCAGATGAAGTCCGCCTGAAAGGTGAAAAAGATACGCTAGGCTTGTATTTAACAGGCCATCCAATTGACGTTTACCGCCCCGAACTAAAATCATTCGTTTCACAGCGTATTAATGAATTGACACCGACGCGGCGCGGTGTGACAACAGTTTTTGCAGGTTTAGTGGTGGATGTCGCCAACTTCCCGAACCGTATGATGATCACTTTGGATGATGGTACTGCCCGTATTGAAGTCTCTGCAAATCATGAGCGGTTTCAGCGTTTTAAAGAAATTATTCAGCCTGAAAAAGTTGTCGTGATTGAAGGCGAGATTTATGAACGGGAAGGTTTTGACCGCCCCATGGGACGGTTAAGCAAAGCGTTCAATCTGAATGAAATCCGGCAGAAAAGAGCCAACAGCATTCAAATCACGCTGGATGCTGAGCACATCAGCAAAACATTAACACAAGATATTCAGCATATTATTGCGCCGTATTGCAATGTGGACATGTGCAGCCACATCCCGCTTCAGCTTAAGCTGGACTTCGCTTATGCATCAGTTGAACTGCATTGCGGCGCCAATTGGAACATTGCCCCGCTGGATGAAGCACTCAGTAAGCTGCGCGAATACTTTGGCAAAGAAGCGCTCTATATTGAATATCATGTCAAGTCTAAAGCAGCTAAGGCCGTCAGCTATGAACAGGCTCAGCCAGCCAATATCGCTCCGCCGCCGCCAGATATGAGCATGGATGATGCAATGGATTTATATCAAGCAGAAGCTGTAAATCAATATTCATGATGTATAGCGCTTGAGCCAGCTGTTAACTTTTAAATATTTAAATTTGGAACAAGAATGAGTCAAATTGACAATGCCGCTGTTTCAGCGCATCTCTCCCATGTCCGTATTGTCATGGTCAATACCACGTTACCCGCGAATATCGGCAGCGCGCTTCGCGCCATGAAAACCATGGGCCTGTCCAAGCTGGTTCTGGTGGCGCCAAAAACCTATCCGCACCCTGACATTGACGCACTGGCAGCAGGTGCGTCCGATTTAATCGAACAAATTGAAATCGTTGAAACATTAGAAGAAGCCATTAAAGACTGCCATATTGTTTTTGGCACCAGTGCCCGCAGCCGCACTATTCCATGGCCTTTGCTGGACGCGCGTCCAGCTGCAGAAATGTCGCTGAAAGCGGTGTCTGAAAATCAGCAGGAAATTGCCGTTGTCTTTGGCCGTGAAGACCGGGGCCTTACCAATGAAGAATTGGCAATGGCCAATTATCATGTGACTATTCCTGTCAACAGCGAATACGGCGTATTGAATGTCGCTCAAGCCATTCAAGTCATTTGCTATGAAATGCGTATGGCAGCGATGGCGTATATTGAACAAGGCGTTAATCCTGAAGCGCAAATGCACGTGACAGACGATATTGACATGCAATGGGATGAGCCGCTAGTCACGCACGAGCAAATGGAACAGTTTTACCCGCATTTAGAAAAAATGCTGGCTGAAATTGAATTTATGGACCCTAAAAATCCAAGATTATTACCTTTACGCTTGCGTCGCCTTTTTGGACGTATACAATTAGATCGTATGGAATATCATTTACTTCGCGGTATATTTACCCGAGTACAGGCATTAAATAACGGTACATGGAAAAAATCTAAGGATAAAGAGGATCAATCTAATGCTTAAACAGCTCAAAGAAGATATCCAAGCTGTATTCGCGCGCGATCCTGCGGCTCGGAACACGCTTGAAGTTTTAACCACTTATCCGGGCATTCATGCCCTGCTCATGCACCGTGTTGCGCATGAACTGTGGACTAAAGACTGTAAAGGCTCTGCACGCCTTTTATCTTCTTTTAGCCGTTTTGCCACGGGCATTGAGATTCATCCGGGCGCGAAAATCGGACGCCGCTTTTTTATCGACCATGGCATGGGCGTAGTCATTGGTGAAACAGCTGAAATTGGCGATGACGTGACCTTGTATCACGGTGTAACTCTAGGCGGAACAACCTGGAATAAAGGCAAACGCCACCCAACGCTTGAAGATGGCGTCGTTGTAGGCGCTGGCGCCAAAATTCTTGGGCCTTTCACGGTCGGGAAGAATGCCAAAGTCGGTTCGAATGCCGTGGTGACCAAAGAAGTGCCGCCTGAAACGACTGCCGTTGGCAATCCTGCGCGCTTTATTACTAAAAACAAACCGAAAGATAACGAAGAAAGTAGCCGCCGCGATTATGCCGAAAGCATTGGTTTTCAGGCTTATGCCGCAACGCAGGAGCAGTCTGATCCTATCTTGGACGGCATGCGTGTTTTGCTGGACCGTATTCAGCTGAACGAAAAGCGCATGAATACCTTGTGCCAGCGCTTGTCGCTGCTTGATCCGACATTTAAAAAGCAGCAATTAAATGAACAGCCATTCAGTGATGAAGAACTGCAAATTATTGAAGATGCCAAACGTGAATGCGAAGCGCAAAGCAGTCAATCCAAAGCATAACACTAACCGTGAATAACGCTTAAGTGCTCAGTAACTGACTTGCATGTTTGCTTGAGTTTTTTTAGACTGCAAACATGCCTTTTTTAAGTTTTAAAATAAATCAAATGGAAGATCACTATGACGCTTAAGCCCTTGGCCGTTGCCTTAGTTGCTTTAACTCTTGCCGCTTGCGGAAGCGCCCCGACTAAAAATAAAAATCCTGAAGGCGCAATGATTTTTGCTGAGCCTGAACTGACACCGCCGTTCTATGCATTAAACCCATTTAATTATGATGCGCCGCCTCCATTTGAAATTGACCTGCAAAAAGCAGCGTCTCAGCCTGTAACAAAAATGGAAGTCAATTTAGCCAGCGACCCGTCTAAAAAAATGACTTTAGATGTTAACCGCCTGATCATTCCAACGGTGAACAGCAAAGTCCGTTCTATGAAATATGCAGCGCTTGCTGGCGACAATGAAATTGATATCACTGAAATTGATGACTTTTTGCAATTAGTCGAAGGCAAAGCGCGTCACTATCCGCCACGCTTTGTACAGCGTCAAGAACGTAAAGGTTTCGAAGCAAAACTTAAAGAAGTTACACAGCAGCTGGACACGCTAGCATCTAAAGACAATGCTTCTTTTGATGTTTTAATCCGTGCTTTCAAAGCCAGCGTTATGGCGCGTAATCTGGACTTAGGTTCAGTCTACACCACGAAATCTTTAACTTATGCGCAGCGCATTCTAAAAATCAACCAAGATGATGCTGAAGCAAACTTCTGGTTCGGTTTTGGCTTGTCTGAAGGCGGCGGTCAGCGTGAAGCGATCCCTTATCTGGACAAAGCGATGAAAGCGGGCGTGCAAGAAGCTTATCTATCTGCCGCCAACAACTACATTGCGATGGAACAAAAGAAAAGCGCGATCAATGTACTGAAAAACTACAAAGTCAAATATCCGCAAGAAGGTGAAATTGCTGACCGCTTAATTCAAGAAATTGAAAAGCAAGGCCGCTGGAATGTATGGCAAGTTTTAAACCCGCCTAAAGCGTCTTAATGCTTGAATAAAAAAAAGGCCATTTTATTGGCCTTTTTTTTATTTAGGCGAATTGAAAAAGCTGAGGATTGCCGTATGATTTAATCATTGAAAATTCGAATCATTGTGAACACAGTATGCAGCATAAAATCAATAAATTACTGCTTACGGGATTACTGAGCACACTGATGCTTAGCGGTTGCCAAGTAGTCAGCGTAAAAAATCAGGCTTTAAACGTCACCATTGCCAACGAGCGCGACAGTATTCTGTCACGCAACAAACTCAGTGAAGCCAGCTTGAATGTGCTTTCAATGACTGGACGCGAAGCAAAAATCTGCACTGAATCGCCAGAAAGCTGTGTGAATGAAATTAAGCAAATTCCCCAGATTTTAGATGAACAGCTGCTGTCGACCGCCAGTGAACTCTATCTCGCAAAAGCCATAGAACTCGAAAACTCAGCGGAATGCAAAATCAGCCCGTTAACCAAGCATACATCTCAGGAAAATCAGCAAATACAGCAGGTTTCTTATGATAAATGTTTAGACCAGCAGCTGAATATGCTTGATAAAAGTATCCGCTACAGCTACGCCTACATGTTTAAAACCAAACGCGGGCCGCAAGACCGTATTTTTGACAACAGACAGGTACAGATTCGAGATTTCTACAATCAGAGCATTGCGAAACTCGTCAATACTTACGCATTGCGCTATAAGCCGACTGAAGTCACCAGCCAAATTAAAATTGGGCAAAGCACGTATAACATTGACTTTGACAATTACCCTGAGCTCAAAAAACGTAAAATCGAACAGCTGATGTCTACGTACAATCTGAACTTTTCAGGTTTACGTTCAATCACCCGAAGAGACGGTTTCGGTTCTGAATTTTTAGTTGTTCTGCCCGATGATGCCCCAAAAACGACAGGCAAAGCCAAATACATTATTGACCCGAACAGCTATAAATACACAAATGGCATGAACCCGAACATTCATCAGGCGCGCTATTTAGCGGCAACACTGACGGCAGAGCCTGCTTCTGCAGCTTCAGTTGATGAAATTTTAAAAAATTCAAATTTTCAAATTAAAGCGTATGATCCTTATAAATATGAAGATCTGACCATTGGCGCTAAGCAATATCCGCTGGCAGCAAACTTTTCTGCCCCTTACGGCCTTTGGCTTGCGCAAAACAATTTAGGGAAATCTGCATTTTTGTCCTTGATAGACCGTGATGAGCAGCTGACCATGCCTCACCTGTTTATGCTGGAGCCATACAACCCAAATAAAAAAATCATTGTTCTGGTGCACGGTCTGGCCAGCAGCCCCGAAGCTTGGATACGCCTGACCAATGATATGATGGGCGACCCTGTACTGCGGGAACACTACCAGGTCTGGCAGGTATTCTATTCAACCAATATGCCGATTGTTGAGAGCCGCTTTCAAATTTATTCCATTTTAACGCAGGCTTTTGCACAAGTCGGCAGTCAGGCGCCTGCCAAGAAAGACGCCGTCTTAATTGGCCATAGCATGGGCGGCATTATCGCCCGTTTGCTGGTAAGCGATGCTGATGTTACACAAGATGCGCTTAAAATGATGAACTCGCGCCAAATTAACCAATATAAAAATATCAATGTGGTCAAAGACCGCTTGGTCATGAAAGACATTCCTAATTTCAGCCGCGCCATTTTCCTGTCGTCCCCCCACCGCGGGACAGAGTTTGCTGACCGCTGGTTCACCAAAGCCGCTCGTAAAATAATTAAGCTGCCTGGCGCATTCCTTTCTGCCATGGCCGATGTATTAACTCAAGAAGAAGACCTTAGAGACCTGTTCAAAGAGATTGATCATGGCCTGATTCAAAATGGACCCAGCGATTTAAGCTATAAATCAAAATTTATCGCCTTAACTGAAAACATCATGCCCAAACCAGGCATGAAATATCATTCTATTATTGGCAATGCGACAAAAAGCGATGATCTGAATCTCATTACAGATGATGTCGTTCCTTATAAAAGCGCGCATTTAGATGGCGCTCTTTCTGAAAAAATCCTAAAGGGTGGACATTCTATTCAAGAAACCCCTGAAGCCGTGCTGGAACTGCGCCGAATTCTGCGCCTACATTTGACTGAACTGGGCTTATATAAGCCATAAGCACTGCAGCTCAGCTGCTTGAGCAGTAACTATTATTAAAATTAAAAAAACCAGCCGCTAGGCTGGTTTTTTTAATTGCCAGCCGATGCATAAAAAATAGATAAGTATTCAACTCATCAATCAAATCCACATTGAAATGGCCAATCTACTTATGATCCTGAACATATATACGGTTTGCTAAACCTGCCATTTCGGCCTAATTATTTTAAGTATTTTTCAATTCATTTTTTGCATAATTAATCACAAATCCTTCAGGAATTTATTTTTTTAAATACTTGTTAAACCTTAAATTCTTAGGAATACTCAAGGCATAGCGCGTAAAACCATAAAAGCGCCACCCTTTAATTAAAATTTGGTCGCTGCGTATGAAACTGCAAGGTTCCAAGCATTTAAAACGTGAAGCAATTCAGACCTTAATTCATAAGGGGCTAAACTATGTCTATTTTTCTAAATCCCTTGAACCTGCTTATAAACAGGAATACCAAAATGAAGCCGCAATGGAGTACCGATTCAGGGCGCCTATTGTACTTCTGCTGTATGCATTTTTAAGTTTCGGGATTTATCAAACTATTCCAACGCAAGAAAAAGTTTATGAATGGATTGTTGCCTATGGATGGGTCGGGGTCGTCATCATTTCGACTTGGCTGCTGTCTTTCTTCAAAAAGTTCAATCAATATTTCGACGTATATACCTGCATCGGCTCTACCCTTTCTACAGCCATTTCTTTTTTGATTGTTACCGTTTTTGCCAATGCGAACGATGTGCTCAGTCATGCAGCGCTGATGTATGCGGTCATTATTATTTACAGTTTTGTAGGCATGCGTTTCTATCCCGCAATGATTGCTGTTTGGTCTGGCGGCTTAATTGCGACGGCTATTACACTGTTCATGGGGTACCAGATTGACTGGGCGATCCTCAACCGAACTTATACTTTCAGCAGTATTTTAGGCATGGCGCTGTGTTATGCCATTGACCGTCAGCATCGGGAAAATTATCTGCAAAACTGCATTATTGAGCTGAATAAACAAGAAATGGATCAGCAAGCCGAACAGCTGGCAGTGTTGTCTCAAATAGATTCATTAACGGGCCTTGCCAACCGCAGGCATTTATCAGCAGTACTTGAACAGCAATGGCAAACGGCTGTGCGCTACCAGCTGCCGCTGAGCATCTTAATGGTCGATTTAGACTACTTTAAAGATTACAACGATCATTTAGGGCATCTTGCTGGGGACCAATGCCTGCAGGAAATTGCAATAGAGTTGAAAAATACCGCGGCGCGCAGCAGTGATTTAGCGGCGCGCTACGGCGGTGAAGAATTCTTGCTTATGTTTCCGGTACAGGATGAAAGACAGATTGAAGCCATTGCGGCCAAATTGCTGGAACGGATTGCCGCATTAGCCATTCCGCATCCTGCCAGCCCAATCTCCCCCTATGTCACTGTCAGTATTGGCGCCGCCACGATTTCACCTCACGAACGGGATCATCTTTCTGATTTTATTCAGCGCGCAGACCAAGCCTTGTATCTGGCAAAATCAAATGGGCGCAATCAGTATTTCATTGCTAAAAAAGCGGCTTAATGATGATTCCCAGCCGTTTACAGCTGAAGTTCTTACTGTATTAAGCTATTAACACCAACGGTATGAAAAAATAACTGCGTCTTTTCCCGCACGGTCATTCTCACCTATATTGTCAGCCAATTGTTCTTTTTACATTCATCCAGCTTTTGAGGCATTTTTGCCTGCGGTATTTTTGCTAGAATCTCATGTCATTACTCCAAACGGCAGCCTGCACATCTAGACTTTTATAATGCAATTTCAGCTTATAAAATACAGGACTTGATTTTAGCCCTGAGCTTGCAGGCTGCCGAGTCAGCCAGACTGTAAACACACGATCAATATGAATGAATCTATTTAATTTAAAAGGTATTTTTATCAAATGACTGCAGAAAAATCGAACATTGATCTAAGTTCACTTACACCAATGATGCAGCAATACATGTCGGTAAAAATGCAGCACCCGCATTCGCTGATGTTTTACCGCATGGGTGACTTTTACGAATTATTTTTTGAAGATGCGCATAAGGCAGCAAAACTGCTGGGCATTACATTGACACATCGCGGCAAAGCATACGGTGAACCGATCCCAATGGCGGGCGTTCCCTACCATGCTGCAGAAGGTTACTTGGCCCGTTTGGTCAAAAAAGGCGAAACCGTTGTCATCTGTGAGCAAATTGGTGAAGTGACAGGTAAAGCGCCTGTAGAACGCGGTGTAGTGCGGATTATTACCCCGGGAACATTGACGGATGATGCTCTTTTAACGGCTCATCAATCTTCAAATTTGGTGGCGCTGTGCATGCAGCAGAATTCAATTGGCATAGCCCTGCTGGATCTGAGCGCTGGCCTTTTTAAAGTTCAGCAGCAAGAGTTTAAAATTGAACAGCTGGCGATTGAACTGTCCCGTTTAATGCCCAGCGAAATCATTATTGATGAAGATATTATTGACCCGAATATCATTGAACACATCAAACAGCAATTAGACTGTCCAATCACCAAACGACCAAATGTAGACTTCAACCAAAATAACGCCCAGAAAACGCTCTGTGATCAATTTTCAGTCTCAACATTATCAGGCTTTGGCATTGACCATTTACCTTTGGCCAAAGCAGCCGCGGCAGCATTGATTCACTATGGTAAAGAAACACAAAAAACAGCTTTGCCGCATATCCGCACCATCCAGCTGGAACAAAGTTCTGACTTTATCGCATTAGACCCTGTTACGCGCCGCAATTTAGAACTGGTTGACCCGCTGTTTGATCACGGCACTTCACTGTTTCAGCTGGTGAATGACTGCCAAACAGCAATGGGCGGCCGACTGCTCCGCAGAACCTTAATGCAGCCATTGCGTGACACCGCTGTTCTGGATGGCCGGCTTGATGCAGCTCAGGCTTTGCTCAAAGGCTATCATGAGGCGCCCGTACGTTTAGTGCTGAAAGAAATCAGCGATATTGAACGTGTACTCAGCCGTGTTGCATTGGGCAGCGCCCGCCCGCGCGATCTGGTGCAGCTGCGCCAAGCCTGCGCGCAGATTCCATATTTACGCCATGCCTTACAGCCGATTATTGAAATGCAGCAATCCAAGCTGCTGGCAGACTTAAACCATGAACTCGGTGATTTTCATGGACTGCATGAACGCCTGATGAATGCGATTGTTGAACACCCGCCAGTGCTGCTGCGCGACGGCAATGTCATTGCAGAAGGTTTTGATGCCGAACTGGATGAACTTCGTAAAATTCGGGATCATGCAGGCCAATTCCTGATTGATTTAGAAATTCAGGAACGTGAAGCGACCGGCATCAATACGCTTAAAATCGGCTATAACCGGGTTAGCGGCTATTATATAGAACTCACCCGCGGTCAAGCAGATCAAGCGCCTGAACGCTATATTCGGCGCCAAACCCTGAAAAATGCAGAGCGCTATATCACACCTGAATTAAAATCATTTGAAGATAAAGTCCTGTCCAGTGAGTCCCGCGCTTTAGCGCGTGAAAAAATGCTGTTTGAACTGCTGCTGGAAGAATTGCGGCAAGATATAGGCAACCTGCAAATGATGAGCAGCGCCATTGCTCATATTGATATGATGGCTAACTTTGCCCATCAAGCCCGTTTGAATCATTGGGCCCGCCCTGAATTCAGCCCAGAAACAGGTGTGAAGATTAAAGCAGGCCGGCATCCAGTTGTCGAGTCGCTGAGTAAGACGGCCTTCACGCCAAACGATACACTGCTGGACTTTAACCGCCGGATGGCGATTATCACTGGCCCCAATATGGGCGGTAAATCGACCTTCATGCGCCAAACGGCATTGATTGCCCTGCTGGCTTACTGCGGCAGTTTTGTACCGGCAGAGTCAGCAGTACTGGGCCCAATCGACCGTATCTTTACCCGTATTGGATCGGCAGATGACTTATCGACAGGCAAATCGACTTTTATGGTCGAAATGACAGAAACATCTCAAATCTTGCATCATGCCACCAGCCAGTCACTGGTGCTGATGGATGAAGTCGGGCGCGGTACCAGCACCTATGACGGCTTGTCTTTAGCATGGGCGTGCGTGCTCGACCTCAGCAAGCGTATAAAGTGCTTATGCTTATTCGCCACGCATTATTTTGAGCTGACCGAACTGGGCAAAGAATCGGGCATTGACAACTATCATGTGACTGCAAAAGAGCTGAACGGCAATTTAATTCTTTTGCATAAAGTGCAGCATGGCCCAGCCAGCCAAAGCCATGGCCTGCAAGTTGCAAAATTGGCAGGCATTCCCGCCAATGTCATTAAAGAAGCGCAAAACCGCCTGCGCATTTTAGAAAAACAGCAGCAGCTGCATTTGAATCATGCGGTGCAAAATGATTTATTTGCAGAAAGTACTGTGCCCGAAGTCGTAGAGCGCATCATCGAGATTGAAAAAACATCGCCTGCTTTAGATTTGCTGAAAGAAATGGATATCGACAGTTTAAGCCCGCGTGAAGCGCTACAGCAGCTGTATATGCTGAAAGATAATCTTTAATGATTTAAGCTCCCGTTCAGGCATAAATTCAGCTATTCCGCATGCGTTAAACTAACGTAAAAAAGGCTCTCAATTGAGAGTCTTTTTCATTTATAAGTATTTTTGATGAATATTGATGTTTTTTATCAAATTTAACAGCCCTATCTATATCAAATATCAATAAAAGGAATTGTTAGTTGCCTCGGTTTTTGCCTAAAATACAGCATTAGTTATTAGAACCATATTTTTAGGTAGCTGTCGCCATGACCTTTGTTGTCACTGAAAACTGTATTAAATGTAAATATCAAGACTGCGTTGAAGTTTGCCCAGTAGATTGTTTCTATGAAGGTCCGAACTTTCTTGTTATTAACCCTGATGAATGCATCGACTGCGCGCTTTGCGAACCGGAATGCCCTGCAAATGCAATCTTCTCTGAAGATGAGCTGCCAGAAGGTCAGGAAGTTTTCATTGAGCTGAATACTGAACTTTCACAAAAATGGCCTAACATTACGCAGATTGGCGACCAGCCTGCTGACCGTGAAGAATGGAACGGTAAAACAGATAAACTGCAATATTTAGAAAAATAATTCTTTAAATTGCGAAATAAAAAAAGATCAGTACATGCTGATCTTTTTTTATACCGAAAGCACACATTTCATTGCAATATTTTCAAAATTTCTCATTCATTTTGGATTAAAATATAGCGATTGTGTAAATAATTGATTTTTATAATGAAGCATTTAATAAAGGCATTGCTTGCAGTAACAGCAATACCTCTAGTCTTTTTGGCAGGCTGCAGCACTTCGCCCCAAAAAGGTCAAACAATAACAACGCCAGATGGCAAACGTATTTTTATCCCGCAGGAACGCATCAGTTTTGACCGCCAAGTTCCGCCCAAAGTTGTGCCCTATGCATATAACTCTTGGGTTGCTGCTGCGGACAATTTACGCCGTGTCCGTGAATATGAAGTATTTTTAGAAAAAAATGATGTCGGCAATATTATTCCAAGCTTTGAACTGATGCGTACAGCCCGTGACTGGCAGAAATGCGGCCGTTCACAATATATGGTGCCAAACCGTGAACTTTGGGCCAATCAGATTCCAACCTTGCGTGTATTTAAATACTTAGTTGCCGCAAAAGTTCTTACAGATTTTGAAGTGACGTCGGTCTACCGCGATTTACCGCTGAATCAATGCGCGGGCGGCGCCAGCTCTTCCCGCCACCTATATAACTCAGCCATCGATTTCCGTATTGGGCCAGAATACCCGCAACCGGAAGACTATGCTTATATTGAAAATACCAAATTCAGGCTTTGCCAATTCTGGACACAGCATGGGCCGAGCTTAAATATGGGGCTAGGCTTATACGCATCAGGTCAAATCCATATTGATACTCAAGGTTTCCGTACATGGGGGCCGGATTTATCCCGAAATTCTTCAATGTGTAATTACTAAGTCATGACATTAACATCTAAGGGCCTCTTTTGAGGCCCTTTTTACAGATAAATCCTGCAAATATGATGCAAAAAATTGCGCTTCATGATGAAAGGTTTAAAATGCATGCATCAAAACTGAGGCGCGAATACTATGCAGCAAATGTGGACAGAAATTGATGCTTATATTGATTCACATTTAATTCCTGAAGATCCAATCTTAATTCAAACACTGAAACATACCGAAGAACGCGGCTATCCAGACCATCTGGCTGTCGCGCCGAATCAAGGTATGCTGCTGCAGATGCTGATTCAAATGAACAGCTGCAAACGTGTGCTTGAACTGGGGACTTTTGCAGCATACAGCACAATGTGGCTGGCACGCGCATTGCCGGAAGATGGCTATATTTTAACGATAGAGGGCCGTGACGTTCACGCTGCTTTAGCTCAGGAAAATATCGACAATGCCAAATTACCGCAAACAATTGATCTGAAATGCGGCCGCGCGGCAGATGTATTGCGTGCATTGCCTGATGATACTGAAGCTTTTGACTTTATATTCATTGATGCAGATAAACAAAGCTATCCAGAATATTTGGAGCTGAGCTTAAATTTATCTCATTCGGGCAGTATTATTGTGTTAGATAATGTGGTCCGTGCAGGCGATATTATCAAGGCTGAAAATCATAAACCAAGCATTGAAGGTATCCGTGATATGTTCAAGGCGATGCAAAACCACCCGCGCATTCTATCCTGCACAGCTTTGCAGACGGTCGGCAGCAAAGGCCATGACGGTTTTGCTATTGCGATTGTCAAATAAGCGCAATAGAGCAAAAAATATTCATATGAATATTTTTAAATAAAAACAAAAGCTTATAAATACTTACCACAGAGTTATCCACAATTTATGAGGATAACTCTGTAATATAATATTTCGTATTCTTTTGCCTATTTATACACCCTGCAACGCTTACTTAACCACCAGCAAAGGCACAACAGAATTCCTGAATATGGTTGTTGCAATGCTGCCTAAGAAAAATTGATGAATCTTACTGTGGCTGAACGCACCCAGCACAATCAATTGAATGCCCTGCTCTTGCTGATAGAGAAGAATATTTTCAGCAACATCCCCATAGCGGTATTCAGTTACGACATCCAAGCCCTGATCTTTTAGATACTGCATAGGTTCATTGAGTATCTCAGGGTGATCCCCCACATACAGCAAATGGCATTGCAATAGCTTTAACAGGTCGCTTTGCCCAACCCGTTTCATCAGGCTGACACAAGTCGGCGAATATTCATAAGCGAAGATAAAACGTGTAGGCGGCTTGAATGTTGCGCCGACGGTCATGACTGTGCATTTTGCACCGCGGATAAAGTTTTCAACATTGCTGCCGATTGGCTTATTGCGTTCAGCAGAACGCTCGCCTACCCGGCCAATGACCACAATATCGTCCGACTGCAGCACATTAAAGCTTTGCTCTAGAAAGTCACCTTTTTCCTGAATATGCGACGCGGTAATACCGTATTTTTCTTGAATCATTTCACTGATATGCTTGAGCAGATTATTACTGTAATCCAAAGCAAGATCGCTTTGCTTTTGCTCTAATTCGGCTAATTCTTTCAGCAGCATTGCATTGCTTTCAAAACCGATCACGCCGCTGATTTCACCCAAATGATAACTGGCTGGGTAATAGTCCAATACTTGAAGCAATACCAGTTCTCGCTGTGTTTCTTTTGCAATCCACACAGCAGCTTCTGCCAATGCATTAATGCACGGTGACGAGTCAATACACGCAATTACACGTTTCATAATTAGCCTCTCTTTCTTGAATAGCTGGGCTATAAGTTGTTTCTTATTTTTAACTTAGCACAACTTTTATCATCTTGGCAGGCTTTTATGTAAGTTCGTTTACATGCTTTATTTTTATATGCTGTTATTTTTTATTTACAATCTGTGCTTTTACAGCAAAGCTTGATTAATCCCGATAGCGTATCAATTTGGCTGGATTTCCGCCTACCACTGCCCGCTTATCAATATTCTTAGTCACCATACTGTTCATTCCAATTACAGCATGTTCATCAATAAAAATACCGTCTTTCACCCCAGCATGCGCACCCAGCCATACATCCCGTCCAATTTCAATGCCGCGGGAACGCACTGGCTGCTGGTAAATCGGCTGATCTAAATCCATACCGTGATCAAATGCATACAAATGGCAATAGGCAGCAATCCGCACCTGATCATGCAGCTTAATGCCTGCACGCCCGCCATCTAAAATACAATGATGGTTAATGGCCACTTCATTGCCGATCTCCAGTGGCCCATGAAGCGTGCAATCAGCAGCAATGAAGGTGTTGTCTCCTATGCTGATTTTTCGCCCTGGTTCTGCAAATATATGTGCCAATGGAGAAATAAAGCAATTTTTACCGATTTCAACGGTTTCCATCGCCATCAAATACTCTTGATATTCTCGCTGCCATTCTTCTGCCCAACCCCGGTTTTTGGGCTTTAAGCTCCAGTATAGCCATGGCATGTAATTCAAGCGGTGCTTATGCTGTTCGCGGTATTTCAGCAATGGATCCAATTCAGTCATTTTCTGGCTCTTCGATTATTTTCAGCTGTTCTCTGCCTCGTGTCACATCTTGGAGTTTAAGCGCCAAAGGCTGTATTTGATGCACTTGCAGCAATGCCATGACCGTCACGCCTTCTGCTGTGTATTCTTCTGAATATTCAATCTGATGCAGATTAAGCTCATACTGAAAAATAGCCCATTCATTAAATTGGCATTTAAAACTGATTTTCTTTTTCTCAATTAATTCAATCTTTTCAGCCAGCAGCAAGCACTGACCGGCCGCTCCGCCATAAGCCCGCGCAAGCCCTCCAGTGCCCAGCTTAATGCCGCCATACCAGCGGTTGACCAGCACCAGCACATTGGTCAAGTCATTTCCTTCAATGGTGGCTAGAATAGGCCGCCCCGCTGTTCCTGAGGGTTCACCGTCATCATTAAAACGGACATTGTGGCCAATTTTCCATGCCCAGCACTGATGCGTTGTGCTCAAATCCTTGCTGTGTTCCAAAAAGTCTTTCACCGCCTGTTCATTCTCTACAGGAACCGCAATTGCTTGAAAACGGCTTTTCTTGATGTCTTCTTCAAAACTGACAGAACTGGCAATGGTAAACGGCATTTGGCTTCAAAATGTCAAAAATCGATATAATTATAACGTTTTATTGCTTTAAAGTTTTAAAATCGCAAAGAAAAGCCTCCGATATTTGGAGGCTAAACTTTAAGAGTGAATCACCTGAGCGATCACATATAAGCAATTGCACTTTATTCTTAAATGGCTTCTGGCTGTTTTTCCGCCAGTATGAATATCAACTGCCACAGCCATGTTTTAAGCGGCGATAAAATATAGATCTGAATAAAAACACACAGAGACTGAACCGTATAGCGAAAACTCATTTACCCAATTCTATTAGGTCAATTTGTGCAACAGAGCACTTCCGCTTTAGCGCAAGCAGCGCCTTTAAATTAAAGCCCCTCACAGCCATTATATATCTTGCATTATGAGAGGGCTGTTCCGCCTAGACAGTGAAGTCATCGCCTAAGTAAACTTTGCGTACTGTTTCATTTTCTAAAATTTCTTGCGGAGAACCTTCTGCAATTACAGATCCTTCACTAACAATATATGCATGTTCACAAATCGCCAAAGTTTCCCGAACATTATGATCTGTGATCAACACTCCAATTCCACGGTCTTTTAAGTTCCGGATAATGTCTTTAATATCACCCACAGAAATAGGATCCACCCCGGCAAAAGGCTCATCCAGCAGCATAAATTTTGGATCTGCGGCCAATGCTCGCGCAATTTCAGCACGGCGGCGTTCACCGCCAGACACGCTCATTCCCAGTGAATCTTTAATATGGGTAATTTTAAAATCCGCCAATAATTCTGATAAACGCTGCTGGCGCTGCTGTTTATTCAGGTCTTTTCGAGTTTCCAAAATAGACATGATATTTTCAGAAATTGTCAGCTTCCTAAAAATCGAAGCTTCTTGCGGCAAATAACCAATGCCTTTGCGCGCACGCTCATGCATGGCCAAATCGGACATATCCAAATCATCAAGGTGAATTTCACCTTTATCCATACGCACAAGGCCAACCACCATATAAAAGCTGGTGGTTTTTCCTGCCCCGTTTGGACCGAGCAAACCTACAATTTGCCCGCTTTGCATGCTGAATGAAACATCTTTGACCACCCAGCGCTTGCTGTAATTTTTGGCCAAATGCTTAATGCATAAAGTTTGAGGCTGATTCGATGAATTCTCCATTAATCACGCGCTCCAGGGAATGACTTCGAGCTTGATGGCGGAATGACAATTTGTACGCGGCCTGATGATGAACCCGTACTATTTGGTGTGCCTTCTGCAACAATATCACCCTTGTTCATGCTGTATTTTAAGGTGTTACCCTTAATACTGGCGCCATCTTGCTCCAGCACAGCACTGCCTGACATTGTAATAATGCCTGTTTCAGCATTATAGACAATCTTTTGCGCCTGACCTTTAGCTAGCCCTTTAGCTGGATCAACTTTCTGCTGGAATCGTGCAGGCCCGCCTGTTGCTGTGATCGTGCTGATTTCTTTGCGGCTGTTTAAATTCGCCACAATTGAATTCGCCTGCAGCTTCATGGTGCCTTGTTCAATAATGACATTGCCCGTATATGTTGTAATGCCAGTTTTCTCATTAAATGTTGCACGGTCAGCCACCAAAGAAATAGGCTGATTGCGATCTGACGGCAATGCAAAAGCGCCTGCAGAACACAATGCAAGCGAACCCATCAGCACTGCCTGTTTGAGCAAAGCTTTAGACAATAGTGGTTTATGATTAAGGTTCATACTTTCCTCGAATATTAAAAAATTCGTACTGACCGTCATTTAAGTTGGCTTTCAGACCGTTACTGACAAAATCGGCCTGCGGAGATTCCACAGTCACCTGCTTATCAGTTTCAATTTCACGTGTTTTAGGAAAAGCGGTCAATTCTTCTGTACGAAAGACCATTTGTCCTGATTGCATTAATTTTGTCGCTTCGACCTGATGTCTAAGCACAACTTTCTCATTGTCATTATATCCATTGGCGACTTTGGCATAAAAAGTAGCATCGACTCGCCCATCTTTATACATTGAGGCTCTAAGGTTATCCAACTGAGAGGTTTTCTGCTGTAAATCCTGTTCCAGCCGATCGACCTGTGCACGAATATACAGCTTACCCTTTTCATCAGTCTGAGTCAGATTGATATTCTTTGCAGAATAATTCATGCTGCGTGCAGAATCAGCTTGGAGCTTATTGCCTTTTCCACTGTAATAGTAATAACCGCCGCTTACAGCCGCAATTGCGATTGCAGTAACGTATAAAACTTTTGTATCCATAAGCGGTTTTTTAATCCAAATTCAATGAATTATTAGGTTATTAATGCGGTGCGCTGGCAAATTTTTCAAGCATCTCTTGGTAAACGCCTTTTGCCATCAACAGCATATCGCAAATTTCACGTACGGCACCGCGCCCGCCATAAGCTTGCGTGACTAAGTCAGAACGGCGGCGTACTTCTACATGGCCATTCGGCACGGTAATTTTCATGCCCGCTATGGCAAATGCGGATAAATCAGGCCAGTCATCACCCATGTACAGGCAATCTTCTGGATCTATATTCAACTGCGCACAAGCTTCACGAAGTGCCGTACCTTTGTCTTCACGGCCTTGATAAACCAAGTCCACACCCAAATCCGACATACGCTTTTCAACAATATTACTCTTGCGTCCAGTAATAATGATGACTTTAATACCCGCTTTTTGTACGAGTTTCATACCTAATCCGTCACGGATATCGAAAGACTTAATTTCATCTCCCGAATTGGTCAACGTGACAAAACCGTCACTCAGGATTCCGTCCACATCCAGCACTAAAGCTTGAATATGGCGGGCCTGTTCTAATAATACGTAAGATGCCATTTCTTAATTTACCCCAGCCTGAATTAAGTCATGCATGCTGATGACACCAATTACTCTATTGGCTTCGTCAACAACAACAAACTGATTGATCTTTTTAGCATTCATTTGTTCGAGCGCTTCGACAGCACGCGCTTCTTTAGAAATAGTGGATGGATGCTGAATCATGACTTCTGATACGGGTAAATTGACATCAAAACCCTGCTGCTTATCAATCAAACGGCGTAAATCGCCATCAGTAAAGATACCGAGCAGCTTATCGTCGGCATCGACAATGGTGGTTAAGCCCAGACGCTTGTTCGAAATTTCATACAGCACTTTATTCATAGGCGTGTCTGGAGAAACTTTTGGCAATGCTTCTGCGGTATGCATCAAATGCTTAACATGCAGCAACAAGCGCTTGCCTAAAGCTCCGGCAGGATGAGAACGCGCAAAATCATCTGAAGTAAAACCGCGCGCTTCCAGCAATGCCACAGCCAGAGCATCACCCAAAGCTAAAGTCGCTGTGGTGCTTGATGTCGGCGCTAAACCCAATGGGCAAGCTTCCTGAATATCGCCTAAAGTTAAAGCCACATCAGCATTTTGCGGCATTGGCCCTTTATCATGCCCCGACATGGTGATCAGCGGCACACCGACATGCTTGATGAGCGGCATCAGCATCATGATTTCATCACTTTTGCCTGAATATGAAATCGCAATCAGCACATCGCCTTTCACCAGCATGCCCAAGTCGCCATGACCCGCTTCACCAGGATGCATGAAAAATGACGGCGTGCCTGTAGATGCAAAAGTAGCAGCCATTTTTCGGCCAATATGACCTGACTTTCCCATACCTGTGACCACTACACGGCCTTTGCATTGCAAGATAATTTCGCAAGCCTTGGTAAAACGTTCATCTATTTCGGCAGCCAGCACTTCTAAAGCATTGCGTTCAATGCTGAGTGTTTCTAAGGCGACCTTCTGAAAATCAATTTGATTGGGCATGTTTGGTGGATTCAAAGCCGTTTTACCTTTATTAAAGCTGCATACGCAGCACTTCAATCACGAAGAATAATTTTGCTTATTTTAGCATATCTCTAGAAATGCAACGTTTATAAATGTTCAATTTATAATACCTTACAGCCGTTTTTAACAATTTGAAGCAAAAAAAAACCTTAGCCCGAAGACTAAGGTTTTTTTCAAATTCTGGAGCGGGAAAGGAGACTCGAACTCCCGACCCCAACCTTGGCAAGGTTATGCTCTACCAACTGAGCTATTCCCGCAATATGGGAATGCATTATAAAGAGTTTCACAAAACTGTCAACTCTCCACGCATTCAATTGATTAATTAATCAGCACGGCGCCAAATTGTGCCTTGACGCGTATCTTCCAGCACCACACCTTGATCCAGCAAAGCCTGGCGGATTTCATCGGCTTTGGCAAATTCTTTAGCTTTTTTGGCATCTTTACGCTGCTGAATCAAATCTTCAATTTGCTCTTCAGTTAAGCCTAAAGCTTCTTGGCCGATATCAGATTTCAAGAAGTCTTCTACATTGTACTGAACCAAGCCTAAAATATTGGTCAAATGACGAAGTGTAGAATAATACACTGCCGCTTGGTCCGCCTGCTCTTCTTTCACCGCGCGGTTCAGTTCTTTATTCACTTCAAACAGCACAGCAATGGCTTCTGCAGTATTAAAGTCATCACGCATGGCCGCATTAAAACGCTCAACCAATGCATCATCTAAAGTTTCAACCGTTCTTTCGCCATACGCCCGCTGATAGGCCTTAAATGAATGATAGAAACGTGAAAGCACGTTTTTAGATTCTTTGAGCGCGACATCAGAGAAGTTTACTGGGCTGCGGTAGTGTGAAGATACAATAAAGAAGCGAATCACTTCAGGATGGAATTTTTCCATCACGTCACGAATGGTAAAGAAATTGCCTAATGATTTAGACATCTTCTCGCCATCAACATTAATGAAGCCGACATGCATCCAGTAATTCACATACTGTTCGCCTGTTGATGCTTCAGATTGCGCAATTTCGTTTTCATGATGCGGAAAAGTTAAGTCTGAGCCGCCGCCATGAATATCAAAATGGTTACCAAGGCAGCAGGTCGACATTGCTGAACATTCGATATGCCAGCCCGGACGGCCATTGCCCCATGGAGAAGCCCAAGACGGTTCGTTCTCTTTGGCATGTTTCCACAGCACAAAATCAAATGGATGTTTCTTTTCCACTTCAACATCAACACGTTCAGATGCCCCTGCCTGCATATCTCCTAATTTACGGCCAGATAAACGGCCGTACTTGACAAATTTTTCAACTTGGAAATATACATCGCCATTTGATGACGGATAGGCCGTACCTTTGCTGACCAAATTACCGATCATATTCTGCATTTGGTCGATGTAATCTGTTGCGCGCGGCGCTTCATCCGGATGCAGGCAGCCCAGATTTTCTGCGTCTTCATTCATCGCATGAATGAAGCGGTCCGTCAGTGCTGCAATGCTTTCGCCATTTTCATTGGCGCGCTTAATAATTTTATCGTCAATATCGGTAATATTGCGCACATACTTCACATTCCATCCCTGACTGCGCAGAAAACGGATAATGTAGTCAAATGCAACCATCACTCGAGCGTGGCCTATATGACAGTAGTCATATACCGTCATACCGCACACATACATGTCGATATGGCCTTCTTTACGCGGTACAAATTCTACTTTTTTACGCTGCTCTGAGTTATATAGAACAAAAGGTTGCATAGGTCTTTAAATTGTTTCTACTAAAAGATGGTTCATCTTAACCTAAGCATTATTTTTCATAAAGTTTTTCACAAAACATTTTATGAGAAATCTTTTTCTTTTAGCGTCTAGCCTTTTTTAATGCTGAAGGGCTTTTAATCTTTCCCCTAGATTTATACCAGTCTTTGCACCATGCCGACAAAACATCCAACCAGCCTTTTTAGACGCAGCTATCTATTCAGTTTTCATTAAACCCAGCAAATATATTTACATAAAGCTACGTTGTACGCGTAGGCTCTTTATTGTTTCTTTAACCAGTTCATTCAACCTTCAGCGCAATATTAAAATTCCGCCCACTTCAATCACTCCCTTATTTTATGCATGGAAATCAGCTAATTAAATCGCTTAAGCGACTGCATATATTTTCTCAATAAAATTTATATTTTTTTGATCATCGGCTGATTTTCCACAAATTTTCTCCACACTTTTAGACTAATCTTACGCAAAATTACATTTCAGCATGTTTAAAAATGAAAAGCATATCCTCTACATTCAAACTGAGCGCTTTAACGCTTGCTGTACTTACGCTTTCTGTATCCGCATGGGCCGAAAGCAGCACAAATGCAGCTGATGCCGCCATTCCTGCCGCGGCAACTCAAACCCTGCCCACCATGACATTTCAAGTAGAGCAAGCACCTATAACAGAAAAAGATCCGGATATCAGTGCCGTCGCAAAAACGGTGATTACCCGTGATGAAATGGAAAAGTTTGGGGATCAGAGTGTAAATGATGCATTGCGCCGCGCTGCAGGCTTTCAAATGCCATCGCCCGGACAAGGCCCGCGCGGCGGCAATGGCAGCATGCGTTTTCGCGGCGGCGGCGCGTCGGTTTTCTTAATCAATGGTGAACCTGTCCAAGGCGGCCCGCGCGGCGGCATGTCTGTTGTCGACAGCATCACACCGGATATGATTGAGCGCATTGAAATTGTGAAGCAGCCCAGTGTCGCGCAAGCCTCTGTGGCATCGTCTGCTGTGATTAATATCATTTTAAAAGAACCGCTGGATGGCACCCGTATCAGCGGCACGGTTCGCGGGGGCTATGGCATAGCCAAATCCAGCCAAAAAGAGGAAGAACGCAAGAACATTTCTTTGCAAATGGACGGCAGAACCGATCCATGGATGTACAGCCTATCCGCCAACCAAATGTGGAATGATTCAAATTCAATTACCAAGACAGAGAACGCATCCGGTCAAATTTCGTCGCAAAAGCGCATTACCAACAGAACATCGCAAATGCTGAGCCCGCGTGCAGAATATGCGATTGATAACCAGCAAAAATTAGTTGCAGAACTGTTCTACCGCAATAATGAAAGCGAAGGCAGCATGCGGGATCAAATTCAAGAAGATAAAAACGACAGCATCCGCCTGAATACCCTCTATGAACGTAAAGATAAAGGCAATTCAGATAAGATCCGCTTGGGTATTGAACAGCAGAATGAAACTGAACTGACCCGCTCTAGCCAGCGCCAAAGCTATACCGATGAACAAATTAACGAATACAGCCTAGCTTACGATGGTGTCCGGAAATTTGGTGAAACCAAGCAAATTAAATTCGGCACAGATCTGCGTTCAAATGAATTGGAAAGCAATATTTCTGAAACATTAGATGAACAGAACTATGCCTTGTATCTTGAAGGCAGCTGGCGGTTCACTCCGCGTCAAACTTTGACTTTAGGCGCCCGTCAGCAATGGATTAACCGCTCAGGCTTAATGGATTACAGCGATCAGCACTTAAGCCCAGTCTTAGCGCACCGTTTTGACTTTACCGACCGCTGGTCATTGCAAACCAATATCAGTCAGGCCTTCCGAAGCCCCAAAGCCGACCAGCTGCTGCCTGCCGTTTCAGTTTCTACGGATACCGATGCGGGCTCATTAAATAATCCTGACCGCGGCGGCAATCCATATCTGGTTCCTGAAAAAATCAATGCCTATGAAACAACCTTAGGCTATAACACCGCTGCTGGCGGTGTAAATATTACGGCGTATTACCGTGAAATTAATGACTACATTGAAAAATCCATCCGCAGTGAAGACGCAGAGGGCCAAGTCTGTACGGTAGCCAATGACCCAAGCTGCCGATTTGTAGAGCGCCCATTCAATCAGGACAATGCAACGACATACGGCATTGAAGTTGCAGGACGCTATGCATTGAAGCAAACAGAGGCAGGCCATTCATTTATGCTGAATGCGCAACTGTCTACAGTGCGGGCGAAAATTGAAGAAGATAATGGCACAGATCGTTTAGCCAGTGATGTAGCGCCTTATACTGCAAGCGCTGGCCTGTCATATAATTTTCAACCTTGGCGTCTGTCCAGCAGCTTAAATGTCAGCTATACGCCAGAATATACCCGTGAGCTGAACAGCCAGCAGTACAATGGTGAATTGTATAACCGCACCAGCAACGAGCGCGTAAATGTTGATTTAAGCATTACAAAACGCTTTGACAACAACTGGGCTGCATCGATTAATGCGCGCAATCTCTTCAGTACAGATTATGAAGAACGTTTAACCCAAATCAGTGACGGCAGTTTATATCAGGCACGCACTAATGAATCGATTCCCAGCTTTTTATTCAGTGTAGAGAAAAAGTTCTAACATAAACCTAATAAACAAAGCAAAAAGAGCCGATGCACAGCCATTGGCTCTTTTATTTGAGGGCTTTTTTTAATAGAACCTTGTCCATTGAAATATAGATTTTTTATTAACAGTTTTATTAGCAGTTATTAAGGTTTTTTCAAATCATTCAGCAAACTGGCAACGCGCAAAGTATTTTCCTTCTTCCCTTTTTTTTCCATGACATTTTGCTCGATCCACCACAAATATTCAAAGATCTCTGTTTCACTTAAATTCTGCGTAATCATTTTAAATATATTCGGTAAATAATCTTCATATTCATCACGCATGGCAGGAATGTGCCGAATCTGCAGCGGATCCCACTCTTTGAGTAAAATTTTATGTATCGCATGCAGCAGCGTTGCATCACGCGTATGTTCTACATCCATAAAACTTATACCCCTATATTATTTTTAATATAAAAAACATAATCATAAAGACAATAAAAAATTTAATGCCTCAATCTATGTATGTTAAAAACTCTTCATTATGCCTGCGCCGTATAAGATTAATATCTGTTTTTCATTAGTTTTTTATAGGCAGTATTAATATATATCAATTTTCATCGTAGAGATTCAGCATTTTTTTATCCGTTCAGTAAAATCCCTGATTAAATACAATTCAACCCATGTTTTACAAAAAATATGTCAACTCAATCACTTTTTAAACCCTTGGTTTCAACGCTGCAGTCACATTTTCATGATTTATTACTCATTGATTGAATCCAGTCTTTATATTTAAGCTTTTTCAGGATAAATTTCTTAGCATCTTCATCTTGAATGATTTGCTATGAGTACTGCATTTCCAGACACCATTTATGCTGTTCAACATCTCGCCTTTGAAGATCTTGGCGCTTTAGAAGACGTATTCTACCAATTGGGTTTTCGTGTCCGCTACTTTGAAGCGGGTATTGATGATTTAACCAAGGCATTTGAACATACAGGACTGACCATTATTTTAGGCGGGCCAATTGGTGTTTACGAAACTGAAGATTACCCATTCCTGCAAAAAGAAATAGACTTACTTAAAGTACGCTTGGAAAAGAATTTACCGACCGTCGGCATCTGTTTAGGCGCCCAGCTGATTGCGCATGCACTCGGTGCAAAAGTATATGCAGGCCATGCAAAAGAAATTGGCTGGAGTGCATTGACACTGAACCCACTGGACAATAATCCTTTAGCCGCCTTAGCTGAGACCCCTGTATTGCATTGGCACGGCGATACTTTTGACTTGCCGGCGCAAACTGTATTGCTTGCCAGCTCAGCACTGTATCCAAATCAAGCCTTCTGTAAAGGTGACAATATTTTGGCGTTGCAGTTCCATATTGAAGTCGCCGCTGACAGTTTAGAAAAATGGCTCATTGGCCACACATGCGAATTGCGTAAAGC
This sequence comes from Acinetobacter pragensis, assembly GCF_001605895.1. GTDB lineage: Bacteria > Pseudomonadota > Gammaproteobacteria > Pseudomonadales > Moraxellaceae > Acinetobacter > Acinetobacter pragensis. The sequence continues at coordinate 46,564 of NZ_LUAW01000045.1, forward strand.
CAAGATTGATATTCCCGCCTTGCGCCATGACAATACGCAATTTTCATCTGATCTTGAAGCAAAAGCATCTGCTGTCTTTACGCAATGGATACGCAAGTTTCTCAGCCCATAATTTTTATTTAGCTATGATCGCTTAACCGACAACATTGCGATTCAGAAATCTTCCCAAATAAAATGGGGGGAGTTTTCTGAATCATTTGATAAATATCAGCAGTACTTTTTGCTCAAATTTGCTTTATTTCTCATGAAAAAAGTCATATAACGTCCCTATCCTTTAAGATAGTCTGTGCAAATGACGCCTTTAATCAGTATTGCCATTATTCATTTTTTTGCCTTGGTCAGCCCAGGCCCCGATTTCTTCTTCGTCACTCAAAGCGCCATCCGCCAAACCCGCACGCATGCGCTTTGCGCTGCACTAGGCGTCTCGCTCAGTATTTTGGTCTGGTCAATTTGCGCGATCAGCGGCCTGCATTTCCTGTTCCAAAAAATTGCTTGGCTGCAACAGGTGCTGATGATTTTAGGCGGTTTATATCTGCTGTATTTGGGCTATCAGCTATTAAAGTCCGCCCTCAGCAAGAATACGGCCCCAGCATCAGATAGCCATTCAGAAATCCAGCCGCAAAAATCTCACTCAATGCTCTTATTGCAAGGCTTTTTAACCAATATGGCCAATCCTAAAGCGTTGGTGTATTTCAGCAGTGTTTTTTCAATTGCCATCAGCACAGATGTCAGCATCTTTGAACAAAGTTCATTATTGGCGCTGGTCTTTATAGAAAGCCTTCTGTGGTTCTCAGTCGTTGCTTTAGTCTTCTCTGCACCGGCCATTAATCATTATTATCAAAAATTCAGTAAAAAAATTGACGGGATTACTGGCGGTATTTTTATCAGTTTCGGCTGCCTGCTGATTTTAAACCGCGATTAATAACAACTGTAATGCGCAAATAAAAAAGCACCTTTTCAGGTGCTTTTTCAGTTCTAATGGGGGAAATCAGAACTTATTTTACAGCGGGCTGTGCTGCAGGAACTGATGCTTCAGTAGTGATATTTACAGTGATTTTATCACCTACATTTGGCACATAACCGCCGACACCGAATGCAGAACGGTCAAATGAAGTTGTAGCATTGAAACCAATAGACTCCGCTTTTGTCATTGGATGCACGCCTTGTTTATTCAGTACCGCATCCAGAACAACCGGCTTAGTTACATCTTTCACAGTTAAATTGCCTGTGATTTTGTATTTAGTTTTGCTGATGGCCTGCACTTTAGTACTTTTGAAAGTGATATTCGGATACTTGGCTGCATCAAAAAAATCTGCAGTTTTTAAATGTTCATCCAGCGCTTTAACATTTGTATTCAAGCTTGATAATGGAATAGTCACATTCACTGAAGAATTTGACGGTTTTGCATTATCCACAGAAATCACACCTTGGATGTCGCTAAAGTTAGCAGATGGTGTAGAAAAACCAAAATGACTCCAGCTGAATACAGTTCCTGTATGAGTTGGATCAATTTGATAGGCAACAGGTTTAGCCATAGCAAAAGTTGCTGCTGATGCAACAGTTAAACCTACTGTTAATGCTTTAAAGTTCATGTTTTTATCTCACTTCTGAATACTGTTAAGTCTATAGAATTCTGCACAAAAAACATTGTTAAAGATAAAACGTTTTGTTGCATCTTTAGAACGACCTGCTAAAACACGATCTCCCGGCAAATTAATTCGGTGCGCTTTAAAAAATGCACATGCATATAGGCAGGCAATTTATTCAAACCCAATCTTCAAAATACCGCTGCATTACATGCGGTACTGTATAAATCCTGTCTTTTTCGCTACCTGATCATACAGCTTTTGTGCATTTTCATTGTTCTGCTGAGTCAGCCAATAGACCCGATCGCATTGCCTGCGCTGCACAGCATAATCATATACATGCTGAATCAATTGCCGGGCAACACCCTGTCCGCGGTATTCCTCATGCGTGTATAAATCCTGCAAATAGGCATACGGCTTAACAGTCCAGCAGCTGTCATGCTCTATAACATGCACTATGCCGACTGGCTGATGATCCATAATTGCCGCAAAACCATAAATATGCGGCGCATCCGCACGGGTCAGCTTGTCCCAAGTATTTTGACTCACCATTTCTGGAATATCGGCTTGATAAAATTTTTGATATGCGCGCCATAATTCATACCACTGTTCGTGTTTTATTTCCGCTAATTTCTGAATAATAATTTCTTGCCTCATATGCACCGCTTACTCCTGATTCATGCTTCTTTTTTATCCAATAAAATCATCTGTGTAAATGTTTAACTGATTTTATTGTTTTCATGAATTTTCTTAATTTCAGGATACTGTGTATTAATCTGGCGGCATATTTTCCGCTTTGATTTGATTATGATCTTTTAGACATAGAATGATCATTGAAGGAACCGTCATGCAAACTCCACAGCAAGCCATAGAAACAGCATTGAACAGCAAAGCACCTAAAGATGTCGTGCTGGCCTTTTTAATGAATACCTCTAAAGAATTGGTCACCTACGCCGCAGAAAAACTGGTAGCAGCCGATGCTGATTATGTTTCCTTAAATTTCAGCAACCCGGAACTGAAACAAATCGAACCTTGGGCAGGCACATCTAAAGGCAGAGAAGTCTATATTTACACCTTCTCCAATGTAGGCACATACTGGAATATTGATGATTTCCAAATTACAGATTTAATTTCTGAAAATGAGACGGTTGCGGTTTTTGGACAGTTTACCTATACCTCAGTCGTTGCACAGCAGACCTTTACGTCTCCTTTTTCAATTAAAGCCATGGTGAAAAATGGCTTAATCACCTACTTCCAGTTCATGGAAGATACCTATGCCTCTGCTGCGTCATTTCGGGTTGCAGGCGAATGGATCATTCAGCAAGATGCAGACAGCACAAAAAACTTTAGCGTGTCTGAAAACTCTTAACCCATTTTTAAATTTTAAAGCCCTCTGCGTGGGGCTTTTTAACAAAAAGCATCACTTTCAATTCAATGACTGCATCGCTAATTGCACTCAGTATTTGTATATTCAGCAAACAGCCTATTATTCCAGACCATTATGATTCATAGCGCACTCGCCCATAGCACCCTTACACCTTACCGTGTCACACTCACAGACCCTCAAGGCCACACGTGGCATGTCGATGAACCTGCTGCAAAAGGCGGTCAAGATTCGGCGCCAAATCCAATGCAGCTGCTGCTTTCTGCGCTCGGAGCTTGCACCACCGTCACGTTACAAATGTATGCCGACAACAAAGGCATTCAGCTTGAACATGTTGAAGTCAGTTTAATGCTGAACCCAGAAGCGGAGCCCGAACCAGGCCAAAATAATATTGTGCGTAAAATTATCTTAAAAGGTGATTTTACGGAAGAGCAGCGCAAACGGCTGCTTAAAGTCGCTGAAAACTGCCCTGTACACAAATTATTAACATCTAATATTCAAATTCAGACCGAACTCTTCATTTAACTTTTTACATGAAGCATATAAAACTAAAGCCCCAATAGGGGCTTTTTTTTAATCTTCAGTATTTAAAGCTTTTCAACCAAAATACGGTCAATCTGCTTCATGCCTGAATGCTTTTCATGATTTTTGCGGCGAATTTTAATCACTTTTTCTTCCTGCAGATCCTGAAGCATTAACTCTACCGCCATCATGGACTCAAGAGCCAATTCAGTACCGATCCATTTCTGCTCACCAGCATCCATCAGGACAATTTCATCATTGATCTGATCATATAAGCTCATATTTTCCTCGCTTTGGGCAAATCATCTGCCCATTTTTGAATACTGTATGAATGATTTAATTTTAAACCTACAGATTAAATCATTCGTTGATATATGGTTATTAAAACCCATAAAAAAGACGTCCCAGTACTGGGACGTCTTTTATCGCTATTGAATGCCGTGAGTTAAGCGGTGATTTCTTTCACTGCCGCAACGACTGCTTCAGCTGTAATGCCGAAGTGCTGGTACAAATCTTTCGCAGGGGCAGATTCGCCATAAGTTGTCATGCCGATCACACGGCCGTCAAGACCGACAAATTTCCACCAGTAATCTACATGCGCCGCTTCAACAGCAACACGCGCACGGATCGCTGCAGGAAGAACAGCTTCACGGTAAGCCGCATCCTGTTTCACGAATTCTTCAGCACATGGCATAGACACAACACGAACGCCATCTAACTGAGCGTATGCATCCATTGCCAATGAAACTTCTGAACCAGTCGCAATAATGATTGCTTTCAATTCGCCTTTTTCTTTCGCCAGTACATAACCGCCTTTCTCGACTTCAGCAATTTGAACATCTGTACGGGTTTGGAATGGCAAGTTTTGACGAGAGAAGATTAACGCTGTAGGACCTTCGCTACGTAACAATGCAGATTTCCAAGAAATAGAAGCTTCTACAGTGTCACATGGACGCCATGTATTTAGGTTCGGTGTACCGCGTAATGAAGCAATTTGCTCTACGGGCTGATGCGTAGGGCCATCTTCACCCAGACCGATTGAGTCATGAGTATATACATGAATCACACGCTGTTTCATCAGTGCAGACATACGTACTGCATTACGCGCATATTCCATAAACATCAGGAATGTTGCTACGTAAGGAATGAATCCGCCATGCAGGGCCACACCGTTTGCAATTGCTGTCATGCCGAACTCACGTACGCCGTAGTGTACATAGTTCCCTGCTGGATTGTCTTGAACGCCTTGAGCGCCTTTCCAAAGTGTCAGGTTAGAGCCTGCAAGGTCTGCAGAACCGCCCAAAATTTCTGGAAGCTGCGGTGCAAATGCTTGAATGGCAGCTTGGCTGGCTTTACGGGTTGCAACAGTTTCAGCTTTGGCATTCACTTCTGCAATGTATGCATCGGCTTTAGCCACAAAGTCAGCCGGTAAATCACCTGACATACGGCGTTTCAGTTCAGCTGCTTCTGTTGGATATTTTGCGGCATAGGCTGCAAAAGTCTCATTCCAAGCTGCTTCAGATTTTGCGCCTTTCTCTTTGGCATCCCAAGCTGCATAGACATCAGCTGGAATTTCAAATGGACCGTCTGTCCAGCCCAATGCTTCACGTGTCAATGCAATTTCGTCATTACCCAGCGGCGCACCGTGACAATCTTCTTTACCTTGTTTATTTGGTGAACCCAAGCCAATCACTGTTTTACAAATAATGATGGTCGGCTTCTTCGTTTCCGCTTTAGCTTCTAAAGTTGCGGCGCGCAGCGCTTCGCTGTCATGGCCATCAACTTTAATCACTTGCCAGCCGTAAGCGTGGAAACGCTGCTCTGTGTCGTCAGAGAACCAGCCTTCCACTTCACCGTCAATTGAAATGCCGTTGTCGTCATAGTAAGCGATCAGCTTGCCCAGACCTAAAGTCCCCGCCAATGAACATGCTTCGTGAGAGACACCTTCCATTAAACAGCCGTCACCCAGGAAACAGTAAGTGAAGTGATCAACAACTTGAATGTCATCTTTATTGAATTGCGCAGCTAAAGTTTTTTCAGCTAAGGCAAAACCTACCGCATTGGCAATACCCTGACCCAATGGACCTGTTGTTGTTTCAATACCAGGCGCATAACCCAGCTCTGGGTGACCCGGAGTTTTTGAATGCAATTGACGGAATGATTTTAAATCGTCAATTGAAAGCGCATAACCGGTTAAGTGCAATAACGCATATTGCAGCATAGAGCCATGACCATTAGACAATACAAAACGGTCACGGTTTGCCCATTGCGGGTTGGTCGGGTTGTGATTTAAGAAATCACGCCATACCACATCAGCGATATCTGCCATCCCCATTGGAGCACCTGGATGTCCTGAATTTGCTTTTTGCACAGCATCCATAGCCAATACACGAATTGCGTTTGCAATACGACGTTCGTTAAGCGGGGTTGTCATAAGGTCAGAGTCCAAATAAATGGTTTAAAAGAGTAAGATGAATAAGAATTCAAAGATGCACGTATTGTCTTAAAAAAAGCGGAATGGGTAAAGCCTAATGGGCAATATTTCGCTAAATATTCATATACCCCTGTAATTTTGGGTACTTATTGTTCATTTTCAAGTCTATATGCGCTGAAGCTCTGTTTTATTCCAATCCAATCAGAGGATAAAAATATGCAGTGCTGCAAAGAAGTGATTTATACATCGCTGATTCTATTGAATCTTCTGCATTAAAAATGTACAGCCTCAGCGATACAAAAAACTTTTTTATCTGCCAATCAAATTAAGTGAATTTTATTCAGGTTAGCAATAAAAGCATGAATAAGAATAAAAATATAAATCCAACACAGCTTAAACCGCATAGTTAAGTTATTGGAATTTTGATAATTGACTCAGAAAAATCAGATTTGAACTTTTTCAACCCTAAAAATTTCTAAGTGCCGCATGCTTCTTCGTTATTCAGCGCTCGGCATGGCTTTTATTGGTTTCTGTTTCCGCTTAAACCGGTGCCTCACAGCACAAGAAATAAACCAGACTCAATTCCATATCAATTTTTTAGATGCTCATATCAAATAAAAAGTCATGGAAATGAATTAATTTCAGCCATTTTGGTCGCATGGAGCTAGTCCTCAAGGCAAACTCGATGTAACATATTGCGTCTTTAAAATTAACTGTGATAGGACTTATGCGCGAGTACGCTGTATTTACCTCGGAATCTGTAAGCGAAGGCCATCCGGATAAAATGGCTGACCAAATCAGCGATGCTATTTTGGATGCAATCTTAAAAGAAGACCCGTATGCGCGGGTTGCTTGTGAAACGCTTGTAAAAACGGGTGCGGTAGTACTTGCCGGTGAAATCACAACAACTGCCAACGTAGACTTCGAAGCGATTGTCCGCAATACCGTAAACGGTATTGGCTACCACCATTCTGACTTAGGTTTTGATGGTTCAACTTGTGCTGTGATCAACATGATCGGCAAGCAGTCTCCTGAAATTGCTCAGGGTGTAGACCGTCAAAAACCTGAAGATCAAGGTGCGGGCGACCAAGGTTTAATGTTCGGCTATGCAAGCCGCGAAACTGATGTACTTATGCCTGCGCCTATTTCTTATGCGCACCGCTTAATGGAAAAGCAAGCTGAGCTTCGCAAACAAGGCAAATTGGCTTGGCTGCGTCCAGATGCAAAAAGCCAAGTCACTTTTGCTTATGAAAATGGCAAACCGGTCCGTCTAGACGCGGTTGTCCTTTCAACTCAGCACGATCCGAAAATCACGCAAGCACAGTTAAAAGAAGCTGTTATTGAAGAAATCGTGAAAAAAGTGATTCCTGCTGAGATGTTCCATGCCGGCACAAAATTCCACATCAACCCGACAGGCATGTTCGTTATCGGCGGCCCTGTAGGCGACTGCGGCTTAACTGGCCGTAAAATTATTGTCGATACTTACGGCGGTATGGCGCGTCACGGCGGCGGCGCTTTCTCTGGTAAAGATCCGTCAAAAGTTGACCGTTCAGCGGCTTATGCTGGCCGTTATGTTGCGAAAAACATTGTGGCTGCCGGTTTAGCGGACAAATGTGAAATTCAAGTGTCTTACGCAATTGGTGTTGCAGAGCCGACTTCTATTTCAATCAATACCTTCAATACAGCTAAAGTATCTGAAGATTTGATTATTGCCTTGGTTCGTGAACATTTTGACCTGCGCCCATACGGCATTACCCGTATGCTGGATCTCATTCAGCCAATGTACCAGCAAACTGCTGCATATGGTCACTTTGGCCGCGAAGGTTCAGATCACGCATTCACATGGGAAAAAACCGACAAAGTTGAAGCGCTAAAAGCATCAGCCGGTCTTTAATCTATATCGTTCATATAGATTAACCCATAAAAAAGCCTGCATTTTTGCAGGCTTTTTTATATCTTCAATTTACTACCCCTCAATCTTACTGACTAAAATATATAGTCAGCTTATAAATTTCTTACAGTAATAGCTCAAGTATTAAATTACGCCTTTTCCATTAGAATACACATATCTCGAAATAGCCAAGGCGAAATTCAGCTTTTAATTTCCAGAAAAAATATAAAGCAAAATGCAGATTGAAAATGGCGGTGAGTTTGGTATCGATTTTACAAACAGAGGTAATGAAGATGATATTGAACCGTGGCGGCTTTTCCCCTTCCCAGACAGTAGCGATATGAAAAGAATTAAACGCACAATGGGCCATCTTGTCCAAGAGAACGCCTCCATTCGTGAAATCGAAGATTTCCCTGAAAACAGCATTGCCATTACCAATAACAGCAGCGCTGACTATCTACTGCTGTGCACAGCAGATGATGTCAATTTAGCAGAAGAAATTTATTTATAGCGCCATAATGATAGCGAGTCTCCATCCACCATTTAGCCTCATCAATTGAAGATTTAGTGCAGGATGAATATTGATTGACCGTTAAAAACAGAAGCTCAGCAAAACGTTGACTAAGATTACACTTAATCAACAATTTTTGATCAATTCATGCTTATTTTTTCAGCTAATATAATTTCAGCCCATGCTACGGGCATAACAAAAAGAGGAATATCACAATGAATAAATTACTTGTTGCTTTAGGTTTAGCCGCAGCTGTTGCACTTGTAGGCTGCAGTAAAGAAAAACCGCCTGAAACTGGCGCTACTACGGGTGAACACATTGAAAATGCTGCTGATCAAGCAGGCCATGATATTCAAAATGCTGCCGATCACGCCGCATCTGAAACTGCCGCTGCTGCTGACCATGCTGCTGCCAAAATTGATGCGGCTGCTGATGAAGCTGTAGCGAAAACTGAAGCTGCTGCGCATGACGCGAAAGAAGCGACTAAAAATGCAACTGCCGATGCGGCAGCAACCATTGAGAAAAGTGCTGGCGATGTAAAAGAAAAAGCGCAGCAATAATCTCAAATAAAAAAAAGCTCCTCTCATGGAGCTTTTTTTATGCCTAAAGGTTTAATCCCGGTCTTGAATTTTAATCTGAAAATGGTCATGGTATGGCTCATAACGAGAGATAAAAAACCATTGAGAACAACATGTCTTATTCACATCATGCAGAAAAACATTATATTCAGCGTACAGGCTGGCTGCGCGCCGCAGTGCTAGGCGCAAATGACGGCATTATCTCAGTGACCAGCCTTATTATTGGTATGGCTGCCAGCGGCGCATCCTCTCATACACTGCTTATTACCTGCGTTGCGGGCCTGATCTCTGGCGCGACCTCTATGGCTGCCGGCGAATATATTTCAGTTAAATCCCAAGTCGATATCGAAAAAGCAGATTTGCATATGGAAGCCCGTGAACTTGAAAAAAATCCGCATCTTGAATTAAAAGAATTAACCCAGATTTATATTCACCGCGGCTTGGCTCCGGAGCTTGCCCATGAAGTTGCGCTTCAATTAACAGAAAAAGATGCCTTGGAAGCGCATGCCCGAGATGAAATTGGCATACATGAAAATACTTCGGCCAATCCTTTGCAGGCAGCTGGCTCTTCTGCACTGGCCTTTTCAATTGGCGCGCTTTTTCCCATGCTGTCTATCTTGCTCAGCCCAGACCAATATATTTCTTACACAGTAATGGCTGTTGGTGTGCTGTCACTGGCGGGCTTAGGTGCTCTGTCCAGCTATTTTGCAGGAACGTCTATGCTGCACGGCAGTCTGCGCGTCACTGCTTGGGGCATCATTGCAATGGTATTTGCGGCATGGGTCGGCTCACTTTTTGATGTAACACCCATCTAGATATATAAGTTTTACCAATATAAATCATAAGACATACACATTATGTATTTTCGCATAATGTCTTTTTAACCTATTTAAATTGCGTAGAATAACCCTACTTATTTAGTTTGAATTATCTCCTCTCTTATGTCAGTTCTTGCTGCACCTGCAAATCGGTCAAATGTATCGATTTGGGTGTCTTTTTTGCTTTTAATTTTAGGTACTGTTGGCGCATTCCAAGTGGTTGGCCTTAATCAAGCCCTGCTGTTCTTGATTGGCGGCGCATTAGGCATGACGCTGTATCACGCCTCTTTTGGCTTTACATCAAGCTGGCGTGTATTTATTAAAGAGCGCCGCGGACGCGGTCTGCGCGCTCAAATGATTATGCTGGCTTTAGCGGTATTGCTGTTCTTCCCGGCCTTAGGTGCTGGCGAACTTTTTGGCAATCCCGTTAAAGGCAATGTCAGCCCTGTTTCCATGTCTGTCATGATCGGCGCATTTATTTTCGGTATAGGCATGCAGCTGGGCGGCGGATGCGCTTCAGGCACACTCTATACTGTCGGTTCCGGCAGCATGCGGATGATTGTTACGCTGTTTTTCTTCTGTACTGGATCATTAATTGCAACCACACACTTAGACTGGTGGTTTGCCCTGCCGCATTTAGCGCCGATTTCTGTAGTGCACAGTCTGGGCGTTATTCCGGCACTCGTGCTGAACTTTGTGCTGTTCGCTGCAATTGCCGCAGCAACAGTCTATTTTGAGAAAAAACGCCACGGCAGTTTAGAGTCGGAACCGCAAAGCCAGAATCAAGGCTTTGAACGCTTTCTGCGCGGCCCTTGGCCTTTAGTGTGGGGCGGTATTATTTTGACCCTGCTGAACTTTGCGACATTGGCCTTAGCCGGCCGTCCGTGGGGCGTCACTTCTGCCCTTGCTGTTTGGGCTGCCAAATCTGCCAGTTTCATCGGGTTTGATGTTGCCTCTTGGAGCTACTGGCAGCAGCCAGCCAATGCCAAAGCCTTGACTGAATCTTTATGGTTTGATGTTACATCTATGATGAACTTCGGCATTATGCTTGGCGCATTATTGGCTGCCAGCCTTGCTGGAAAATTTGCACCAAACTTTAATATTCCTAAACGCTCATTAGCAGCTGCAGTCATTGGCGGTTTAATGCTGGGTTATGGCGCACGTTTGGCTTACGGCTGCAACATTGGCGCATACTTTAGCGGTATTGCATCAGGCAGTTTACACGGCTGGCTATGGCTGATCTTTGCCTTTATCGGAAATGGTATTGGTGTCAAACTTCGCCCAATCTTCTTCCCAGGTGAACGCCCTCAGCCTGAAAAACTGACTGGCTGCTGATCAGCTGAAGCGGCACCCCGCTTCATGACTTTTAACCACTGCATTGAAGATAAAAAGCCTGTCAGAAGACGGGCTTTTTTTTAATAACTGTTTTGTGATTTAAATAGTTTTGAACGCCCGCTTTTATTTAAGGGGCCAAAACTATAGTCCGTGAATAGGCTACCAGCAAAGAAGAACAACGCTTCAACAATTCAGTAGCAGCGAATAGGCTTCAAACACAACTTTAGTTCAGAACACTGTACAGCTAAGGCGTTAATGCCGCACGCAAGTTACAGCCGAACCCCATCAGCTGCTGCGCTTGCTTATAGCTGGTATGCTGTTCCAGTATAAAACGATAGAAAGCATCTGCATTTTCAAACTGCTCACTTAGTCCTGTTTTAGGCGCATTCGCCATCGCAATACCATCCAGCAGATTCAAATTAAAATGTCCTAAACGGTACAATTCATTGAAATAGCCATTCATGACAGTGCAGTAATTTTCTTTCACCGGTTTTAATGCTGTTGCGCTGACCGCCTGAACATTTAAAGTCGTCAAGTCATCAGCATTCAAAGCTGATGAATCAGAAAAGGCATATGCATTTTGCCGTTTCATCTGCTGATAGCTGTTCGCCAGTTCAGCATTTAAAGCCGCTATTCTCTGCTGCAATTCGGCCGCATCTTGAACGGTATAAGCGGCAGCACTCACATCCATTGCCTTAGAGCCATCCGTTTCGCTTGTTTCACCATTGGAACACGCCGCCAACAACACACTGGATAATACTGCTGCTGTCACATAACACTTCATTTCAGACTCGAATCAAATTTCAATCTCGCGCGCCATTATGCCTGAAATAGCATGCTTGCAAAGTTTAACTCGCTTTTTTCAAAATGATATCCCATTCATATAACAGCTGCCCATATAGAACCATGCTGGAAATACAGTGGCTGACCTTATGCAATAAGCTGAATTATTTACTAAAAAAATAATGAATATCATTTGCTAAATGCGTGGCGCTTGGGCAAAGTTAAATGATACAAGGAGAGGCATGAATGAACTTATTAAACCGCTTGGGAATCAGACATCCAATTTTTTTAGCGCCAATGGCTGGTGTTTCAACTCCTGCTTTAGCAGCGGAAGTTTCAAACCAAGGCGGCTTAGGTTCATTAGGCTTAGGGGCAAATACACCGGCAGCTGCCTGTGAGCAGATTTTAAAAACGCAAGAATTGACAGACCGCCCATTTCAGGTCAATTTTTTCTGCCATCACAGCCAAGCGCTTGACAATACTGTGACCCAGCAATGGATCGAGTATCTGAGACCTCAATTTGAGCAATACGGCGCGCAGCCTCCTGCCAGCTTGAACTGTATTTACCCAAGCTTTTTAGATAATGATGATTTTTTAAAGGTCGTGCTGGAAACACAGCCCAAAGCAGTCAGCTTCCATTTTGGCATTCCGCATGCACATCAAATTGAAGCGTTGAAAGCTGCTGGTATTATCACCATGGTTTCTGCGACAAATTTGGCTGAAGCACACGCCATAGAAGCGGCAGGCATTGATATTATTATTGCCCAAGGGATAGAAGCTGGCGGGCACCGCGGCATTTTCAATGAAAGCTTTGACAGCAGTGTCAAAACAGATGATCTGGTTCAATTGTTTAAAAAGCATTGCCAGCTGCCGATTGTGGCTGCCGGCGGCATCATGTCCGGACAGCAAGCCAAAGTCTTGCTGAATCACGGCGCAGATGCCGTACAGCTGGGCACAGCATTTGTCCAATGCAAAACATCCAATGCCAATGATGCCTACCGCACAGCGTTGCTGAATCAGCCCATTACCCAAATCACGGCCAGCATCTCCGGCCGTCCAGCACGCGGTTTAATCAATCATTGGCATACCTCCATTGATACGCCTAATCGGCCCGCAGTTCCCGCCTACCCTTATACCTATGATTTGGGCAAGCAATTGCATGCTGCAGCATCAAAACAGGGAGATCATGGCTTTGGCGCATTTTGGGCAGGCAGCAACGCCGCGCAAATCCGTGAATTGGAAGCGGCCGACCTTATTAATCAGCTGGTTTTGGAAATGAATTTTGCTTAAAAATGAATAGCCAGAATCTAAAGTAAATAAATTGAATACTGAGCTGAAAATAGCAGATTATTTTCAGCTTTTTTTAATGCAGCCAACCCGATTGCCATCTAGACTTTTAAAACTGCATTTTTAAGATGTGCAATTTTAAACGCCTTCTGATTAACAGATAAACTGATTTAAAACTTTTAAATTCAATTCATCATATCTTCAAAAAAAGCCGATGATCAGAGCATTCAAAATACCGCCTTACAGCCTGTCTAAATGGATCAATTCTTAAAGAGAACATTGATCAGCAGCATTTAAAACATCACAGTTGAAATTTTAAGGCGATAGCATCTATTAAGCGCCACATTCAGATTAAGTTTCTAATAAATTGACTTGCTCTGTCTGCACATCACTCATAATTTCACCATGCGCCAACAAATGATCAAAATAGTCTTCAACAACTTGGTACTGAGCAGCCGTAGATTCAACCTTGTACATATTTTGACGGAATTCATTGCTGGAGCGCAGTCCCTTGGTGTACCAAGCAATGTGTTTACGCGAAATACGGCAGCCTGAATACTCACCATAAAACTCATACAGCTCACTTAAATGCCCAAGCAAAACTGTTTTGACTTCTTCAATATTGGGCGCGGCCATGTGCTCGCCCGTTGCTAAATAATGTGCGATTTCACGAAAAATCCACGGACGGCCTTGAGCCGCGCGGCCAATCATCACGGCATCTGCCCCGGTATAGTCCAATACATATTTGGCTTTTTCCGGACTGTCGATATCGCCGTTCGCAATGACTGGAATATTCAGCATGCTTTTTACGTCTTTAATCAGCGAATAGCGCGCCGTATTTAAATACATATCTTCACGGGTACGACCATGCAGCGCTAAAGCGGCAATGCCGGCTTCTTCTGCACGCTCAGCCACCCGCATAATGTTTTCATAGCCATTTAAATAGCCCAAACGCGTTTTTAACGTGACTGGCACATCAACTGCAGCCACAACTGCATCTAAAATACGCGCAACCAAATCTTCATCTTTTAATAATGCAGAACCAGCCAGCTTATTGCAGACTTTTTTGGCTGGGCAGCCCATGTTGATATCGACAATCTGCGCGCCATTGGCAACTTGATATCGCGCAGCTTCCGCAAGTGCGCTGGGGTCTGAACCTGCAATTTGTGCAGAAATTGGCGCAATTTCTCCATCAAAGTTTGCACGGTATAGACTCTTTTTACTCATACGCAGCGTTTTGTCCGATGTCATCATTTCACTGACGGCATGCCCTGCACCAAAGTATTTGCACAGTGTTCTAAATGGGCGGTCTGTTACGCCGGCCATCGGAGCAACCCACAGCTTCTGCCCGATAGGCTTATCAAATAATTCTTTGATTACAATATGCTGAGTCATGTAAAAATATCCACGCGCTATGGGTTTATCATATAAATTTTGAATGTGCTCATGATGTATTATTCGCCTTCTCAAAGAGAATAATAGCCAAATCGCAAGCACAGCCGTTTTACTGCTTCAAGCCTAAGAGTTAATGTAATCAAAAGCAAAAACAGCACCATTAAAATGCGGCTGTATTTAATGGGTCAATGAATGGGAAGCAAGTCTAAAACTTTCCGCCGCAAAACTCTAGCCAATCAGGTGATTTAAACATATGCGTTGCCAAGTAAAATGAAATATCGCCTTGTGAAAAGATAAAGCCCTCATGAGTTGAGGGCTTTTATCAATGACGTATTTTAGCACTTCCGGCAGCAACGCCTCAGTTCAGCCATTTTCATTCATATTGTTTTTTAAATCATATGAAATGAAACTGATTTTAAGCGTCTATTCGAATAATTCTGCCCTGTTCATCATGATGCACGGTACTGATTTTTTGCTGACGGCCCTGCTCCACCTCCTGTGCAGGAATATTAAAATGACGGACATAATCTGTCATGGACTTCACGTGCGGCGAGTTCACCCTTTTTGCAGGCATATAGTTCGACCACAGCAGCAGCGCGGCAACACAGGCAAATAAAGCCGTTATGCCATGTTCCAAACCCAAGCCGAAAGAACCGAACAAATGCTGCAGCAGATGATGCTTTTGCAAACTCATCAATCCCGCAACGATCAGGACAGGACGCCACAGCAGCAGCCAAACAGCCCACATCATCGCAGTACTGGTGCTGGAGGCATAACGCTTATGCCATGGCAGCTGACGGCGCAAATCAATAATTAAACTATTGCTTTTCATTCATTTTATTCTCTAGTGTAGGGTTAACCCGCATCCCTCTGTCTGGACTGACCCAGCGCGCGCGCTGCCCTGTTCCTAACCTTAAAACTTTAGGAAAAGCGACAATGCTGGCGCTGATCGTAATAAGCCAAAAAACAAAGGGATACCAAATCATCCAAAAATAATTTTTTGCTAATGCCGGCTCGTACCGGCTGTCCATCCATTTACTGATGCCGAATTGAAGCAGGCAGGTCGCGCCCAGCAGCATGCCGGTGCCATAAGGCAAGAAAGGTGAACTGACATCGCCAATGTAAGGAATGGGAACAATAAAATGCACCAGCCAAAAGACCGCGAGCATCAGCATTAAGTACGACCACACCAGAGTCAGAATCAGTTCCATCATGAGCGGCCATAAAAAATTCAGCTGCGGCTTCAGCAGAACATCAACATTTTTCAGCAGCACTTGCGCGCCGCCCATGGCCCAGCGCAGGCGCTGCTTCCATAAACCATTGAAAGTTTCAGGCATTAAAATCCAAACCAATGCATTCGGTTCAAAATGAATATTCCAGCCTGCACGCTGCAGCTTCCAAGTGATATCAATATCTTCTGTCAGCATATCCGGTGACCAGTATCCGACGGAATGCACGGCGCTTTTACGAAAAGCCGTAATCACGCCAGACACTGTAAACAGTCTGCCAAAGCTTTGCTGCGCACGTTTGATCATGCCGACAATGGATGAAAACTCCCCCACTTGTATCCGGCCAATTAAGGTAGACCGGGTACGGATGCGGGGATTCCCTGTGACAGCAGCCACAGTTTCATCTTTCAGGAAATGACGCATCATCCAAGAAGCCGCATGCGGATCGAGCAGCGCATCGCCATCAATGCCAATTAAATATTCTGCCTCAGTCAATAAACTGCCTGCCTGCAAGGCCATCGCTTTGCCCTGATTTTGCGCAAAATGCACCACCCGAAGTTTGTCATACTGGCCAGCCAGACGGTCCAGCACCTCAGCCGTATGGTCTGAGCTGCCATCATTAATGGCGATCACTTCAAAATTCGGATACTGCAAAGCCAGCGCATGGCTGAGTGTTTCTTCCGCATTGTCACCTTCATTAAAGCAAGGCACCAAAACGGCAACTTTAGGATATTCCTTTAAGGCTGGCGGCTGCTGATACGGCGGATCTTTGCGCTCTTTCCAATAGAAAATCAATGCGCCGATCATCCATAGATACGACATAAACAATGGATAATAAAAAACAAAGTGCAAAGCAGAATGCCAAAAATGCATAAAAGCTGACATATTCAATTCCTCTAAGGAATAAGTTTGCTTGATTTCAAATCAAAGGCTTTGCGCATAACGCTAGCGTCCGGATGATCTTTAATGGGGTCATCCGGATAATATGCGACGTGCATTGCACCTTGTTCATATAAAGACTGTATGGTTTTCGCCATCTCATCGGACGGCACTTTTTGATTGGTTCTCCAATCTACCGATTGAAGCTCAAATACAGTTTTTTTAATGCCATTTGGATATTTTTTTACCCGATTCACAATATCCTGATAAAACTGATCGCTATTCGGCGCCTGTTCCATATACGGCATGGCCATAATGGCAGTGAAATCATACCGGTTCAGCGACTGCTCTAAAGATTGTGAATACCAATTTTCCGCATAAGGCTTAAGCGCCACCTGCGCGTAAAGATTGCGCGCAGTCAATAAAAATGGCTGATACTGACGGACATTTTTGGCCAGCTGCATTGCAAAATCATCAAGGTACTGTGTTTTAAATGCGGTCCATTTCTGCAGATCTGCATCATTATTGCGAATGGCGGCCAGATCATTTGGCAGGCCAACCGCTGCATAAGCCTTCATTGCATCAGGGCTGGCATCTTCATAATCGGACAATGTCGTATCGTCATGGAACAATATTCCATTGAACGGAACAGATTTTGCCAAATCCGTATAAATGCCGGCAATGGCCTTACGGGCATCCGCAGAAAAGGGACTGAGGCGGTGATAGCCCATATTTAAATGCGCACTGTCACCGTTTTGCTGAGTCACCACAACATCTTCAGCGGCTGGATTGCTCTTAGGCAGCTCCCATGCCAATAACGGCATCCAAGCATACACACGGCTGACATGCGTCCGCGTTTGGATTTGCCATGCAACACGGTTAAATAAATCTGCGCGCATTGGCAGGTAATGGTTCGGGAAATACACCATATCCGCAGAACCATTAGCATCTGGATCTGAAAAAGCCTGCAGATAGACAGTATTCACTTTCATGGCTTGTATGCGGTCAAGCAGATTGCCGAGGTTGCGTTCCTGCTGCGCGGGATTCGGATCATAAATATAATCTAAATCGATATGCATGATTTTCTGCGGGCGATTGTTATCACCTAATTTTTTTTGCCGATTTTCAATTTCCAGCGCCAAATCATTGGTGGTCATATTGCCTTCCACCAAAATCCGGTTCAGCTGCCCCAATGAACTTTTGATAGAATCGGCACCATCATCCAAGCTAATTGCGATCGGCATGCCCAAGTGCTTAGCAATAGACACCGCCTGCATGTTGTAACGGCCGTACGGCCAAACCATGACTCGCGGTGACTGAATGCCGTGCGCTTTCAACAGCTGATTATTTTTTCTTAAATCCTCAGTAATGCGTCTTTGATAATGCAAGTCATCTTCATAAGACGCAGTTTTCGGATCGTATAAGCGTGTTACGGCTGCAGGTTCAACATTCCCCTGCGGATTTCCTAAAATACCGCGGTGCAGGTTATAGCTGTGGCTGGCGACTTCTACAAAACCGCTGTTTTGCATTTCTTTAAGCTGATCCCAAGACAGCATGGCGTTGCGCGGAATCATCTCATCAGAAAAGTTGATTTTTTGATTCGCGTCAGGCTCCAGCCAAGAACCGACCACAGCCAAAACAACAGGAATTTTATTGGCTTTAATGAATGGATAAGCATTTTGATAAAATGATTCATAGCCATCATCTACTGTGAGCAGCACAGGCTTGGACGGCAAGCGCGCTTTGCCTTGATGCGCTTTCAGCAGCAGATCGGCATCAATGAAATGATAGCCGTTTTGCTTTAGCCAATTGATATGCTTTTCAAATTGAGCTGAGCTGACCGCATACTCAGGAATCAGCGCATTTTTGCTATTTGTAATTTCATGATAGCCAATCACTGTCAAAGTTTGATCATCGGACGCTTCTTTACTCCACGCCAATGGCGTACAAAAGAAAGATGCTGAAAGTGATGCCGCAAGAATATTTAGAAGAAAACGAGTTTTCATGTAGAGCTGCTCAAAATTAAAAACAGAAACTGAAGCTCAAACTTGCCATCATCCTGATGTATCGGTTTTCCTTGACCTAAAATTCAAGCTCAGTTTCCGTTTATACGTTTTAGACCATCAACATGAAATGAATCTTAAAATGTCCAAATATTAGAGCAGTTTAGCTAATTTTCTTATTTTAAAATGTCCAAATATTAGAGCAGTTTAGCTAATTTTCTTATTTTAAAATGTAAAAAGCTTTTGCCGCAGGCTTGGCCATTTTTTTCAGAGGCATCCAATGCTGAATAGCTGACAGCAAAGATGCTGAATACAATGAAACCTCTGCTGCTGACCTAAACTAAAAATTACTGATCAGACTAAAGCAGCTCATCCAGCCGCTGTAATTTTTTTAAAACAGATCATAGACAAGCGCCAAAAACTTACTGTATTTTCAAATGGGCTTCACAGATTCATTCTTCATTTTTTCAGCAGCCATAGTATACTGCACCTGCCTGACCGGCTCACTTTTTCGGAACTTGCTTTCTACGCTATGAACAAAACTTTTGCCTACTCTGCTTGTGTTAAGACAATGTCTGTTTTGGCCCTCTCCGTCAGCTTAGCTGCTTGCGGCAACGGGTCTTGGTGGTCTAAAGATGACGAGCCGACCCTGAATGCAGAACAAATCCGTAAAGCGATTCCGCCACGGGTGCAGGACCGAACATCGTGGGCGCAGGATATCTACGATATTACCGAACAGCTGGGCATCCCGCAGACCAAGCAGAATATCTGCTCGATTGTCGCGGTGGTCGATCAGGAATCCAACTTTGTTGCTGACCCGCAAGTGCCGGGGCTTGGCGAAAAAGCGGTAAAAGAAGTTCAAACCCGCTTGGATGAAAAGTTTAAAGAAAAATTAGGCGATGGAATTGGCGGTACAATTGCAGGCTATTTTGAAGAAGTGTTAAAGACCCAGCCCAGCCCTGACAACAATTATTTAAGCCAAATGCGCAAAGTGAAAACTGAACGCGAGCTGGATGAGCTGTACCGTGAAATTTTTGCCTATATGTCCAAACATTATCATGTCAGCGCCTTAACCGGCGCAGCCAAATTGGTCGGGCAGGATATCGGCGAGAAAATGAACCCCATTACTACGCTCGGCTCAATGCAGGTGCATATTGGCTACGCCAAAGAACATAAGCGCCAAGGCGGCAATATCGCCGAATTGCGTTCAGATATGTATACACAATACGGCGGCATGTATTACGGCATTCACCGCCTAATGATGTATCCTGCGGATTACGACAAGCCGATTTACCGTTTTGCCGACTACAATTCCGGGCGTTATTCAAGCCGCAATGCGGCCTTTCAAAGCATGCTGAATGATTTAACAGATGCCGAATTAAGCTTAGATGGTGATTTGCTGCTGTATGATAAAGACGGCTCGCCGCGTTCGGCCAAAAGTGAATCTGAGCGTGAACTGCTTAAAGTCTTCTCAGCCAATAGCGTGATCTTAACGCCGCGTCAAATACGTTCAGATTTAAAAAAGGAAAAAGATCAGGATTTTGAAGATACTGCTACCTATCGTGCTGTAACCAAGCTGTATAAAGAAAAAACCGGCAAAGAGCCTTTTTATGCAATGATGCCTGAAGTTGTTATTTCAGGGCCAAAACTGAGCAGAGATTACAATACCAATTGGTTCGCGAGCAGAGTAAACGGACGCTATCAGACATGCATGAACAGAATAAAGCATTTAAAAATTTAGCGCTTTTCGATTTTGACGGAACCTTGTGCACCAAAGACAGCTTCACAGGGTTTATCTTCTATTCATTGCGCAAACGCCATATTGTGCGTCAAGGGCTGAAAATTTTGCCTTGGATTCAAGGCTATTATTTAAACCTTTATCCTGCACACGCTATGCGTCCGAAATTATATCGCGCAATGTTCAGCGATTCGAATGCCCATGATGTGCAACGTACGGCCGAAGAATATGCAGAAAAATTACTGGACTCACTGAACCCCGCTCTATTAAAGCAGCTGCGGGAGCACCAAAATTTAGGACATGATGTCGCACTGGTTTCGGCATCTGTCGATCTGTACTTAAAGCCGATCTGCCAGCTATTAGGCATTGACTTAATCTGCTCCGAAGTCGAAATTAAAGATCAGAAAATTACCGGACAGTACCAGACCGCAGACTGCAGCGGCGAACAAAAAAAACTGCGCATTTTAGAAAAGTTCAATCTGCAGGATTATGACAATATCTATGCCTATGGCAACAGCTTTGAAGATCATGAAATGCTTGAGCTTGCAAACTACCGCTTTATGGTTGGAAATGATGCAGTTTTACCTAAACTGAGCCGCCCTGCCAAAAAGCATTATGCAGATACCCTTTAATTCAGCCGTTTAAGGCTACCCGCCACGATAATAAAAAAGCCATGCATTGCATGGCTTTTTTATGGTGTCAGCTATTGAGAGAAATACTGCTTATTTCTTAAATGGGAAGGCATATTTCACAATACGCTTTATCACGCTGCCGTACTGCTTAACCAAGCTCGCATTGTTGTAGTTTAAGCCGTATTTTTCACAGACTGCCTGCACCTTCGGGGCCATTTTACGGTAACGGCGTGCCGGCACATCCGGATATAAATGATGCTCGATTTGATGGCTTAAATGGCCTGTCAAAATATGGAACGCTTCTGAACCCGTTAAGTTTGAAGAACCGCGGATTTGACGCATGTACCAATGACCGCGGCTTTCATTCTGCAGCACTGATTTTGGGAACACTTCAACATCTTTAGTAAAGTGTCCGCAAAAAATAATACTGAAAGTCCAAATATTACGGATACCGTTTGCCACCAAATTACCAGTCAATACCGGTAAAGCGGCCGGGCCTGCAATTAAAGGAAAAAATACATAGTCCTTAAACAATTGCTTGGTGATTTTTTTCTGCATTGGCTTCCATTCTTCTTTCGCCTCAGCTTTGGTCTTGCGTCCGTAAAGCAGTTTGCCAATCTCTAAATTCTGAATGGCAACGCCCCATTGGAACAGCAAGCAAAATGGAATGCTGTACAGCGGCTGCAGTAAATAGCCTGCTTTCCAGCGCTGTTCAGGAAATAAACGCACCATGCCGTAGCCGATATCATCATCCATCCCTTTAATATTGGTGTAGGTATGATGTTTATAGTTGTGGGTCTGGCGCCAGTTGTCTGAAGTGCCGACAATGTCCCACTCGTAGCTTGGGCCATGGAATTTAGGATCATTCATCCAGTCATATTGACCATGCATGACATTATGGCCCAATTCCATATTTTCCATGATTTTAGAAAAGCCCAGAAGGCCTGTACCCAGCACCCATGCTGGCGGAAACCAACCTGCAAACAGCAGCGCACGGCCTGCCAATGACGAATAGCGGATGGTTGAATAAACACGGCGGATATATTTGGCATCTTTTTCACCAATATCATCCAGCACTTCTTGTTTAATCGCATCCAGCTCACGCGCAAGACTGTCTAAGTCAGCCGAGCTCAGTTCACGATTTTTCGGGTTTTTAAAATATTCAATTTTAACAGGCATGTTCATATTAATTATCCTACCTTATAAATCAATCACGAGATCAGACTGGGCTGAGTTCACACAAATTTTCAATGCATTGCCGGGCTCTGAGTTTTGTGCGCCGTTAAGTAAATTTTTAGTTGCGCCTTCAGCCTTATTGCATACGCATTTATTGCAGATGCCCATCCGGCAGCCATGTGTCGGCTTAATGTTCTGCTGTTCCAAGCTCACTAAAATAGACTGGCCTTTTGGAATACTGATCACTTTATTGGATTGCGTCAGTGTCACATTTACAAAACCAATATCATCAGTTTGTGCAAGGCTCATGCTGAATGCTTCGCTTTTAAACACTTGCGCAGTTTGCGCAAACAGCTCTTCGGCTTTAGCAGAAAAGCCCGAAGGCCCGCAAGCAAAGACGGTACTTTCAGTTAAATTTTTAATTTCAGCGGCATGAGTTTCGTTCAAACGCGCATCATGTTCTGCTTCTTGCGTATAGAAAATATGAAAGCTGAAATTTGAGTTTAATTCTGCCCATTTTTCGAAATCGGCTTTAAACGCCGCATCTTCATGGCGCTTTACCCAATACATCAATTGAATAGGCTGCGCCTTGAGCTGATTGTTTTTGCTCAGGGACTTCAGCAAGCTGAACATCGGTGTAATACCGCTGCCTGCCGCCAGCAAGACCAAAGGTTTATCCGCTGGAACAGTCATGTCGCCGAATGGAATGCCGAATTCAAGAATATCGCCTTCTTTTGCCTGCTCTGCCAGCCATGTGCTGACCTTGCCTGCTTCGACTTTTTTCACGCTCAGCAGTACATGCTGGCGGTCTAACTGGGTCAAGCTATAGGTGCGTTCATAACGCACACCATTTACGGTAATAAATACCGGATGATGCTGCCCTGCCTGACCAAGCTTAAAATGACGGTTCACCTGCAAAGTCAAACTGACCATGTCTTCTGCGGCAAATTCTTTATGCACGACTTTAGCCAAAGCTTGATTGCTAGACCAAAGCGGATTGAATTTCTGCAGCCAAAAATTGACAGCATTGAAGTCGATAACGCTTTCTGTAAAGAAATTCAAAGGCTGTTTAGTTTTCTGAAGTGCATGCATTGTCATAGACATCTCATTGCGGTTTTATAATTATTATACACATGTATATATATTTGTATATATATTCGTTCATTTTATCTAAACCCTACAAAAACTGTAAGCTTTTGCAATAATATGGTAAGGTTTCTAATCCCTTGAAAAATATGACACCGTCGGCATTGAAAGCGAAAATAGGTACTATGCTCCAAGAACAAGCAATCCCTGAAACAACTGCAGTGCGTACAGTTGGACGCAAAGCGACCATTACAAAAGAAGAACTGTTTCAAGCAGCATTGCATTTAATCGGCCCGCAAAAAAGCATTGCATCTTTAAGCTTGCGGGAAGTTGCCCGTGAAGCCGGCATTGCACCGAACAGCTTTTACCGCCATTTCAAAGACATTGACGAGCTGGCTATTGAATTGATTGACCGTTCAGGTTTAGTACTGCGTCAAATTCTGCATGAAGCGCGGCTGAAAGCATCTAAGCAGAACAGCATTATCCGCAGTTCCGTTGAAGTTTTTATAGAACAGCTCAATGTTGATAAAGGCAATTTAAGCTTGCTATTGCGTGAAGGATACACAGGTTCAACATCTTATAAACAGGCTGTAGAGCGTCAGCTGAATTTTTTCCAGCAAGAGCTGAAAGAAGATTTAATTGTTTTAGAGCGCTTGAACAACAGTAAATTATCGCATCCTGAAATTGTCGCTAAAGGCATTACCCAGCTGGTCTTCAATATGGGCGCAAAAGTTATTGATATGCCTATTGATGAGCGCAAGGAAGCTGCAGAACAAACCATGATCATGATTCGAATGATTCTGGAAGGCGCACGGCATTTAGATGAAGCGAGAATCCGTTAATCGCTTTTATCTGCATATTTTATGAAGTTTAATGAATTAAACCCATTTGTTTAGCGGTGTGAATTGCCTTCGTACGGGAATTCACCGCTAATTTTTGATAAATATTTTTAATATGCACATCTACAGTAAATTTAGAAATATTCAGTTCTGCACTAATTTCACGGCTGCTCATCCCGCTGGCGACATACTCCAGTATTTCTGACTCTCTCTGAGACAAGCCGGCATGAATCTGCCCATGTTCTATGGGTGAATCTGTCAATGAACTTTTAAATCGGCTTAAAATCTTGTTTGCGATTTTGGGATCAATAATTGCGCCGCCTTTCAGCATTGTTCTGATGGCAAACATCAATTCAAAATCATCTTTTTCTTTTAATACATAGCCTGTTGCGCCAATATTTAAGGCTTTATAAATAGTCTCTAAAGCATTCCATGCCGAAAGAACCATAATAGGGGCCGTACTCCCTCTTTTTTCTTTAATATTTTGAATGAAATCTATGCCGCTGCCATCGGGCAAGTTTAAATCTACCAGCATAAATTTTATGGCGTTTTTACTGCAAATATTCAAAGCGAATTCTATGGTTTGAGAGTAAAAGATATCATGATCTTCATAACCAAAGGCTTGCAGTATTTTAGATATCCTCTTCTGCTGAGCAGGATCATCTTCTAAAACCAGCATTGGTTTAAGCAATGGTGTACTAAAATCAAACATTTTTTACCATCCATTCTATTTACATGGATTGTTTTCCTTTAGCCTTAGAATTGCTATCCCTATAATTTGGGATTTTTTGATTAACCATCAATATTTTTAATCACTTAGAATACTAAAAGCAATAAGGCCTTTAGTATTCTTTCAAGCAGTTTACTTGATTGGCAACGTATCGAAGAAACCTTCCAATACAGCAGCGCCTTCTAGTGGTTTAAAAACTAAAGCCCATTTTGTTGCCTTTACCGCATTTGGGTATATTGGCTTAACCTCCAATTCAAAGCAGTAATGCGTTCCAGCAACAACCTGCTCATAGTAAGCAGTTAAGGTGTATTCACAACCTATGAGCTTTGAAAAAATCTCATCAAATGTTTTCCATACTGGACTGCCCAATAGTGGAGTTTTTCTTACACTCCAAGCACCAACTGCATGATTCATAATAATTTCCTTGTTATCTTCATATTTTATAAAAGTTAAATACTGCCTGATGGACTACTTAACTCTTTTTTTATAGCTATTTTAATTTTTCATGGGCATACCTAAAAATAAGTATTTTACATGCAAGCTAAAAATTGATGAGATATACCTAAATTTAGGTATAGCTAAAGCTGCTTTGCAGCCGCATAGTTCCACTTTTTATGATCTAAATAAAAGCGGCCTGCCCATGTCCAAAATTAAAAATTTAGCTTTTTTAAGCGCAATAATTAGTTTCACATTTACACTGAATAGCCACGCTGCAGACAACTGCACCGTTACGGCGCCAGCTACAAATGTCAATTTAAATTATGCTCAAGCCGGACGTGTATCTGCAGATTTTAAAAACTGTAAAATTCGAGTGCGCCCTGCTTTTCAATGGTCTAATCCCCAAGGCACACAATCAGTCTTCCGTTTAGATGGCAAACCCGATGTTTATATTCCGGTCAGCCTCTTTTCCAGAATCGGAGCAAATTGGGATGCATCCAACCCTATGACAGGCGTATCACAACCCGCTGTATATGCTTACACAGATTACAACAGCTTATTCAGCAGCTTATTCAGCAGCTCAAACCAACCTAAAAATTTAACCACATATGCGGAATTCTCTTCCTCACACTATAGCAATTTAGCTCAATATCCCGTCGGTACTTACAGGGCCAGCCTCACGTTCTCCGCGGTTGAATGGTAGCGCTGCGTCATTCAATATTAAGGTTTTGGATTCTTAGGTTTTATTCATCAGGCTGATGATCAAACAATGCGCCGAATGAATTCAAAATACCTAAATTTAGTTATTCCCTAAGAATCATTCAAATCTAAACTCAATCATATATTTAACATTTTATAAATATATTTTTATTCAGCTATAACACAGCCCGTTTTTTAAGCCTTGGGAAATTAAAAACATGAAATTACTATTTAAACTAACCAGCGCCTTGCTGCTTGGAACAAGCGCTTTTGCAGCGCATGCAGCAACACAAAGTGTCACTGTGCAGTATACATTGACTGTTCCAACCGCATGTACGCTCTCCAAAGCCGGCACGACAGTTGCAAAGTCGCTGCCAGTTGATGGCACGCCTGTAAACGAAACTTTCAGCGTCATGTGCAATGCGGATTATACAATTTCAGCTAACACCAAGAACGCTTCCGGCGGTGTAAACTCATCATCTCTCCACTATACATCCCCTCAGGGATCCATATTTATTCAGTATCCAATTAACTTATCCAGCCCTTTACGCAATGTGCCTGTCAATAATGCAGCGGGCACGAAAGTTACAGCCGGGCTGACAGCCACGCCTGAAATCTACACCTTAACAGCAAGCACTCCAGTTTTGCCGCTATCCTCATTGCGTGCAGCCGATTACACCGACGAAGTTACGATTGAAATATCCTATTAATTGATTTTATTAAGAAACATAAATTCATTTTATGTTTCTTAGCTTATGTATTTTTAAGCTATGCAGCCTCAAAATATTTTAGCTGGCAAGCCTTAACTGAACCGAACTGATTTTTGAATAAATCGTCTGAAATTATGAATAAATTAAATCTGCACTGCGGGATATTTAATCTATCTTGCTAAAAAATCACCTGCCTCCATCAACCTTCTGCATTTACCTGCTGGCTCTTTTATACACCTGAAAAGGCCAGCGGCTGTTTTGAAATGCTTTGAGTTTAAATTATTTTGGGGAAAAATAATTAATGCCTGCCATCTTGAACAAATTATCCTGCCTGCTTGTTGCTTCAATAGGGGTTTTCAGTGTCCCAGCACATGCAGAACTGTCTATTTATCCCATCAAACATTTTATCACTGGTGAGAATGGACAGCGCTCAAGCACCATGAACATTATTTCGTCCAATGAAGAACTGGCGAAAAGCTATGAAGTCAATGTTTTCCGTTGGTCACAGGATGAACAAGGGCAGGATGTTCTAACTCCTGATTCAAGTTTAGCCGTCAATCCGCTTTCTTTTGTTATTGAACCCAATACTAAACGCATTATTCGCATGGGGTTTAAGCAGCCTATTGCATCCATGCAGCTGCAAAAAGAAGAAGCTTGGCGAATCATCTTTAGCCCCCTGCCTGATGCCGAAACAGCTAAGGGATTAAAATACGCTTACAGCTTTAATGTTCCATTATTTGCAGGCAAAGACTTTAAGCCAGAAATGGCTTTTCAGTTGGCTAAAGACAATAAAAATCAACCTATACTGATTGCAAAAAATTTAGGTACTGCCCACTTCCAAATTACAGGCTTTACACTGCAAGATGCTGCTGAAAGAGAGCTATTCATCAGCAAAGAACTCAAATATATTTTAGCGCATAAGCAGGCCACGTTTAATTTAAATATACCTGCGGTTAAATCCCAGACGGGATTAAAACTGATTGTTCAAACACCCGGCGCTCAAACCTTGAAATTTGATGTGGCGGAGTAATAGCAATGGTGATTAGACAATTATGCGATGTACGCAAGTCCCCTTCTATTCTTGTTCTGCTGCTGTGCTGCATTCAGGTAAAATACACTCATGCACAGGATTTTCCGGTTGAACCAGCTGTTAAACTGCCTGCCGGCACACAAAACTCAGCCCGCCCAAATTCTGAAAATTTAATCTTGGGTCTTTGGATTAATGGCGTAGATACACAGCAAGATGTATTTATTTTAAAAGAAAATAACCAGCTCTATATAGAATGCAGCCTATTAAAACAAGGTTTTGTCGATGTCTCTAAATTTACATATTTAAAGAAAGACAACTTGCAATATTGTTTAATTGACCGGTCTGACATCAGCAGTCAAATGGATGAACAGCGCCAATTATTTAAGCTGAACATTCCCGCGCAATATATGCTGTCGCAAAAGCTATCTTCACAACAGGACTACCTGCCGGATTTACCCAATTTAGGTGGTTTCATCAATTATAATGTGTATTTTCAGAATGGTGACTACAACAAGCAGGCCAATGCTTCAACCGACCTGAATATTTTCTGGAAAAACATACTGTTGAACAGCGGCCATATTTTCCGTAAAAACTACAATGAAGATCAAAGCAATTTTCAGTCCAGCAGCCGCCTGAATACCTCTTTAAGCTTTGAATTCCCAAAAAACATGACCAGTTTAAAATTGGGCGATAATATCAGCACCGCTACTGGACTCAATCAGTCTTTTTACTTTGGCGGTTTCAGCTTTGGCACCAACTTTAGCAGCCGTCCTAATTACACCTATTGGAACACGCCATCCATATCTGGCAGCGCACTGACTCAATCCAGCGTCGATTTAATCATTAATGGCACACAAGCCTATAACGCTAAAGTAAACCCTGGCCAATTCAATATTGACAGCAATATTGGCTTTAATGGTTTAGGAGATGCTGAAATTGTAGTCAAAGATATTTTAGGCAACACAAGCGTCCAAAACATACCGATTTTTGTCAATCAGCGTCTGCTGCGCCCAGGTTTGACCGACTATAATATTTCTGCCGGTAAACTGCGCTACAACTATGCCTATGACGACAATGACTACCGTGACTGGTTCGGAAGCGCCTATATCCGCAGAGGGATAACATCCTCCACCACCTTAGGCGCAACAGCAGACTACAGCAAGAAACTGGAAAGCGCTGGCCTATTATGGAGTCAATATTTGTATAAGCTGGGCTTGCTGGAAGTCAATTCTGCCTACAGCCATGCAGATAATTTGGGTTTAGAAGGCTATACCGTCAATACGGAGTTTAAGCGTGATAAGCAAAGTTATAGTATTGGGTTACGCTCTCAATATTACAGTTCGGATTTCCGTATGCTGGGTTTAGATGACTACACCACCAATTATCTACCAAAAAATGAAAATCAAATTTATCTATCCAAATATCAAATTCCCTATCTAAACAATCTTTCACTCAGCTATGTAGAACGTAAGTACCGCGATGATATAAATCAGGAAGACCAGCGGATTTTTAATTTAAGAAGCAGCCGATCATTGGCAAAAGGACTGTTTGGCAGTTTGGGCATATCTTATGATGCCGAAAGTCGTGACCATGCCAGTATTGATTTAATGCTGAGCTATAACTTTGATGACAACAAACATTCTGTCACGCTCTCACAGCATGATGATGACGAAACCAGCCTCCAGTTCAATAAATACAGTTACGAAAATACCGGTTTTGACTATACGGTCGGTGCAAGCCGCTCACATGATGTATATTCAGGGAATCTATCCACACGCTTTAAAACCAATGCAGGTGATTTGAATTTACAATACCTGCAAACAGATGATCAAAAATATTACAATGCAAGCTATATGGGATCTCTGGTTTGGTTAGGCAACCGTTTTGACCTAAGCAAGTATATTTCGAATAGTTTTGGTCTAGTGCGCTTAGAAAACACGTCCAATGTAGATATTTACAGCAATGGTTCTTATATTGGCAAGACCAATAAACATGGTGAAATCTTCAGCTATAACTTAAGCGGCTATACGAAGAACAGTATTGCTTTTGATGAGAGCCAAATTGGTATAGATACCGACATTGAAAGTACGAATCGCTCAATTATGCCTATGAATCAGCGCGGTTATATTATTGATTTTCCAATATCTAAAAACCAAAGCAAAGATGTAACCTTCAAATTTATTGATGACAATCAGAATGTGTTAGCTACAGGAAGCATTGTCAATTTGATTGGCATGAATAACGGTAAATATCCAATTACCAGCAGCAATCTTGTGACATTTTATGGATTGATGCCTATGGATTACAGCTTTGAAGTGCAAACGGCAGATAAGATCTGTAAAAGTTCATTTACCTTGGGTCTCGATACAAACGTCGATGAGCCGATTACCCTCATCTGCCAATAACTCTCAAAAAGTAAAAAAAGGAGATTCTTAAGAATCTCCTTTTTTTACCGCCTGTATATTTATTATTTGCTGCACAAATTGGGCTGTTGCCTCTGGCTGTTCCAGCGGAAACATGTGCCCGCCCTCCACTACACTAAAATCAATGCCATAGGTTTTTTTCACCCCTTGCGGTAAGCCTTGCTTATAAAAAGCGCTTTGTTCTGCGGTAATCAAATGCACAGGTATATTAGGCGCCTTACGCGGTGTACGCCACCACCAAGCCGGGACAGTCCTGAAAATATGCGCTTCTAGATCTTTAGGAATACTGAGCGTCACTCCTCCTCGGCTATGATCATCCCGAATGCCATGGTTAAAATAATCATCAAAACACTGTTCATCAAAATTATTAAACAAGCGGTTTTTCCGTAAAGCCGCATAAGCCTCATCAAAGCTGCGCCAATGATCATTTCGCTTTAGAGTAATGGCTGCCGGAGTAATTTTATCTACTGCTTTCAGCCTCAGCTTTTGCATGCCTTCAAAAATCGCTGATTTGCTGCCGATCACAAATGGCGGATCCATAATAATCAATTGCGAAAACAATTCAGGACGCTTGTAAGCCGCCATTAAGGTAACCAGCGAACCAAATGAATGCCCGAGTCCAATCACTTGCTGCTTGGGAAACTGCTGTTCTATGTCATGAATGACTTGATCAACCAAATGCGCCCAAGTATAGGTCACGGGGTACTGTGAATTCATGCCGATAAGCGGTATGGCTTTTATTTTATACTTTGCATCAAATGCCTGAAAGAACTTGGCATAGCTGCCAGCAGGAATACCGTTGGCGTGTGTAAAATGTATAGGCTGAAACATAAAATTTAAAGGACAGGAATTGTTTTCTTTAGACTAACGCGTTATGCATTTTTTAGTAATTGCATTTCTGCATATTCCTCTGAATGTTCAGTCATTCTGCATTCAAATACACGCGCAAATACAAAGGCCGTCTGTCATAGCCCGCATTGTATTTATACTATGCATTCGCTGCTACTTCGCAGAAAGCACCAAGTTTTGATTCGGCATAAATGTGGCGCCGCATGTGGTTTTATCCCCTGCAATAACGACTGCACGGCCTTTCACTGCTGTACTTAAATCCGATGCAATAGCAGAAACAGTCGCTTTGCATTTCGGGCAAAAATGTTTCATACCGTTTAAATGCACAGCAATCCCATTAATCGTAAAAGTATTTTCGCATTCAGAAACCACGCCGCCATGCGATGTTTGAGAACCTAAAGTCACCAGCGCTTTTGCCATTTTTTAATTATCCATTGTTTTAATTTTGCGCATATTCTAGCCGAAATTGTTTGATGCCTCCAGTCTGTTATTTAAGACTAAAACAGAGGCTGATTGTTCAGCAGTTAGCAGCGGTATTTCAGCAATCGTTCAGTTTTATACTGTATTGGTTATATTTAGCTATATAATGATTTTAAAAATATATGATCCATTTTACGAGGCCTCCATGAATTCCGAAGAACGTTCTGAGTTATTTATTCAGCAAATTCAAAACGTATTGCTGCATGATTGGGACCCTTTAAACATCCGTAAAAATTCATCCATGCAAGACGAATATGATGCCTATATTGTCGATGTCCTAGATATACTTGAAGATGAAAATGCAACAGCTGCTGAAATAGCACATTGCCTGCAAGAAATTGAACATGAATTTCTGGGGCTAAAAAAACCGACGGACCGCGCTGAAAAAGCCGCTGCTAAAATTTGGCAGCATTTTGAAAATTTTATCGCTTAACTAATATCTTCCTTCCGCGCTGGAAAAGCAACCTGAATTATTTCTTGCCCAGCCCATAAAAAAAAGCGCCCATAGGCGCTTTTTTAAAAGGTATTAGACACGTTGGAAGCCTAAGTTAAGGCTTCACCACCACCAGCACTTGAATAGCTTCAGGTGTTACAGACAACCCATCCAGCAGGCTCAAGCCTTCTTTCTGGAATTTTTGCAGACGGGAGATTTCATCTTCACGGATGCTTGGATTGAATTGTTTCAAGTAAGTCAAACGGTCAATTTCATATTGCCATTTACTGCCGTACACTTCTTTAGCCTGCTGCTTGAAGTTCGGTAAAGCGGCTTTAGCGATATCCAGCGCTTGATTGTAACGCTCTTCAATCACATCACGGCGCGCTTTTACCACTTGGCGGCAGCTGTTGCTGTCCAGATGATGCAAATACGGCTTCAAAATTTCCGGCGCAATTTTTTGCGATAAATCCTGGCCTTTTTCGCTCAATAGAACGCGAATCAATTGCTGCGGCAAACTTGACGGTAAATTCAATGCTTTAGGCGCAATGACATCCACTTTAAACCAGACTTCAATCAACACTGAACCTTGCGGTAAAGCCGCAGATTTCAGCACTGCCACATTGGTGCTGCCGAAACCTTGCGTGTTAATCATTTCCATCACGCTTTCGGTAAATGGATGCTCTAAAGTCAGATACTGCGCATCTTCACGCAATTGCGCCTGATCGCGGTAGAAAGTCGCGGTCATGCCGTCTTCATCTAAAGTCAGGCCTTGTACCTGCATTTGATCTGTCGGCTTAATGATGACTGTACCGTTGCTTTGCTCATCAAAATCGATGTTTGTTGCCGCCATAAAGCGCTTCATAAACATCGGCAGCGTGGTATTGTCGTCATAATCTTCCAGCGCTGTCACAATTTCCTGCGCTACAATTGGACGGCAAGAATTGTATTCCAGCAAGCGGTCACGGCCAGCCTGCAGCTCAGCTTCCAGCGCTTCACGCTGTACAGACACTTCTTCCAGCAAATCTTCAAACTGCTGTCCTAAGTCGGACAATAAACAATCTTTCAATTTAACAATAAAGTTTTCTTGTAAAGTCTGCGCAGTCGGTGAAATATTACTAAAAATATTCAAGCCTTCGTTGTACCAGCGGAACATGCGTTCCTGCGCTGTACCTGCCAAATAAGGCACATGAATTTGAATACGGTTTTCTTGGCCGATACGGTCTAAACGCCCGATCCGCTGTTCCAGCACATCTGGGTTTGCCGGCAAATCAAATAAAATCAAGTCAGAGGCAAATTGGAAATTCCGGCCTTCTGAACCGATTTCTGAACACAGTAAAATCTGCGCGCCATAAGATTCTTCTGCAAAATAAGCTGCCGCTTGGTCACGTTCCAGCAGGCTCATGCCCTCATGGAACATTGCCGTGCGAATGCCGGCATGCAGGCGCAGCACGTTTTCCAAAGCTTCAACCACTGGCCCGCTGCGGGCAATCAGCAATACTTTCTTATGCTTCAAATCTGTACGCAGTTTTTCCAGCAGCCACATAACGCGCGGATCATGTTCCATCCAAGCGCCATCCAGCTGTGTTTCTTCAGGCCACATCTGCTCACGCAGCTTACCGTCTTTAGACCAGCTTTCCGGTGCAGGCAATGCTGCTGGCTGGCAGTCACGGCCGGGGAAGCCTTGAATCGCTTCACGCGTGTTGCGGAATAAAATACGGCCTGTGCCGTGACGGTCTAAAATTTCATGAATCGCACGGAAACGCTGCTCAGGCGTATCATCTATACGCTGGCCCAGCAATGTCTCTACGGCATCTAAATGCGCTGCTTCCAGCGGCATATCAGACATCAGCACTTCCGCAATTTTAGCGGTTTGCTGATACTGCTCTTCTTCATCCAAGAAGCGGTCCAATGAATTAAAGCGTGATGGATCCAGCAGGCGCATGCGGGCAAAATGGCTTTCTACACCCAGCTGTTCCGGTGTTGCAGTTAAAAGCAATACACCAGCTGTTTGCTGTGCCAATTCTTCTACAAGATCGTAACGGTCGTTTCCGCCTTCTTCTTCATTCCACATCAAATGATGCGCTTCATCCACCACCAGCAAATCAAAACCGGCTTCTAACGCCTGCTCGCGCAAGTCATCATGATCAATCATCAAGTCGATGCTGGCGATAATACACTGTTCGGTTAAAAACGGATTCTGTTCTGGATCATGTTCTTTGATGGATGCTGTGCGGGTCAAATCAAACAATGAAAATTCAAGATTGAAGCGGCGGCGCATTTCAATCATCCACTGATATTGCAGTGAATCAGGCACTAAAATCAGGATGCGTTCAGAACGGCCTGTTTTCAGCTGCTGGTGAATGATCAGGCCTGCTTCAATGGTTTTGCCCAAACCCACTTCATCCGCCAATAATACGCGCGGCGCAAAACGCTTGCCGACTTCATGCGCAATATACAGCTGATGCGGAATCAGGCCCACACGTGAGCCGACCAAACCGCGCAATGGGCTAGACTTCATATTGGCCTGCATCAGCAGTGACTCAATACGCAGGTCATACCATTCTTTATAGTCAATTTGGCTGGCCAACAAGCGGTCTAATGGCTTTGACAGCTGAATATTAGCCCCGATACGGGTTTCATTTAAGGCTTTGCGCTCTTCAGTGCCGCCGGCCGATGTGCGGATGACGTTATAGCGCAGCACCCCATGACGGTCTTCAACAGATTCAACAGTCCACGCAGTGCCTTCCTGATCCTGAAGTTCATCGCCTGTATTAAAAACAATGCGGGATAAAGGCGCATTGTGGCGCGCATAGACACGGGTTTCATCACTTTTGGGGAATAAAATGCTGACCGATCGCTCATCTACATCAATTAGAACTCCTAAGCCTAGTTCTGTTTCTGTGTCCGACAACCATCGTTGACCAATAGCAAACTGCTGCAATTTTTCCACCTTCATCTTAAATAAGGACTGCAAATTTGAGACCCAAATAGTGTTTGATATTTGAGCAAAAATCCACACCGAATAGCAATATATTTTGACATAAAGCCCACTAAAAAGTGAGCCTCATTTTGAATGTTTAAACAGTATTTTCTAAAATGGCGCCGGGCAATGAAATTCAATCATTTTATCTGTTGCCGGGTGCTGAAAACTTAAGCGTTCTGCATGCAGGCAAAGACGCGGTGTAAGCGCCTGATGCTGTTCATCTGCATATAATGTATCCCCCACAATTGGATGACCTAAATATTGCATGTGCACACGCAATTGG
Source organism: Acinetobacter pragensis (assembly GCF_001605895.1). Lineage (GTDB taxonomy): Bacteria > Pseudomonadota > Gammaproteobacteria > Pseudomonadales > Moraxellaceae > Acinetobacter > Acinetobacter pragensis. Next base: position 81,731 of record NZ_LUAW01000045.1, read on the forward strand.
TGTGAACGGCCAGTAATGGGGGTCAATTTAACGCGCGTGACTGCTGCCCCGCCGATTTGAAAATTTTCCAGAACTTCCCAATGGGTCAGCGCCGGCTTATTGTGCGCTGGATCTGCAATATGCAATGGCGGGCGGCTTGGGTCATAAACCACAGGAACATCAACAGTGCCTTCGCCTTCTAATGTTCCAGCGACAATCGCTTGGTAGGTTTTAGATGTTTGGCGCTCTTGAAATTGACGGGAGATGCGGTTTTGACCAATGCGGGTTAATGCGAAAACCAAAATGCCTGAGGTATCACGGTCTAAACGGTGAATCAGTAGCGTTTTCGGTTCTTCTTGAAGCAGTCGATTGATCAGGCAGTCCTGAAGGTCTGCAGTTTTTCCTGGAACAGTGAGCAAACCAGCCGGCTTATGTATCACCATAAAATCTTCATCACGATGAATCAGATGTTCTGTCAGAAAATTATTCAATGTTCAATCCAGGCCAATCGCGAAAACAAGGGCGCAATGATAAAAAGCTTAGCCAAGAAATACAATGAGAAATAGCCGAATTGACAATGATTTTTACGATTTTAGATAAATATTTTTCCAATTGGGCTGAAATTAATTTTTAGGCACGAGAATTTGCATCAGATGGCTTAACGCCGGCTGCTGTAAAAAATCTTCATAAGTGATATTCGCGCCATTGGCCCGCCATAAACCGACCAAACTCACCATAGCAACTGAGTCTAATCCATAGCTGTGCAGGTCCGCTTTCGGGTCAATGTCCAAAGCATCCATGTTTAACTGTTCTGCCACTGCCAGCAAAATACCTTTAGGTGACAGCACATATGCCGTGGGCGCACTTAAATTCCACAGCCGCATGAGGCTATAGGTATTCATATGATGCACCGATTGCGCAGTCAAGTTATCGACCCACTGAATATGCTGTTCGGCATTGGGCAGTAAAATTGCATCATCAATAATGCAAATGTGCGCAGTGACACTCATTAAATGCGCCAATACCTGTTTCAGCAGCGGCGTAACCTGCCCAGCAATCATGAGTTGCGGATAAATTGAAAGCAGCTCGCCTAGCCTTTGCATGCCCTGCATCGCATTGTCGCCAGACAAATCTACAATTTGAAGATCCAGCGCTTTGGCTTTGTTGGCGATACTGGTTATATTCTGCATGAGTTTTGAGTCTGACATTGCGGCATCTGCACGCAATTCATGCAGCCCCGTCAGCAGCAGGACTGACTGCGCTGAAACAACTGACCACTTTGCAGCGGATGGCGCAAAGTGAATTTTTTTAGGCATTGGGTACAGCATATTACCTCGGCGCACATCACTGGCACTTGAAATTTGCAGCTTATGCTAACGCAGAATTCCTGTGTTTGAGCGTTTTAAATAGCGAAACAAATATGTGTGAATGACAATTGTATACTTTTAAGCCTCAGCTAAACCCATATCAAATGAATGGGCTGCAAGCGATACCATTTGGCAGAATCGACGCTATGTTAAATAAATGGCGGCTTGAGTGATTCTTATATAAAAAGTTATTAAAAAATAAATTACTACACAGGTAATATTTATTATATGGGATGATATTTATCATCTTTTTTTAATGAATTTTAACTTAATGATTGTTAATCAAAAAATTATTTTCCAAACACTGTTTATTAGCCTTGCTATGGGTTTTGGCATGCATTTACATGCAAGTGAACTCAGCCAAAATGAGAAAAACATTGAAACAGTTGTTACTCAATCATTTAAGCCGCTTATGGACCAGTATGGTGTAGCAGGCATGGCTATAGGCGTCATTTACAACGGTAAAACGTATGAAAATTATTATGGTATCCAATCTAAATTGGACCATAAAAGCGTAAATAATCAGACTCTTTTTGAGTTAGGCTCTGTAAGTAAAGTTTTCACTGCTATTTCAGGAACATATGCGAATAACCAAGGAAAAATATCTTTCGATGATCATCCTAGTAAATATTTGCCATCTTTAAAGCATTCGGATATTGATAAAGCAAATTTATTAGAGTTATTAACTTTTACAAGCGGCAATCTGCCATTACAATTTCCAGATAATGTTAAAACTGAAAAGCAAATATTGGAATATTTCAAAAATTGGAAAGCAAAGAATCCTTCGGGCACGTATCGTGAATATTCAAACCCAAGTATAGGGCTTTTTGGCTATCTAACGGCAAAATCAATGAATGTTCCTTTTTCTTCATTATTAGAGGAGACTATTTTTCCTCAACTTAATTTGAAACATACATACGTCAATGTTCCAGAAGCACAAAAAATAAACTATGCTTTTGGTTATGATGAAAATAATATGCCAGTTCGAGTTAATCCTGGCCCGTTATCTGATGAAGCCTATGGAGTTAAATCAACCCTCCCCGATATGCTGGACTTCGTTAATGCAAATCTTAATGCAGATAAAAATAGCCCTGCTATGAAAAAAGCGATTTTAGATACACACAAAGGATATTTTAAAGTTGCTGATAGTGGTATGACACAAGCACTTGGATGGGAGATGTTTTCTTATCCGACTACTTCTGAAATTCTGCAGGCCAGCAATTCACAGCAAATTTTATTGGGGTCAAATCCTGTCGTAAAAGAATTATCACAGCCAGAATCTAAAGTTTTTCATAAAACCGGATCTACTAATGGTTTCGGGACATACGTTTTATTTATTCCAGAAAAAGGGTTTGGATTGGTGATGTTAATGAATAAAAAGATACCAAATGTCGATCGAATTAAAGCAGCATATCATGTTTATGAGTCATTAAAAGATCATTAAATTTTTTAAATCAACACAATACACGCAATGTAAACTTGAAAAATTAAGTCTATGATTTTAAGTTTCATCTATTTTAAAAAATTAGAGCCTAGATCCAGATCTAGGCTTTTTCATTTCGCATAACAGCCATTATACTAAATGGAGTGCAATATTGGATACCATACTGAAATAAACAAAATGGTACCCAATATCCGATTAAAGATAATGAGATGCTGTTCTGTTGAAAGCATTCTTTTTGTAATTTTTCCTAAATAAGCCCAAACAAATAAACAAGGTACAGAAATCAGCATAAAGATGAATGAAAATAGTATGAGCGAATGATAGTAATTGGCTATCTGCGTTGTATAGATAGTAATGACAGCAATAGCCATAAGCCAACTCTTAGGATTAATGAACTGTAAAAAGAAGCCGGTAAAAAATCCATTTTTCTTATTTTTATTCTGGAGTCCTGTTTCTAGATCAGGGCAATAATTAAAAATTTGCCATGCAATATAGCTCATCCACATACCTCCAGCTAAACTTAAAATCAACTTAATATTAGGATATGCGTTTAATGTTGTGCCTACGCCAAGTCCTGTAATTAAAATTAATAAAGAAGTACCAATACTTCCACCAAAGATTAAACCAATGGTTTTTTTGATATCGAATTGATGACTAGTACTAAGAATAAGGAAGTTAGTTGGGCCTGGAGTAATTGATGCAACAAAAGAAAAAGCACAGAAAGATAAAATTATTTCCAAAACAAAATCCAAAAGTTAAATAAAACATTTGGTTATTTTGAAAAATACTATCAAGACAAATCTAGAACATTTGTGCACGCTTTCTGATATTGATTCAAGGTTATGCCATAACAACGTCTAAACCATCGACCTAGGTGGCTTTGATCAGAAAAACAAAGGTATGAAGCAACAGTTGCTGCTGATAATCCTTTTTTTAATAACTCTTTCGCTTTGTTTAGTCGTAGTTGAATCAGATATTGATGTGGAGAACAGTTGAAATTTTTTTTAAATACGCGATTAATATAGAAACGATCAGTTTGAACCAATGTTGATAATGTCTGTAGGTCTAAATCCTGAAATAGACTTTCATGTAGAATTTCTTTTAGCTCAGATGCAATATTAGGTAATGTATGGATAGACTCTTCACGTTTATATAAGATTTTTTTATTCACTAAGCTTTCTAATAAAAGATCTAGATAAGTATCTTTCATCAATTGCGATTCATTGTTATTCAATATGTTGTAGGTTGAAAGTATCAAATGTGATAGTTGAGAATCAGAACGAAGAGTTGATTCGATGGATAATTCAAAGGATTCTTTAAATAAACCATCATAGCTTTTTTTTAACCATGCTGGATCTAAATGCATCATTTTATAAGTGAAGCCAAGCGGATCAGGTGCATTACCATCATGAATTTCTTCAGGTTCAAGCATGAAAACTTGGCCTTGATAACTATCAATGACTTTTCTTCTGCAATTGAATTGCTGATGTCCTAATTCTGTTACTCCGATCAGATAACTTGAGTGTAAATGCGGGGCGTATGCAAAGCCTTTAAAATGGGCATGAACTAATTCTATGCCTGTAGATTTATCTTGTGCGATGTTGACCCAATTACTCATATTTACTCAAATTGTATTAAGATATTTTACCTTATCAAAAATTACCTAATTAAGAAAATCTATTTAAAATTACAGCGTACTGGAGCATTTTTTATTGATTATTCATGTTCCATACCTGCTATTTATTCAATGTTCCTTAACTTTATAAACTTCAGCTTAGGAATGCCCAGCACATACCTAAGCCCTAAATTTTTAGTTTACTTGCCCTAAAAACATCTCTATTGCCTGCTGCGCAATTTCCGCATCTTGAAAAGACTTCACACCTGACACCCCCATTGCACCAACCAGCTGCCCTTCATACATAATTGGCTCACCGCCTTCCAGCATGCCATGAAAGGTCTGCATGGTCAGAAAACCCATTTGCCCGCCCCGAATAATATCCTCAAATAACTTTGAAGGGCGGCGGCTCACTGCCGAGCATTTGGCTTTTTCCAAACATAAATTCGCGGTCATCGGTGAAGCGCCATCCATACGCTTCATTGCCAGCAGATTTCCTGTTTCATCCACTACAGCAATGCTGACATTGAAACTGTTTTCAACGGCATAGGCATGCGCCTGATTCAGCAAAAACTCAGCATCGGCAAGTGTCAGATAGTGTTTGGTCTTCATTGGCTTCATCCCTGTGCATTCATGTCAAATTCATATAAAAAAGCCCGCAATAAACTGCGGGCTTTTAGTGTACATAATTTAAAGGCTTATGCGTTTTTCATTTCCGCAAAAACTTCTTTTGCAGCTTGAATTGTAAATGCAATATCTTCATCGCTATGCGCGCTAGAGAAGAAGCCCGCTTCAAACGCAGACGGCGCCAAATTCACACCGCGTTTCAGCATACCGTGGAAGAAACTACGGAAGGCATCGACATCGCATTTTAAAATGGCATCAAAACTGGTAATTTCAGTTTGGTCCGTAAAGTAAAGACCAAACATGCCGCCCACTTGCTGAGTAAACAATGGAATACCGGCTTCATCCGCTGCTGCTTGCAGACCCGACAACAGGGTTGCCAATTTTGCAGTTAATGCTTCATAAAAACCTGGCTGGCGCAGATGCTTGAACATTTCAATGCCGGCACGCATTGCAAGCGGGTTGCCTGACAACGTACCAGCTTGATACACCTTGCCCAATGGCGCGATGCATTCCATCACTTCACGTTTACCGCCAAATGCGCCTACCGGTAAACCCGCACCAATAATTTTACCTAAAGTGGTCAAATCAGGTGATACGCCATAATGCGCCTGCGCACCGCCAAGGCCAACCCGGAAACCAGTCATCACTTCATCAATAATAAACACTGAACCATGTTCATCACATGCATCACGAATAGCTTGCAGGAAACCGTCAATCGGTTTCACCAAATTCATGTTGCCTGCTACAGGCTCTACAATCACGCCTGCAATTTCAGAACCGAATTTTGCAAAGCATTCTTTTAGCATTGCAATATCATTATACGGCAGCGTTAAAGTATGCTTGGCAAAATCAGCAGGTACCCCAGCAGAAGTTGCTTCCCCCTCACCTTTGGTCAATAAACCAGAACCGGCTTTGACTAAAAGCGAGTCTGAATGGCCGTGGTAGCAGCCTTCAAATTTTACAATTTTGTCACGGCCAGTATAGCCGCGCGCTAAACGGATAGCCGTCATGGTCGCTTCAGTGCCTGAGTTGGTCATACGCACCAGCTCAATAGACGGCATAATTTCACAGATAATGTCTGCTAAAGTTGTTTCATGCACGGTTGGCGCGCCAAAACTTAAACCGTCCACCGCCGCTTCTTGAACAGCCTTGATAATGTCCGGCTGCGCATGGCCTAAAATCATTGGGCCCCATGAACCGACATAATCGACATAGCGTTTGCCGTCTACATCAAACAAATAAGCGCCTTGAGCTTTTTCAATAAAGACCGGTGTACCGCCGACACCATTGAACGCACGTACAGGTGAGTTCACACCGCCAGGAATATGCTTGCTGGCTTGTTTAAACAGTTGTTCTTGCTTTGGAGATAAGCTCATAAAATGTCTCAACTAAAAATAAAACAGCATTCAATAAAATTATGCTTTGGATGCAAATAAATCAGACCATTCTTCAATTCGTGCATTCACTCCAGACATAGAGCGCCCCAATATATCACTAATAACCGCGCAAAGGTCTGCACCAGCGTCGATCACAACGCCTGAGTTCTCAACAGTTAAGCCGCCAATTGCGCAAATCGGCACGTTAAATTTTGCCTTGGCCTGCTTTAAAGTTTCCAAGCCAATATCACCCGCTTCAGGTTTGGTCTCTGTGGCATAAATTGCGCCAAATGCAACATAGGTTGCACCCTCAGCAATTGCCTTTTCAGCCAGTTCAATTGAGTTGTTGCAGCTGCAGCCAATCAGTACATTTTTAGGCAACCGCGCGACCGCTTCTGCAATTGAGCCGTCTTCTTGCCCTAAATGCACACCTACGCCATATTGCACGGCAGCTTCAAGATCGTCATTAATGACAAAAGGCACTTTATACTGCGCGCACATCGATTTCATGTACTCAATTTCATAAGTCTGATCTTCTTTGGCAACTTTCTTGCGGCGGTACTGCAATACTGCAACCCCATAGGTTGCCATTGCACCTTCAAGTTTCGCCAAAAGCAATTCAATAGGGTCATCATTGGTAATCAGATATAAGCCGCGCATATCACATTCACATCGTTTAAATTGCCCTATTATAGGCAGAAGTTGAATAATATTAAGTATTTCTCATATGAATTATTGTCTAAATCCGGTTGATAAAATTGCAAGCCCCGCTAAACACGGAAAAAAGTCACGCAATGCTGGCTTTAACAGTAAAAATACCCAATTCTAGGGATAGCCTTACATTTCTTAAACCGTAAAATATGAAACATAACAATAAGAAAATTGACTTCATAATAAAAAACAATTTCGCACAAGATTAGGCCTTTTGATGATTTAAATAAAACGTTTGGGGAACGTAAATCATCAAAAGGCCTACCCTATTTTTACCAATTAAAAGCATTTAAAAAAATGACGCAATAAAAAAAGCCTAGAGAAAGGTCGCTCTAGGCTTGGAAAACGTTGATCTTGCAAATACCGGTTATATGCTTCTAAAAAGCTACTCACAGCATTATTAGAACAATTACTTAAAAAATGCAATAATTAAACGGCAACATCTACAAAACTAGTAATGAATAAAATAAATGGCTTCAAACAGTTTTTCCGATGCTGATTTTATGGTGTGCATGCATCTACAGCAATTGCATCCAAAAACAGTAATTAACCTGCAGGATTGCACATGTGAAGTCATCCAGATTTATCCTGCATCAGTGCATTGCAGATTATAAAATCTGCATCAGCTCTTAATTTTATCTTTATTGCGATCGGTCAGGCTCAGATTGCCGCACAGCACATCCGAGAACATTCGCCAATCTGAAATAAAGCTGTATAGCGGCTGTTTAAAACTGGCAGGCTTATTTTTTTCAAATACAAAATGCCCGACCCATGCACAGGCATAACCGGATACTAAGCCGTAGGCAAAATATTTTGCTTTGCGTTGCCGTATAGCCTTTGTAAAAAAGTAAAGTCCTATGGAGCTGCCAGCCACATGCAGGCGGCGGCTCATAATATTGCGGTGTTCGGTTAAATAAAACCGGTAAAAGTCTGAATAATTGCGGATTGGCATTTCAAATTGCTGATCTGAAGACTGCTCCATGGAAACAGGAACTTGAGCATTCATAAGACATCATCCTGATGATTTTTACTCACCATAGCGCAATTTTCAATCGATGAAAAGATCGTAAAACTTTAGCGCCTAGATTTGCATACAGCAGCCGCGGCTCACAAAGTTTCGGGTTTATTCTCCAGTGTTTTGCTAATCTCTATCCAATTAAGCACTTTAATCCTGCGTCAAGCCTTACATGCATTTTGTTTTTGGTTAAAATCGAAACTTAAAAATTACATGTACTTTCATTGCTGCCCCCTTTTATCTCTAGATTCTAGGTTTAGGCACGTATTAGATATCGGTAATACACCTTATAAATTAGGACATAAACATGGTTGAAGTTGAATTGAAATTTCAAATTCCTGAAGCTCGGCGTACTGCGCTGCTGAAGGCAATTGACCCGAAAAAATCACAGCAGATTCAACTGAAAGCCAAATACTTTGACACGCCAGACCGGCTCATGGCGCAAAAGCACACCGCCCTGCGCCAGCGCTTGGAAGGCACACGCTGGATTCAAACACTTAAAGCAGCCGGCAAAAGCCATATTGAACGTTTTGAACATAACTTAGATTTAGGGGAAGACTCAGCAGATGCTTCGGGCGAAGCTGCGCAAGCGCCTGCACTGAATCTGGAAATTTATGCACAGCACCCAGAAGCGCAGGCTGTACTGGAAAATGCTTTAGGCGGCCAGCAGGATCAGCTGAAACTTCAATTTGAAACCGATATTTCACGTACCTTGCGGGTCATTCAGTATCAAGATGCAGAAATCGAAGTCAGCTTAGATATAGGCTGTATCCGCACTGCCGATGCCGAACAGGAAGTGCACGAAGTCGAATTTGAGCTGAAAAGCGGCTCTATTCAGTCTTTGCTGGAATTTAGTTTTGAGTGGGTTAAAAAATATCAGCTATGGCTGGATGTCCGCAGCAAAGCGGAACTTGGCAATTTATTGGCGATGCAGCAGCAAGCCAGTCCGGCAGCCAAAGGCAAAGAGTTCCAGCTCAGCAAGAAAGAGCCTGCCAATAAAAACTTACGCCATCTGGTTGGTCAGCAGCTGCAGCACTTGCTGCCGAATATTGCGGCCATGTCAGCGCAAACTGCGGCACAGGAACATATTGATGAAGCGCAGCTGGCATTACAGCATTTACAGCTGACGATTTCATTATTTAAAGACTGGAATAGCAATATCTCAGATAAATGGGGCTATCAGCTGGATGCATTTGGGCAGCAATTTGCGCAGCTGCAGCATTTTGAGCACATGCAGAATACTCTAGGCGCATTTTTGCAGAACCGCACCACCTCTGAAAACTTAGCGAAAGATATTCTATATGCGAAAGAGAAACTGCAAAATTTAGTCAAATCAACACTGAATGTGCATCACTATTTAGAATTGCTGATGTTCAGCCTTAACACTCAAGATCAGCCACAGCCGCATGATTTAAAATGGTTTGCGCAAAATACTCTGCAGAATCAGTATAAAGCGCTGCAAGATGCTTTAAATGACTCAGATATTGCTGATTTTGAAAGTTTAGATATTTTAGCGTCCAGAATTCAGGAACTGAAATTCAGCTTTCCTATTTTAACGTCCATTTATGATGTCAAAAATCTGCAGAAATACAGCAAAGCTTTAAATGATGCGCAATTGGCCGCCAAAGAATATCAAATCCTGGCTTCCTCTGCGGCGTATATTCAGCAAACTGAACTCGAAGCCAGTGACTGGTTTGTTTTAGGCTGGCTGACAGCCAAGCAAGAAGTCTATGCGCAGAAATTGCTGGAAGCGACAGAACAGTTCATGGTGAGCCGTAAATTCATTAAATAAAGCCACAGCACAAAGACAGATTGTAAAAGCAGTCTGTCTTTTTACTTTGTGTTTATTTTTTAAACAATTTATTTTATAGTCAATCTTCTATTCATCCAATTTGCTCCTACTATATAAACGATAAACGCTTTTTTTCCTTCACGTTGTTAGAGCATGGTGCGCGTATGTCAGAGATTGAACTGAAATTTCAGATTCCGCCTTCAAAATTGAAAGCGCTCCGTCTTGCTTTCTTGCGCCAGCAGCCAGAAGACCTTCATTTGCATGCTAAATATTTTGATACTGCACATTTAGATTTACAGCAGCACCAAATTTCGCTGCGTCAGCGCAAAGAAAATAAAATCTGGATTCAGACACTTAAAGCTCCTAAGAACAGTATCGAGCGCATAGAAATCGAAACTGAATTAGGTGAGCCGGAACCTTCCGCCATAGATTTACGTCCTTATACGCAGCATAAAAAAATACAGCAATTGCTGAAACCCGTTCTGCAGTCACATGATCCCTTAAGTCTTCAATTTGAAACCCATATTCTGCGTCAGCGCTTTCTGCATCTGCAAAATAGCAGCCAAGTGGAATTGTCTCTCGATCTTGGCAAAATCATCGCTGCTGAGCAAAACCTTGAGGTTCATGAGATAGAATTTGAGCTCAAAGAAGGCAATATCCACGATTTAATTCAAGCCATTCAGCCTTGGTTAAAAAAGTATCAAATTTGGCTGGATAGCCAAAGCAAGGCTGTAAAAGGCCAATTGCTGCAGCAGATTAAATCTGCCCCAGCGGTTCAATATCAATCTGTTTTAAAATTAAAGCCGCATGCGGACTCTATTAGCGCGCTGCAGCAAATGATCTCCAACTGTCTTGAGCATTTATTGCCGAATTCCAGTGCAATAGCGCTGGAACAGTATGATGCTGGGCATGTTCATCAGGCCCGTGTCGCTATACGGCGCTTGCGCAGCGCGTTTAAAAGCTTTCAATCACCGCAGATCGCGCATGCAGAAATCTGGCAAGAACAGCTGGCTGAACTTTTCAGGCAATTGGGCAATACCCGAGACCGCGATGCCTTAGCTGAAAGTTTAATTCCGCAGTTGAAGCAGGCTGGCTCTCCTTTAACTGAATTGCCTGCACAGAGCAGCGCTGAACAGATTCAGATTAGCGCCGTATTCCGTGCACCGTCAACGACCCGCCTGCTGCTGGAGTTAATTGAGTTCGCAAATTCAGAACAGGCTCAAGGTAAAAGCCTGAAAAAGCACATTCATCAGCAGCTAAATAAAATGCATCGGCAGATTTGCCAAGCAGAAAGCGCCTTTGTTCAAATGCAGGCAAGTGAAAAACATCAGGTACGCAAACGCGTGAAACGGATGCGTTACAGTGTAGAGTTCGTCTCCTCCCTGTACCCCCAATCCGAAATCAAGCAATATCTGAAAGCGCTAAAACCGCTGCAGGAAAATTTAGGCCGGTTTAATGACCTTTGTGTAGCGCATGCCCTATTTGAGCAAAGTATAGCGTTACAGCCCAAGGCTTGGTTTGTGCTGGGCTGGATAGCTTCTGAACAAAAGCATATCGAACTAACCATCAAAAAAAATTTGCAAAGATTTAAACAAGTGCAGCGTTTTTGGCAGCCAGCTTAATTGGCTCATTTAAAAGCGCATACGTAACTGAATCTGCTTATAAATGAGAGCACAACGCCAATGATTTAAAGCCTCTCTGCCACCGTAAGTGCAGAAGCTCATTTAGAATTTAACAATACACCTGAGCATCATAGTGAAGCCCCCACAAGGTAAGGTAACTAACGGTATTTACCAAAGACTTTCCACGTTTTATTGTCAGCAATCGGATCGCTGTAACTGTCATTACGCTGCTTGCGCGGTTTATCGCGCGCATCCACCAACTCAAAATCATTTTCTACACTCAGCACAATTCCATTCACATAAAACCGTGTGCGGGTATATTCACTCTGCCCATACTGAAATACATAAGTCCGCAAATCGATAAATTCACGGTGCGCAACCAAAGCGGCCGTATCATCAGAGTCCAGCCAGCGGTGCATTGCTGAAATTTCATGCGCTTCAAACTGTCCGCATTTTTCGACCAGACTGGCAATCCCTCGGAAAGTTTTCGACTCTTTCGCACGTGTTTTGTTGATCCGAATACGGTCCACATGAAAATAAAACAGCGGTAAATTCAAATGGCTTGGCAAATGAACAGCATCCAGCGCCTCATCTTCCATGAACGGCTGAAATAAATCCTGCGCACGCGCTATTAGCCCTTCCCACTGCTGATAGTATTCACCCACTTCTTGTTTGCTGCCATAATAAATCGGCAGGCCTTCGACATTGGCTAAAGCTGCCGGCGGCCAAATATTTTGACGCAATAAAGCGATGTCATTTTTTAAGCTTTGTACTGCAATTGCATCTTGCATGAAGAACTTCCGTTTTGCTTAGGCTATTTTTAGATTAAGTCAATGGTTTTGTTTCTGCAAGGCTTTGCCTATAATTAGTCTTTAAGATTTTACATGTCAGGAAAAATTCATGGTTCAAAAGATTGAAGCCACCGATGTCACCGAAGACGAAGCATTAAATGCCGCATTCTTTGAACGTGCAGATGAATTTATCAAACAAGCGAATGAATTTTGCCGTGTTGAACAAGGCAGCCAAGTCAAGCCAGCAGAAATCCGCGGTCAAGTCAGCTCAGCAATGCTGTTCGCCACTGCCCGCTTCAATACGTGGGTTGCAGCCAATGGTTTTAAAGACGGCAATGAAATGCGCGATGCCAAAGATCAGGTGATGTCTTACGTATTGCAGCAATTTCAAATGATGCTTGAAGATAATTATGATGAATATTGCGAACAGTTCGAGAACTATTTGCGTTTCCGCCATAATGAAGAATTCCATGCCAATAAGCATGATCACGATCATAAGCACTGAATTCTGCGAAATGATTCAATAAAGCGCTATACACCTGTTTATCATTAAAAGCCCCTCGGGGCTTTTAATGTTTGTGCATTGCCGGGGATTTATGCCGCTCACTTTAAGGCCGCACTACAACATATCCCGCTGTTTAATTTGCCCTTTGTCATATTCTTTCAGGCCTGCATCATTTTCATGCTAAAAGTTTAATTCTTAACCGTTCACAGCCAAATTAGGGAAAGCCATGCAGCAGCTCGATTTTGACATTGTTGATGCGCATATTCACCAATGGGACCCCTACAGCACACCGCATGCCGCTGCAGCGGCTGTCAAACTGCTGGGAAAACACCCCAAGCTGCTGGATAGATTGCTGCGTATGGTCAAACCGAAGGATTTGATTGAAACGCTGGGCTTAACCCATCACATTACTTCCCCCTATTTGCCGCGAAACTATAAAGTGGATATCGGCCACTACAATATACAGCAAGCGGTGCATGTCGAAGCCGGCTGGCATGACCGCAAAGGCAGCGGTGTTGTCGATGAAACTAAGTTTGTTTCACAGCTGCCCTTTACTCAGGAAGGGTTAAATCTTGCTGCCATTATTGGAACAGCAGACCCGCGCAGCGGCAATTTTAAGAAAATTCTAAAACTGCACCAAAGCGCCTCTCCAAAATTCCGCGGCATCCGCAAAATGGCATCATTTCACGAAGATCATCAAATTCATGCATGGACAGATGAGCCGCATTTATATACCAATAAAAAATTTATGAAAGGCTTCGAGACACTGGCGGCAATGGATCTCAGTTTTGATGCATGGGTATATTCAATTCAGCTGCCGGACTTAATTCAATTGGCCAAAGCATTTCCAGAAACATCAATTGTATTAGACCATTTCGGCACACCTGCTGGCTTATTTGGTTCAGTCGGCTCACATACCGGCATCACCCAAACAGCCCGGGAAAATATTTTATTGCGCTGGCAAGACAGCATGGCAGAACTCGCCAGCTGTCCCAATGTCTATACCAAAATGTCCGGTTTATTCATGCCTGTGCTTGGGCACGGCTTTCATAAAGAGAAACGCTTAGCCGCCAAAGAAGAAGTATTTGATTTGGTTTACCCCCTCATCCGCCATGCGCTCAGCTGTTTTGGCAAATACCGCGTGATGTTCGCCTCCAACTTCCCGATGGACAGCGTCAGCACATCCTTAATTCATATAATTGATGCATTCAGTGATGCAGTGGCTGCCTATGACCCCAGTGCTGTGCCGCTTGTCTTTGAGCAGAATGCCAAACAGTTTTACCGGCTGTAATTGCATTCTCTGCGGCAGACCTGCTTAATGATATGTACACTTAAAATAAAAGTTCCCCGAAACTTAAGTTTCGGGGAACTTGATCTTTAAAGATAAAAAAGCGAATTAAAGCGCTATTTAAGAAATCCGTTATTTTTTCACTGCAGTTTGCGCTTGGCCGTATTGATCAGCCATCACTTCGACCAGCTGATCTAAACGGATATATTTTCTGATGGCGGTATCAACATCCGCTTTGCTCAGTTTTGCAATATCCTGATCGCGTTTTTCCCGATCCAGCAAATTGCGGCCTTTTTCCAGCTGCGGAATCAGCATACTGTGAATACGGCGCTCATCCTCCAAAGCAGTGACGCGCTTTTTCAGCATAGATGCTTTTGCTGCTTCCAGCTCCTGCTCCGTCACCCCTTTGTCCAATAAAGCCTGCAGCACTTGATGCACGATCTGCGAAACTTGCGCTGATTTGCCCGCTGTATAATTCGCGCTGATCATTAAGGCGCCGGAATCTGTCCAGCTGTCAAAATCCATATTTGCGCCAAAGCCGTAAACCAGCGCATTTTTTTCACGCAGCTCCTGCGCCAGCCGCGAAGACAATTGCGAATCGCCTAAAATATGCCGGAAAACCTGCAGTGCAGGCATATCTTCATGATCACTGCCGACAGGAACCGTGAGTAAAGCCTGATAGCTGCCGAACTCACGCTGTTCTGACAGCGCATGAACTTTCTGCGCGCTATAGGCGGTATAGTCGTCAGTTAGGCGCTCATATGGCTCTGCTGTTGTCCATTGGCCAAACTCTGATTTTAATAATTTTTGAATCCGTTTAGCGTCAAAATCACCGGTAATGGCAATTTGACCATGATTGGTTTTGAAGAATTGCTGATACAGCTGCTGCACCTGTTCGCGTGTAGCGGCCTGATACTGCTTTTTCACCAGTTCCGGTTCAAAATGATAGCGTAAATCACCCGGCTGGTATGTTTCGATTAAACGCGCGATGGTTAATGCAGCCACTGTATCAGGTTCTGTATAGGGGCGGTCTAAACTGGACAAGCTTTGTGATTTAACCAAATCGAACTGTGTCTGCTCAAAAGCCGGCGTCTTCATCGCCTCTAAGAAATATTTAAAGAATTCTTCAAATTTATCTTTTTTGGCAGAGATTTGAATATCGAAACCATTGCCGTTGGCGCTGACATTGGCAGAACCGCCTGATTCAATAATTTTATCTGCAATCTGCTGCAGGCTCTTGCCTTGAGATGCGCGGAACAGTAAATAGGCGTTCAAATCTAAAGTCACATCTTTATTCATCAGTGACTCGGCTGTGCCAAAATCCAAAGCAATTGACGCATAGGTTTTGTCATCACGCGTCGATGTCGGATACAGCGCATACTGAATGCCATTTTTAAGCTTGCCGCGCTGGATTTGCTTTTCTTTCTGCTCTAGGTATGTTTTAGACTGCTGAACATATTGCTTCACTTCTGCCTGATAAACACTTGCATCCTTCAGCGGCTCTTCTGCAGCAGTTTGCTGATCCAGCGTTTTAGCAGGCTCATCCTTTTTCAGCTGCATGGCCTTTTTCTGATCTTCCGGTGTCGGCAGAATATTGCCCGTAATGCGGTACTCAGGCTTTAGAAAAGCGTTATAGGTTTGATTCACCTCGGCTGGCGTCAATTTTTGAATCGCGTCTAAATCTTTAAAATACCGCGCCCAGTCGCCATTGTTCTCTGCATAGTAATCGCTGATGCGTGAACCTAAAGCAGCCGCATTATTCTTAATGCTGTCGGCCTGATTGCGGGTCATGTTTTTCACCCGGTTCAACTCGGTTTCATTAAAGCCTTTGCCTTGTTCTGCGCCTTGATTCAAAGCATTTTGAACTTTGGCTGCATCATGATTAGGCGCATATACGGCACCGACAAAAACTAAATTAAAGTCTCTATCCAGCCATGTCGAGGCCGAAACACCGGTCGCCAAACCAGTTTCTACGATACTTTGATATAAATGCCCGCTGGGCTGCAGCGTATAAAGCGCGGGTGACACTGACAGCGCAGGCGCAATTGCGTGATCTGCACCATTGAAATAAATATTGAATTTAGCCAAGTCACTGCCTTTTTGCACGGTGAA
Organism: Acinetobacter pragensis; assembly: GCF_001605895.1. Taxonomy (GTDB): domain Bacteria; phylum Pseudomonadota; class Gammaproteobacteria; order Pseudomonadales; family Moraxellaceae; genus Acinetobacter; species Acinetobacter pragensis. The sequence continues at coordinate 97,975 of NZ_LUAW01000045.1, forward strand.
CTGACGCTGCTGTATCTTGCTGCCATCCAGTTTAGGCACCACCGCCTGCGCAGGCACAGCGCGGGATGCAATTGGGCTGAATTGTGCATCAAGCTGCTTGAGCACAGCGGCTTTATCAAACTTGCCTGAAAGCACCATGACTGCATTATTCGGCGCATACCACGCGCGGTAAAATTTATTCAGCTCCGGCATGTTGATGGACTGCAGCTCTTTCAGATCGCCAATGGGCAACCGGCCCAAATGCTGATTGCCATATGCGCTTTTAAAGACTTGATCAATCAAAACAGCAAAAGGCTGATCCAGCCGGACTTCACGCTCACGCTTTACAATTGAAATTTCGGATGGGACGTATTTTTCCTGCAGCACCAGCTTGTCCATACGTTCTGCTTCAAGATGAATCACTTCATTTAAAGCCGCCTGTTCCGGGCGCACAATATTGGTGTATTTCGTCGAATAATAATCTGTACTGGCATTGGTCGATAAAGTGTATTGATCCAGCCGGCGCTGAAATTCATCACCTTTCACATTTTGAGTGCCTTTGAATGCCAAGTGTTCCAGCAGATGCGCCAAACCGCCCTTGCCCTGCGGGTCATTCAAAGAACCGGTCATATAAACCGTATTCATAAAAATTTTATTTTCCTTATCATTTTGCGCAAGAATGATGCGGAAGCCGTTATCTAATTTATATTCTTCGATATTCTGTTCAGTTTTGACCAAGACAGGCTGTGCAAAAAGCGCGGAACTGCAGCCAAGAAAAAACAGTGAGAGAGTAAGCTGTTTAAAACGCATGAATAGTGTCTTTCCAATTTGAAACATTGAATTTGTTATGGGCTTATTTTAGAGAATGATTCTCATTATATACAGCAATATTTTAAACATCTGCCCGTGATTTCACTGGCAGATTTCAAACGCATGGCTAAAGATCATACCTTTTAGCCGTTTCTGCTTATATAAAAATTTCAGCCTGCATGTACAGCTGAGCATAGCCTGATATTTCAATCCGTTCATTGTCTAAAATTTTGCAATACAGTTCACCGCCGCGGGCTGAGGCCTGATATGCAGTCAACTCAGCCTTCGCAAGCTTATCTGCCCATAAAGGTACAATGCCGGTATGAATCGAACCTGTTACAGGGTCTTCATTGATGCCATTGGCAGGCGCAAAATAGCGGGATACACAGTCATATTGCTGACCCAATGCTGTAATTGCAACGTCTGTACATACTGCATCATTTTGAGCGTTTTGCGCTGAGGCTGTAATTGCCGTACGGATCTGTCCCAGCTGTTTCAGCAGCTCAAAATTGGGCTGTTCATCCAGCACATCCTGTACCGTTTCATATTCCACAATATAGGCTTGGGCATTCAAATACACTTGCTTAAAGGGCTTCGTCAGCGCTTGCTTTAAAATTTCAGGATAGTCCGCTACCGCTATTGCGCGGCGGATTGGAAAATTCATTTGGATTTTGCCATCTGCCGCCTGCTTCACTGTAAAAATACCTAATTTTTTAACGTGAAACTGGATCGTTTGCGCATCGGTAAAATCTTTGAAAATGACAAAGCTGCTGGCCAAAGTCGCATGACCGCAAAAATCCACTTCCGTAGTTGGAGTAAACCAGCGGATTTCATAATTTGAAGCGTCGGAAATTTTTACAAATGCGGTTTCAGAGAGATTATTTTCCGAGGCAATCTGCTGCATCGCTGCATCTTCCAGCCAATAGTCCAATACAATCACAGCGGCAGGATTGCCTTTAAACAACTGTTGAGTGAACGCATCGACCTGATACATTTTCATTGATATTTTCCCAAAATTCATGATTGACAGCAGTATTCGTTCTATAGATGCGCAAAAGCCAATACATGCAGTATTGGCTTTTGCCATTTAACCGTACTGTCCGATTGTGTCTTTAAACGTGTGTTAAATCTACATCTTCTTGATTAAAAATTGTTTTATCTGTTTGCCCCATGAGCTGACTGGTCACCGTGCCGGCAGTCATCGAACCATTCACATTTAAGGCTGTCCGCCCCATATCAATCAGCGGCTCAATAGAAATCAGCAAGGCCACTAAGGTGACCGGCAAACCCATGATCGGCAGCACAATTAACGCGGCAAATGTTGCGCCGCCGCCTACCCCAGCAACCCCGATAGAACTGAGCGTGACGACAGAAATTAACGTCAGAATCCAAACAGGGTCCATCGGATTGATTCCCACTGTTGGCGCAACCATAACGGCCAGCATAGCCGGATACAACCCGGCACAGCCGTTTTGGCCAATGGTGGTTCCAAACGAAGCAGAAAAACTGGCAATAGACTGCGGCACGCCAATCCGGCGGGTTTGCGCTTCAATATTTAAAGGAATGCTGGCTGCGCTTGACCGGCTGGTAAAAGCGAAAGCCAGAACAGGCATGACCTTTTTAAAGAATTTCAGCGGATTGACTCCCGTCATGGCTAAAACAACCGCATGTACTGCAAACATAATGGCCAAGCCGACATAAGAAGCCACTAAAAAACCGCCAAGATTTAAAATATCCGCAGCATTAGAACTCGCAACGACTTTCGTGATTAATGCAAAGACCCCGTACGGTGTCAGCAGCATGACAATCCGCACCAGCTTCATGACCCAGCCCTGCAACGTTTCTATGGCGGTTAATACACGGTGCCCTTTTTCAGGTTCGTCATTAATTAACTTGATACCGGCCAGCCCCAGCATGACCGCAAAAATCACCACACTGATGATGGATGTCGGATTCGCGCCAGTCAATTCAGCAAAAGGGTTGCTTGGAATAAATGACAGCACGAGATCGGGCACGCTTAAGTCTGCGACTTTTGAAATATACTCCGTATTCAGCTGATTTAAACGCGCGGTCTCTTGAGTTCCCTGCACCAAACCGGCTGCGCTTAAGCCGAATAGATTGGTGACCATGACCCCAACAAAAGCGGCAATAAAAGTCGTAATCAGCAGGGTTCCAATACTGAAAATACTGATTTTCCCCAGTGAACTAGCATCATGCAGTTTTAATGACTGCACCCAAAATAGAAATGAATACCAGCGGCATCACCACCATTTGCAGCAACTTGACATAACCGTTGCCCACAATATTGAACCACTGTATAGAGTCTTTTAAAATATCGGGTGAACTGCTGTAAACCGCATGCAGCCCCAAACCAAAAATMWCATAGCCYTRRMSCKSCARMARSYCAGCAGATCTCGCTGATCCTTACTGCGTTTAACGCGCTGCGTGGTTTGAATCTGACGCGCAATGCTTTGCCCATCTAAAATCAAGCAGACCTGACCATCACCTCATTAAMCGAATATGCAAACGCCCTGCAGCTGCATCCAGCGGATGTGCTGCGTTGGCAAGCCAGC
>NZ_LUAW01000046.1 GCF_001605895.1 Acinetobacter pragensis
ATACACAGCTAAAATCGGCTCAAGCTCGGTGCGCATTTTGCGCGCTAAATGCCGTGCACCGTAACGGATGTCATGGTCTTGGCAAAAATGCGCTTTGGCGCTTTTTGTCAATGAAAGGCTGCGTTTTTGGATGCTATTTGCGGTGGGAAAGCATGTGCACATTTTACTTGAATACTGTAAGTGATGGGGTGGCGCAGGATKGCTTTTTAGGGCTAATGAAAACAGTGCTCATGCAAGCGAGCAGCCTGATTRWSRGRWSYYMKKSMRAKYWAGACTGTTGAAACTTCTGGCGGTGCTTTAGGCTTCTATAGTTTATTCGCTTTGTTTGGCTTAATCGGATTGCGTCGATTCAAATAATAATTAGGGACAGGCCATGAAACAATATAAAAAAGGACTGCTATGCATAATGGTCTTATCTGCAATGTCACTAATGGCAGCAGACAGCAAAACCATCTATGTCAATACTTTTGATGATGAAGCAGGTGAAAACTCAAGTAAATGCTCTTTGCGTGAAGCAATTATCGCAGCCCAAAAAAATAGACATAGTTTAGTGATTGCGGGGCAACAAAAAAGTTATGTCCTGACCCAAGGCGGACCTCAATTTGTCAGCTTGATTGGGAAACTGGACCCAAAAAATATTCAAATCACGCGGGAACTGAGTTTCTATTCAGAAAAAAATGATGGCCATTTTACAGGGATACTTCCCTTATCTTACGTAAAGCTCAAAGAAGACATCAGTAAGAAAGATCTGGAGTTTTTTATTGAAAATGGCGCCAAGGAATGCTCAAATTCAAGTGATGAACGCATGCTGGCTCAGCGTTTCTGCTTTGAGATTAAACTTGCAGGCGTGGTGTACCCTGCCGCGAACAATTTGGCGTCATTAAAAGCCTTGAGCAAGCCTTATCAAGTCAGCATCTACACCCAGCAAGAAGAAAGCTATACCTCAAAGTCAGGTATGAATCCCTTCGAAAAATTAGTGCTGCTCCCTTTTGCAGTTGCAATTGATGTAGTCAGCCTGCCATTCCAAGCTGCCGATAAAATTTTTGACTGACCGCCAGATGCGCTTTTTTCTCAATATAAAAGTTCCTGAAAATCAGGGGCTTTTATATTAAACGCCGGACACTATCCAATAAATGATGCATGCATACAGATTCCAAAACAGAAAATCAAAATGTAACAACCCGAAACATCATGTTATTTCTCTGTAAATATAGTTGAATATTCACACAATATTTGTTCACCAAATCGCCTAAGCCATCAAACATTACTCTACAAGCATTAACATAGCGGCCTCAATTTCCCTCCACAATTCAATTCAGGATGCTACCCATGAATGCGATTCAAACGGCTATGGCCATTGCCCTCGTTGCAGGCACAACTTCAGCTATGGCTGCAGAAACAGCTCCAGCGGTAAATCCGCTTGCACAAGTAAAAGCGGGTGCGGTAAACGCAGCGGCTGCGGTTAAAGCCAATACTGTTGACGCTGCCAAAACTGCTGCAGTTAAAACTGTAGAAGTAAAAGATGCTGCGGTTGCAAAAACTATTGCAGCTAAAGATGCCATTGTAGCCAATACGGTTGCGGTTAAAGACGCGGCTGTAGCTAAAACTGTAGCGGCGAAAGATGCAACTGCGGCTAAAACTGTAGCGGCTAAAGACGCTGTTGTTGCTCAAACTGTTGAGGCAAAAGATGCCGCTGCAGCGAAAGTTGAAGAAGTAAAAGATGCTGCCGCTGTAAAAACAGAAGAAATGACAGCTGATGCTGAAAAAGCATGTGCTGAAAACTGTGCTGAAAAAAACGCTGAAGCAGTAAAAGCGCAAACTGAAGAGAAAAAAGGTTTCTTCTCTTGGTTTAAGAAAAAAGCAGCTTAATATAAATTCAGCTGTTCAAAAAGATGCCTGCTCGGCATCTTTTTTTTATTCAGCAGACACATTGATGCTGCAGCTCGCTCATCAGCCAAGGCAGATATTTTTCCTGATCCATAAAATCTGGCGCATGCCCCGTATCCAAGCTGTAATGCTGCTGATTCAGTTCAATCACAATCTGCTCTGTATGGTGCCAATCTTCGATCACGTTAAAATAAGTACTGAAAAAAAACCTGTTCTTTCCCCAATTGCTTAAGCTTTCTAATTTAGGGTAGCGGCTGTTTTCCATAAAATCAGCATACACCTGCGGAATATCATTGATAACACTGACGTTTTTCATGATTTCACCTGTTGAATAAAAGCGAAGAACTGTCCTGCTGTTCCAATTTAAAATGCAATGTTGAACGCTTGATGACAAACTCCCGAAGAGATAGAGGTTTACAGCTTTTCAGCAATCTCCTCCCGATTCTGCAGGCTGACCTGCTTCATTTGCTGGTTCAGCGCCAATATCTCTTTATACAGCGCATTGAACTGCTCAAGAGGCGCATCGTCATAAAACATAAACGTATGGCCGCGTTTTTCCCATTTATTGTTTTTCAGTACCGCAAAGATCGCATCAGCTTTAGCCAAACTTTGCTTTTCCAGTTCAAACAGCACATGCGCATCATCACTATGCTGGCTGTCTTTCAGGCTTTGCGTAAGCTGATGGCGGTATCGGCTTTTAATGGGTAAATTCTTGGCCTGCTCTAAACTGTTTTTTTCAAACTGCTGTGTTTTGACTGCATAGGCATCGGCCGCGGCATGCACACTTTTCAACATCGCTTCGGTTTCTTTATAGCCTTGTTTTTTGTCCCTGCTTAAACGGTCTATGGCTAAAAATTGATCCCAGCCCAATGCTTTTAATTCCCGAATGTAAGCATTTCTGGCCTCAGCGCTTTGGATCATTTGGGTCAGCACAAAATTCGCCATAACCTGATAATCGCCTTGCAGGCGCGGATCACGGGTATCAACGCTAATCTGTGTTGATGGATCTTTCGCTTGATCGAAAATCTGTTCAGTTTTTTCCAGCAGAACAGTTTGATAGGCATGCAGCTGCCCCAGCTCCTTCTGCTGCGCGCGGTATTGATAAAACATACCGCCAAAAATAATAACGGTGGCAGCGGTTAAAATAATAAAGATACGTGGCATAGAACGCTCCGAATCCTGTTTTTTACAGTGTAAGTCTAAAATAGCGGAATGGCTAATAAATAAGCAAAACATCCGCCTTAAACTTTAAATTCAAACTTTTTTATTCAGCAAATATGCTTTTGAATTTAAAAAATTGGGGGCAAAAAATTTGAATTCAAAGTGCCAAAACCGCTGAAAACTGCTTAAACGCCTCTTCTTGCGCATAAAAAATCCGCAGCTGCATTGCGGATTTTTGTGTTTTGAATTTAAAAAAAGTGTTTACTGTCGAGGCAGGCCATTCAGCAGGGAGCGGTCAATATTGCCTAAATTGATCTGTTCACGGCTGATTTGCACATTGACTACATTGCTGTCCAAACCAAAAGGCTGAAGCATGATGTAAATGCCGTTCCGCGGGTCTGACGACTGCAGGCCGCTGGCAATATTCAGCACATGCTGCTGAAGCGCTGGCGGCAAGCTGGATAAATTTGGCGCTGGCTCTGCCGGCAGGATATCTAAATTTGCCACTACGGCCGGATCAATCACAAAAGACTGCGCATCTTCTTCAATTTTCATTACACGGTGCTGCAAAGCTTTACGGCGTGCAGTTTCCTGCTGATACGGCTCGACCACGGTTTCTTCACGCATTTCACGCTCGGCCATGACAGTCAGTGCAGGCAAGCGCACCGCCTCATCCTGCGTTTTCGGCTGATCCGCTGCAAACGCAGTGACAGAAATAGCGCCTGTCAGCGCAATGGCCATCTTGCTGAGCTGTTTAGGGAGATTCATATCACTGTACTCAAATCAAATACGGAAAAGATGAAACATCTTATGAACACCTATAATTGTACAATAAACCGCCATATGGATAGTTTTTCTCGGACAGACGGCGCCGCAATATCTGCATAGCTATGCTGTTGAAAATTCTGTTTTAGCGTGAAGACGGCTTCAATTTACCGACGCGCAGCAGCACAGGAAATTGTATGGCGTACAACGCGATGGGCTGAGCCGCGAAATAAGTCTCCAATGGCGCCAGCGGACTTTGCCTGTGCTGTTTTACATAATGTTTTAAGCCAGACCATGTGCTGAAATAATTCAGCAGCTGCTGTGCGCTCCAGCGATATTGCAGTGACAGCGAGGGCACAGCCTGCTCTAAAAAAGGAAAGGGTATGGTCTGATACAGCTCATCAATATAACGCCGCTCAGTATCCCAATAGCCTTTCAGCGTTTGGAAGTAAAGCGCCTGTATCAGCTGATTCAGCTGCGGGTCTTGCGCTTCAATCAAGCCATAGCCAATGACAGCCAAACAGCCATCCGGTTTAAGCACACGGCGCACTTCGGCATAAAAAGCCTCAAAATCAAACCAATGGATCGCCTGCGCAGCAGTGACTAAATCTGCACTGCGGTCCGGCAGCCCAGAGTGTTCAGCGCCTGCCGTACGGCAGGTCACATTTTTCAGCGGGGGCGCCTGCGCCAATTGCGCCGCGCTGATATCCGTCGCCAGCACGCTTTGAAAATACGGCGACAGCCATTTGGTCAGCTGTCCGGAACCTGCACCGCAGTCCCATGCCAAATGCCGCTCAGGCGCATGCTGTAAAATTGCCTGCATAATCTCTGCGGAATAGTCTGGGCGCGCCTGCTGATACAGTTCACTATGTTCAGAAAAGAGGTCTTTCATTGCAAAATTCATTTGTGATTTTTAATTCGTTTAAATGAGTTTCAGCTGATTAATGCCACACCTTAAATCAGAGATAACAATGCAATTGTTTAAACACGCGGTCTTAATGAATTATTTCTTTAATATGAAAACTGGTTTGTGCAATCGGTGTCATTTGATTATTCATTTGATAGTACTTCACATCATAATGACCAGGTCTCCATCCCTCTATAGGAGTAAAACTTACCCAATTTTGGCTCGATCCATTAATATGCTGAGGGGTGAATAATAATACATCCTGCGTCGTCTGGTTGCTCCATCTAACCATGACTTGCGTCGTATTTGGAAATTTACCCAAAGTATCAAAATGTGCATAAAGCTGCTGCCGTTCATACACTGCTTCAGGTGCAGCTTCAGGATGACCATTCCAGCCTTCATGTAAAGTCACATAGGCAACGCCTTTCAATTCGTCTTCCATATTATTCTTTGCATTCGTCCATTCTTCTAAAAATCGAAGCGCAAATTGCCGTTTATTCTGAATATCACTCATATCATAATCAGGGAATGCTCGATCAAGATAATGGCCAATTTGTTCAGACGAAGTCATTGCAATTAATTCTTTGGCATAAGCCTTCTGGCTTTTTAACTGTTTCTGTATATCCGCAGCAGATGAATTCTGCTGAAACAGTTTTTCCCATTCTTGCTCTCTGTTGCTTTTCGTTGTTTTTTGAGCATCTGAAATAACAGTAACTTCAGATGCTGTGCCGGTAGAATGACGAAAATCAGAAATAAGATAACCTAGGCAAAAAAAGACAAAACCGATAAGAAAACAGGGTATGTAATTCATGACATAAATTTATTAATCACACGTCACAATTTCATTATTAAAGATAATTTGGCCGCCGCCTGCAAAGCTTACGCCTTTTTCAATTAAATACTCACGGCTAATATCTTTTCCAGTTAAGAGCTTCAATGTTGTTCCGCTGCACAGCCCAGTAACAGAGGTATTTGCCATGTTTGCGACACATCCAATATTTGTAAAATGATAAATTTTCTTCTGGTTTTCAATTGATACTAGACATGCAGTAGCAATAAGAGAATTGCCTGTATCTTTAATCTCACACTTAGAGCAATTTCCATTTTCGCATTGGTTCGCAGCACTTTCACTTTTACATATATAAGTTATACCGCTTTGTAAAATAGTCTTGGAATATGAAGAGTTCACATTCCCGCTATCACCGCCGCCACAAGCTGTTAAAAATACTGAAATACTAATGAGGAAAGGAAGTAGAATATTTTTCATTTTGAATTCTTGTATAAAGTTATCTAAATTTTAGTAATTATATCAATAAACTTGAATCTTTTAAAACATATATGCTTATTATCTTTTTAACAAAAAAAACCTCAAACAAAGTTTGAGGTTTTTTCAAATATGGTGGCGAGACCCAGGATCGAACTGGGGACACACGGATTTTCAATCCGTTGCTCTACCTACTGAGCTATCACGCCGATGCCGTGTATTAAGCCGTAATTGCGTGCATTAGTCAATAAAAATCATCAATATTTTTACTATATGCGTTTTTTTTAAACAAAAAAAATCCCTGATGGGATCAGGGATTGAAACTTTTAAAACAGTTTTTAAATATGGTGGCGAGACCCAGGATCGAACTGGGGACACACGGATTTTCAATCCGTTGCTCTACCTACTGAGCTATCACGCCGATGCCGCGTATTAAACAATTTAAGCGCCATGCCGTCAAGTAGCGGATTCAGTTTTTATTTCATTTGTTTACTTTTACAGCAAATCACGCGCTATTAGCCGCATTTTGACTTAAATTTCAATGCCCTGTTTTCTAAAAATACCCTGTGAAGCCTTTTCGGGCACAAAAAAGCAGCCTACCGGCTGCCTCATCGCAGGCTTGCTTTAAATTCGGTCTAAATGCGCCAAACAGCGGTGGATTGCGCCGCAGCCCGGCTCAAATTTTTTCACGCCTTTTTCTTCTTCCATGCGGCAAGCTTCGCTCACCAGCCTTTCCGCGACCCCGCGCCCGCGGTTGGCCGGATGCACTACAATATATTCCAGCGTCTTGCTTTCGCCCTGCCCTGTGCACCAAATGGCGCCTATCAACTTAGTATTAAATTCTGCGGTATAAACTAGGGTATACTGAGATAGGTTTTGCTCTAGTTGTTCAATGGCATCTGCACCGTCGCTGAATTCAGGGCTGGTGTCGTACAGTCGCTCAAGCTGGCTGCGCACTTCGTCATTTTCTAAAGAAGTATAAGCATGTACGGTAATAGGCATTGATAAACCCTCCTGAGCAATCTAATATGCGGTGACTTTTCGTCACAGCGAAAACATTTTTACATCAATCATTTTGACGTATTTGAGGAACGTGTCTATGACCGATCGTATCAGTGAAGTGGTAAGAAACACTAACGAAACCAAAATTCGAGTTCGCGTGAATCTTGATGGTTCTGGTCAAGGCACTTTAAACACTGGTGTTCCATTTTTAGATCATATGATTGATCAAATCAAGCGCCACGGCTTGTTTGATATCGATATTCATTGCGACGGCGACCTCGAAATCGACGATCACCATACCGTTGAAGACTGCGGCATCACCCTAGGTCAGGCCTTTGCGAAAGCGCTAGGCGATAAAAGAGGCTTAAAACGCTACGGTCATTTTTATGCGCCGTTAGACGAATCTTTAAGCCGTGTGGTGGTGGACTTGTCCGGCCGTCCAGGCTTATTCATGGACATTCCGTTTACCCGTTCTATGATCGGCCGTTTTGATGTGGATTTATTCTCTGAATTTTTCCAAGGTTTTGTGAACCACGCTTTAATGACCTTGCACATTGACAATTTGAAAGGCAAAAACAGCCATCACCAAATTGAAAGTGTATTCAAGGCATTTGCCCGCGCGCTCCGCATGGCTTGCGAAGTTGATCCGCGCGCAGAAGGAAAAGTGGCTTCAACCAAAGGAACACTGTAATGACCCGTATTGCCCTTCTTGATTATGGCATGGGAAATCTGCACTCTGCGGCTAAAGCCTTAGAACACGTTGGCGCAACGGTGGATGTGACCAATGATCCGAAGCTGATTGCACAGGCGGATAAAATCGTGTTTCCCGGTGTCGGTGCCATGCGCGACTGCATGCAAGGCATGCATGAAGCAGGCATTGATGAAGTGGTGCGTAAAGCGGCCTTCAATAAACCGGTATTGGCGATCTGTGTCGGCATGCAGGCGCTGATGCAGCGTTCTGAAGAAAATGGCGGCGCAGATGCGCTGGGCATTTTTGAAGGCGAAGTAAAGCGCTTTCCCGACATTGACGGCATCAAAGTGCCGCATATGGGCTGGAACCAAGTGCATCAGGCAGACCCGAGCCATCCAATGTGGAATAACATTGAACAGGATGCGCGTTTTTACTTTGTGCACAGCTACTATGTCGAACCGAAAAATCCTGCCCTTGTTGCCGCCACCTGTGATTACGGCTTAGAGTTCTGCACTGCAATTCATCAGGACAACCTGTTTGCAACGCAGTTCCATCCGGAAAAAAGCCACACAGCCGGCCTGCAGCTACTGAAAAACTTTGTGGACTGGAACATCTAAATTTATTTTATTTAAAAGCCCGCATGATGCGGGCTTTTGATTTATTGGAGATTTATTCTTTAATCTGAGATTAAAACCGATTATGATTTGAACAATTATTAAAATACACGAAAAACCAATCATAGGAATATAATAATGAATAACGCAATCAATGATTCAGCCCTGAGCGCCGCCGGACGTTTTGGCCGTTTTTCCTATTTAGCATGGAACTGTTTAATTGCACTAGTCGCCATTCTGATTGGCGGCGGTTTAGCGGCAATTTTCCCAAATCTCTTAATGAATATGGAAACTGGAAATTTTGGCTCTGGCGCCATTATTTTCGGCATTATCTATATTGCGGTACTGTATTTTACTTTCGTTTTCGCAATCCGCCGCTTACATGACCGCAATCACTCAGGCTGGCTGTCATTATTATTTCTAGTCCCCATCGCTAATATTCTGATTGCGCTTTATTTAGTTTTTGCGCCAGGCGATGCGCAAAGCAACAGCTACGGCGCTCCACGCCCGACTGCAGGCTGGGAAAGCGTATTGGCCTGGATCTATATTATTTTAATGCTCTTGGCGATCGTTGGAGGTATCGGGGCTGCTTTGATGGGCCAGTAAGCATCCGCTGCATAGACAATAAAACCTGCGTCCTGCAGGTTTTATTTTGCCTTTAAAATAAAAAACCGCTAGTCTGCTTGAAAAGATGCCATTTTTATTCAAATGAATGATCCCCGCGCCGCCTCAATGCTTCCCAGTAAAGAACAGATTCAAGCCTTACCGCTATTTCAAAATCTGCCGGTTCAAAATATTCAGGTCATTCAAAATACAGCGCAGTGCCGCACCATTGAAGCCGAATTAAAAACAGCGGCTGTGCTGGGCTTTGACACCGAATCAAAACCCACATTCAGCAAAGGTGAAATTGCGACTGGCCCGCATTTAATTCAGCTGGCGACCCATGATCGGGCCTATTTATTTCAGGTCAGTGATGAAATTCTGGATTTTCTAAACCCCGTCTTTGCCAGCCGCGATCAAATCAAGGTAGGTTTTGGCCTGAAGAATGATGCGCATCTGTTCCGAAAAAAAGGCATTGAACTCAACAGCATTATTGAACTGTCCAAATGCTTTAAATCCTTTGGCTTGGACAATCCTGTCGGGCTGAAAAATGCAGTTGCGCTGCTGTTTCAGCAAAACTTCCCCAAAAGCAAAAGTATCAGCACCTCCAACTGGGCCAGAAAGCATTTGACGGACCAGCAAATTGCCTATGCTGCGGCCGATGCCTATGCGCCGGTATTAATTTTTGAAGAACTGTTGCGCCTGGGCCTATTGCCCAAAGAAATTCCAGATTCCAGCTTAAAGCTCCGCATCCGCCCGAATAAAATAAAACCGCCATCTGACGCTTAGAAATTTGCCAATATTTTGCTAAGATGGCGGGCAATGAATTCATTTAAAGATTGAGCAAGGAGCGTAAGCATGCTGATCATCCCTGCAATTGACCTGAAAGATGGCAAGTGTGTCCGTTTAAAGCAAGGCCGTATGGAAGACGATACTGTATTTTCTGACGATCCTGTGGCAACTGCACAGCATTGGGTTAATGAAGGCGCGCGCCGCTTGCATTTGGTCGATTTAAACGGCGCTTTCGCAGGTACACCTATTCATAAGCCGGTGGTTGAAGCCATCTGCAGAGCTCAGCCCGAGCTGCCGATTCAAATTGGCGGCGGCATCCGTTCTTTAGAAACCATTGAACACTATCTGGATGCAGGTGTGACTTTTGTCATTATCGGCACTAAAGCTGTTCAAAACCCTGAGTTTGTAGAAGAAGCCTGCAAAAAATTTGCCGGCCACATCATTGTGGGTATTGATGCCATGAACGGCATGGTGGCCACAGACGGCTGGGCCAATGTCACTGACGTTAAAGCCACTGATTTGGCTAAGCGTTTTGCAGATGCCGGCGTATCCAGCATTGTCTATACCGATATTGCCCGCGACGGCATGATGCAAGGCGTGAATGTTGAACAGACGGTCAACCTTGCGACTTATTCAGGCCTCCCCGTCATTGCTTCCGGCGGTGTGACCAACTTGGATGATGTCCGCAATTTAAGAGGCCAGCCGGGTATTTTAGGCGCCATTACCGGCCGTGCAATTTACGAAGGCACACTGAGCCTGCGTGAAGCGCAATTGCTGCTGGATGAACAATCCCTGTAATTCCGGATTTTCTTGAAAGAGGTCTGCGGACCTCTTTTTTTATTGACTGAATTTTAAATATACTCATGATCACATCTTCCGCTTGGCTGAAAGCTAAAGCACCGCAAATCTCACTGATTTTAATTACCGTTCTTTGGGGCGGCAGTTTCCTGACGGTGCAATATGGGCTGAATTTCAGTACACCCATGCTCTTTGTCGGGCTGCGTTTTGCCGCCGCCGCCATTGCAGTCAGCCTGCTTTCATTGAAATCCTTAACCGGATTCACGGCTTATGAAGTTTTTGCCGGATTCTGCATCGGCGCCGTCATCGCCATCGGCTATGGCACTCAAACCATAGGCCTGCAAAGCATCAGCAGCAGCGAATCAGCCTTTTTAACGGCTCTGTATGTGCCGCTGGTGCCTTTTTTGATGTGGCTGTGCTTCAAAAGCCGCCCATCTTTCATGACATGGCTGGGCGCTGTGCTGGCCTTTATCGGCTTGGTCTTTTTGACAGGAAACGGCTTTGGCGCTATTCAGCTGAATTTCGGTCAGCTCATTACCTTGCTGGGTTCTGTCGCCATTGCCTTTGAAATCATCCTGATCAGCTATTTTGCCAACAAAGTGAATTTACGCAGGGTGACCGTACTGCAGCTGGCTTTTGCTTCGTTGCTGTGCTTTTTGATGGCGCCGTTCAATGGTGAAACTCATTTACCGGCGCTTGAATGGCCTCTGCTGGCGGTGCTGTGCGCATTAGGCCTTGCCAGCGCCGTCATTCAGCTGGTCATGAACTGGGCGCAGCGCATGGTCGATCCCTCTCAAGCCGCGATTATTTACGCAGGTGAACCGGTATGGGCCGCCATCATTGGGCGCATTGCCGGGGAACGCTTGCCGGCTTTAGCGCTGATCGGCGGATGCATGGTGGTGCTTGGCGTCATTGTCAGTGAATGCAAGCCAAAGTTTTTGACCAAGAAAAAGTCGGCTTCCCTGCCGTCTTAAATACGCACACAAAGAAAAAGCAGCCGAAGCTGCTTTTTCTTTGTCAAACGGCTTATTGGTACATCGGCTGATTGTCATTCACGCGGATCAAACCTTTAATGGCGCGGTACACAATCCAGACCCAAGACAGGCCAATGACTGTAACACAAAATGCAGATGCGCCAAAAGCGATGCCAGCAAAGGCATTCGGATTTTCACCGGTAAAAAACAGGAAGATAAACGGTACGAATGCAAGAATATTCCAAAACAGATACCACCAGAAGGTGCGGATTTGCCACGTGAAATGGCTTTCAAAAATAGATCCCTGCACATCGCTGCGTTTCACATAATTAATTATCAGCGCCACAATGGCCAAGAGGCCTGCCGAAAAAATCGCTACGATATACAGCACATATAAGGCGATGGTCAAACTGCGGTTCGGATCTTTATCAATTGAATAATTCATGCGCGCCCTCTCAATTTTTATACTGCCTTGAATACGGCAGATTAGCCTTTAAATGGATTGAATGGCGAAATCAGCCATAAAATCAATAGTATGTTAAAAGCTATAGTACAAAAATAAATTTGGCGGAAGGGTTGTTTTTGTGTTTTATGCCGTAATCTTTGCTGCGCCAGCCACGCTGCCGGCCAGCCTCCCAAAAAAGACAGGATATGCAGGGTATTTTCCGGCACACGGCGGTTGCCCAATTGCGCAGCTTCCTTGTCCTGCGAATAGAACCAATATGTCGCGGCATTCACTAAACTGATTGCCAGCAGCGCCATGCCGTTCAGCAGGCCAGCCAAATTCAGCCCTGCCAAAGCCAAAATATATACAATGCAGAGGATTTGCATCGCCGATGTTTTCTTCGGCATAGGTGCAATATTATCTTTCACACGTTTTGATTTTGCCTGTACTTGAGCGGCTTTTAAATACATGACCTGCTGCGCACGGCAGCGCCCGCGCTCATCCAAAATAACCCCATATTCCAAAGCGCAGCCGACAATCGGCCGCGGCCCCGGCCGTGAAAAATCCTTAATGTGCAGAAATACGCGGTCTTTGGCGCTGTCATTGGGCTGAATAAAGCCATAGCCTTTATCATCAAACCATTCTACTAAACGCCCTTGATCGCGCATGTCTTTTCCTTTAAATGAATTAAATTAAGCCGTTACGAACTTGAGGCGTTCAATCAGCATATCACGCATCTCAGCTGGATTTTTTTGCAGAATATCCCCGCCGCTGCGGCCTTCCGCTGCATTTTTTTGCGCAACCTGCAAGCGCATCATCCAGAAACGCCCAGCCGCCATGGCCAAGTACAGCTCAAGGCAGGATTTTTCATCCGCGGTCAGCGGACGCACTGTTTCATAAGCATTTAGAAAAGCCACGGCGCGCGCTTCATTCAAAGTCACCTCTGGATAATCGGTGCAGAAGTCATTTAAGGTAATGGCAATATCAAACAGCAGTTCATCTTTATTTAATTCATAAAAGTCTAAAATGCCTTTGAGCTCTTCCCCTTCAAATAAAGTGTTGTCACGGAACAAGTCAGAATGAATAAAGCCTTTAGGACGGTTCGGGTACATCGCCGTCAAGGCATCATACACGCCTAAAAGATTGTTCAGCAGCATGGTGTCCGCATCATTCAGACTCGGCTTCACCTCGCGCGATACTTGACGCCAGTAGGCATGATCACGGTAAAAAGCGCTCCAGYSSMWMGAGATYRKMR
>NZ_LUAW01000047.1 GCF_001605895.1 Acinetobacter pragensis
GTGACATATTTTTTCCCTGCTTTTCATTGCGCTTTATCTCTTGCCATAAAACAGACACATCTTCAGCGCTGAGTTTAGAGAACTGCTCACTCTGGAATACATGCGGATGCCGCCGGATCAATTTATCTGAAATTGWSAYAGGGGGAATAAATGTGTGTTATGCAGCCCAGTTTTTCTGCAGCTTCTGCTCGACCTGCGTGCCTTTAAAGAAGTCCGGATTATTGGCGGTATAAAAACTGTAAGGGTGATCAAAAACCAAGGCTTTAAAATCCTCTTCGGTGATTGCGCCTTCACGCACCAAATCGTAGGCTTCAGCAAGCGGTTCAGTCAGTTCAGGAACATCCCAATGTCCTGAATCAGAGGAATACAAGGCATGCACTTTTTTGCCGAACGGGTTGCCCTTCGGATTCAGCGCCCCAACGATCGTGCGGTCATCCGCTTCATTGCCAAAGTAAAAATTCGGCACCCAGCGCTCATAAATATCTTCAATCTGATTGATTTTGGCTAAGGCGAAATCATTAATGCTTTCAGCAGGCTGTTCGCGAAAGCGGAATGCCGATGCCACCCCAAAAACACTTTCGATGATCTGATCATCACTGTATTCACGGCCGCGGAATAATTCCTGTCCATGCTGGCGGTATAAATCAATAATCAGCTGACGGTCGATATTTGCGGGGTTGTATTGCTGAACATGTGCATTGCCGCGCTTTTCAAAACGGTCAACCAGATGCGTTAGCACATTTGCCCCCCAAGATGCGCCGGCTTCCAGCAGCGCAATGCGCAGCTGCGGAAAGCGCTCAGTGACGCCGCCAAAGAACAGCGCTTTGGCCAAGGCTTCAGATGCATCAGCAAAGTGGTTAATGTGGTTGAACATGTAATTGCTTGGCGAATTACGCGCTACCCAGCTTTGGCTGCCGGAATGGGTCGACAGATTGATACCCAGCTCAATGCTCTTTTGCCAGAACGGATCATAGTCATGCGCGCTGTCAATGCCAAAAAAATCCAGCCAGTAGGCATAACGGCGCAGCTCTGCATCATCTGGATATTTTTCAGCGAGCGCTTTCACCGGACGGCGCACTGCGCCCGGAATCAATGCTGTCTTTAAGCCGAGCGTATTTATGGCGTATTCCAGCTCTTCAATGCCTTCTCCAGGTGTATGCAGCGGAATTGCTGCCACCGGTGTCAAGCGGTCTGCATAAGGGCGGTAAATATCGGCATGATAATGATTCACGGCCCGGCTCAAGCTGCGGCGCAAATCTTCATTGGCGGAGTTAATCGGAAACAGCGAAACATTCGGATACAGCACCGCATAATCGGTACCCAGCTCCTCTAAACGCTCACTCAGCAGAGACGGCAAGGAAACTGTCGCCAAGTCATAGCTGTTTTGCGCCGGCAGCGCCCAGAACGGTGGGCGGAATAAGCGTTTGTCCTGACGCTCTTGCGGTGTCGCGCGATACCATTCTGCGGCCAAGGCATTCAAACCGTTGGTACGTAAATGCTCCCGGAAAGTATCCACCACCTTCGCGCCGCCATACTGGGCAATATAGTCTTCCAGCAATGGGCTGAATTCATTGGTATGAATATCCGTATCAATCACGGGATAATCCAATTGCCCGCGCACTTGTGCAGAACGCGACTGTTTTGCTTTTAAAGCCTGTGAAGTACTCATGATTTCTTCTCTAATTTTCATATTTCTGTCACTGTTATTTCGCAACAAGCGTGCCAAAGAAATAAGATATTGTTTTTATTAATTTATTTAATTTTAATCCGAGAAAATCTGTTGGTTTTAAGACTGAATTGCTGCTGATATTTCAACAATTGCTTATTTAAATTCAGCACGTTTTTTTATTTTTAAATCATTTTTAGAGATATAAGGCTGTACTCAAAAGACACGGCACAGGATGTGTTCTCATAAAAAAACCCGCAAGGTGCGGGTGATAGTTCTGAACGGTATTTATTTGCCTTTGCCCAGCTTCGTCGCCATGGCGGTAATTTTCTGATAGCCCGTCGGCAAAATACGCTGGATTAGATCCAGCGCTTTCGCATCATTGCCGATCAGCAGGCGGCGCTTGTCTTTCTGCACAGCCTCTAAGATTTGACGCGCAGCTTCTTCCGGCGGACAGCGCAGCAGCTTATTAAAAGTTTGGGCTGACTTTTCAGGATTCATGCCTAGACTTTTCAAGCTGTCATTCATTTTCGCGGCATTGGCAATATTGGTGCGGATGCCGCCCGGATGTACGCACAGCGCGCTGACACCGCTGTTTTCCATATCCAGTTCCTGACGCAGTGACTCGGTAAAGCCGCGCACGGCAAACTTAGTTGCGTTATAAGCCGACTGCGTCGGCTGCGCAGTCAGGCCAAAAAGGCTAGAAATATTAATGATATGGCCTTCGCCCGACTTTTTAATCAAGGGCAAAAACTCTTTGGTGCCGTACACCACACCCCAAAAATTGATATCGACAATCCACTCCAGCTCTTCATAGCTGGCGCCTTCCACGGTCGAGCCCAACGCCACGCCGGCATTATTGAAAATCATATTGACTGAGCCATGATTCTGCACCGTCTCTTGCGCCCAGGCGCGGATTTCATCCAGCTTCGCCACATTGACTTTTTTCGTGGTGACCCGCACATTGCTGTCTTTCAGCAGCGCGGCGGTTTGCGCTAATCCTTGCTCATTTACATCACTCAACGATAGGTGGCAGCCCTGCTTCGCCAGCAATACGGCCAATTGCTGGCCGATACCCGAACCGGCGCCAGTAATTGCCGCGACTTTATTTTTAAAATTTTTCATTCTTTTTCCTTTGCTTAAACGGTCCTGAGCTTGAACGCTTCAGTTTGATGCTTCCGCTGAAAATTCATCAACAGCCGAAATTCATCTTATTTTATCAATATAGTTTTGACAATCTATATTGTCAATATCATCTTAGGACGGCGCATTGGCTTCTGCGGATAAGGCTGAATAGCATAGGTGTTCTGCTTATTTATTGTTAAGATACCGCCATAACCCGTTTCAAATTGATTAGATTGTGATGACAGAGCAGCAGAACACAGAAGAACAGCAGCCGGCCAAAAGCAGTAAAGAACGCCAATTCAAAGGCCTATCATTGACAGAGCGCAAACAGCTGCGCCGTGAAAAACTGATTGAAGCAGGTATTGAAGCTTACGGCACGCATGGCTTTTTTTCCGTGACAGTCAAAGACATCTGCAATGAAGCTAAGCTGACCGAACGCTATTTTTATGAATCCTTTAAAAAAAGTGAAAACCTGTTTCAAACCATATTCTTAAAGCTGATTGATGAGCTACAGCAAAATGTCATGCAGGCCATTATGCAAGCCTCTTCCGATCCTAAAAAAATGATTGAATCGGGCCTGACAGCGCTGCTGACCACACTCAAAGACAACCCACGCATGGCGCGCATTATTTATATCGACGCGATGCTGGTGCAGGAACTGCATAATCAAGCCACTATTCAGGAAACCATGACGCGCTTTGACCGCATGATTCATGCTTTCGTTATGCTGATGATGCCGAATATTGACCGTTCAGAACGAGAAATTTCTCTGGTGGCGACGGGGCTGAACGGCTATGTCACTCAGATTGCCATCCGCTGGGTGGTGAGCGGATTCAAGCAATCCATGGACGAAGTTTTATCGTCCTGCAGCATTGTTTTCCTTTCGCTGCTGCAGACATTCTCTGGAAATGAACTGGCCGCGAAAAAAAATTAAGCTTTATTTTACTGCCAGCTAAAAAACTAAATTTACATTTTAAATACAGTGAGTTAATTTTAAATTATACGGTGTTTTCAGCCAAAGATTTGTCACAAAATCTTTCAAAAATAGCGCCCCGATGTCTTTTTGCAATGATACTGTCATAATTAATCTTTGTAATAAGCCTGTCATAAATATAAAACGGTCCACCGTTTACATGAAATAGGGTATTGCGCTGTGAAAGATGACTACATTTTGATTGTCGACGACGAACTCCCGATCCGGGAAATGATCCATACCTCTTTAGATATGGCTGGTTTTCAATGCCAGCAAGCCGAAGATGCTAAACAGGCGCATCAAATGATTGTCGACCAGCGCCCTGCTCTCGTCCTGCTGGACTGGATGATGCCTGGCGGTGTCAGCGGTGTCGATTTGTGCCGCCGCCTAAAGCGCGACGAGAACCTATCTGAAATTCCAGTCATCATGCTGACCGCCCGCGGCGAAGAAGACCATAAAGTGCAAGGTCTGGATGCAGGCGCAGATGATTACATGACCAAACCTTTTTCGACCCGTGAGCTGGTCTCACGCATTAAAGCGGTACTGCGCCGTTCGAATGCTTTGGGCGGCGAGAAAACCATTGATGCCAATGGCCTGATTTTAGATCCTGTCAGCCAGCGCGTCAGCCACGGCGACAGTATTTTAGAAATGGGGCCGACCGAATACCGCCTGCTGGCCTTTTTCATGACCCATCCTGAACGCGCATACACCCGCGCGCAATTACTGGACCAAGTCTGGGGCGGAAACGTGTATATTGAAGACCGCACCATTGATGTTCATATCCGGCGCTTGCGTAAAGTGCTGGAGCCGTACGGCGCAGACCGCTATGTGCAAACGGTGCGCGGTACTGGCTACCGTTTTTCAACCCGCGCAGATGTCGCGCTTGGCTGATATCATTCCGGATTAAGCTTTTTTAGGTTAACTGTATTGTATGTACGAACCCTACCCTGTCCCTGAGCTGGCGCGCGAACATAAAAAGTTCCGCTACAGCAGCTTATGGACTTTTGCCAAGCAGGATTTGCGCCTGCTGGCTTTTCTGCTGATTATTGGCGGCTTTGTTGGCCTCGGGATCGGGTATTTCTGGATTTGCATTTTTACAGCCTTCAGCATCTTTTTTGCATTGCAGTTGCGTTCACTGTATCTGGTCAATGAATGGATTTCCAACCGCCCTTATGATGTGCCGCCGAATTTAGACGGCATCTGGGGCGCATTGCTGTTCAATGTCTACCGCGCACAGCGTCAGGAACGCATTGTGCAGGCGGAAATGGTCGGCCTGATTGACCGCGCGCAGTCTTCTTTAGTGGCGCTGGCCGAAGCTGTGGTGCTGATTGATGAAACCCACCAGATTGAGTGGTGGAATCCGGCGGCGGAAAAGCTGCTGGGCATTCAGGCCACAGACCGCGGCCGCAACATTCTGACCATTTTGCGCCAGCCGAGCTTTATTGAATATTTCAACAATATAGATCAGGCGCCGGATGGCCTGAAGATGAAATCGACGGGTTTTGATGAACTTTATGTGCAAGTGAAAATGACCCGTTTTGGCGGAGAAAGCCGCCTGCTGGTGGCGTATGATGTCACCCGCATGCACAACTTGGAACAGATGCGCAAAGATTTTGTCGATAATATTTCGCATGAATTGCGCACACCGCTCACAGTGCTCAGCGGCTATATCGAAACATTTACCGATCAGGAAGACTTGAATCCGCGCTGGAAACGCGCCTTTGACCAAATGCAGTCACAAACACGGCGCATGAACGCCTTAGTGAATGACCTGCTGCTTTTGTCACGCTTAGAAAATGATAAAAAAATTGCTAAAAATCAAATTATTGATATGCCCAGCCTGATGAACCAGCTGTATGACGATGCGCATGCCTACAATGTCGATTATGGCCACGAACTGAACTTAGACATTGATAGCCACTGCGATTTAATCGGCTCAGACACTGAACTGGCCAGCGCCTTCAGCAATCTGATTACCAATGCCATCAAATACACCCCTAAAGGCGGCACGGTGACAGTTGGCTGGCATGATGACGGGGAGCAAGGCTATTTTACCGTTGAAGATACCGGTATCGGGATCGACCCGAAACATCTGCCACGCCTCACCGAGCGCTTTTACCGCGTCGACAGTGACCGAAGCCGGCAAACCGGCGGCACCGGCTTAGGCTTAGCAATTGTCAAACATGTGCTGATGCAGCATCAGGCGCATTTAGAAATTGAATCGAAAGAAAACCGCGGCTCTATTTTTAAAGTGGTCTTTCCGAAAGAACGCCTGTATCACGTCAGCTGATCCGTCTGATTGCAGAATCAAAGCCCATTAAAAAGCCTGCTGACTGAGCAGGCTTTTTAATAATCGCATCCGCATGCACTCAGTTCAGCGCCGGTTCTTTTTGCTGCGCGCGCTGAAAAGCCGGCCGGCTGCCAATCCGCTGCAAAAAGGCCTGAATCTGCGGATATTTGCCTTTTGTCCGTGACTGCAGGGCCTGTAAGGGAAAGCTCATCTGAATATCAGCAAAACTGAACTGCCCTGCAAAATAATCATGGGAAGATAAATGGCTTTCTAAAAATTCGATATGATCTTTTAAGCGCGGTTTGATAAAACCGCCTTTTACCCCGCCGGTAATTTTTTGAGCAATCGGCTTAATCAGCCACGGCACATACTTCGGCACATTTTCCATCACCAGCTGCATCACCAGCAGCGGCATCAGAGAACCTTCCGCATAATGCATCCAATAGCGGTATTGCTGGCGCTCCATTTGTGTTTGAGGGATAAACTGGCCTGACTCATCAAAGCGCTCCTGCAAATACTCTAAAATCACTGCCGATTCTGCAATGCATTGATCGTCATCCGTCAGCACCGGCGCTTTACCCAGCGGATGCACTTCCTTCAGCTCTGGCGGGCCAGCAAAAGTCGGCAGCCGTTTATAAAACTGAATCTGATACTCCAGCCCCAATTCTTCCAATGCCCAGATAATGCGAAAAGAGCGTGACTGCTCTAAGTGATGCAGGGTCAGCATATTTTATCCTTCTTGTTGATCTACGGTATGATTGCTTCGGCGGGTATATCAAAAAGGCAAATGATCACAGCGCATTTGCCTGCTGCCGGCTTAAATCAGGCTGGTGTGAATGTCTAAACTGCGCAGCAGCGTTTTTGTGACTGGCGTTTTGCTGCAAATATCCAATACTTTCTGCTCCAGTTCAGCGCCCAGCTGATTTTCAAAATGCACGCGGCGGCTAATCCATTCTTCACCTTCTTTATTGGCGCAAAAATCAGCTTCCACACGGAACGCGCCCAATTCAATGCCCTTATGTTGCGCATACATGCGCAAGGTAATCATGGTGCAGGAAATCAGGCCTGAACAAATCAGATCATACGGTGCTAAGCCTTTGTCCTGACCGCCGAAGGATTCAGGTTTATCGGTGATCAGCTGATGCTTGCCGCTGCTGATTTCGCCCGACCACGGCTCAGGCAGGGTCTCTACTTTTGCTTGTGCAATAACAGCCATTTTTTATCCTTATTGATATTTTTCTGTGTCCATTTATGTTATCTATCCGGCGCTGCATGCAGCAGCGCCTGAAACACCCATACGCTTATTTCGAGGCACGCATACTGTCAGGGAAAACCGGCGCTTCTAAGCACGGCCCTTCATAATCAGGAATGCTGCCAAAACGTTCATTCTGCTCAATCCACTGATCGCGCGCTAAGCGCAGTTCTTCTTGAGTACGGCCTACAAAGTTCCACCACAGTAGAATCGGTGATTCAAACGGCTCTCCGCCCAGCAGCAGCACGCGGCTATTGGCATGAATTTCAATATCAACATGATCCAGCCCAGGTTCTAAAACCACCATATTTTCATCGGTCAGTTCATGGCCATTAATGCTTGCGCTTCCTTCCAAAGCCATAAAGCCATATTCAAATTTTGGATTCAATGCAAGGCGGGTCCGGGTGCTTGCTTTTGCCTGCAAGTCAACACCCAGCAATTCCGTGTGCACTTTAACGGGAGATGCCTTCGTTAAGAACTCTCCGACCAGCACCGTAAAATCTACACCATCTTGGCTGATGACGGGCAACTCAGGATAGTGGTCAAACTGCGGCGCCATATTAAGCTTGTCGTCCGGCAAGGCAATCCACAGCTGCGCGGCATGCATATGAGTTTCGGTTTCCGGCGCGACTTCTGTATGTGAAATGCCGTAGCCTGCTGTCATCAAATTCACCTGATTCGGACGGATCAGCTGTTTTGAACCCAAGCTGTCAGTATGCATCATGGTGCCTTCAATCATCCAAGTAAAGGTTTGCAGGCCAATATGCGGATGCGGGCCAACATCCAAGCCGTCTCCTTGCGGAAACACCACAGGCCCCGCATGATCAAGAAAACACCATGCGCCAATCATGCGTTTATGACGGCTGGGCAAAGCGCGCTTGATAACAGTTCCGCGGCCGATTTCAGCGCTGCGCAGCGGAAAATCCTGTACAAATTGATTGATGTATTTTTCACAGTCATCTGAAGATGACAGTTCGGTGTAGTTGGTATTGGTCATATTGCTATCCTGAATCTGGCTGAAGCTCATGCTGGAAACGCAGTGTGTGCTGAAAGCAATTTACAGCCAAGTATATTTTATCGCTGAATTATTGCGGGGAATTCCTGCATCTTAGTCAATTTTAACGGTGAAACCCATGCATCCTGCAATACGTTGAATTTTATAAATAGGACAATCGCCATGTCATACATTGCGCTGCTGATTCTCTGATCATAATCTAGCATGCGGCAGCTGATGCAGAAAGCGCGTAAAAGCGCCTCAATCTTTTAAACAGTCAGAATTGACACAATTTGTCATAATTTTTGCCAAAAAATACCCAAATCTGGTGAGTTCATTTTTTAACCACGCTGCGCATAATGCACTATTCCAAATTTCTGCTGAAATAGAAAGGATAAGCGCATGACTGCAGATTTTCGGATTGGCCGAAAAAGCCATTCCAAGAGAAATGTCCAGCACCCCCCGCCGCAGCATTTACTGAAACCGTCTGAATGCAGCCTGACACACCGTGCAATCATTGAGCATGCGCTGGCTGACCACCAAGCTCGGATTCCTGCGCATTTTCAGCAGGCCTTTTTGGATTTCCAATATCAGCAGCAGCACTTTTTTCTGCGCCGGATCAACTACATCGCGCAGCTGGTCTTTTTGGTCTACTTTTTTGCTGATTATTTCATCATGCCGGATATGTATTATGAATCGGCTTTCCTTCGTGTCGGCTGTGTAGCGGCATCTTTGCTGGCATGCTTCTATCTGTTTAAATATAAAAAAGATGTCCGGCTGTTAGACATGATTTTACCTGTCAGCACAGCCTGCAGCATGGCGCTTTGGGTTTTTTTACTGCTGCAGTCTTCCAGCCCATGGGTCAACTCATATATTTACGCCTCTGTGATTTTTGTCTTAATTGCCAATCTCTGCATTCAAATCCGCTTTAAGGCCGCCTTGTACAGCACAGTGTTCATTGCCCTGTTCGCCGCCATTGGCGTTCAGCAGCTGATGCATCTGGAAGAGGCCATCGTATTTTATCTCACGTTCTTTCCGATCCTGCTGTTCAGCCTTTATATCAGCTGGAACAGCGCGTTAAATGGCCGCAGGCATTTCTTGCGTTCGCTGCTGGATGACTGGAATCTGCACAGCTTTAAAAATATGGCGCATACCGATGAATTGACCCAGCTGTTTAACCGGCGCCAGTTTGTTGATGTTGCAGAACGCCGCATTCATGAATGGCCCACACCGGCCAGCACATGCCTGCTGATGTTTGATGTCGATTATTTTAAAAAGATTAATGACACCTATGGCCATGACATTGGTGACCGTGTCCTGCAAGTGATTGCCGATACCACGCGCAAAGAAATGCGCCAAAAAGATGTGCTTGCACGTTTTGGCGGTGAAGAATTTATCGCATTGCTTTCAGAAACCAGCATTCATGACGGTTTGCTAATAGCAGAACGTATCCGTGAACGTATTCAGAATGAATGTTTAACATTAAAAGATAAAACCTTAAGCTTCACCGTTTCCGTTGGGGTCGCGGAATTAAAGTCGCATAAGCAAGATTTAGATGAACTGGTCAAACACGCGGACATCGCGCTGTATCGCGCCAAAGAAAACGGCCGGAACTGTGTGGTGCGCTATGACCCCTCAATGAACGCGCAGAATAAGCCGGCTCAGTCAAAACATAAAAAGCCATTGAGCGCAGCCAAGCGGCCGAATCCGCTCAGAGAAACAGCTTCCCGCCCCTAGCCGGTTATTTCTTTTCGACAGCAATTTCCACTCCCTCCCCCTCTCTTCTGCCGAAGCTGATGCACATCAGTGAATGTTCTGGCTTGCCTGCCCCGTCAGCTGCATCTGCTGCCGCTTAAGTTAAATAACAGGATTGTCCCTTTCTATTTCGCTGATTTTAATTACAATGAAAAGCGAGTTATTTATCTACTAAGATTGAGCTTTTAATGCAACCAGATCTGCGTTCAGCCCCATTTTCACAGCCTAAAGACTATAAATTTACATTTATTGATCTCTTTGCAGGGGTAGGCGGTTTTCGGATGGCATTGCAAAATCTTGAGGGGCGCTGTGAGTTTTCCAGTGAACTGAATAAGCGGGCGCAGCAAACCTATTTTACCAATTATGGTGAATGGCCTGAAGGCGATATCACCCTAGAAAGCACCAAAGCGCAAATCCCTAAAACATTCGATATTCTCTGCGGCGGTTTTCCCTGCCAAGCCTTTTCGATTGCCGGACACCGTAAGGGTTTTCAAGAAACCCGCGGCACCTTGTTTTTCGATGTCGCCAATATTGCAAAAAAACACCGCCCCAAAGCCCTTTTTTTAGAAAATGTCAGAAATTTAGTCACGCATGATGGCGGCAATACCTTTCAAGTCATCTGCAACACACTGGAAGAGCTGGGATATACGGTCTTTTATAAAGTCTTAAACAGCATGACCCATGCCAATGTGCCGCAATACCGTCAGCGTATTTTTATTGTAGCGCTGGACCCATTGCAGGTGCCAAGATATCAAGAGTTCAGTTTTCCAGACGAGATTCCATTAACCACGACCATCCGCAGCTTATTAGAACAGGGCAAAGTGGATCAGAAATATTACTATGCACCTGATCATAAGTATTATGCGAAGATGGCGGAAACCGTGATTTCGAAAGATAAAGTGTATCAATGGCGCCGGGTCTATGTGCGTGAAAATAAGCGCAATGTCTGCCCCACCCTGACTGCGAATATGGGTTCGGGCGGCCACAATGTGCCCATTATTAAAGATGATTACGGCATCCGAAAATTAACGCCAAAAGAGTGTTTTGCTTTTCAGGGCTATCCTGTCGAGCAGATGAGATTTCCGGCCAAAGTTGCAAACTGCGCCTTGTATACGCAAGCAGGAAATTCTGTGACTATGCCGCTGATTCAGCGTATTGGGGAGCAAATTTTGAAGGTGCTGGATCTGAATGAAATGCCGAAGCAAAGAAAGGCTGGATGAAAATTTAGTGTATAAAAAAGAGCGCCGAAGCGCTCTTTTTTATTGAAGAATTAACAACCAAAAAGTATATTTAATAAATCAATAAATATTTGAATATTAAAAATTAAAGGGGAAAAAAGTGAAAATTAAGCGTATATCAAAAATTGATAATTTTTCTATTTTTAAAGATTTTGATTGGAATACAGCTTTAAATCTTGGAAATGGCCAGACTTATGACTTTAAAGATATCAATATCTTTTATGGGCGTAACTATTCAGGTAAAACTAGTCTTTCTAAAATTATCCGATCTCTAGAAAAACATACTTTCAATCCATGTTCCGCAATCATGCGGTCCACCATTTGCCGTGTTCCCAGCGGCTCCACCGCCGGCGGCAACTCAACAGCATCGCCGCCGAATTGAGCAAAGATTTCGATCAGATAGCGAATATTGGTCGCGGATAAATCATAACGGGTCGGATGCGCCAGCACGGCAAAACCGCTGCTGGCATGAATCACTTGAATASTWTYKYMYAKTCAAAAACAATCGTTTCATAACGCCTAAATGCCTCACTCCAAGATTTTAATTGCAGAATAGCTGAGTCTATGTCTTGATCAATCCAGTCTTTACTTTGCTTCTTCAGTGCTGCTGCCCCATATTCCTTATGG
>NZ_LUAW01000048.1 GCF_001605895.1 Acinetobacter pragensis
TCCGYMYTCAGATGGTGAGGAATTGAGTTTTCCAATATTTCTAAAATTTTTATTCGCGGAAGAGTGACTTTTAGTCCTGCTTTTCTCAGGTCTTGATTGCTAATCGCCATATGTGTAATCCGTATTTGATAAAGATGGGGAGGATGAATCTTAATAAGTAAACATCATTCATTATTGATTGAGTCTCCAAATTGTTTGTGTCTGGGTATCCTCTAAAAGGATGCCACTTTTAAGTAATTTCTGTCGAATTTGATCTGCTAAAGCATATTGTTTATTGCTTCGTGCTGTATTTCTTGCCAGAATCGCTTCTTGGATTTCCTGCTCGGAAAGGGGAGAATCTTGTTCACTAGCTGAGTGCTTTAATATTTTCTCAGGATCATACTGAAAAATATTTAGAATATTGCCGATCCAAAGAAGTAACTGATAATTTTTAATAACGTTTTCTTGGTTCTCTTCTTTTAAGGCTATGTTCAGCTGCTTCAATAAGTCAAAACAAACAACTAAAGCTTCTGGAGTATTAAAGTCATCGTTCATGGCTTGATTAAATTTTTGTATAAAAGGATTACTATTTAGTTCTGTTTTAATAGCATCATCTTTTGATGTGATAAAGGGTTGTGCGTGGTAAATTGCTTGATAGAATCGAGACAATACTTTTTGTGTATCTTTTAAAATATGATCAGAGAAATCAATCGGATTACGGTAATGCGAACTGATCACCAGTAAGCGAATGACTTCAGGATGATAATCCTTGAGCGCATCACGTATGGTAAGAAAATTACCTAATGATTTCGACATTTTTTCTCCATTGACATTGATGAAGCCTGTATGCAACCAGTAATTCACATATTTTTCTCCAGTTGCAGCTTCACTCTGTGCTATTTCATTTTCATGATGTGGGAAAATTAAATCACCCCCACCGCCATGAATATCGAAATGGTTGCCAAGATGACACATTGACATTGCCGAACATTCAATATGCCAACCTGGTCGACCATTTCCCCAAGGCGATTGCCAAAAAGGTTCATTGGGTTTTGAAGCTTTCCAGAGTACAAAATCAAAAGGATGACGTTTTTCTGTTTCTAAACTGACACGTTGGCTCGCACCAGCTTGCATATCTGCTAATTTTCGACCAGATAATCGTCCATAGTCAGGATAGCTTTCAACAGAAAAATAAATATCGCCATTTGATGTTTGATAGGCGTATTTTTTTTGGAATAAGGTTTGAATAATA
The DNA here is from genome assembly GCF_001605895.1 of Acinetobacter pragensis. Taxonomy (GTDB): domain Bacteria; phylum Pseudomonadota; class Gammaproteobacteria; order Pseudomonadales; family Moraxellaceae; genus Acinetobacter; species Acinetobacter pragensis. The sequence continues at coordinate 1,232 of NZ_LUAW01000048.1, forward strand.
GTTTGAATATTTTGAATAGAATCAGTTGCTTTAGGCTCTGCATCAGGAGAGAGGCAGCCTAATGTATGAAAATCTATATGCATTGCTTGAATAAAGCGATCCGTCAATTTGCCGATGGATTCGTGGTTGTCTTGTGCTTTATGAATAATCTTGTTATCGATATCCGTAATATTACGAATGTATTTTACTTTCCAGCCCTGTGATCTCAAAAAGCGAACAATAAAGTCAAAGGCGACCATGGTTCGTGCATGTCCAATATGACAATAATCATAAACGGTGATTCCACAGACATAGAGTTTGATTTCGTTTGTTATGATAGGTTTGAAGCGCTCTTTGGATCGAGTTTCAGCATTATAAACATACAAATCAGACATTGTTTTTCCCAGTTAGCGCTCTATTAATTGCACAGCAGAATCAAATCAAAAACCAATGTTCTTCTTTGAATTTGAGATAAAGAAGAACTTTTAAATATTTAAGTTATGTTATAACATTACATTATGAGTGGCAAACTTATTAAAATTGCCCATTAGGCGTTTTAAGATTCGAGATTGAAATAAGTGGCTATGAAACATTTTTTAATTATTGGTTTACTGTTCTGTCTTACAGCATGCAGTCAGAAACAAACGGGGCAATTGATTTACTCATCAAATGCTTCGGGACAACATAACAATGTAAAACGTAAATCTGTACAGCCGAAACGATCGTATCCAAAAAATGCCCCAATAGAGTATCAGCATTGGATTTCGCAACCTTCACATAAAGCTCAAGTGAATCGTTATCAAACATTTTTAAAAAAATATAATTTACTGGGTGTTGTACCTGAATTTGAACTATTTCAAACAGCACGAGATTGGCAAAACTGCCATGCATCAGAATATGAAATTCCACCGCAAGAAATTTGGAACAATATCGTACCGACTTTAAATATTTTTAAGGAATTAATTAATGACAATGTGATTGATGATTTTACAGTCACTTCTGTTTACCGTAACTCTGCCCTAAATCGCTGTGCGAAAGGAGCAGATTCTTCCAAACATGTTTTTAATGCTGCACTTGATTTTAGGATTGGTCCAGAACAGCCAATACTAGAAGAACTTACAATGATTCAGCAAACAAAAACAAATTTGTGTCAATTTTGGGTCAAAAATGGTGATCGCTTGAATATGGGACTCGGAGTCTATGCTTCTGGTCAAATTCATATTGATAGTGCTGGATATCGCACATGGGGACCCGATCATAAAAGTACCTCATCTCCCTGTATCACTCAGCTTTTGTCTAATCGAAATGATAAAGGAAATGTAGATGAGTGAATTAAAACTTAGTGCGATACAGCAAAGGGTATTAACAATTTTGCAAAATGAGCAGAAGGCAATAAGTGCTTATGCTTTATTGGAAAAGGTAAAACCTTACGGCTTGCAATCTCCAGTACAAATTTATCGTATTTTAAAAAAACTATCAGGCCATGGCTTAATACTTAGACTTGATACATTGAACAAATATTTAGCATATGAATTGAGAAATAAGAAAAATTACTTACTCGTCACAATTTGTACAGAGTGTCAGACAGTTCAAATTCTTGATTCACCTCAGTTTACTCAAGTGATTGAACAGTCACTTGTTCATCAGGATTTTAGCCCTAAGCATCATTGTTTAGAGCTATTAGGTCAATGTGCTTTATGTTTTTCCAAACGTAACAAGCCTTTTATTAAGATAAGTGAGAAAGCCAATGGATAATTCTTTAGCCACTCCAGCCAAATTACCTGTAACTGTGCTGTCGGGATTCCTCGGTGCAGGTAAGACGACGTTACTCAATCATATTTTAAATAACCGCGAAGGTCGTCGTATCGCGGTCATTGTTAATGATATGTCGGAGGTAAATATTGATGCTGCTTTAGTACGAGATGGTGGTGCAGAACTTTCCCGTACTGATGAAAAACTGGTAGAAATGAGTAATGGTTGTATCTGCTGTACTTTGCGGGAAGATTTACTGGTGGAAGTTCGTCGCCTCGCTCAAGAGTATCGTTTTGATCAATTAGTCATTGAGTCAACGGGAATTTCTGAGCCATTACCCGTAGCCGAAACTTTTACTTTTGAAGATGAAAATGGTGTGTCACTGAATGAGTTTGCACGACTTGATACCATGGTGACGGTTGTAGATGCCTTTAATTTTTTAAAAGATTACAGCTCGTATGATAGTTTGCAACAACGCGGAGAGTCGTTGGGTGAACAAGATGAGCGTACTGTGGTTGACCTATTGATTGATCAAATTGAGTTTTGTGATGTCATCATCTTAAATAAAGTAGATCTGATCAATGAGGATGATAAACAACGTTTATTTGCAATTTTAAATAAACTTAATCCACGAGCAAAAATTGAAATTTCTGAATTTGGTAAAGTCAATTTAGATAAAGTTTTAAATACAGGGCTTTTTGATTTTAACGAGGCTTCTCAAGCTCCAGGTTGGCTGAAAGAATTGCGTGGTGAACACACACCTGAAACAGAAGAATATGGGATTAAAAGTTTTGTATATCGTGCGAGACGTCCATTTCATCCACAACGTTTTTATGATTTCATCAATTCCGAATGGAAAGGTGTGGTTCGTTCGAAAGGCTATTTTTGGTTGGCTTCAAACCCTGAGTTTGCTGCTTCTTGGTCACAAGCGGGTGCAATGGCTAGACATGGTGTTGCCGGCTATTGGTGGGCAACGGTTCCTGACGAGCATTGGCCAGAGGATCAGCAAAGCCGTGATGAAATCATCAGAAATTGGGATGAGCGTACTGGGGATGCACGACAGGAAATTGTAATGATTGGAATGGATATAGATGAACAGGGTTTAATTCAACAGTTTGACCAATGTTTACTGACGGATGTGGAAATGGCCGGAGGACCTGAGCAGTGGAAGCTTATGGTTAATCCATTTCCTGAGTGGGAGAACTTAGAGCAATCTTCAGATAATTGATTTGAAAAAAAGTAACAGACTTTTTTGCTTGAAAAGTGAGCATAAGAGTCTGTTATTCCAAATGTGAAATATTTTTAGGGAGTTAACATTTCTAGTTCGAGTCCATGTCATTCATACAATATAAGCCGTATAGGGTCTGCATGATTTGTAATATTCTCATATCACTAAATTGATAAAAGATTTGTTTGCCTTCACGGCGTGTCGATACCATTTTACTTTTTCTGAGTATCGTTAGTTGTTGTGATAATGTTGGTTGGCATACCTGAGCGGTTTTTTCAATTTGTTGAACATTCAGCTCACTATCAATTAAGACACATAAAATTTTAAGACGATCAGGATTCGATAAGACTTTTAGACAATCAGTGACAAGGTTGACTTTTGAAAGATCTATTTTCATTTTTAATTCATTGGTTTTCATAAGCGTATCCTAAAAATCATCTTATTATTATACAAAAAAATAAAGTAATACTTGTATATTATTTAATTATATAATATTAATAAGTATATTGTTTGGCGTGATTTGAATTGTATGTATGACTATTTGATTTCCTTTATGGGTGGATTATTGCTAGGTGCAGCTGTAGTTGGCTACCTATATGTACATGGTCGTATTGCTGGAGTTAGTGGATTAGTTGCACAAATTCTAAACCCTCAAACGATATTTAAGACACCTGCTATTTGGTTTATGTCAGGTTTGATCATTATACCCTTCATTTATGGGCGATTTGTTCAGCCAGAAATTGAATTGAATGCCAGTCCGTTGATGATGATTATTGCTGGGCTATTAGTGGGTTTTGGGACACGCTTAGGTTCAGGCTGTACCAGCGGTCATGGCATTTGTGGGATCAGTCGCTTATCTAAACGTTCTATTCTAGCCACCATGAGTTTTATGTTCGCTGGATTTGTTACGGTTTACATGATTCGCCATGTCACAGGAGCTTTCTAAATGAAGAATTTTCTTGCTTTCATTTTCGGCGGTTTATTTTCTATAGGTTTGATGCTTTCAGGGATGTCCAATCCAGAAAAAGTTCTAAACTTCTTAGATTTGTTTGGTGATTGGGATGCGAGTCTAGCTTTCGTAATGATTGGAGCGATTATGGTTGCAATTATTCCTTTTCAAAAGGTGGTACGCAGTCAGGCACCCAAAACCGTATTTAATGAACCAATTGAATTACCAAGTAATCATAAAATTGATCCTAAACTGATCTCGGGCAGCCTTTTATTTGGTATTGGTTGGGGGATTGCTGGGATATGTCCTGCGCCTAGTTTTACCTTGATTGGTCTTGGGCATTATCAAGTTCTGTATTTTATTGTCGCGATGCTTGCAGGCGTTTTGCTTCACCGTAAGTGGACAGGAGCTTAATCATGTTAAATTCCCCTGTTGTAAAAGATTTTTTTCACGAAGATACGAATACTTTCAGTTACGTGGTGAGTGATCCCGCTACCAAGTCATGTGCAATTATTGACAGTGTACTGGACTATGATGCTGCATCAGCCACAACATCTACCACACATGCCGATCAGATCATTACCTATGTCAAAGCGCAGGGTTTAACAGTCGGGTGGATTTTAGAAACTCATGTTCATGCCGATCATTTAACTGCTGCACAATATCTCAAAACCAAATTAGGCGGAAAAATCGCCATGAGCCAGAGAATTGCTGTAGTACAAGAGACCTTTTCTGCGATCTATCATTTGGATATCAAACAGTGGAATACCCAACAATTATTTGATTACCTGTTTGATGATCATGAGCAATTTCTAATTGGTTCAATCGAAGCATATAACATTCCCACCCCAGGACATACGCCTGCTTGCCTGAGTTATGTCATCGGTGATGCCGTGTTTGTGGGTGATACCTTATTCATGCCAGATTATGGAACAGCGCGCTGTGATTTCCCGAAGGGAAGCGCATCAATACTTTTTGATTCAATACAAAGTTTGTATCAACTGCCTGAGAAAACACATGTATTTCTCTGCCATGATTATTTGCCAGAAAAGCGCGATACCTATATGTGTGAAACGGATATTCAGACTCAAAAAAATCAGAATATCCATATTCACGACGGCACGACCAAAGATGATTTTGTTGAAATGCGTAATAAGCGCGATGCGGGTTTAAGTATGCCCAAACTGATTTTACCTTCGATACAGATCAATATGAAAGCAGGACAATTCCCTGAACCCGAAGAGAATGGTGTTTCTTATTTAAAACTTCCACTGAATTACTTCAAATAGGCAAATTTTAAGATTAAACAACAAGTTTTGTTTAATTGGTTTGGTAATAGAGGGGGGCAGTAGCGATGTGGATGCTAATACTTGAAGGACTGACCATCGGTGGTTTGCTTGGGTTAACCGGTGCTGGTGGTGGCATTCTGGCCGTACCTGCACTGATGGCAAGTCAAGGGTGGACGGTCGCACAAGCTGCACCTGTTGGCTTGCTTGCAGTCACTTTATCTGCCTTGGTTGGAACATTTGAAGGCTTATTTAAGAAGATAGTACGCTATCGGGCTGCGCTTTGGATTGCACTGATCAGCATTCCTTCAGCACGTTATGGTGTGCATCTGGGAGGAATAATTTCTCCTGTATGGCTTACCTTAGCATTCAGTTTAGTCATGCTCGTGGTTGCTTACCGGATTTTTTTTAAAAAAGTGAATGACCATACAGGTGTGCTGTGTAAAGTTAACCAAACAACTGGTCGTCTGATTTGGAACATGAAAACTGCATTGTCTCTCGGCGCCATTGGTGTCGTGGCAGGTTTATTGACTGGTTTGCTTGGGGTAGGTGGGGGATTCGTGATTGTTCCAGCACTGAGTAAAGTAACTGATCTTGATATGCGCAGTATTGTTGCGACCTCGTTGATGATTATTTTCCTGATAGGTGGTGTCAGCATTTCAGCTCATATTTTAGATGGTTTTCAATACCCCGTTTCGGTCACGCTGACTTTCGTTTTAACTTGCATGGCTGGGATGTTGATTGGTCGAAGTTTGATGCCTTTAGTTAAGAATAGTCAAATCCAAAAGGTTTTTGCCATAACTGTCATAAGCGTAGCATTTTATTTAATTTCTACAGTCATCATAACTTAATACAAGCAAGAGATTAGAGCCAAATTTAAAAACTGCATTTTAAAGACATGAATATTTAATCAGAGACCAGATTTCTAAAGATCGGAAGAGGTAAAGAGTAATGAAAACAGCAGAACAATTAATTTCAATGGCAAAAAACCGAATTCAAGAAGTGACGGTCGCAGACTTACTTGAAGCCATGAAAAACCATAAAACCATTCTGATTGATGTTCGGGAACCAGATGAATTTCAGGCGGTAGCGATAGACCGAGCCGTGAATTATCCTCGTGGTGTTTTAGAAATGAGAATTCACCAGCATCCTGTGGCGAGCCATCATTGCGATACCTTGCAAGCACTAGAACATCTTAAAGATCAGCCGATTTATTTGATTTGTGGGACGGGTGGCCGATCAGCTCTGGCTACAGATACTTTACAGAATATGGGATTTACTCAGGTGAAATCTGTTCAGGGTGGATTCCAAGCATGGCTAGAGCAGGGTTATCCAGTAGAGAAATAACTAGATTTCTATTTTAAGTCTAACTTAAGTTTATGGACATTCAAGTGAGAAAATCATGAAGTACAAAGAATTAACTCAAAATATTTCAGGCAGTTTAAAGACATTAGCGCAGGATTCTCCTGATTTAATGAAAAGTTTTAATCAATTGTCACAAGTTGCAATGCGAGATGGTGTTATTGATCCTAAAATAAAAGAACTGATTGCCTTAGCGATTGGTGTTGCAGCACGATGTGATGGATGTATCGGTTTTCATGTCAGAACCCTAGTCAAAATGGGAATGACATTGCAAGAATTAGAGGAAGTGCTTGGTGTTGCAGTTTATATGGGGGGCGGTCCTTCATTGATGTATGCCGCTAATGCATTGGAAGCATTTAAAGAATTCACAGCTTAATTTTTTCAATCATTGGGAAACGATATGAATCAGCACTGGGATAATCTTTATTCGCAAACACAGGATCTGTATGGCATTTCGCCCAATCATTTTATTCAACAGATAGCAGATCAGGTTCCAATTGTGGGAAAAACTCTTGCTATAGCAGAGGGTGAGGGGAGGAATATCCTTTATTTGGCTAATAAAGCGAAACAGCAAAATGATTCATTTTCAGCAGAAATATGGGATTACTCAAAAGTTGCTTTGCAACACTTATCTGCAAAAGCCCAACAAGCTGGTTTTGACTTCACACTTAGAAATATTGATCTCAATGATGTCGAATGGCCAAGAGAGTGTTATCAAAATGTGATGTGTGTGTATGGGCATTTTGACGAAAATACTCAATTCAATGTTCTCACTGGGATACGTCAAGCATTGACAAACAATGGCTGGTTTATTGGAGAGCTTTATTCTAAAGAGCAGATTGATTATCAAACCGGTGGTCCGAAAGATATTAACTATTTGTACGATCCAATGTCGTTTCTTTCAGTATTTAAAAATGATCATCTTTATCATTTTTATGTGGGAGAACAAGAACGTCATGAAGGCAAGTTACATAACGGAAAATGTCATGTAGTTCAATTTGCAATTCAAGTGCAGAAATAGGGTCTAAAGCGTTTCAAGCACGAGTATGGCTCACATGCTCATTTTATAAAAAAGAGAGGTTTACGATGTCAACACGTTTTAATAATAAAGTGGCTTTAGTTACAGGTGCAGGTTCGGGTATTGGGCGAAGTACAGCGCTGCTTCTTGCTCAACAAGGGGCAAAAGTTGTTGTTTCAGATATTAATCTTGATGCGGCTGAGAAAGTTGCAGCTGAAATTATAGCTGCTGGCGGCCATGCTGTTGCTAATAAAACAGATACATCTCATCCAGAAGAAATGAAGCAAGCTGTTGAGTTTGCCGTGGAAAGCTTTGGGGCTCTGCATTTAGCATTTAATAATGCGGGTATTTTAGGTGAAGTCAATCCGATTGCTGAGTTGAGTATTGACGCTTGGCGTAGAGTCATCGATATTAATTTGAATGCTGTTTTCTATGGGCTGCATTATCAGATTCCATCAATACTTAAGTCAGGTGGTGGAGCGATTGTTAATACCGCATCAATCTTAGGTTTAGTCGGGACAAAGAACATTTCAGGATATGTTGCGGCGAAACATGGTGTGACTGGTCTGACAAAGACTGCATCATTGGAGTACGCTGATCAAGGTATACGCATTAATTCAGTCCACCCTGGTTATATTCAAACCCCATTAATTGGAGAATTTGAGGAATCAGAATTAGTGAAACTTCATCCATTTGGCCGATTGGGTAAACCAGAAGAAGTTGCTCAAGTAGTGGCTTTTTTATTATCTGATGAAGCTTCATTTGTGACCGGCAGTCAATATACTGTTGATGGTTCTTATACTTCACAATAATAAATGAAATAAGAAAACCCTGCATCTGCAGGCTTTTCTTATTTTGTTCATGATAAATTACAGCTTCCATCCAGAATTTTATTTGGCTGAAATTAAATTACCGATAAATTGTTCTGGTTCAATTTCTGCTGTTACCATGACATGGACACCAATATTTCTGAGTTTTTCTCGTAATTGATCGCCCATTCCCGTAGTTACGAATATATCCATAGGCAGCAGTTTTTCGAGTACTTCACCAGACTGCGAAAAGGATTGCTCCTTTTCAACTTCAATAAGTTGTTTA
>NZ_LUAW01000049.1 GCF_001605895.1 Acinetobacter pragensis
CAGCTGTGTATTTCGCAATKYCTAAACCTGTTTTGAAACGGTTTTGAATTTGCATACGCGCAGCATCTTCAGGACTGATGTCTGCCCAAGTGCTTCCGAATTTTGCTTTTAATTCGCGGATTGCATCAATAGCTGTTTGGTATGTATATATAATAATAGGACTTGCTGCAACGGATGGCTAAAATCATACCCTCTATGATTTGTACAGATTTAGAGCACATCGGTTTGATGAAGCTAGATTAGATTGACTGAAAAAATTAATCCAATATCTTGCATTAATTTTCAGTATTTATTTAAAAAATGGGTAGATCAAAGTCTAATTACATTTTAACCAAAATTATTTAAACCAATGTTTTTTATATATTTAATTGGAATTTAAAATGCGTATTGTTTATACAAATTGCACTAATTTTATTCATTAGACTTAAGTCTCGTCAGTTATTAAAAAGGCTTGCAATGGCAAAATATTGCTAAAATTGACCGAAATGACAGCCTCTTCTGTATAAATTGCAATGTTTATTATATGAGCGCATTTCTAAAGCATTCATTAGCTAAGCTAATCAATTTCAAGATTAGAAATCTGCAAGAAATGCTGCCCGCACTTTCAGCTAAATGGCTTAAATGAACTGCATTTGAAAATACACGCAGACCGCATTTTGAAACGGCCTTAAGGTAAATCCCCCCCTTTAAATAGATGGCTTTATTTTCATCAGTTTCTAACACAAGGCTTATGGCTTATGGCATAATCCAAATAATTTCATGATTTTATTTTCGGTATTTATTTTATGAATCTGGAGCGGGTCGATCTTAATCTACTAATTTATCTAGACGTTCTTCTTCGTGAAAAAAATGTGACTCGCGCTGCTGAGCAATTGGGTGTTACCCAGCCGGCAATGAGCAACATTTTGCGTCGTTTGCGTAATTTATTTAATGATCCGCTTTTAATTCGCTCTTCTGAAGGCATGACCCCGACTGAGCGCGCTTTAGAATTGCAGCCGCGCATCCGTGATGCGCTTGCAGATTTATCGATGATTTTAGAGCCGCGTACAGAATTCCGGCCTTATACTTCGAACCGCGTTTTTCGCATTATGACTTCAGATTATGCAGAAGCGACTTTAGTGCCGCGGCTGGTAAAAGCCTTGCGATCTGAAGCGCCCAATGTGGTTCTCGACTTTTTAACCCCAAGCGATGTGTCGTACCGCGATATGGAACAGGGTAAAGTTGACTTGGCCATCAACCGCTTTAATGAAATACCGCAAAGCTTCCATCAAGTTTTAGTTTGGCGTGACAGCTTTTCTTGCCTGTTAAATGGCAAACACCCTGCAGCCACCAACTTAAATTTAAAAAGCTATTTAGATGCACAGCATATTTGGGTATCAAAAACAGGCATGGGTGTCGGCTTTGGCGTGAATCCTGAAAAACAGGCTGGCCTCGGCTGGATTGATCAAGCCTTGGAACGCATTGGGCAAAAGCGGAAAATTTCTGTATTTACCCGCCACTACCAAATGCCTGGCCTTTTGGCTGCGAATGTTGACCTTGTCGCGACCTTGCCGACCCGCATTGCCCGACTGCAAGCCAAGAGCCAAAATCTGCTGCTGAAAGATCCGCCCTTTTATATTCCAGAATTTGAATTAAAAATGGCGTGGTGCCCTTTGCTGCATCATCACCCTGCACACCGTTGGCTGCGCCAGCTTATTCTTTATGTGGCCCGCCAAATGATTGAAGAAGAAAACCGCGAGTTTTTGATGAATAACTCTCAATTTTCACACTATTGAGCATAATTAATCTTAAATTCTTCTTTTTTAAGCCTATACTGTGACTTGAGGAAATAATTACATTATTCCCTCAAGTTTTTTTATGTTAAAAATATTCATAATAATGATGATCCGCAGGTGGATTTGTGAGTCTCTTCCAAAATATCGTAATCATCGCCATTCTTATTGCGGGGGCCGGTTTTTTATCTTTAACGGAAATCGCTCTAGCAGGTGCACGTAAAGTTAAACTGAAAATCTTAGCTGAATCTGGCGATGAACGCGCTCAGAAAGTTTTAGATTTGCAGGAAAATTCCGCTGACTTTTTTGCGGCCTCGCAAATTGGCTTAAATGCTGTTGCCATTTTGGGCGGTATTTTAGGTGAAGGCGCTTTCCGGCCCTATTTTCTGGAATTCGTTTCCCGCTTTTATTCTGGCCCTTGGTCTGAAACCATCAGTTTTGCGCTGTCTTTCACCATGGTCACCTCTTTATTCATTTTATTTGCAGACCTCATGCCCAAGCGTTTGGCCATGATCGCGCCAGAAAAAATTGCCGTCTCGGTGATAAATCCAATTCAAATATTTATAGTTGTCTGCAAACCTTTAGCTTGGTTCATCAATGCTATTGCCAATTTGCTGTTCCGTCTATTTAAAGTCAATACAACACGCGAAGACAATATTACCTTTGATGATATTTCTGCTGTCATGGACGCAGGCGCGCAAGCCGGCGTTCTGCAAAAGCAAGAACATCATTTCATTGAAAATGTATTCGAGCTGGAAGAGCGCAATGTTCCCTCCAGCATGACCACCCGTGAAAATGTAGTATTCTTCACGCTCAAAGAATCTGAAGCCAGCATTCGGCAAAAGCTTGCCGAGTTTCCATATTCCAAATTTTTGGTCTGCAGTGAAAATATTGATGATGTCATCGGCTATGTGGATGCCAAAGATATTCTGGTGCGGATTTTAAACAACCAGTCTTTATTGCAGCTCAATGAAAACACTATCCGCAACGTGCTGACGATTCCGGATACATTAACGCTGTCAGAACTGCTGGACCGTTTTCGCTCAACCAAAGAAAAATTTGCGGTCGTCATTAATGAATATGCTTTGGTAGTCGGGGTCATTACCCTTTCTGACATTATGATTACCGTGATGGGTGACTGGGTCACACCGATTGAAGCAGATCAGCAAATTATCAAGCGCGACAATAATTCATGGCTTATTGAAGGCAGTACGCCCATTGAAGACCTGATGCATGCGCTGGAAATAGATGAAATGCCGGATACGGATAATTATGAAACTCTGGCAGGTTTTATGATGTATAAGCTCAGAAAAATTCCGCGTCCTGCAGATGCCGTTATTTTCGGTAATTATAAGTTTGAAGTTGTTGACGTTGATCATTTTAAAATTGACCAATTGCTGGTTACCCGCCTTCTGGAAGAACCGGCCTCGGCTGAAGAAGAATCAGAATAATCTGATTCTTCCGATGCATATTAAGCGATTAAAAATAAAAGAAAATCATTAGGAATTTCAGCCATGCTGATTTCATTGCGCGCAATCGGTACTTGCTTTTGCTTCTATACAGCAGTTTATTTAATCTATTTCTTTTTTACGCATCTGCAAAATCCGATCCTGCTCATCTTGGCGGCCGCCCTTTTCATCGCTTGTTGGCTGCTCACCCCCTATGCATATCAGCAGCAAAGCCGGCATGCATATAACAGCACGATGACAATTGGTACTTTATTTTATAATCCAATTATTTTCTGGGGACGTTTATTTAGCTGGCCAATTCGTGCGCTGCTCGCGTTATTCATCACAGATTAAACCATCATAAATCACATAAAGAGTAAAATTTAACTTAAACCATTTGACCGCTGAATAAAAATTCAGCAAGACTTTTATCTGCTGAAAGCACTTATTGTCAGTGAATTGTAACTATCACAAAATATTTAGCTAAAAATTCAAAAAAATACGTCTTTTGACTCTAGATAAACCTTTATTTTTTAACAATCATTTCTTCAAAAAATAGCGATGTATTTCACATTTTAAATACACCCTATTAGTCTCGATCTTTTTATTTTATTCTCGCTTGGATTTTTACAGCGATTAATATTAAAACTCAAAGGATTGAAAAACCATGCTAACCCTACTTGGTCTAGGCATGATTATTTGCTTCATGTATTTAATCATGTCTCGACGTATGAGCCCGCTTGTGGCTTTAACTTTAATTCCTCTGCTTTTTGCACTGATAGCTTGGTTGCTTGGTTTTTATTTTGACAGCCTTTCTCATATTCAGGTTTATGAGATTGGTGAAATGATGATTGAAGGTGTCAAAAAACTGGCGCCGACAGGCATTATGCTGCTGTTCGCGATTCTGTATTTTGCCATTATGATTGATACAGGATTGTTTGACCCCTCTGTTAAATTCATTCTGCGCTTAGTGAAAGGTGACCCGCTTAAAGTTGTATTGGGCACCATCACATTAACAATTATTGTTTCTCTGGATGGTGATGGCTCAACAACTTACATGATTTGTGTAGCCGCCATGCTGCCGCTATACAAACGCTTAGACATGAGCCCGCTGATTATGGCCTGTTTAATGATGCTGGCCAGCGGCATCATGAACCTGACCCCTTGGGGCGGACCAACAGCACGGGCCGCAAGCGCCTTGCATGTAGATCCTAGCGCAGTCTTTGTACCTATGGTGCTGCCAATGCTATGCGCCATCGCATGGCTTTATTTTTTGGGCTACATGTACGGGCGCATGGAGCGTAAGCGCTTAGGTATTGTGGAGCTAGATATCAGCCACGGCGACAATATTCAAATATCCAATAACCCTGAAGCCAACCGCGCCCATTTGCGCTGGTTCAATGGGCTGCTGACATTAGCGCTGATGATCAGTTTGGTTATGGGCATCCTGCCAATGCCAATCTTGTTTATGGTCGCACTGTGCATCGCCTTAGTGGTTAACTATCGAAATATTGATCTGCAGAAAAAACTTATTTCCAACCATGCAGGCAGTGCGCTAAATGTGGTCGGCATTATTTTTGCCGCCGGCATTTTCACTGGAATATTAGCTGGTACAGGCATGGTCGAATCCATGTCAAAAGAGCTTGTAGCGGTCATTCCACAAAGCATGGGGCCCTATCTGGCGCCAATTACCGCAATTATCAGCATGCCAATGACATTCTTCATGTCTAATGATGCGTTCTATTTTGGCGTGCTGCCTATTTTATCTGAAGCTGCCGCCCATTACGGGATTGAACCCGTAGAAATGGCGCGTGCATCTATTGTCGGACAGCCGGTGCATTTGCTGTCGCCGCTTGTTCCATCTACCTATTTGCTGTGCGGACTTGCCGGGGTCGAATTCGGCCAGCATCAAAAATTCACCATTATTTGGGCGACAATTACATGCTTCGTCATGCTGGCTGCCGGACTGATATTCGGTATGTTTCCATTTTATTCGACAATGGGGTAATAATTCGCTGATTGCTTCACGGTCATAAAAAAAGCGCCTATAGGCGCTTTTTTTATGATCAAAACATTTTAAAGATCTTGCAGGCTGATCAGTGCTTGCTGATCAAGGCATCCAGAACGCCTTGATAATGAATGGTAATATCTTCTGCTAAAATTGTATAAGCATTATCGAATTGAACCATTGGCCAGCCCTCTTTCCAAAATGGAAAAATATTATGCAAGCCATGCGTCACAATCGCATCTTCACGGGTAATGGCTTGTGAAATTTGCGACAGAACTTGCGCTGTCTCTGCGCCGTCAATTGCCATGTAGTCAATGCCGCGCACTTTAAGAATACGGATGCGGTCTTTTTTGTAGCGGATTTTTTTGCTTTGGCCTTCATTCAGCTGCAATGCCAGAGTCACAGCTTCCACAAACTTCTCTTCAAAAGAATGGTTTAAAGCCACTAAAGCCTGTTTATGCGACTCCTGACGTCCAGCCTTACCGCCTTCACGAATAATGTCTTTTGCCTCGGTAGTCAGCTCATCATTTTTCATCGACGTTAAAATATCTAAGATTTCAATATCACTTAAATTTTCAGGAGATTGCTCAGCCATAGCCAGCCTTTAAATACTTGTATAAAGCGCTATTTTCTCATATTTCTGACGGCAAAAGGGGAATATCTCCAACTTTGACATGAATCTGTGTCATTCAAGCTAAAAAAAGCGCATCAGCTGGCAAAAAATAAATTATATTGTTCAGCACGTTTTCCAATACTGCATTTTGCATGATTCAAGATAAACAGACCGCAATATTTCTAGAGCAGCTCAAATTGCTTTACCCTGCCGCATTTAAACATAACTACATTTTTTACGGCATGATGAAAACCAAGGGCATGCTGGATGAATTAAAAGAATTGGTGCCATGGATATTGGCCGCGATGATTTTCCTGTCTATCAGCATGAGTTTGGGAAGCTATATTGCATCAGCTTGGCCGCAAATCTCTGAATTCCGTGCGCATGGGCTGGGTGTTTTAGCCGTGATGCTGTTTTTTATGCTGGTGACCCCCTTTATTATCAAGCAAATGAAACACAGCTCCATTTCATTGTATAAACAGCTGTGCAACACGCCAATCAAATTGGCAGGCATCATCTTATTGCAGGCTGTGAATATTGCCTATATTGAAAGCGCATTCTTGCAGTCGGTACTGTTCTTTTTTGCCATCAGTTTTGGTTTTGTCCGTTTTTATAAAGAAAATCTTTTCCGTGAACACAGCGACAATCTGCAGTTTCACTATTTGCAGGAAATTCGCCGTATTTGCTTTTGGTCTTATAAGCAGATTTTAAAAACAAAATGCCAGCTTTTTTTCAGCAGACGGAGATCAGAAAAATCATATCTTCTCAAACAAAATTTAAAACAGCTCAAAGCTTTGCATGATAAAACCATGCGCTTTGAAAACCAATTATGCAAAAGCTTCAAGCATATTAATTTAGAAACTTATTTAGATGACTTAATGAAATAAAGCAGGCCGGTCAAAGCCCGCCCGTTTTATTTTATACAGCTTAATATTCTTACGCGGACTGCGCTAAATTCTGCACAGGCTTAAGTGCCCGGTCAAAATGCATAATTTTAGAAGCCTCAGCATCTACAGTATAATTTTTTTGCTGTACCGTATTCACAAAAATCCATTCTGACTGCAGAGCCTGCTGATCAAAACTCAGTTTCAAATAGCCACGTTGGCTGAGATTGCAGTATTCCAACTCATCAATCAATAAACTGAATGCCTGTTGAAAACCTTGCATATCAGCTGCGCTGATCTGCAAATATTTCTCCATGCCCGGTGACGATACAGAACTCGCCGCCAGCTCTATACCGACTTGCTTGCCAGTTTGAGCATGCAAGTTTGAATACCATGCGTTATGGGTATCGCCGGCCAAGACCACAACAGGCTTATCAATTTGCTGCAGTACGGTATACAGCGCTTCCCGTTCATAGGCATAGCCATCCCATGCATCTAAATTATAAGGCGCGACTGCAGCAATACGCTGCAATTGTTCGGCTGTTAATTTTGCAGGGTCTGTCATTTGCTGAATTTTAATCGCGCTTAATTCTGCAATCATTTGCTTGATGATCAGTAAATCGTTGGCCTCGGCTTGACCGCTTTGCACTTTTTCAAGCATCAGCAGAATTTCAGCCGGAATCAGCATCTTAGACATTAAAATCTGCTGGCCCAGCACATTCCATTTCGCACTGGAATTTGCGAGTGACTGGCTTAGCCATTGCAGCTGTACTTGGCCCAGCAATGTGCGCCCGGAACTTGCTAAATCCGCCATAAATTTTGCAGCATCTAAAGTACCGCCAGTCAGATAATCGTTATAGTCCAGCTGCTGGCTGCGCGCGAGAATTCGTGTATCCAGCATATTCAGCTGCACCAAATTGCCAAAATTGAATTCGCGGTAAATATTTAAATGATCGTCTGCCGTTTTCGGCCGTATCGGCATCCATTCAAAGTAAGCCTGCAGGGCAGCGGCTTTACGGGCCTTAAAATCACCTTCATCGGCTTGATGATTTTCAGCGCCATCACGCCAGGCGTCATTGGCCAGCTCATGATCATCCCAAATGACGATAAAAGGATGCCGCTGGTGCAAAGCCTGCAAATCAGCATCTTTACGATACAGCGCATACCGTTTGCGGTAATCCGTTAAGTTCAGCAGCTCCTGACTGTTGTCCTCTGCCAAAGTGCGCCCCAGCGCTTGCGCATTTTCAGTCGCATAGCCGCCCTGCCCATATTCATAAATATAATCGCCCAAATGCAGTACAGCATCAACATTCTGCTGAGCCATTTCTTTATAGACATGAAAATATCCGGCTGGATAGTTGGAGCATGAACATACTGCAAAACTGACTTGATCCACCGCAACGGCCAGTGTTCTGGTCCGCCCTGCAGCTGACATTACGTTGCCGAATTTAAACCGGTAATAATAGTTCTGTGCAGGTTTTAAGCCAGCAGCATCTGCTTTAACTGTAAAGTCATCTGCTTGACTGGTTTGTACCTTACCCGCGCTGATAATGGCTTTAAACTGCTCATCGGATGAAACTTCCCACTGAATTTCCAGCCTCAAGCTTTCATCTTCTGGGGTGACCCTAGTCCAGATAATGACACGGTCTTGCAGCGGGTCGCCGCTGGCAACCCCATGCAGAAATTGCACTTTAACCGCAGATGGCGCACTTTCAGCGTCATCGCTGCCGCAGGCGGTTAAACCGATCGGCAAGCCCACTGCGCCAATCCCTGCCAATGTTTTTTGCAGCATTTCGCGTCGCGTAATTTTATTTTTCATATTAAAGCAATCCAATTTTTTCTTTAGGCTAGAAAAATATGGCTGCACTTTGATCTCAAATGGATGAAAATTAAATGAAATTTGATTTTTTAAAAGCATATTTCAGCAGTTTTTTTAATCATAAACTCATGTTTTGGCTGTAATTAGCTCAAATATCAGGATTTATGCTTGCCAATCACAAATTCGTCCACTATTATTGCCGACATGCCCGAGTGGTGAAATCGGTAGACACAGGGGATTTAAAATCCCCCGCCCACAAGGCGTGCCAGTTCGAGTCTGGCCTCGGGCACCATTTTGATACTTTTAAAATGGTGCAATAAAATATCCAGCAGTATGCTGGTTTTTTTATGCCCATAATTTAATAATTATATGTTAATAATATGAAAAAACTGAAATTTATTATACTTACATGCGCCTTTCTCATAGCCCAGTCTACTGTACAAGCCCAGCCAGCGCTTAAAGCATCTGCAGAAGAGACATCCTCCGATATAAACACGGACAATGAAGCATTTGAAGGCGGCGACTTATTTCCCGGAACGGTCAGTTTTGAAAAAGGTCGTTATATCTTGAAGCGCTGCAGTTCTGGCGGCTACAGCTATATTTTGGATTTTACGGATACAAAACTCACTGCCCAATTAGATCAGCTGCTACGCAGCAAAACCAAATTTTGGGTAAATGTTTTGGGCGTATATTCAGAGGTCAATGGTGAGCACCATTTAAAGGTAAAGCATGAATTGACTATTCAGCGTGGCGAAAGCTGTCAGCTCACAGATTTCTTAGATAGCTTAGTGAATGATGAATAATTCTCTATGATATAAATTAGAGAGTGATTACCACTCTCTATTTGCGACCAGTTCTTCCATTTCAATATCCATATAACCTTCAGCCTGCGCAGCCATCATCATTGCTTCAGCAATATAATCTGCGGCCGTGTCATCCAAAGAGGAATCTAAATCTTCAAACTGCGGCTTCATGGCATTAATAGAAATAACCGCTTCATGTGCAAAATGATAAATATCTATCTCAGACAATTCAGGCTTTGACAGTTTTTTTGCAAATTTTTCGACACATTGCTTCACTTCTGCAACGAGAATATCAGGGTAATAATCATCATCAAACATTGGGAGAAGTAAATCTGCAAACATACAGGCACTCTGAGCACACTAAAACTAAGCGTGCTTATATAACATACCTATACAAAATTACCAAATAAAATACACCGAAACATCAGTTCCAGTTCAATGACTGCAATACTAGACCGCTGACTGCATGGCTTGCCACATTCGAATGGCGTCAGACATCTCAAACCCGGAACTTATCCAATTACAGTAAAAACTACAGGTGGCAGGGTTTGTCATTCTGTTTTGACGATTCCATCAAAAAATTTGGAGCAGTTTGCTTCAAAAACAGTTGATCTATTAT
>NZ_LUAW01000050.1 GCF_001605895.1 Acinetobacter pragensis
ACCAATCTTGGCTCATCAATTTTCTGACAAATATTTCTCAAATAAACTTCGAGTAATTTCTACCATCAATCAATGAAAATAATTTCGATCGATCAACCAGTAAAAATCCACACAAGTTGTTCTTCATAATCTCTTAATGATCTTCTTAATACCTCGTCAGTATTAAGAGCTGGACTTCGATACACTTAACAACTCAGCGCTTCGCGCTTCGTTCGTTTCCGTCTATCTCGTCGGTATGGGTGCATTATAGGGCAATTTCTTACACGTGCAAGCGCTTTTAACGACTTGTTTTACTGTGTGTTTCTTTTTTATGCGCCATTATGGCGCATAAATATACAATACTATAGGTAAGACAATGTTTTTAAAAGAAAAACATTGTATTTTTTTATTTTGCAGTTTATTTCATTGTTTTTTTACGGCTGGCGCTTTTATCTTCACGCTTTGAATAAGCACAGGGGTTTGCGGCACATTTTGATGCACACCGATGTTCGCAGTCGGCACTTTCTCAATTTTATCGACGACATCCATGCCTTTAATGACTTTGCCGAATACAGCATAGCCAGCGTTCATCGCGCTTTTATTTAAAAAGTCATTATCTACAGTATTAATGAAGAATTGGCTGCTGGCAGAATTAGGATCATTGGTGCGCGCCATAGCCAAAGTGCCGCGTGAGTTTTTCAAGCCATTATAAGATTCATTCTTAATAGGCGCCAAAGTCGTTTTTTCTGCCATCTGCGCATCCATTCCCCCGCCTTGAATCATAAAGCCTGGAATAACCCGGTGAAAAACAGTGCCGCTATAGAAGCCAGAATTGACATAGCCTTCAAAGTTCTTAGCGGAAATAGGCGCTTTATCATTAAATAGCTCTATTTCAATTGTTCCTTGATTGGTTTTCATTTCAACAATGGAGTTATCCGCCCAGACTTGAAGACTGAAAGCAGCAGCGGCAGCAAAAAGCGCTTGTTTAAACATGTATAAACCCATCTATATAAAGTTGTATTTTGTACTGACTATATTTTAATCTTTCATGCAAAATAAGTCAGTATTTCTGCTGTGAATAAGTGAGAAAAAGAATGCAGCCCGATTTAATGCCTTTAAATGCCGTTTTACGCCCGCCGCCTTGGAAGCTGCAAGGCGATGCCTTTATTGCCAATTATTGGCTCTCCCCCGCCTTAATTCGGCAAGCTGCTGATTTTCAGCTAGCGCCTTCCCCGCTTGGGCGAATGGTGCAGGTCATCTGCGTGCGTTATCGCGAGAGTCCCGTTGGCCCCTATGATGAGCTGCTGATTTTAGATCATGCTTTGCTGACCCAGCGCAGGCTGAATACGATTCCTAAAATTTATGTTTCAACAGGAATATCCGTACAGCACGGGCAGCAGTATTGGGGGATCCCTAAAGAATTGGCTGCGTTTGAATGGCATGAACAAAACAATGAAATCCGCTGTACCGTGCATTTTTCTCAGCAAAGCATGTCTATACTGTTTACAAAGCAAATGAATCCGCAGATTTTGCGTATCAGCAGCAATTGCATTCCTTCATTACTGCTGAACATACAGCAAGATTGGTACAATAAGCATTATCAATTTACCCCTCAATTTCGAGGGCATTTATCTCGGCTGGCTTCTGTGCAATGGAAAAATACACAAAGCATTTTTCCTGATTTTTCCCAAGCCCTTTATCTGCAGGGTTTTGCCGTGCCTGAATTTGACCTGATTTTTCCTGAAGCGCAAATCAAACAAAAATAAAAAGGTGTTTCACGTGAAACACCTTTTTTATTGTTCAGACGCCCTTTTTATCCCAGAACTTGCGGAAATTCTTACTGATCTCAATCAAGTATTTTTTGGCTCGGAAAGACACAGGCGTGAGGTTGATAAAGCCATGCGTCTGATCTGCATATTCCTGATAATGGACTTTAATGCCTTGCTGACGCAGCTTATGTGAATAGATCTCCGCCTCATCATGCAATACATCATGACCTGCCGTAATGATGTACGCCGGCGCCAGCCGTTCAAGTTTGCCGTAAGTTGGCGAAATCAGCGGATCATCCAGCGCAATTTGATGCTGCTGCGCATAATAGCCTGTGACGTAATCGATATCCGCTGCGGTCAGCACCAAACCGTCTTTGTATGCAAAAAACGAAGGATGGCGGCTTTTAAAATCAACCACTGGATAAAACAGCAGTTGCGCATGAGGCGCATAAGCTTTCTGTGCAGTCCGCTGCGCAACCACGGCTGAAATATTGCCGCCCGCGCTGTCACCGGCGACCGCAATACGGCCTTTCAGAATTTTTAATTGCCGGCTGTTTTGAAATACCCAAGCCAGCGCATCTTCACAGCACTGAATAATTTGTTTCGGACCGGCTTCAGGCGCCAAAGGATAGTCGATGCTCAAGACTTGCGCTTTAGCATGCACGGCCAGCAATCGGCACGCTTCATCATGGGTATCTAAGTTGCCCACCACAAAACCGCCGCCATGATAAAACACAATCATCGGCAGCTTTTTATGAGGTGCCGGATGATAATGCCGGGCAAACACCGTACCGCTTTGCAGCGGAAGGCGCAAATCTTCCACCTGTCTGACCGGGGTCGGCTTTGCCTGAATAGATTGCATCTGCAAATCGAATGCCTTGCGGGAACGCTGTACATCTGAACCGATAAAACCAGACTTGCCCTGCTTGAGCTGCGCAGCCATCAGGCACTTTATCAGCGGGTCCAGTTCAGGGAACACATAGGGATAGCCCAACCCCTTTGCAATGCGCTCTTGCACAAAGCCAGGCAATTTATCGACCGCGCGGCCCGCAGCGCCTTGCCCTTTTTCCATTAATCCTTGCATTTTTTGATTAAACGCAGTCATTGCAGACATCCTTTTATCTATTCTTCATAATTTCTACACGATCAGCCTTTATGTGACCATATTCTTATACAAGTCTAAACAACCGAATACATAGCCCCTTTCAACATACGCTAAGCTTCTTTCAAGAGCATGTCATTGACAATTTTCTTTCAATTTCTGGAGTTTTTTGCTGCTCCATTGGACATAGGATACAGACCATGGCTAAAAAAATAATTCTGTTGTCGCTGGCGACTGCATTTATGGCTGTAGGCTGCGTCGCATTTCCAGACGACGGCTACTCTGATGGCCGTTATGACAATGGCCGGAATTACGGCGGCTACGGCTATGACCGCGGCTACGATTACCGTTATGACCGTGAACGGGACCGCCAGCGCTGGGAATACCAGCAGCAGCGCAACCGGCTAGAACAGGAACGCCGCAGACAAGAAATTGAGCGCCGCAACTGGGAACAAAACCGTAAAAACCAGCAGGACTGGGAACATAAAAGAAATGATGCGGAACGCCAGCGCAATGAACAGCAGCGCTATAAAACGCAGCAAGAGCGCCAGCGTTTAGAACAGCAGCGTCAAAAAGCGCAGAATGACCGTGAAAAACGGGCTGAATATGACCGTAAAAAGCGGGAACAAAGCCGCGATCAAGCCAAACGCAATACGGAACAGCGCAAACAGTCGGATAACCGCCGCCAAGAGCAAAACAAGCGCTGGAATGAAACACGGCGTGACCAAAATAAATAACAGATACTCTTTATAAGCGATTCAGTCATTTATTAGATCTGAACAGCTTTGCCAAACTGATAAAAAGCCCAGCAACTCTGGGCTTTTTACATCTGCATGAATTATTGATCCAATGCCAATTGCAGAGCACCGGAAAAACAGAACCCTCAAATGAATATTCGCATCAGGGTTCTGCTTCAGCTCCTGCAGAATACTCCGCTGCAGCTCTCTCAGTATCAATATGAAGCCTCAAGGATGAAGTGCCGAATTTCAATTCTGCGCACCTCATCTGCACTTCAGAGAAGCAATACATTTAAAATGGCATCCGCTCTTCAAAAAATGAAAAGCTGGTTTTTAAATGCGTCTTTTCAAAATCAGTGCTTTAAGCCTGCGGCACAACTCGAAGGCTTCAACATATATTACTGCTGGACAGCAGGCTGTTCAGCCGCTGGCGCAGACTGTATGGCTGCACCGCCCTGAGCGGAAGCATCCGCCTGCGGCACCGCTCCCGTTTGATCAGCAGGCGCAGCCATTTCTGCAGTCACTTGCGCGCTTTCAGGCGCCTGTGCAGTTTCTGTTGATGTACAGCCGACTGCAGCCGCACCAAAGCTAGCCAACGCTAAAAGCAATAAACCTGTTTTTTTCATATTCACTCATTCCTATGTGTTTTCAATTAAGCGCAAAGCATGTGTTTGCGGCCCCCATCATGAAAAAAAAACCGCTGAACTGCACACACGGTGAGTTGTAGTTTTAGCCTGCTCAAGTACAGCTTCTGCAACTTTTTATTAATTCAGTAAAATTGATGTATAAAAAAGCCATTATTTAAAATAGTGATAGTAAAAAAATGCATATTCTTGTGCATGCTCTGCATAGCCCGAACTGTCAGCATTGATCCGTCTTTGATCTGCGCGCTTCAAACAATAGGCTGACCGCTGCTGCTAAACTTTCAACTCAAAGGACCATCATGCGTTTTGCCCTGCACTTTTGAGCAAAAAAAAAGGCTTATCCAGAAGATGGATAAGCCATGAAAAACACATTTCAAAATATTTAAAGAAACTACAGCCATAGAATCTAAGTGCAATCATAAAGATTTGATCATTTTTTGTGAAATATTTTATTACGCTGCTATTAAGAGCTTTTATGTATAAATATTAATCAGATTTAAAAATGATCCGCTGCAGCTATGCACCAGAAGGATCTTCGCAATTTGACGGCAGTCACCATATCCCTCTCTCCAAAGATATGGTCACTTCCTGTAGACGCTATTATGCGCTGTGCCGTTCTAAGAGAGAAACAGATAAAAATTATCAGTAAAATCTATTTTAACGATTAGAAAGTCCATTATTCGCTAAAACAATAATTTATCTTTTAATAAACTAAGTAAGAATTCACAGGCTTTGCCACGATTTCACCTGCTTTTATCATAAAAAGCATTAATTAATGAGTCAGTTCGCTTGAATTTTTGCAGCCAGCCCCGATTTCTCTATTAATCATGACATTTAGCAAATCATGGCAGTTCAGGATTAACCCAGTTAGCACTGAAGCCAACAGGACTGTACATGTTTAAGAACCCTTTTAAACGGAGTAAATCAATGGCGACTGAGCAAAATGAACAAGCTCAAGATCTAGAGCAAGCCGAACAGCAGACTCAAAATGAAACTGAGCAAGCTGAAGTTACCGTTGAAGGCTTACAAGAGCAGATCACAAAACTCGAAGAAAGCTTAAAGCTTGAGAAAGCGCGTACTGCAAATGCAGTCTACGAAGCGCAAAAAAGCGTAGAGCGCATTCAGCGTGAAGCTGAAAAGCACAAAGACACAGTTTTAGAAAAATTCGCTAAAGAACTGCTGGATTCTGTCGATAACTTGGAACGCGCAATTGCAGCGGCCAATGAAGAAGAATCCCCTGTAGTCGAGGGCGTAAAGCTGACGCTGAAGTCCCTGCTGTCAACGCTGGAAAAATTCGGTGTCGTTGAAGCGGATACAGCGAATGGCTTCAATGCTGACCTGCATCAAGCGGTCGGTATTGATCCAAATGCAAAAGCCAACCAAATTGGCGCTGTATTGCAAAAAGGCTATACCTTAAATAACCGGCTGCTTCGCCCTGCCATGGTTATGGTGGGCGCATAAGCCTTTAAATTCGAGAGTTTGTTAAAATTTTTCATGAAAAGAACTTGAAAAATTTAGAACGGCTCTCATATCGGATAACAAGCGAAAACATTGCAAAAAAATTATTGAGGAATACATCGAATGGCTAAAATCATTGGTATCGATTTAGGTACAACAAACTCTTGTGTCGCTGTACTTGAAGGCGACAAAGTTAAAGTGATCGAAAACGCTGAAGGCACGCGTACAACTCCATCTATTATTGCGTATAAAGATGGCGAAATTCTGGTGGGTCAATCTGCAAAACGCCAAGCCGTGACCAACCCTAAAAACACATTGTTCGCGATCAAGCGTTTGATCGGCCGCAAGTACCAAGACCAGGCTGTGCAAAAAGACATTGGCCTTGTTCCTTACAAAATCATTCAAGCTGAAAACGGTGACGCTTGGGTTGATGTAAACGACAAAAAACTTGCACCGCAGCAAATCTCTGCTGAAATCTTGAAAAAGATGAAGAAAACAGCTGAAGATTACTTAGGCGAAGCAGTAACAGAAGCAGTGATTACCGTTCCTGCTTACTTCAACGATGCGCAGCGTCAAGCGACTAAAGATGCAGGTAAAATTGCAGGCTTAGAAGTAAAACGTATCATCAACGAACCGACTGCTGCGGCACTTGCGTTCGGTATGGACAAAAAAGAAGGCGACCGTAAAATCGCGGTTTACGACTTGGGCGGCGGTACTTTTGACGTTTCAATCATTGAAATTGCTGACCTTGATGGCGACCAGCAAATCGAAGTATTGTCGACTAACGGTGATACATTCCTAGGCGGTGAAGACTTCGATAACGCTTTAATTGAATTCTTGGTTGAAGAATTTAAGAAAGAGCAAAGCGTTAACTTGAAACAAGATCCGCTTGCACTTCAACGTTTAAAAGAAGCGGCTGAAAAAGCGAAGATCGAACTTTCATCTTCGAATGCAACTGAAATCAACCTTCCGTACATCACGGCTGATGCGACTGGTCCTAAACACTTAGTGATCAACGTAACACGTGCAAAATTAGAAGGTTTAGTGGCTGATTTAGTTGCCCGTACGATTGAGCCTTGCCGTATTGCGCTTAAAGATGCCGGTCTTTCGACTTCTGACATCTCTGACGTCATCTTGGTCGGCGGTCAATCACGTATGCCAATGGTTCAGCAGAAAGTTCAAGAATTCTTCGGTAAAGAACCGCGTAAAGACGTGAACCCGGACGAAGCTGTTGCAATTGGCGCTGCGATTCAAGGCGCGGTACTTTCAGGTGACAAAACTGACGTACTTCTTCTTGACGTAACTCCATTGACTCTTGGTATCGAAACCATGGGCGGCGTGTTGACTGCGATCATTGAGAAAAACACCACGATTCCTGCGAAGAAATCTCAAGTGTTCTCAACGGCTGCTGACAACCAGCCTGCTGTAGACATTTCTGTGTTCCAAGGTGAACGTAAAATGGCGCAGCAAAACAAATTGCTGGGCAACTTCCAGTTGGGTGACATCCCGCCTGCGCCACGCGGTGTGCCGCAAATTGAAGTGTCTTTCGACATCAATGCTGACGGTATCTTAAAAGTATCGGCTAAAGATAAGAGCACTGGTAAAGAGCAATCGATCCAGATTAAAGCAAACTCAGGTTTGTCTGATGCTGAAATCGAAGCGATGATCAAAGATGCTGAAGCGAATGCTGAAGAAGACCGCAAGTTTGAAGAATTAGCGAAAGCGCGCAACGAAGCGGATGCGCTTGTCTCTTCTGCTCAAAAAGCAGTGAAAGATCTAGGCGAGCAAGTGACTGCAGATGAAAAAACTGCAATTGAAACTGCAGTAACTGAGCTTGAAGCTTCTACCAAAGAAAATGACGTAGAAGATATCAAAGCGAAAACTGAAGCGCTTCAAAACATCATCATGCCGATCACTCAGCGCGCTTATGAAGCTGCGCAAGGTGCTCAAGGCGGTGCTGAAGGCTTTGATCCAAACGCGTTCCAAGGCGGTGAAGGTCAACAGCAAAAAGCAGATGACGGCGTTGTAGATGCTGAATTCACAGAAGTGAAAGATGACAAAAAATAATTTGTCGCTTTAGCTTTACTCGAAAGAGTTAAAAAAACCGC
>NZ_LUAW01000051.1 GCF_001605895.1 Acinetobacter pragensis
ACCTTAACTATAATATTAATTTTCTATTTAGCGTGTTTACTCAGATATATWCGTTTACCTATGTCCATAAACCCGCTAAAATTTTACGGGTTTTTTATAGTWGSRYKCATTAAACGGCTATGGCCGGACGCAAACTGAGTTTATGAGTATTCCTGTTATCAACACATTCCTGCAAACTGGTTCTCAGCCTGGCTTAACAAAATTAAATCAGAAAGTATTTATTTATCAGGGTGGAGCTGATACCACAGTACCGAAAGCCGCAACGGATATCCTCATTGCTTCGATGAAAGCCAATGGCACCAGCGCAAGCAATATTGAATATCAAGAGGATGCTGCATGGGATCACGGTACGGTTTATACGCAAAATTATGAAAATTTTGTAGGAGATATTGATTCACTGTTTGAATAGCTAACATTAAAGAGCAAATTCTCAGATTTATAGCTAAAGGCTCTAATGTAAAATCTCTTATGCCAATTCAATAACTTGATTTAAACTAAATGCTCATCTTTCTGATAAAGATGGGCATTTTTTATTTAAAACTGAGTAAACTTCATTCTCAAAATTTATAAACTTCATGCTACAATACGCGCCAATCTTAGCACGGCTTAAAAGCCCTAATTTAATAGGACCTCGCTAATGTTTGCCAACATCTCTATTGCTGAATTTGATCCAGAAATCGCGAAAGCTATTTCTCAAGAAGATGCCCGCCAAGAAGCGCACATCGAACTGATTGCTTCAGAAAACTATTGCTCTCCAGCAGTTATGGAAGCTCAAGGATCAAAACTCACTAACAAATATGCGGAAGGCTACCCAGGCAAACGCTATTACGGCGGCTGCGAATACGTAGACGTTATTGAACAATTAGCGATTGACCGTGCTAAAGAACTTTTCGGCGCTGACTATGCAAACGTTCAGCCGCATGCAGGTTCACAAGCGAACTCTGCGGTTTATTTAGCGCTTCTTAACCCAGGCGACACAGTACTAGGCATGAGCTTGGCTCACGGCGGTCACTTGACTCACGGTGCTAAAGTTAGCTTCTCTGGTAAAACTTACAACGCAATTCAATACGGTTTGAACCCAGAAACGGGCGAAATCGATTATGAAGAAGTTGAACGTTTAGCAGAAGAACACAAGCCGCGCATGATCGTTGCTGGTTTCTCTGCATACAGCCAAATTGTTGACTGGCAGCGTTTCCGTGACATCGCGGACAAAGTTGGCGCTTACCTATTTGTAGATATGGCTCACGTAGCTGGTCTAGTGGCTGCTGGCGTATACCCAAGCCCAGTGCAAATTGCTGACGTAACGACTACAACAACTCATAAAACGCTTCGCGGCCCGCGTTCAGGTTTAATCCTTGCAAAAGCCAATGAAGAAATTGAGAAAAAATTACAATCAGCTGTATTCCCAGGCAACCAAGGCGGTCCATTGGTTCATGCTGTAGCGGCTAAAGCGATCTGCTTTAAAGAAGCGATGGCGCCTGAATACAAAGATTACCAGAAACAAGTTGTCGTAAATGCTAAAGCAATGGCTGAAGTATTAATCGCTCGCGGCTATGACGTTGTTTCTGGCGGTACAGAAAACCACTTGTTCCTCTTGTCTTTAATTAAACAAGGCGATATCACTGGTAAAGAAGCAGATGCTTGGTTAGGCGCTGCTCACATTACCGTGAACAAAAACTCTGTGCCAAATGATCCGCGTTCTCCATTTGTGACTTCAGGTATCCGTATCGGTACGCCTGCAGTGACAACTCGCGGTTTCGGCGAAGCTGAAGTACGTGATTTGGCTGGCTGGATTGCAGACATTTTGGATGCGAAAGGCGATGAAGCAGTAATCAATACTGTTAAAGCGAAAGTTGAAACTGTTTGCGCGAAATTCCCAGTTTACGCGAAATAAGTTTGACTTGAGAAAAGCCCCTCAAAGGGGCTTTTTTTATGGCGGAAGAAAAACGATTTGCTAGCGGTTTTTCATCAATCTCTGCTATAACAGAATGAAAGCAATTATAAATTTTAAAATCAGGCCGCAGCTGTTTTGACGGAAAAACAAGATTTAAAGGAAAAGCATATGACCAAACCTAATATTATTCTTTCTGAGCAAGATCTGCACAGATTGGAAACCATGCTGGAGCATCAGTCAAAATTGACGCCGACTATGGAACATTTAGAAGCTGAGTTAGCGCGTGCCGAGGTAGTTGCGCCTCAAGAGGTTCCGGCGAATGTCGTCAGCATGAATGCAAAAGTTCTGATTACTATTGCGCCATCGACAGAACCGACTGAAATTACGTTGGTTTATCCGCATGATTTTATTGGGGAGAAAGGTCAAGTCAATGTGCTGGCTCCAGTGGGCGCAGCAATTTTAGGCTTATCTGAAGGGCAAGAAATTGAATGGCCGCAGCCCGATGGCCATATTATGAAAGTTAAAATTGAAAAAGTGCTGTATCAGCCGGAACGCGAAGGCAATTATTTGTAATCGATTAAAAAAACCATGAAATTCATGGTTTTTTTAGCTGTGGAATAATATTGGAAAATTGGGTGGTAAATAAAATCTAAAGAAGAACGCAATGATCAGTCCGCCCAGCGATATAAATAGCTTCGGTTTGCATCCGTCAGGTAAAAATTGAGTTCCAGCCTGCCACGGAATGAATCATTGAATTTTATCTATAGACAGATACCGCGATTTAATTGGCTGATGATTTATCATTTAATGAAATCAGTAATTTATATCTTAAGAGCCGCTGTGAGATAATATTATTATTTTCCATTAAATTCAGAGGAAATGCTCTGGATGCCATATTCGCTTTTAAGTCATTGAAGGTCAACCATCTAAGCCAGTATTAAACTACGGCGGCTTATCCGTTTTGCCTTATGCATAATTTTGAACAAGCACAGCATATATTCAGGGAATTTCTGTCAAGCATTTGACAGTGTGATTTGAGCTGGATTGGCAGACTGTATTCATCAGCAAATGATTGCTTATACTACAAGATGAGGCGGAAAATGGGTCAAGAACAAATAGCGGCATACAATCCAAACTATCAATATCAGCATATTTCAGTACAGCCGGTTACGGGCCGTACTGGCGCTGAAATTTCAAATATTCATTTATCTGGGGACTTGGCGCCTGAAGTTGTATTTGAATTGCAGCATGCGCTGAATAAGCACAAAGTCGTGTTTATCCGCGGGCAGGCGCATTTAACAGATTTAGAGCAGGAAGCTTTTGCAGAATTGCTGGGCAATCCTTTGAATCATCCGAGTGTTCCGTTAAAAGACGGCACCGCGCATACTTTGGCGATTGACTCGCGTGGCGGGCGCGCAGATTCATGGCATACCGATATTACGTTTTTGCCGAATTATCCTAAAGCGACTATTTTGCGCAATGTGATTGCGCCTGAAACAGGCGGCGATACCGTCTGGGCAAATACGACTGCGGCTTATGACGATTTAAGCCCTGAATTGAAGCAGCTGGCGGACAGCTTGCGTGCAGTGCACAGCAATGACTATGATTATGCGGCGCGCTCATCGTCTGAAAATAACTTAGAAAACCGCAAACTGTTTACAACCGCTGTAGAAATTGAGACAGAGCATCCATTGGTGCGCGTGCACCCTGAAACTGGTGAAAAAACTTTGGTTTTGGGGCATTTCTTTAAGCGTTTTAGCGGCTATAGCCCTTCGCAGTCACGCCGGTTATTTGAGTTATTTCAAGAGCAGATTACCCAATGGGAAAATGTGGTGCGCTGGCGCTGGGCCGTGGGCGATGTTGCAATTTGGGACAACCGTTCGACACAGCACCGCGCAATTAATGATTATGGCGATGCCTTGCGTGTTGCAAGCCGTGTAACTATTGAAGGGGATATTCCAGTCGGTGTTGACGGTCAGCCCAGCCAAGTGCTGAAAAATATCGTTAATCAGGATATTTCGAACTTAAGGGCAGATGAAGGGAAAATTTATCAAAAGGCATCTTGAATGGGGTGAGCTTGCAGGTTTAAAACATAAAAACACATATCTAAAGATAAAATAATTAGTTCATCCGCTGTATTTTCAGGCCTAGTATCATAATGAATATTAGGTCTTTTTATTTGAGCTTATGGCTGGACTCAGCGGAAAACAAAAGTTAGCGACGATATTGAATCATGATGAAGTTTTTTCGGGCTTTAATTCTGAAGATAAACTGATGCTTTTAAAGCATGCGCGCCTGCAGCGGTTTTTGCCTGCACAGCATATGCTTCGCCAAGACCAGCTGCTGGAAGATGTTTATGTGCTTTTGGATGGCGCGCTGCATATTGGATGGCTGAGGCCGAATGGTGAATTAAAAGTGAATGATTTAGTACAGAATTATTCTGCGTTTAATTTGGTCGCCTTGCTGCAGAATAAACCGCTGACGTATGACTATTTTGCAGTGGGCAGGGTAGAGGTTGCATTGATTCCTGCACCGCTATTTTTCAGCCTCATGTATGCGCAGCCCAAGGCCATGCAGCAGCTCATTCAGCTTTTGAGCCAACGGATGTATCATCTTTTTGAACATAACCGCTATTTGCAGACAGCAAATCTGAATCAGCGGATGGCAAGGCATTTATTGAAGCTTTCCCGTTTGTATGGGCGCCGGCATGAAAAGGGTATTGTGCTGCAGATCAAGCTGTCACAGCAGGATTTTTCTGAACTGTTTAATGTTTCTCGGCAAACGCTGAACAAGCATGTGCAATATCTGGTGCAGGAAAAAATTATCAGCTGGGGCTATAGCCAGATTCAAATATTGGACCTGCCCCGCTTAGAGAAATTAAGTCAAATTTAGCCTGCGCATCTTAACGATAAGATGCCTCATCAAACCCTGTCTGATGTTAAAACGCTATCAACGTTTCGAGCGGCAGAGGCTTAATCTCCGAAGAGTAAAAACTTTATCCATGCATGGCGGCAGGCTCAAGCTGAGATGAATTGCACTGGATACAGTGTCAGCTGAAAAAAATGTATTTTTGCAAATTGCAGCATGAATTTATTCAGAAACAACGTATTATGCAGAAAAGGCCTCAATGAGTTTTATGCAGCCATGTCTTATAGTGCGCAACTGACACCTTTGGCAGATATTGAAGTCAATTCAGAAGAGCTGCTGACCATCAAGCGCAATGAATTGCTGCCGCTGCTGAATGATCCATACCGTTTGAATCATTATGCAGATCAATTGATTCAAGCGCAGTCGGCGCTGCTGAATGGCGTTGATCCTCAATTGACACAAAGGCTGAGCCAAAGTATAGAACATTTGATTCAGTCGCTGTCCGATTCAAAAAAATATTTGAAAAAGCGTAAATTTAATGGCTTGCAGAAATGGCTGGGTTTGGATTTGGAGTTCGGTTCAAGCCAAGTAGAATACTATAAAAATTTAGACCGCAATTTAGATGAAGCGAATCAGCTGAGCCAGCGGCTGCAAATTGAGATCCAGAAATCGCAATCACGCTTTAATCAGCTGCAGGGCCTGCGTGAGCAAATGGCAAAATATATTCAAGCGGCGGAGGAGTTTTTGCAGGAATATCCAACTTTTGCACAGCAGTCGCTGCCGCTGGACAGTTTTGCTGAAAGGCTGTCCAAGAAAATTCAAACCTTAAGAACACTGCAGGCCAGCAATGATCTTGCCATTATGCAGATGCATCTGTCGCAGCAGCTATCATTCTCTTTGCTGGATAGATATAAAGAAGCGCAGCAGGTGCTGATACCTGCATGGCAGCATCATGTAAAACAAAGCCAGCAAAGCGGCTCGACAAGTTCATTGGAAAAACTTGATAATAGCCGTGATAAACTTATTAAAACTTTAAAAAAATCATTAGAGAAACCCTCTAAATCATAATCAGTACAAGGTGCGCTATGACCCATCCAGAAAATACCCCATTACCGGCTGACATTGAACTGAAGGAAACTCAAAATACTGATGTTGCCGCGGTTGAACAAAAGTTCCAGCAGCTGGACTTGCAAAGCATTGGTTTGCAGCCAGCCGATTTTCAGGATGTTATAGCTGCGCATAAAGAGCTGGCGGAAATAAATCATAATGCCGTCGCGGAATATGGTAAAAATATTGCCGCTAAAACCTCCAGCTATACCGATGAACTGCTGGATTTAGTGCAAAACAAAGATTTGGATGCGACAGGGCAAAAGCTGAATCAGGTGGTGCAGGTGGCGCAGCAGCTGAATACCAGCAGCATTCTCAACAAATCCAAAAGCTCCGGTTTTTTTGGCGGGATTCTAAGCAAATTCAAAGGCGCCAAGCAGAATTTTGATCAGCACTTCAATACCACCAAAGAGCAGATAGATGCCTTGGTGAAAGAAATTGAAACCTCGCAAAATGGCTTGAAAGCCCGGGTCAATACATTGGATAAAATGTTCGGCGGCGTGCAGGAAGAATACAAGCAGCTGGGGGTTTACGTCGCTGCGGGCAAGCTGAAAGAGCAGGAAATTCAGCAAGAAATTGCTGCTTTGACCGCCCAAGAGCAGGATCAGGTTAGAACGCAGAAAATTTATGATCTGAACCATTTGGCGAATAATTTAGAAAAACGGGTCAGTGATTTGCAGGTGCTGCAGCAGTCGGCGATGCAAACTTTGCCAATGATCCGGATTATTCAATCCAATAATTTAATGCTGGTTGATAAGTTTTACGCGATTAAAAACATTACGCTGCCGGCATGGAAAAATCAAATCAGCTTGGCGATTTCACTGCAAGAGCAGAAAAACAGTGTGCAGCTGGCAAACAGCATTGATGACGCCACCAATGAACTGCTGAAACGCAACGCTGATTTGCTGCATCAAAACTCGGTCGATACAGCGAAAGCCAATCAGCGTTCGGTCATTGATATTGAAACGCTTGAACATGTGCAGAATACCCTCATTAAAACAGTAAATGATGTGATTCAAATTCAGAAAGAAGGCATGCAGAAGCGTGATGAAGCGGCGAACCGTTTACGGACGCTTCAGGATAATTTGAATCACTTAGTGCTTGAGTCTAGCTCGAGCGGAACAAAGCCGAACTAAGCCATCTTATTGATGTACTTGGGGAGGCCGTTTAAGAACCGTTCAGGAGAACTTATTTGCCTCCCTTAGATGAATATGCGGTGAATCCGCAGCAGCTTGAAGCAGGGCTTAAAACCTTAAAAAATCGTCAGCGCAATCTGCTGCTGCTGAGTATTGCGTCGACTGTGGTGCTGTTTGTCGCAGTGATTGGGCTGTTTATGCAGCAAGCGCTGGTTTACAGTTTCTTTGGCTTGACGATGCAGGTCGAGCAGCTGCATTTGCCCAGCAGCGTCAATAGTGATTTTGCTTCTTTGGGCCATCAATCTGATTATTTTATTAATTTGCTGTCGTGGTTCGGCTGGCTGTTTTTAAAGCTGTTCGCTGCCTTTTTCGGCGCATTTATTGCCGTGTATTTGTTGCGGAAAATTAGATTTTTTTATGTGCGCTTTCAATCTTTTGTATTGAAATTTGTGAGCTGGCTGATCGCTTTTATGCTGATATGGGGCAGCTTAACCTATGTGCAATATGACTGGAACAGTGGCCGCAATGAAGAGTTTCAGCAAGTGGTGCACTATGATAAAAATATTCAAGACAGTGACATGGCGCGGTATTTAGCCGAATCTGACCTGCCTGAACCTGTCAAAAGCTATCTTTTGGCGCAGACTGCGTTGCTGCATCATCCCGCAGATCGGGCGGCCGCTATTCCTTATGTGCAGGCTTTAATTAAAGCTGAAAAAAATGATCCGCAATTTTTAGAATACGGTTTTAAACCTGAACAGCTATGGACGATGCAGAATCAGCTGTTTCAGCAGACTTTAACGCCAATGGCAAAAAGTGTCAGTACCCAAGTGGCGCAGGCTGAACTGCTGAATAATGCCCTGAAATGGGCGCTGCTGGCTGTCACCGTGCTTAGCGCTCTAATGAGCCTGATTTTATTTGCTTTAGCGCATCAGCTTAAAAGCAGAACCTTAAGAATACAGCAGCGTATTGTTTAGCTTGAGTTTTGCGCTTATTTTTAGCTGGGCTTGAACTGGAGCATGAAATTTCATGTTTTGGCTGAAATATCTTGAAATATAATGTTTGATCCTCATATAAGCTAAGCGATTGTTATTCAGTTTGTTTTTAACTTGTCATTCAATAAATCGATTGATGATATAAAAACAAACTGTTTTATCTATTTTGATAAATCCCCTATTATTCACACATCGAATAAATATTTACTCCTTTGGAGGCGTTAGCAATGCTGGATCAAAATACTTCTGCTCAACTTAAAACCCTGCTTGAACGTTTGGAAAGCCCAATTGAAATCGTGGCCACCCTGAACGGCACTGACAAATCTGACAAAATCAAAGAGCTGGTGACTGAAGTCGCTGCGCTGTCTGATCAGGTGACTGCGCGCTTTGACGGCACTAATTCACGTGCGCCAAGCTTCGGCATTGCAAAAAAAGGC
>NZ_LUAW01000052.1 GCF_001605895.1 Acinetobacter pragensis
CCTGACCAATCACTTGAATGGTCGGATGCCGGTGTTGAAGGTTCAAATCGCTTCTTAAAACGCGTTTGGCGTTTAACAGGGCACAATCAGAATGGCCAGMACAGCGCCTTCAACAATGGTGCGGGCGACATCTTTGATGCTGCCGCGGAYACCTTTCGATGAGTCCACGACAATGTCTGCTGTTGTACCATTTGGCAGCTGGGTTTTAATTTCTTCCAGCGTTTTACGGGTATTGTCCGTGACTTCAATGACGTTTGAATCTGAACTGCGCAGAATATCAATGGCTACGGCTGTTTTACCGTTTAAATACGCGCTRKMTWYYWTKWYMRMTYCCCTATTATTCACACATCGAATAAATATTTACTCCTTTGGAGGCGTTAGCAATGCTGGATCAAAATACTTCTGCTCAACTTAAAACCCTGCTTGAACGTTTGGAAAGCCCAATTGAAATCGTGGCCACCCTGAACGGCACTGACAAATCTGACAAAATCAAAGAGCTGGTGACTGAAGTCGCTGCGCTGTCTGATCAGGTGACTGCGCGCTTTGACGGCACTAATTCACGTGCGCCAAGCTTCGGCATTGCAAAAAAAGGCGAGCAGCCGCGTGTCAACTTCGCCGGCCTGCCGATGGGCCACGAGTTCACATCACTGATTCTGGCTTTGCTTCAGGTTTCAGGCTATGCGCCTAAAGTGTCTGATGAAGTTCTGGCGCAAATCAAAGGCTTGAACCTGACTGCCGATTTTGACGTATTCGTATCGTTAAGCTGCCATAACTGTCCGGACGTGGTGCAGGCATTGAACTTGATCGCCATCTACAACCCTGGCGCAACGGCAACCATGATTGACGGCGCATTCTTCCAGGACGAAGTGGAAGAACGCAAAATCATGGCGGTGCCGATGCTGTTCCAAAACGGCGAGCATATCGGTCAGGGGCGCATGACTTTGGAAGAAATCATTGCCAAATTGGATAGCGGCGCAGCAGCCAAAGATGCTGAAAAGCTGAATGCCAAAGAAGCGTTTGATGTATTAGTCATTGGCGGCGGCCCTGCAGGCAACACGTCTGCAATTTATGCGGCGCGTAAAGGCATCCGTACCGGTATTGTGGCTGAACGCATGGGCGGTCAGGTCATGGATACCATGGACATTGAAAACTACACCTCTATTCAAAAAACCCAAGGCCCTAAATTCGCAGCGGCGATGGAAGAGCATGTGCGTGAATACGGCGTGGACATCATGAACCTGCAGCGCGTATCGGGCATTAAAGGCGCAGACCAAACGGCTAACGGCTTGGTGGAAGTGACTTTAGAAAACGGCGCGAAACTGGAATCTAAAACAGTGATTCTGTCTACTGGCGCACGCTGGAGAGAGATGAATGTTCCGGGCGAGAAAGAGTATAAAACCCGCGGCGTGGCGTACTGCCCGCACTGTGACGGCCCGCTGTTCAAAGGCAAGCGTGTTGCGGTGATCGGCGGCGGCAACTCCGGTGTAGAAGCGGCGATTGACCTTGCAGGCATTGTTGAACACGTAACATTAGTTGAGTTTGATACTAAATTACGTGCAGACCAAGTGCTGCAGGACAAGCTGAACAGCCTGCCGAATACGACTGTGATCATGAATGCATTATCAACTGAAGTGGTCGGTGACGGTTCGCAAGTGACTGCGCTGAAATACAAAGACCGCGCCACAGATGAAATCAAAACCATTGAGCTTGCAGGGATCTTCGTGCAAATCGGTTTATTGCCGAACACTGATTTCTTAAAAGAAACTAGTGTAGAACTTTCAAACCGCGGCGAGATTGTAATTAACGACCGCAACGAAACCAATGTGAAAGGCGTATTCGCGGCCGGTGACTGTACGACAGTGCCGTACAAGCAAATCATCATTGCGACAGGTGAAGGCGCGAAAGCTTCATTGTCTGCTTTTGATTACATCATCCGTTCGGGAATCTAAGCGGGTAACGTGAATATGATATTGAACTCAGATGCCTGCATCTGAGTTCAATCAGCAAAATATTAATTTGAATGCTTTTTTAGATTTAACCTTTTCAGGAACTTTGGATGCTAACACCGAAGTTCCTTTTTTTATGTCAAATATAAAGAAAAAGCCAAAGTGTCCCCAGTCACTTTGGCTTTTTCTTAACACAGTGTGTTAAGCGTTGTTCTCATTGTCGATGTTATTATTGTCGGGAACTTTCTAACCGCTTTGTTCCTCTTATCCAGCCTTCCCCAAGGTTATTTGCCAAATAAATTCAAGCCTTCGAATTTTTTCATTAACTGTTCCTGAGTTTCTGCGTGTTCAGGGTGCGGAATAATGCATTCGATGGGGCAGACCGAAACACAGGTTTGATGGTCATAAAAGCCAATGCATTCTGTACAGCGTTCTATCTCAATCTCATACACCTTCGCGCCTTCATAAATGGCTTCATTCGGGCATTCAGGCAAGCACATATCGCAGTTAATGCACTTGTCGGTAATCAGCAATGCCATAGCAGACCGTTAAGCCTGATAAGCCAAAGACGCGGCAGAAATATCGGCAGCAGAATTAGGCAAATTGCGGATCAGCAGGGCATAGGCCATATCAACATCAGCCGGGACAGGAATATCAACGATATAGCCTGAGCCTTTGGCATCTGTGATCAGCTTACCTTTCTTATCTTTCATTTCTGTTAAAGTAAAAGTGATATTGCCAGAAGTGGTCATAAGTTCCAGCGAGTCACCGACAATAAATCGGTTTTTCACTTCAATTTTAAGATAGTCGCCATTCCGTTCTAATACTTCGCCAACAAACTGCTGATGATCAAAACGCGATGAACCTGTTTCATAATTTTGGTATTCACTGTGTACATGGCGGCGCAGGAAACCTTCGGTATAGCCGCGGTTTGCCAAGCCTTCCAGCTGTGACATTAAGGAGGGATCGAAAGGCTTGCCTTCCAGCGCATCATCTATGGCCTTACGGTAAATCTGCGCTGTGCGGGCACAATAGAAAAACGATTTTGTACGGCCTTCAATCTTCAGCGAATGAATGCCCATTTTGGTCAAACGTTCAACATGCTGTACTGCACGCAGATCTTTTGAATTCATGAAGTAAGTGCCATGCTCGTCCTCTTCGGCTGCAAACATGTCTTCTTCATTGCGCTGTAATAAAACCGGCTCGCCAAATTGGTGTTGTTGTATGGCGTGCTGCTCGTCGGCATCTTTGTTTTGACAGCATGATGATTCTTCAATTTGTGTTACTGGTATAACATCGCCAGTTTCATCTTGTGCTGCCTCGTGAATTTTATAGTCCCAGCGGCACGCATTGGTGCAAGCGCCTTGATTGGCATCACGTTTGTTCATATAGCCAGAAAGTAAGCAGCGGCCGGAATAAGCCATGCATAACGCGCCATGTACGAAAATTTCAATTTCCATATCCGGCACGTTATTCTTAATTTCCTCAATTTCTTCCATAGACAGTTCGCGCGATAAAATGACGCGGGTCAGGCCCATGTTTTTCCAAAATTTTACAGTGGCCCAATTGACTGCATTGGCTTGCACCGATAAATGCACCGGCACCTCAGGGAAGTGTTCGCGCACCATCATGATCAGTCCAGGGTCTGACATAATCAGCGCATCAGGCTTCATGGCCACAACAGGTTCTAAGTCCCGGATAAAGTTTTTCAGCTTAGAATTATGCGGCTGAATGTTCACCACCACATAAAACTTTTTGCCCAAAGCATGCGCTTCAGAAATTCCGGTCTTCAGATTGTCATGATCAAAAGCATTATTGCGCACACGCAGGCTGTAACGCGGCTGTCCTGCATAAACAGCGTCTGCGCCATAAGCAAATGCATAGCGCATATTCTTCAGCGAGCCGGCAGGAGAGAGGAGTTCAGTCACGTGTGAAATGGTCATGTCATTAAAGGCATAAAAAATTTATGGTTTTATTCTAGAGATAAAAAAAAATGTTTCAACCCAGTAAAAAACTCGGGATTAATATGAAAAATTTGGATAAGGCATGCATCAGATTGCCAAACTGACCCGATAAATTCAAAGATCCATCAAAATAATATAAAGCAGAATGGATGGTGTTTTTGAAATATTGAATGGATTAAAGAAGATAGAATGATGAATGAATTGGGGGCTAAAAATACTGCTGAGATTTACTGGCAATGGACGCTTTATAGGCCTAAATATAAATAATAAATCAGTTATTTTGCTGTGCTCATTTTTTTCAAAATCGAAGGTTTAATGCCGTATAAGATCGTTTGATTTATTTCTTAATGTTGAGAAGGTTTTACTGCGTGAAAAATGTATGGCGGCATCAAGATAAATTTACTCAGGAAGGTTGTTATTCGGTCTGCATACTAGTTTTTTAGTAACTAAATGTTTGTAAATTGATGATTTATATATATAGAAGGCATTTTGGTTTTTTATATTTACTGAGCAGGAATTCTGTCAGCGCAAGCAGTGATTTTTACTCAGTCTACAGCTTCAGCATTGATAAAGAGCATCCTTTTTCTGACTTTAATACGGCAGTGAAGTCTAAGTTTTATGGTCATTACGGGCTGAAATATCGATCTGTTATTTTTAAAGGTTTCTATTTTCTATATTGAATGCCGTGTAGGAATTTTTTCATCAACGAAAACAGCAGTCAGCATATTTTTGCATTCAAAATTAAGGTTGGTCAGACGTTTTAGATTCCGAACTTTTGAATTGCGTATTGGCAATGTGCTTAGATTGAAAAACACGATAAAAAACTGTCTTAATACTTAATCTATTTGATGAAATTATGCCAATTTTAGCTGTAAACAACAGGTTGATAATTACACATTGCAATGCCATTGGATGGCTGGAACTTCTTAATTAGTCCAACGAAACACATTAAAACCATTCGTTATTTTAATGATGGTTTGTCCATTAYGCGCCAAGTTAGTCACTTGGATGAATTTCACTTTTTCGGCACCGCCAGCAGCGACTTTCCGCGCTGTCGGCGTCAAGCTTGCCGCACGGTCACGCGGTACAATCACAGCCTCAACACCCATAGCCGCTGCGGTACGGATGCATGCCCCTAAATTGTGCGGATCTGTGATTTGATCCAAAGCCAGCAATAAAGGCTGTTTGGACGCCGTCAGCAGGTCGTCTAAATCTTTTTCATTTAATGTCGGATGAGGACGCACAGCCGC
>NZ_LUAW01000053.1 GCF_001605895.1 Acinetobacter pragensis
AATAAGTTTGAAGTTCAACAGCTGGGTTCCAGTCCGTATTATCTGTCATGTGCTTAGAACCGACATGATAAATACGCTGTACCAGCGCTTTATTATGCAGATTAAAGAGTTTAAACAGCTGTGCAGGATCATTCGGGTCTAAATTGAGTCCTGAAAGCTCAACTGCATTGGCCAATTCTTCCTGAACCGTATTCAAAAAGTCCGGCGTTACATAAGTTGCATCTTGACCCGGTAAATCCGCATTATCATGAAAGCCTTTTTTACCTACACCATTTACGTCAACGCGTGCATTCACGCTATCAATTCTTTTCATTGTTAATCCCAGTTGTAATAAGCGAAGCCAAAGCGGTTGTTCTTCATTGATCCAATTTGAATCAGTCGTTTTGCTTGTGTGATTTCATGTTCTGTTTGATTTCGCTACGGGTAAGCTTGAACATTTTATTGCTGGCTTCAGCATCCATATCCTTGCCGATATATGACGGCAAGTTTTTGCAGCTTTGATCCATAAGGTCTGGTGACTGCGTTCAATCAAGCCTTTGGCCTGGCTGTTATATGGCAGGGCATGACTCATTTCAGTATTCAAACGAGCCATCACACCACGGCCTTTTGCGCCCATCATCTGGTTTTTATAACCAGAGCCATTGTCTACATAAAAAATGGCAGGTATACCGCATTCGCAAGCACTCATGCGCACAGCATCCAAAACGGTCCAGCCGCTTTCCGCAAGATCAATCGACCAGCCGACTAGGCGACGTGTAGCCACATCAATAATGGCGGTAATCTCTGGGCGGAAAGGCTTGCCATGCATCGGGTGGGCAATTTCTGCATCAAAGCAGTGACCATCTGCGGTATATACATCTGTAGGCAAAAGCTGTTCAGTATCGCGCCGAATGAACGGCTGTAAGTTTTTCAATTCACGCGCACCCATCCGGCCGCGCTGTGCATCAACATTGCCCATCTTTTCTTTAATGAAACGATAAGCCTGGTTATAAGTCGGGCAGGGCATATCGGCTTTTAGATAGTTTGGAAGTAATTCCAACACAGCAGGTAAAGTTGGCTTTTGTGGCTGTGCCCAAAGCTTCAAAAGTTCTACAGCCCAAACTGGAATTTCGGTCTGACGTGCTTTAGGGGCGAGTATGCTAATTACATTAATCTTATGTTTTTCAGCATCTTCTACGGATTTTATCCAATCAAAGACTGATCGACGTGACACTGTACGACCTTCACCCGCTTTGGCATTGGCCTTCTGAACAGTCAGCTGCATTTCTTCAGGTAATAAAAGAGCATCAGCATCTGCAATAAATTGCTCAATAGCAGGAGTCTTTTTAGTACCTTGTTTGATTTGCTGCTGAATGTAGCGCACTACAAACAAGCGGTTTTCAGCAATCTCACGTTGCCAATTCATAAGTTCACTTGCAGGACACGTAGGACTTTTGGAAGTGAACCCAACAGGAATGACCTCAGTTGTTAGGGAAGAGGAAATAACCTCATTTTTAATTTCATATAATGAAATTAAATTGTTAAGTTCGCAACTTAGTTCGTATTCTTTTCGAGTACCACCTTTTCCTCTACTCGGAACTTCTCTATACTTAAAATTGTTTGCAATAACGAACTTCTCTAACCCTCTTCGAGTTTTAGGTAAAGTTTGCAAATTGAGTTCAAGCAATTCAGCAATGCTGTAATGAGTTTTCATAGGACACCTTACTGTTGCTTTTTGCTATAACGTGGATATATACGCTTGTTGTTTGATGTCCAACGCTCTGGAAATAGCTCATGTAAAGGTTTTTCCAGAAATTTAGAGATCGCAACTTCCCCGCTTTTGCTTGGTTTATCCAATGCATTGCGGACAGTTTGGGCAGGTATGCCATAAGACTTAGCCAGCGCTGTAAGGCTGTAACCTTTACGTGCAATTGCTGCTTTTATTTCATGCTTGTCCCAAACTATTTCATTGGGTATTTGAATCATTCCCATTGAAAACCCCCTGCCAGTTGGCTTTTTTTTAACTCGTTAGATTAGGCGTTTGCCCGATCTAACAAAATAATGGTTCGTAAATGGTTCGAAGTAAATAGTTCGCAATAAAATTTACGAACAAATTTCTATGGAAATTATTAAGTGATTGATAAAAAAGAATTTAAACTTGTTCGCTTTTTTGGATTTGATTTCGCACAGTGTTCGCAATTTAAGGAATTTAATTACGAACAAGAAAAAACACCAATTCAGGCACGCTTATATTTTTTGATGTGTAATGGCCAACTGTTGCGTGGCCAAAAGGAGTCCTTATATGGCTGGACTGGACGTATAGGCTTATCAAAATCTACGGCTTTTGGGATTTTTTCTAAAGGAAATCTTAATATGCATCTTTCCGTTGCTCAAAAGATAGCAGAAGCTACTGGAGCAAATGTGGAATGGATACAGCATGGTATAGGAGAGCCATTTCCTTTAGACGCTGAAACAGCGCAGCATGCTGTTACAGCCGATCACAGTGATAAAACAGATGTGCCTTTAAGCATAGATCAGCAACTTCTTACTCAAGCTATTGAAACAGCGGAAAAAGCCCTGGTAATTGCTAAAGGTACAATGACACCAGATGACAAAGCAGAATTTATAGCCACGCTTTTCTTAAATGATAACTTGAGCAACATTAATGAAGAGTTGCTAAAGGCCTGTATTAGCTTAATTGAAAAGGCCTTAAAAGAGACGCGACGTACTTTGTCGCCAGAGCCAAAAAGTGAATTGATTATAGTTATTTACAACTTTTATTATGATAAGCCTTGGACAGAAGAACATCTAAAGTCCGCATTAGACCAACTTATAAGGAGTGTTTCATAGATGCTTGAAAATAATAATGGTAGTTTGTCTGGCTTGGCAAAAGCTGGAATTGAATTGCCATCAAATGCTTTAGGAATTTTCTCAAAAATCACAGAAACCCAGCCAATATCTATCGTCCTGAAGCTTG
This sequence comes from Acinetobacter pragensis, assembly GCF_001605895.1. GTDB lineage: Bacteria > Pseudomonadota > Gammaproteobacteria > Pseudomonadales > Moraxellaceae > Acinetobacter > Acinetobacter pragensis. Next base: position 2,957 of record NZ_LUAW01000053.1, read on the forward strand.
CGAATGAAGAACTATGCACACTGCAATTTAATCTGGAAGACATCAACAGCCCAGACAAAGCTACTACCCACATTGTAGGGGCAACTGTTGAAGCTCTACTGAACCAAATTACACTAATTAAATCAGTGCAAAATAAAAACTAAAAAAAGCACACATCCAGAGAACTCGTTAAATTCAGTGCAAAATAATGGGCAAATCAAGTTTATCCTGGTTTGCCCTTGAAAATTTGCTCAAATGCTTACTAACTCTAGCTTCTGTCCCACAATATCCCGCTTCATCCCGCAATATCCCAGCGCCTTACTGGTGCAGAATAAATAGATAACTCACACTATCTAAAACTAAGTGACAACTTGGGTATTAGGCCTGCCTAATTCTGTAATTTTTTTTAAGATGGCTATTCTTGCATGAATGATTGACTTTGCTTTGAAAGTTTCTAGCAATTAATTTATTGCCTAATAATTTGATGCAATGCAACTTGGTTTCAACCAAGCCGCGTTGATGATACCTAGACCATTTTTTCCAAATCGTCTTTCCTAGCTGTTTGCATTGCAGCAATTCATTTCGCTCTACAGATCAAAGCTTTTTATCTTTCCAGGGTTGGTATTTTTCTTAGTGGAATCACTGCATGTGCTTGTCGATCTGAAGTCAGCTGTCTACAGTATTTTGTATCATAAGCGACATCTGCATAGACAGAATTAATCTGCTCATCTGGTAGAATTTGATCAAGTAAACCTCCTAATACTTGCGAATGACTGACATTATTTGTAGTGAGCTGAATAGCCAGTATTTGCAAGGTTTTAGCATTTATGCCGATATGAAGTTTACGCCATTGGCTGCGATATTCAGCATGATGTTTCTTCCGTTTCCATTCACCTTCACCTAAGAATTTCAAACCAGTAGAGTCGATGAGGTCCATCATTACTTTTTTGATAACTAATCGAAATATCGATGTACTTTTATCTTCTACAAATGGTCTTGTAGTCCAGTACTGTCCAATCTAACCCGCAGAGTTTTATGAGACTTTGAACAAAGCATGTGGGCATATGCAAAAAGAGTCCAAATCACGACGTGATCATGAGACAGTATTCAATAGCCGCATCTCAATTGATGGCGGATATGTAACGCAATAATAGGACAGTAGAGGAGAGAAGGTTTACTGGATTTAAATCACATTCCTTAATTCCCGAGCGGTTTCTAAGAGCAAGGGCATAATTTGTTGAACCAAATATTCTTTCGTTGTTTTTGCTGTAGGAGACACAATATTCAATGCGGCAACAACATTGCCTTTCGGCCCGTGTATCGGTACAGCAAGAGCATGTACACCCAGCTCATGCTCTTCACAGGAATAACACCAATCTTGTTCTTTAATTTCCTCAAGAATTTTTAGAAAGGCAGTATTGTCCGTGCAGCTGAATTTAGTTAAGCGTTTTAATGGATACTTTTCTAACCATTTTTTTTGTTCTTCTAAATCTAAGTAGGCGAGTAAAATTTTACCGGCTGATGTTGCATGGGCAGGTAAACGGTTGCCTAAATGGAGTCCATAAGGGTTAACACGATCTGTTTGCTGGTGTGCGGCGCTTCGAGCAATAGTAATGGCTTCAAAACCGTCTAAAACCATGACTGAATAAATAAGTGATGTTTGAGTTGTCAGTAAGTTCAAGAGCGGCTGACAGATTTTTGGAAGCTGGGATCCACTTAAATAAGCTCCTGAAAATTTTAGTATTTTTGGCGCTAAATAATAGTAATGACCATCAAATTCTAAATATCCCAAATATTCTAGAGTCAGCAGATGCCGGCGCGCAGCAGCCCGCGTCATCCCTGTTTTTTCAGCAGCAATACTGATATTCAATCGGTGACGTTCAGATCCAAAACAATCTAATATCGCCATGCCTTTGCTGATGCCCGAGATAAAATCCTCATGCCGGATATTTTTTTGGTTATCCGGATTGTGCAATATTTTTTTATCTTCTAATTTTGACTCATGCATGAAGTTGCCTTTATGTTCATGAATAGGTGATTATTTAAGATCGAGAGTAATCGAATAATGACTCAAGGTTTTCAAAAAATAGATTAATTGTTCGATGATCGAACAAAAATACTATAAATCGAACAAAAATGCTATTTTGCAGTAGATGCGGCATCAAAAAAAATGAAGAATAAATAAAGGAATTCTAATTAAAACACTCGGGATTGGGTGGTTCAAACATCATGCTATGGCCTATCCCGTACATTAGTTTCCATCTCTATTTATGCATCGTACAGACGGAGTTGTCTAATGATTGATAAAAGTTCAGGTTCTTTGCAAGAGGCCCTATCCCAAATTAAGGACGGCTCCACCATCATGATTGGCGGGTTCGGAACTGCAGGCCAGCCCGCTGAACTGATTGACGGGCTGATTGAACTCGGCGTCAAAGACTTGGTCATCATTAACAACAATGCCGGTAATGGCTATTACGGCCTGGCCAAGCTGCTTAAAGCCGGCGCTGTCCGTAAAATCATCTGCTCATTCCCGCGCCAGTCCGACTCTTGGGTTTTTGATGAATTGTACCGCGCCGGCAAAATCGAATTGGAATTGGTGCCGCAAGGCAACCTGGCCTGCCGCATTCAAGCCGCAGGCATGGGCTTGGGCCCCATTTACACCCCGACCGGCTTCGGTACGCTTTTAGCGGAAGGCAAGCCCGCCCTGAATTACGACGGCAAAGACTTCGTTTTAGAAAATCCCATCAAAGCGGACTTCGCCTTAATTAAAGCGCAGCAGGGCGACCGCTGGGGCAATCTGGTTTACCGCAAATCTGCACRCAWYYYWSKSCCKRWMWTKRYCMWSSMGSCWSARRTYMMMWTCSSTSAWKTRTCAGCTTATGCTTATCCCACCCGTATTGCATGGAAAACTATTCAAATTAATCGACAACCCTATCTATTAATTGCAGGCAAGCAGTGGTCGGAACGTTTAGCGATTATCTCGCCTTTTAAAAAACGTCTTTTTA
>NZ_LUAW01000054.1 GCF_001605895.1 Acinetobacter pragensis
CTGTTATCTGCTAACAAATGCTTCAAAAATCTTAGGTAAAGCTGAATTTAAACATAGAAGACATTAATTTGAATATCGCCTGTGATGGAGGCGACTGGGTAATCCTCCCATGCTTGCTTTTTGGCTGTGCATACCATTCAGACCGATGATGATATCCGCAGTATTTTAAGAGCGCGTGCAGATACGGTATATCACCCTGTCGGCAGCTGTAAAATGGGGATAGATGACATGTCTGTGGTTGATCCGGAACTGAAGGTATATGGCATCGGCCATTTGCGGGTAATAGATGCCTCTATCATGCCGGCTGTCGTCAATGGCAATACCAATGCGCCGGTGGTGATGATTGCTGAAAAAGCGGCAGATATGATCCGGCAAAGCCGAATTTATAAAGATGTGGCTTAATCTGATAAGAAATTGTACTGACAGCATATTAAAATTCATCTATTTTTCAAAGATAAAGTGAATAAAGGAAAAATATATGACCATGGAACAGCAGCCAATGCCAGAAAATAATAGCGGCTTAGAACAGCTTTTTGAGCAGCAAAAGCAGGCGTTTAAAGCGTGCAGTTTTCCAAGCTATGAACAGCGAAAACAGCATTTGCAGGCGCTTTATCAAATGCTGATAGACCATCAGGATGAGATTTCGGCAGCCATTAGCCGTGATTTTTCCAACCGCAGTACAGATGAAACCCGTTTGTTTGAAATTATGACCAGCCTGAATGGCATCAAGCACAGCTTAAAGCATCTGAAAAAATGGATGAAGCCCAGCAAGCGGGAAGTGGGCATTTTATTTCAGCCAGCCAAGGCCTATGTGCTTTATCAGCCTGTAGGGGTTGTCGGCGTGATTGCGCCCTGGAACTATCCGTTATTCTTAGCGGTAGGGCCTTTAGCCCAAGCTCTGGCTGCCGGCAATAATGTCATGCTGAAAATGAGTGAATATACACCTGAATTTTCTACGCTCTTCCAAAAGTTAATCGCTGATAAATTTGAAGAATGCCATGTCACTGTCATTACAGGCGATGCACAAAAGGCGCAGCAATTTACTCAATTGCCCTTTGATCACTTATTATTTACGGGTGCGACAGCCATCGCGCAGCATGTGCTTCATGCGGCAGCCGAGCATTTAACGCCAGTCACGTTAGAGCTGGGCGGGAAATCTCCATCGATTGTCGCGAAAGATGCCGACTTAAAAGAAAGCGCCCGCCGTATTGCATTTGGAAAAGCCATGAATGCTGGGCAGACTTGTGTGGCTCCAGATTATGTATTGGTGCACCGCAGTCAGCAGGATGCTTTTATTCAAGCGTATTTTGAGGCGATTCAGCAATTTTACCCAGACAGTATTGCTGATAACCCAGACTATACGGCAATCGTTTCTGAGCGTCAGTTTGAGCGTCTGCAGCACTATTTGACCGATGCACAGGCAAAAGGCGCTCAGCTTATTCAAGAACATGCAAAGGCAGATGGGCGCCGTATGCCGCATGCGGTTGTGACGAATGTGAATGATGAAATGGCATTGATGCAAAATGAGATCTTCGGCCCGATTATGCCGATGGTGTGCTATGACCATATAGACGAAGCAATTGTCTATATCAGTGACAGAGAGCGCCCGCTGGCATTGTACTATTTTGGCTATAACAAAGCGGAACAGCAGAAGGTGCTACATGAAACGCACAGCGGAGGCGTATGCCTGAATGAAACCCTGATGACAGCCGGCATGGAAGATATGCCTTTTGGCGGTATTGGCGCTTCGGGCATGGGCCACTATCATGGGCATGAAGGCTTTAAAACTTTCAGTCATGCTAAATCAGTGTTTGTACGTCCAAAATTCAGTTTAATGAAGTTGATTTACCCGCCATATGGAACATTCATTCAGAAGCTTATTTATCGTTTGTTTATCCGCTAAATAAACTTCAAATGGTGTGCAGCGAAGCATAAAAAAAGCGCTCAATGGAGCGCTTTTTTTATGGATTGGCGATTAACCGATTTTTTTAAATAAAAAGTCGTTAATTTTGTGTCCTGCTTCTAAGCCGCGGCGTTCGAATTTTGTTTGCGGACGCCAGTCTGGCCGCGGATAGCTGTTGCCTTTACCGGCAGAATTTTCTAGATTTGGACGGTTGTCCAGTACGTCCAGCATCCACTCAGCATACGGTTCCCAGTCCGTCGCAGCATGGAACGTACCGCCGAGTTCCAGTTTTTGTTCCACGAGCGGCATACGGTCATGTGACACGAAGCGGCGTTTGAAGTGGCGTTTTTTCTGCCAAGGGTCAGGGAAGTATAATTGGACTGTGTTAATGCTGTTGTCTGGCATTTCACGCAAAACCTGAATGGCGTCTGCATCTAAAACACGAAGGTTTTCCAGTTCAGACATGCCGGCTTCAAAAACGCATTGCGCAATACCCGGCACATGCACTTCAATGCCGACAAAGTTGCGTTCTGGGTTCGCTTTTGCCATTAGAACCAATGAACGGCCCATGCCAAAGCCAATTTCGACGGTCAAGGGACGTTCAGGATGCTCAAAATGCTGACGTAAATCGCCAACAGGATATTCCAAAATTAGGTGACCATATTTTTCAAGCGCAGTACGTTGAGATGTGTTCAGCGGAGTTGAGCGGCGCATAAACGTCACAATTTCACGCTGTTCGCTTAAATTGTCCAGCTCTACGACTTGCTGGTCTAATTGATCGTTCGACATAACTTTGGCAAATCTAAAAAATTCAGAATGCGGTATTTTAAGTCCTGAGCTGAACAAGTCAAATTTTTTGCGCTGAATTTATGCTGGCTGTAACTAAAATTTCACGCCTTAGCTTTAGATGAAGCCATTGCATCAATACAGAATAAAGAAGTTGAAAGAAAAGCCTGTGCAGAATTCATGCATTGAATTCAATACAGGCGATTCAGCATTCTGGTAAAACCGCATCTTTTGCCTTTTATGCCAACGGCAAACTTACTTGAATGGAGGTCTTGCCAGGCTGTGAATAAATTTGGAATTTTCCGCCTAACCGGGAGATGCGCGCCTGCATGCTGTGTAAACCTACATGCAATCCGGCTCTGACATTTTCTGAATCAAAGCCAATACCATTATCCTGAATATGCAAGACCAGTTCATGAGTGGCCGGCTCAGTCAAAACAATGCTGACTTCAGTTGCTGCGCTATGTTTAAGAATATTGGTCAGCGCTTCTTCTGCAACCCGGGTTAGTGCAAGGCATTGTGATGCGCTCGGAACTGTTTGCCATTGCTGGCTGAATTGCCATGTCGAACGGATATCCAATTCTTCAAATAACTGGATAAAACGGTGGCGTGTTGGCGCTCCCCATTCAATAGGGGTTTCAGGGACTTTGGTGCCGATGCTGGAACCTGTATCAATCACTTGGCGTAAATCGCTGCGCAGCAATTTTAAAATTGAGAGTACTTGAAGCTTATCGACCTGATTGTTTTGTTCCAGCATGATGATGGAGCGTACAATAGAGCCGCCTAAACCATCATGTAAATCGTGAGACAGGTGAATCCGTTCTTGCAGCCGGGCATTTTCAAGCGCGAGCTGATGCTGATGGCTAAGGGAAAGAGTCAATTCTTGCTTAGCCTGATGGACTTTTTCAGTCAATGTTTTGTTGAAGCGCTTAATTTGCTGAGTATGGCGTGCAAGACGCATTGCCAGTACACCTCCTAAAGCCATGGTGGTCAGTGGCCCTGTATATGGAGACCATGCCCGTCCTTCCATGGTCATCATAAAGTGCGCATCATGAATAGAAACGGGCAGGTAAATGAAATACAGCAAGGCCAGCAAATAAGTTTCAGGTGTTTTAGCTTTATAGGCCAAATATGGGTACGTGATGCACTTGGCGGCAAAAACTAAGACAAAAAAACCGAAAGAAATCTGAATAACTTGATTTAAATACTGTTCTGGCGAAAAAGCGGTGCATAGCGCCGCCACCGCTGCGATGCCCAGTAATGCTTTTTGAATGCGCGGAAATGGGTGATGTGCAAAGTACCATGCGCCGATACAGCCAAAAACTGCATAAAAACAAAAAATAATATTTTGCAGACGGTCTAGCTGTACGGTGTTTAACCATGGAATGGGTTCGGTATAAATGATGAGTGTACTGTACAGCACCCATGCTATGCCTGTGATTGCCAGCCATAAAAAAGCTTTTTCATTGCGGATTGCGATCCAAGCCAAAAAAAAGAACACAGCAACCACGAAATGAATCATGGTATTCAGTTCCAGAAGGGTGCTTTTTTCCAGCAGCCAGGTTTCAAAATCTTTAATGACATCGTCATAGCTGCCGGCTTTTAATTTACCGATACCGGATTTTTGCGTGATGGAACCATAGACTTGAATCCAAATCGTATTTTCGCCTTGATTTAAGCTGGAGGCGGGGATATTCCACATACGGGGCAAGTGCTGGCTGCGGGATGAATATTCGGGTGAAATAAAATCCTGCCAGAGTAAATCATTATTGATATACACCCGTCCGCTTTGGGTAATGCCCTCGATTGCCAGTGCAAGCGGCTGTTTTATCGCATGTTCAGGGCAATGATAATTAACGGAAATTTTATACCAAGCCATGCCATGGAAATCAGGCCACCGTTTTCCCCATTGATCAGGCAGTTTTTGAAGCTTTACCCAACCATGAGCGGGGGGCTGACTCTCCTGATTCAAATTGCCTTTTGCTGTTTCAATATTTTGTATTTTGATCTGGCACGCAGCTGGGTTAGCTGTATTACTCGGTACGGCTGCAGATGCAAATACAGAACTGAACATTCCTGAACATAAAATCAAGCAGGCCAAAATCGCCATGACAAAAGTGTAATGATTCAGCGGGCATGAATATTGGAAAAATCTCGGCTGCATTACACTCGCTTCCCCGTATTTTGTTTTAGAATTGAAAAAATTAAGCTTATTATCAGTCATTAATAAATGTGAATATTGAAATATTTCACTGATTCGATTGTAATTTTTTTGAGGAATAATATACAGATAAATTTTATGAACAGTTAAATATCAGCTTCATTCCAAGCTGATATTTTCACATGAACAATATTTCTGTTAGGTATTGATACGGTCAATCAAGGTGCTGCTGGCTTCGTTCAGGCCAATGACTTCAACAGGAATGCCTTGCGCCTCAAATTTTTGCACAACGGTTTTCAGCATATTGACTGAAGTGATATCCCAAATATGCGCATGCGTCAGATCGATGAACACTTTTCGAGTATTTTCTTTGAAATCGAAAAATTGAAAGAATTTATCTGAACTGCTGAAAAATATTTGCCCATAAATGGTGTAATGACGGACATTGCCAAGAAGCTTAGATTTTACCTTTACTTCGCTTTCCAATTTATTGATGATAAACAGGGCGGAAAGCAGAACACCAATTAAAACACCCAAGGCTAAATTATGGGTAGCCAGCACGCTGATCACAACAGCAATCATAACGGTGTTAAAGGAAGCCGGATGGTTGCGGAATTGCTTAACAGAACCCCATTGAAATGTCGTAAATGCAACCATGATCATAATGGCGACCAAGGCAGACATGGGTACATAAGCCAGCCAGTCTTTAAGAAAAACAACTAAACATAGCAAAAAAATGCCCGCCACTAATGTGGAGAGGCGGGDTCKGGGSCCCGAAGAGAAATAATKATGGGTTGGCCCAACAWTTCGCMGCCCCCCACKCCCCCCCCAAAACCCCCGCRMKAYYTTGGCGKAGSCTTYMYCCGCCCTCTTKWTKGAKRGGGMSMSSRS
>NZ_LUAW01000055.1 GCF_001605895.1 Acinetobacter pragensis
GCCATGCATGGAACCTGAAGCCGTAAAAACACAGGCCGGCTTGCCATGCAGCGCGCCATTCAGCCATAGGCTGGTGGTCTGATCGAGGAAATATTTCATCTCAGACGCCATATTGCCAAAACGGGTTGGAGAACCGAGCGCCAGACCAGAACACTCCGCCAAATCCTCTAAGGTGCAGTAAATATCGCCTTCATCAGGAATGCTTGGCGCCGCCTCAGTCACTACGGCTGCAATATTCGGCACCGTCCTGATTTTGACTTGAATGCCGGCGGACTCCACACCACCGGCAATCAAATGCGCCATTTCTTTGGTTGACCCATATTTACTATAATAAAGCACAAGAACGTAAGGCTGCATAATTTTTGATAAATGACATTAAAAATGAAAACTATACGGTATTTTTCCGTTTTTTTGGGTAAGCTGGGTAATGAAACTTGAGAAATATGATTAAAAAAAATTGAGACTTTAGCGCATGATAGAAGCCCATTTAAAAAAACTTCCCTTTTATGACAAGAAATGGTTTCAGTTTATTTTATTTGTTATACGCCGTTTTGAAGCTGACCGCTGCCGGGAACAAGCTGGCTCGCTAACATACACAACCCTGTTCGCTGTTGTGCCAATGCTGACTGTTTTCTTGGTGATTATTTCCTCCATTAAAGCTTTGGAACCCGCGCGCCAGCAATTGCAGCAGCTGATTTACAGCAACTTTTTACCCAAGACAACCATTGCTTTTGATAAGGTGCTGAATGCATTCACAGATAAGTCCAGCAATTTAACGATTATTGGGGTGCTGTTTCTGTTTATCACCACAGTCATGATGCTGACCAATATAGAAACGGTGTTCAACCGTATTTGGCGTGTCCGTGATACCCGCGGCGGCATTCTAGGCTTTATGCGTTACTGGACCATTATTTCACTGGGTCCCATTTTGCTGGGCAGCGCTTTTGTGATTTCATCGACAGTCGCCTCTATGAATGTGCTGAGCAATAACTTCGCAGGCTATGAATTGGATGGCGCTTTTATTTTATGGTGCATTTCTTTTTCACTCACAATCTTAGGCTTTTTTATTCTGAATTGGACAATTCCCAACCGCAATGTGCCGATTAAAGCCGCATTCTTTGCCGGAGTATTCAGCGCCACAGTATTTGAATTGCTGAAGCATTTATTTGGCTTTGTCATGTCCAATTTCACCAGTTATGAAATTGTATACGGCGCTTTTGCCGCTGTACCCATTTTCTTACTGTGGATTTTTCTGTCATGGAATATTGTCTTAATTGGTGTTGAAATCAGCTTTGCGCTGACCGCATTTAACGCAGACACTCACCGCCGCCGCAAACGCCATGCCGTCATTCTGCTGCTGGATGTACTGGAACTGTTTTATCAAAAGCAGCAAAACGGCCAAACCGTAACAGAAGCTGAAGCGCTGGATGTGCTGGGACGCGAAGAAATTGGACGCTGGCCGTCCTATGTTCAGATGCTGGAGCAGCAAAACCTGATTAAACGCACCGATGACAATAACTACGTGCTGCTGCGCAATTTGTCGCAAGTGGATTTCTGGAGTTTTTATGTACAGCTGCCCTACCCCTTGCCGCGGCGGGAAGATGTGAATCATGCTTTTGATGACAAATGGCTGGAACGCATTGGCCCGTCTTTAATTGAATCTGATGATTATTTAGCGGCCAAGCTGGCTATTCCGCTGTCGGCGATTTTTGAAGAGAAATAGCTCTTATTTGGCTTCATTTCTATCCAAGCCTATCCAAGGCCATCAACGCACGGCCTTGGATTTAATTTTTAATAGTCAATACCTGATCTGCATAAGTGATAACCGCTGGCCCGCCGCTTTTTCCAGCGTGACCAAGCCTGCAAATTGAAGCATCAATATAATGGCCTTTTACTGCACCGAAGGCTGAAAATTCCTTATTCTTCTGACAGAATATTATGCAGATTCAATCATACCCAAAGCGCGTTTGATCCATGCATGCAGGCTGACAATCATGACACCTGCCACCACAAAAACAGTCCCCCAAATAAAGTTCAGTTCAATCTGCTCATTCAGGAACATGATGCCAAAGATCATGCCAAAAATTGGCGTTAAAAATGAAAATACGCCAAGGCCGTTGGCCAAATATTTACGCAACAGCCAAAACCACAGCATTAAGCTGAAAAAAGACATCATCAGCACATGAAAGGCCATGCTGCCCACTGCCGTCACCGTCCATGAAATGGAGGCCTGCCCTGTCAGCCATGCAAGAGGCATTAAAAAAATAAAGCTTCCCGCCAGCTGATAAAAAAGTGTTTGCGTGGGCGGCGCATCTCCGAGTTTCGTCAGCCTTAGCGAAATGGTGGTCAGCGCCCACATCACGCCAGCCAGCAAAGCCAGAAAATCACCCCACAAAGCAGAAGAAGCTAAAATGCTATTGCTATGGCCACGCCCCATAAATGACAGCACTATTCCACCAAAAGCCAGCAAGATACCGGCCCATTGAACCCTGTTCAGCGTTTCATCCGGCAGCTTCCAATGCAGGCCCAGCGCCACAAAAATAGGAGCAGTGTACAGCAGCACGACGGTATGCGAAGCCGTGGTGTAGCGCAGCGCTTCAGCCACACATAAAAATTCTGCAGAAAACAGCAGCGCCAGCCAAATTCCGGGCAGCAAATATTCCTTGCTGTACAAATGTGTTCCTTTTTGCAGCCGGATCAACGGCAGCACCAGTAGAACAGACAGTCCGGAACGGATGGCAATTTGCATAATAGGCGAGATGTCAGGCGCAGCCAATTTCAGCACAACCTGCTGTATGCCCCAAATCATGCACAATACAATCATTAAGCCGGAGGCATATCCATCCAATGCTTTGCGCTGTTCCACCATGTTTACTCGGCCGCTGATTAAGCACCCACTATAAAACTGTCGGAAATAAAAGATATAATTCAAATCAGACAAAAAATCTTTTTATTCAGGCAAAGCGCTATGCCGAAAAATCTCAAACGTGATTCTGCAGCACTGAAACAGCTGCCGACCAATGATGATATTGCCCGCACCTTGTGGATCAGTTTCCGCGACGATCCTGCGCTTTCAGTCTACCCCGCACATGGGCACGCATGGGGAGAATTCATTTATGCCTTTAACGGGGTGATGGAAGTCAATATTGATCAAGTCGATTATATTACCCCGCCCCCTTACGGCATTTGGCTGCCGCCCAATTTGCAGCACAGCGGGCTGAACCGCACGGCGGTTTCACATGGAACCTTATATGTGCATGAATGCCTCTGCAGCCAGATGCCGCAGCAGGCCGGCATCCTGCTCAGCTCCAATTTGGTATCGGCTATTTTTGAACATTTGCGCCAGAATCTGCTGCCCGAAAATTCCCCTGAATATCAGCGGCTGCTGCAGGTATTGCTGGATCAGCTGCAGCGGGCGCAATTGGTCAGCAGCTATTTGCCGCATTCCAGCCATCCGGCCTTAAGCCAGATTTTGGACTACCTGCATCAGCATCCTGCAAACAACAGTCCGCTGCTGCGGCTTGCACAGCAGGCCAATATGACCGAACGCACCTTAGCCCGCTGCTGCCTGAAAGAATTAGGCATGTCGCTGCATGAATGGCGTCAGCGCCTGAAAGTCATTAAGGCCATGACCCTGCTGACAGAAGGGAAAAAAGTTGAAAGCATTGCACTGGACTTAGGCTACGCCAATGCCTCCGCCTTTATTAATATGTTTAAACGCTGGATGAATCTGACGCCTGATCAGTTTAGAAAGCTGAATCACCACTTATAATCCGCTCGTGCTATCCATAACAATGAACTGCATGCAATATGCGCAGTTTCAGTGCTGGATAATCAAGGGCTTATTATTATGAAACGCGCCCGATGACGCTCTAGTAAAACTTTGCGATGAAAACATTTGAGAGTCAGGTGAAAAGAATAACTGAAATCCGTGCAGAATGAGCACATGAAGGCCGCTTGCCATCCTCTTAHACGCCAAAAGATTTATHGHTVGGHRSSMGYKKYRGCRSCYSYYAMYGCSSARARCWTGGCGCAGWCCRTTTCGGAAAYGGTGGRTGCGGTTAAAGTTTTAKAAGAAGGCMCTGCGCYGATGCTGCTGGCGYSTGTTGTTCGCGAGCGTAAAGGGGAATACACCGCGCTGTTTGAACAGCTGCAGAGCCAAGGTT
>NZ_LUAW01000056.1 GCF_001605895.1 Acinetobacter pragensis
GGGCGGGTCTCCCTGTTTTTTTTCCCAAYCCCCCCCCCCCCGGCAGAACCCCGCTGCTGCGCCGATATAACCCGCCGTTTGTGCCGCCCATGCTTTTACCTACGCTATAGCCGCCAGCGCCGCCTAAAGCTGCGCCAATGATTGCGCCATTACGGTCACGGCGGTCAGCTGAAACGGCTGCACCGGCACCGCCGCCAATAGCAGACCCGATCATAGCGCCAGTAGAGCCGCCCATTTGCTTGCCGACAGCTGCGCCTACAACTCCGCCTAATGCAGAAGTTATCGCTGTATTTGTGGTATTGCCAGCATTTGCGGCTGTCATGGTCAATGCAGAAGCTGTAAGAACAGCGCCTAAAATATATTTATTGATTTTCATTTTTTGAACTCCTTAGAGCCTATCCATTTCGTCTTGATATTAATGTAAGCAAAAATGTAGAAAAGATCGTGAAGAGCATTATTACGAAAAGGAAGTCTTTGGTAATGGCTGTGTAAACCATCTGCAAGATTTCTACATAATTATAATTTTCACTAAATTTTTATAGTTAGAATTGCTCAGCTGCGAAGTGCTGTGTTGCTATAGGGATAGAGAATCCTGATATTAAAAAAGCACCCGAAGGTGCTTTTTTACGCCATAAACTTAGTGACGGCGTTTCTTTTTGTAGTGTTTTTTGTTGTAGCTGGTGCTGGCTTTGTCTTTAGAGATTTTGTTGCCTAAAGCTGCGCCGCCAGCGGCACCAAGGGCAGAACCGACATAACCGCCGTTTGTGCCGCCCATGCTTTTACCTACTGTGTAGCCAGCGCCGCCGCCAATTGCGCCGCCAATAGCAGATTCTGTACGGTTGCGTTTGTCGCTTGCAACTGCTGCGCCGCCGGCACCGCCTAAAGCTGCGCCAATTGTTGCGCCAGTTGTGCCGCCCATATTTTTACCAATTGCTGTGCCTGCTACACTGCCTAAAGCACTTGCTGCAGCTACGCGAGTTGTGCTGTCTGCATGAGCGCTTACGGTAAACATTGAAGTCGCTGCTAAAGCAGTACTTAATAAAATAGCATTCAGTTTCATGGTTAACTCCATGTCCAAATATCTTGGACTGCTGTAATTTCTGCGATGGGGTAAATGTAACAAAACGATTCTCTGAAAATATGGAGAGTCTTCTGTAAATTGCTGTGCTTTAGTTTCTGCATTGTTTAGCTTTGTAACAAATACAGGGAACTTGATTTAAAAGTAATCAATTGCACGTAAATGCGAATGGATCTAGCAGAAATTGACATCTTATTGTCGATGCAAACGAAGATGTGAATTGAACAAGAATCTGCGAAAAATTTAAATTTCGCATCAATTTTACGCTGAAAATTGGCTTTAACTCTAGTTTGAGGAATTATTTTGTGCAGGATTTCTGTGGGATGACTACAGAATGCTCAAATCTGTGCAGCGGAATTAATGTATTTTCGTTCAAACGCATCACTGTAAACTTATTTTAAATACAGGCTGCTGTCATAAAGTCATCAGCAATAAAGATGTCATTTAAAACATAGAATCGTTAAACTAAGCACAATTTTTAGAATGATCTGTTCGGGCAACGCCTTTGAACAGGCTGTATTGAGATATTTTAGATAATGAAAGAATCGCTGCGCTTACGGTTAGATCAACTGTTAGACCGTCACGAAGAACTGAATGCTTTGCTCGCAGATGCTGAAGTGATTTCAGACAATAAACGTTTCCGTCAGCTGTCGCGGGAACACAGTGACTTAAGTGAAATCACTGAAGTGTGGAGTAAATACAAGCAGGCTGAAGAAGATATTGAAACGGCTGAGGCAATGCTGTCAGATCCTGATTTCAAGGAAATGGCTCAAGATGAGATTAAAGAAAATAAAGCTTTAATTGAATCTTTAGAAGCTGATTTAAATATTTTAATGATTCCTAAGGATCCAAATGATGCCAATTCTGCATATTTGGAGATCCGTGCTGGAACCGGCGGTGATGAAGCGGCAATTTTCTCCGGTGATTTATTCCGCATGTACAGCAAATATGCAGAAACACAAGGCTGGCGTTTAGAGATTCTGTCTGAAAATGACGGCGAGCATGGCGGCTATAAAGAGGTTATTTGCCTGATTAATGGCGAAGGCGTGTATGGGCGCTTAAAGTTTGAAAGCGGCGCGCACCGTGTACAGCGTGTGCCTGCCACAGAATCACAAGGCCGTGTGCACACTTCTGCCTGTACTGTTGCTATTCTTCCGGAAGTGGATGTGGATACCACGGTAGACATTAACCCATCAGATTTGCGGATTGATACTTACCGTGCGTCAGGCGCGGGCGGGCAGCATATTAACAAAACTGATTCTGCGGTGCGTATTACGCATATTCCTACAGGTACAGTGGTGGAATGCCAGGATGAGCGCTCACAGCATAAGAACAAGGCTAAAGCGATGGCGCTGCTGGTATCACGTCTTGAAAATGCCAAGCGTGCAGCCGCGGATGCCGCAACTTCTGAGATGCGCCGTGATTTAGTGGGTTCAGGAGATCGCTCAGAACGTATCCGGACTTATAATTATCCGCAAGGCCGTATGACCGACCACCGCATCAACCTGACTTTGTATAAGCTGGATGCAGTTATGGAAGGTGATTTGACTGAATTGCTGGACAGCCTGCATCGTGAATATCAAGCGGATCAGCTTGCGCTTCTTGCTCAGCAGAATGGTGGCTAAATGAATATTGCACAGGCTTTGGCCTTACGCGGTGAACCTGAAAGCTATGAGCGTCAGGAAAATGCATGGCTGCTGGAACATATCACTAAAATTGATTCTTTTGATTTATGCATGAAAAAGGCTCAAGAACTGACAGCGGAGCAGGAACAGCAGTACCGTGACGGATTGGCGCGTATTGCGGCAGGTGAACCTTTGGCGTATGTCACAGGTTCACAGCCTTTTTGGACTTTAGACTTAAAGGTGACAAAAGACACTTTGGTTCCGCGTCCGGATACAGAAGTATTGGTAGAAACAGTTTTGCATCTGGATGTACCTGATGATGCACGGGTGGTTGACTTAGGCACGGGCACAGGGGCGATTGCGCTTTCTATCGCCAGTGAACGTCCTGAATGGTCTGTGACGGCCACAGATATTTATGAACCGACTTTAGATGTAGCGCAGTTTAATGCGGAAAAGCATGATTTGAATCATGTGAAGTTTGTTTGCGGCTCTTGGTTTAAGCCCCTAGGCCGCGCTTTTTTTGATGTGATCGTTTCTAATCCGCCTTATATTGATGCAGAAGATGCTCATATGCAGAATTTAGCGACAGAACCTGAGCGCGCCTTAGTCGCGGACCGGCATGGCTTGGCGGATCTTGAACAGATTATTCTGCAAGGTAAGAAGCATTTAGCGGTTAATGGCTGGGTGGTGCTGGAGCATGGCTATGATCAAGGTGATGCAGTACAGCATATTTTTATTCAGGCCGGCTATAAACACGTGCGCACCGTGAAAGATTACGGCGGCAATGATCGGGTGACTTTGGGGCAATGGCTTCATTAAAAGCGATTAAAGTTGAGAAAAAAAAGCGCATTCAATGCGCTTTTTTTATGAGGTTATAAATATCAGCATCATTCGTGCATTGTGAATGCTGGTTGGACGTTCAGTTAAGGCTTAATCCTGAATTCGCTATTTAATGACATCACGCCAGCGAAGCAGCCAATTTTCTAGATACTTCATTAAATTGTCCGTCAGCTTGCCTAATACAGCCAAAAGGATAATCGCTAAAATCACAATATCTGGGCGTGAGGTCTCACGTCCATCACTGAGCAAATAGCCAATACCTTGCGTGGCTGCAATTAATTCGGCTGCAATCATGAACATCCACGACAGGCTTAAACCGTTGCGTAAACCTGTCAATATGCCAGGAGAAGCCGCTGGCAGTATAATGTGGCGGACTTGCTGCCAATATTTTAAGCGGTAGACTTTGGCTACTTCAATCAGCTTGCGGTCGACATCTTTAATTGCAGCAACTGTATTGGTATATACAGGGAAAAATGCGCCTATGGCAATCAGGGTGATTTTTGAAGCTTCATCAATACCCAGCCAAAGCAGCAGTAAAGGAATCCAAGCCAAGCTGGGAATGGACTTAATGGCTGAAAAACTGGGTTCTAAAAACTCTTCTGCTTGTTTATTTAAGCCAACGAAAACTGCAAAGAACAAGCCGAGCAAACTGCCAATGAAAAAGCCGGCAAATACGCGCCAAGTACTGGTCCAAATATGCCGCCATAAATCTCCAGCGGCCAGTTCATTCAACGTTTGCCAAAGGCTGCTGGGCGCAGGAAGCAGATAAGGTTCTATATAGCCTGTGCGGACCAAATATTCACTCAGTAAAATCAATACAATTGGAATGCTTAAACCTTTGGCGAGGCTTTTGAATTTAGACAAAACAGAGGCTTGCGCCTTGCTTTGCCGCGCTGGATCAGCCTGAATTTTTTGAGTTGCTGCGGGATGAGTCATAATACAGCTGCAGCCTTATTGTTTAACCGTTTTTTGCGCAAATTTTGCGTCAAACAGCTGGTTAATGACTTGATTGACGTTGGTGCCGGGACGGACTAAATCCTCTTCTGTCAGAATAGCGCCAGCTTTTTGCAATGCGGCAATATGCTTGCTTGTCGGAATGTTTTGTTCAAAGTTGGTGCGGCTGAGCTGGAGTTTTGCAACGTTCAGTGGCAGTTTAGCTTCTTTGGCCAATAAAGCCGCCAGTTTATCTGGATTGGCTTTGGCCCATTTTCGAGCCTGTTCATATGCTTGAATCACAGCAATGATGGCTTCTGGATTTTGAGCCGCGAATTGGTCTTTGACACTGAGCACGCTGTAGCTGTTGAAATTCACATTCCGGTAAAGCTGCTTAGCACCTGACTGCAATTGTGAAGAAGCCATTAATGGGTCTAAGCCTGCCCAAGCGTCCACTTGGCCGCGTTCTAGAGCTGTTTTGCCATCCGGATGCTGTAAATGCACCAGTTGAACATCGCGTTTGCTGAGTCCAGCCGTTTCTAAGGCCTGCAGGGTAAATAAAAATGGATCAGTGCCTTTTGTCGCCGCAATTTTTTTGCCTTTCAGGTCTTTGAGGCTTTTAATGGTTGAGTTCTTGCTGACCAGCAAGGCTGTCCACTCCGGCTGGCTTTGAATATAAACAGTTTTAATCGGGCTGCCATTGGCTTTGCTGAGTACGGCAGCTAAGCCTGCAGTCGAAGCGAAATCGACACTGCCGCTGTTCAAG
Source organism: Acinetobacter pragensis (assembly GCF_001605895.1). Classification (GTDB taxonomy): domain Bacteria; phylum Pseudomonadota; class Gammaproteobacteria; order Pseudomonadales; family Moraxellaceae; genus Acinetobacter; species Acinetobacter pragensis. The sequence continues at coordinate 5,243 of NZ_LUAW01000056.1, forward strand.
TATTCTAAAGAACGGTTGGAGCCTTGGCTGAAGACCCATTTAATTTGACTTTTCGGCAGCGCTTTTTCCAGTAATTTTTGATCCTTCACGACCAAGCTGGTTGGCGCATAGTAGGCATAATCCAGTTTAACTTCCGCTGGAATAGCGGCTAGGGCCATGCCCGCTGCAAGCGTAGAAAATAGCAATGCGGAAATTTTGGTCAATGATTTCATTTTGAGCCCCTAATGCATATAAAGAAATAATGCGCAATTAATACGTGGACTGGCGGAAAGCAGCAAAAGAGAAAAAATGATAATGAAATACAAAAAGGGAAAATGCTCAATACTAAAATTTAACTAATTGTTATTTATTGCTTTAATATTTTTCGCAGTAAATAAATCAACTTATATGAAATAAATAAAAAAGCATGCATTTAAGAGATATAGCGTAATTTTGACAAAAATAGATAAAAGATGTGACGTGTTCTGATGCTGGAAATAATAAAGCGGCCAATTGGCCGCTTTATTATTTTGAGATGCAAATATAGAAAAGAATTACATTGGGTAATCTTGCAGGCAGTCTGCAATTTCTACACGGTTGAGGGCATCTGTTTCAATGGCAAGGCAGTACGCTACAATTTTTGCAGTAGCGGCAAGCAGATTTTCAGCCTTCAGCTCTGCGCCAGCTTGAATATCTTGTAAAGATTGAGCTGATATATCCAGTGCTTGCGCAATATCTGCAGCCTGATCATTTAAGAAAAAAACAGAAACAATATTTGCTAAGTCAATTTCAGACATTTCGCGCAGCTTTTGATGGAATTGCGCTTCACTGTGATCAGCATCGGAAAATAAAGAGTCGGAAAAGTTTTGTACTAAGCTTTGCTCGAGTACATCAATCATCTTAAGCATGTTAAAGCCCTTCAAGGTGATTAAACGGGAGTGGAGAAGATACAGCCAAAATTAGAAAAGCAAATCGCTTTAAATTGAGTGAAAAATAACCTATTTTAGGCAGTCAAAGCAATGCATTAACGATGAACGTCCAGTCGGTTTTATTGTTTTCTATAAGGCAATGAAATCTAAGGGAGATTTGAAGAATGTGAGAGTGGGTTATCATTTTAGACTTGAAAAATATTGGACTTATCCTCATTTATCCGCGCTGTTCTGCCGATACGCGCCGGGGCTGACACCTGTCCATTTTTTAAAAGCGCGGTGAAAAGCGCTGGCATCATGAAAATTCAGCTGCTCGCTGATATCTTGCAGGGTGAGAGCTGTTTGTTCTAATAGGCTGATGGCGAGATCACGCCGTATCTCATTCTTAAGCTGCTGGAAATTCACTCTTTCCTGTTTTAGCCTGCGCTGCATGGTCGCTTCAGACATATTGAAATGCTGGGCCAGCTCTGTCAGTTCAGCCCACTCGGCAGTCGGTGTCTGTAAAAAATGCTTGCGGATTTGATGGCTCAGCGCATTCGGGTTTTTGAAACGTACCAATAAATTATAAGGCGTGTGCTGAATAAAATGATGCCATGATTTTTGATCCTGCTTAAGAGGGACAGCTAAATAGCTGGCATCAAACTGGATGTAATTTTCATCGGCCTGATATTGAATGTCATCACAGAAACGCACCTTGTAGTCATTATCGTCCTCAGGCGCTGCGCATTTCAGCTGTATGCGGTTTAAAACCACGCGCTGTCCGCAAAGCCAGCACATCATACCGTGAATCAGCATTAAGTAAGTGGCATAGCTGAACATCCGCTTTGGCGCGCCTGTATCCTGAATCAGGATATAAGCGTAATTTTCCTGAACAAAGTATTTGCTGCTGAAATCATCCAGCACCAGATTGAAAAACTGCAGCACTTGGGTCAGCGCTTTGCCTAAGCTTGAGGCCTGCAGCACCGATCTGGACAAAAAAGTATAGCTGCCTCTGCGCATGGCATGGCTGTCCATGCCAAAGAATTCATCATTCATTGCATCGGCCAGCACAATCCATAATTGCGCATACTGCAGTACCGAAACACGGGCTTTAGATGACGGCAGCAGTTCAGGCGCAATGCCTGCCTGTATCAGCAAAGCGTGAATATCGTAGCCTTGCAGCTTTGCATGATGCAGCGCTTCTTTGACTAAGCTGATTGAAATCGTGCCTTTAAACGAATCTTTAAAAGAATCCCTGTCCAATCTAATATTCCATGCATGGTTGCTGTTATTTTCATATTGTTCAAATACATCACGCAGGATGCAGTATTTGGAAATTGTACTCAATTTATTCTGTGTTTACTCTGTATCTTAAGTCGAATTCTAAGTCTCAGCTTTAAGGAAAAAATAAAATGAAAATTCAAGGAAAAGTATTTGCAGTGACTGGCGGCGCTTCCGGGTTGGGCGCAGCTACGGCGACCTATTTGATTGGACAGGGCGCCAAAGTGATTATGGCGGATATGAACAGCGGGCTGGGAGAAGAACTGCAGCGCCGTTTGGGTGAACATGCAGAATTTCAGCTTTTGGATGTGACCAATGAAGCGGCTGCAGAAGCTTTTTTTCAGCATATCGAAAATAAATACGGTCAACTGAATGGCTTGGTCAATTGTGCCGGTATTGCGCCTTCAGCAAAAGTGCTGGGCCGCGACGGTTTGCATGATTTGGCCATGTTTCAGAAAGTATTGGCAATTAATGTAACAGGTACTTTTAATATGACCCGCTATGCAGCGCGCTTGATGGCGAAGTATGAACTGAAAGCCGGTGAAGAAGAACGCGGTGTCATTGTGAATACGGCATCGGTCGCAGCCTATGACGGCCAAATCGGTCAATCTGCCTATGCGGCTTCCAAAGGCGCAATTGTCAGCATGACCCTGCCATTGGCGCGTGAGTTGGCGCGTGAAGCGATTCGTGTCATGGCTATTGCGCCGGGCATTATGGAAACGCCTATGCTGAAAGGCCTGCCGCAGAATGTGCAGGATGCTTTGGGGCAAATGGTGCCGTTTCCGCCGCGTTTGGCAAAACCTGAAGAGTTTGCGCATTTGGTGGGTCATATTTTTGAAAATGGCTACTTGAACGGTGAAGTGATCCGTTTGGATGGTGCGATTCGGATGCAGCCGAAATAATCTAATCGTTTAGAAAAAATGATTCTTGATTAGCTGATAGCTTTGCTTATTCAGGCTGAAACTCTTTCCTTCCTTTTGAAGGATCAAAATGAACAAAAATCCTTTGCGGGCCTGAAGATACATCCTTGTATCTCAGTCCAGCGGGTGGCATTCATGCCACCTGCGCGTATCAAATATTGAAAATAATTAAAGTTTAAAGGATATCGGTATGATTTTAAATGAAGCGCAGAAAATGGTTCAGGATATGCTGCGGGATTATTCGCAGTCTAAGCTGAAGCCGACCGCAGCGGAGCGGGATAAAACGGCGCGTTTTCCGTCACAAGAGCTGAAAGAGCTGGGTGCTTTGGGTGCTTTAGGCATGACCATTTCAGAAGAATGGGGCGGCGCAGGCATGGACTATGTTTCATTGGTGGTGGCTTTGGAAGAAATTGCAGCCGGTGATGGCGCAATCTCGACCATTGTCAGCGTGCAAAACTCCTTGCCTTGCGGCATTACCCAGCGTTACGGCACTGAACAGCAAAAGCAGCAGTACTTAACCCAATTGGCAACGGGTGAAATGCTGGGATGTTTCTGCTTGACAGAACCGCAGGCGGGCTCGGATGCCAGCGCTTTGGAATGTCAGGCTGTACGTGACGGCGATGAATGGGTCATTAACGGCACCAAGCAATTCATTACATCTGGAAAATATGCGGATATTGCACTGGTCTTTGCAGTGACCGATAAATCCGCAGGTAAAAAAGGCATTTCCTGCTTTTTAGTTCCAACCAGCGCGTCAGGCTATATCGTTTCACGTGTTGAAGATAAAATGGGGCAGCATTGTTCTGATACGGCGACCATTATTTTTGAAGATTGCCGAATTCCAGCTGACCATTTACTCGGCAAAGAGGGGGATGGCTACAAAATTGCCCTGTCTAATTTAGAATCTGGACGGATTGGCATTGCAGCGCAATGTATCGGTATGGCGCGTGCAGCCTTAGATGCCGCGGTGGAATATGCCAATGAACGTAAAGCTTTTGGGGTGGAAATTGTACAGCATCAGGCGGTGGCATTCCGTTTAGCCGATATGGCCACGCAAATTGAGGCGGCGCGGCAGCTGATTTTTCATGCGGCGACACTCAAGGATGCTGGGCTGCCTTGTTTAAAAGAGGCCTCAATGGCAAAGCTTTTTGCATCAGAAATTGCTGAAAAGGTCTGTTCTGACGCGATTCAAATTCATGGCGGTTATGGCTATGTGTCTGATTTTCCAGTCGAGCGTATTTACCGTGATGTGCGCGTCAGCCAAATTTATGAAGGCGCATCCGACATTCAGCGTCTGGTGATTGCCCGTGAAGTGGCTAAAGGCTGATTGATCAGACTTTAGTCGATGCTCAAAGCCTGCAATGCAATTGACGGTTATGGAAATTGCACGCGGCATCAGAACATGTTTTTCTAATCTTATGTTGAAAAGTGCACTGTATAAGCAGTGTAAACCTTAGTACTGGATGTACAGCGGCTGTTTTTACAGGCAGCCGCAGCAAAAATAAAACCACGATGAATGTGCCGAGCGCAGATGCCGCGCCATTCCGCCTTTAGGATAAGAGGTTGTCAAATGAAAACATTAGCTCAGGCGTATCAAGATTTTAATTTTGAGTCATTAATTAATCAGCAGCTGGCAGGTTCTGCACAGCGAATCAATGCCTATGTGGAGTGCTGCCAACGCTATGTTGGCCAGCAAAAGACAGCTTTAATTTGGGAAGGCAAGCAGGGGGAATCATCAGCTTGGACATTTGAACAGCTGGATGAGGCTTCGGGAAAACTGGCGAACTATTTTAAAAGTTTAAACATCAAGCAGGGTGACTGCATTGCCGGGCTTTTGCCGCGTACACCTGAACTTTTAATTACCGTGCTGGCTGCATGGCGCATAGGTGCTGTGTATCAGCCGCTCTTTACAGCCTTTGAATCCAAGGCCATTGAGCATCGGGTTGAAACGGCCCATACCCGACTGATTGTAACCAATGCTGAACAGCGTCCAAAATTAAACAGCGTCAAAGTGCCGCATATTTTAACTGTACAGCCCGAGCTGAATACACAAAATCAGGCTTCTCAGAAGCAGCAGTCAGCAGAAGCAGATTTCTGGGCAGTGCTGGCGCAGCAGAGCACAGTATGTGAGCCTGCTGTGCTGAGTTTTGATGATTACTTTTTAATGATGTTCACATCGGGAACGACAGGTCTAGCGAAATCAGTGCCTGTGCCGTTAAAGGCGGTCTTGGCATTTAAAGGCTATATGACCCATGCGGTGGATTTGCGTGATGAAGATTCATTTTGGAATTTAGCCGATCCGGGCTGGGCTTATGGCCTGTATTACGGCATTACTGGGCCGCTGAGTTTGGGCCACAGCATAATTATGGATGAGCGCGCGTTCAGCGTAGATCATGCCTTGCAGATTATTAAAAAGTATCGGGTCAGTAATTTGACAGGTTCGCCTACAGCATTTCGGATGTTCTTTGGCTTTAAAGAAAAATTCGATCCCTCCATTAAAGAGCATTTAAGGGTGGTCAGCAGCGCAGGCGAGCCATTAACGCCAGAGGTGATCAATTGGTTTAATCACGACTTAAATGTGAATATTTATGATCAATACGGTCAGACTGAATTGGGTATGGTCATCGCCAATCATCATGCTTTGGATCATCACAAAAAAGTCGGTTCTGCAGGCTATGCGATACCGGGACACCGTTTTGCAGTTTTAAATAAAGAATTGCAAGAAGTAGAACCGGGAGGCATGGGTACATTGGCCATTGATTGCTCACAATCACCGCTATTCTGGTTCAATGGCTATGGCGGCAATAACCGGAAAGCCTTTGCAGGAAATTATTATTTAACTGGCGATACGGTACGTTTGAATGAACAAGGCGGCATAGATTTTATTGGGCGTGCTGACGATGTCATTACAACGTCAGGCTATCGTGTAGGCCCATTTGATGTAGAAAGCACCTTGCTGGAATGTGAAGAGGTCTTGGAGTCTGCCGTTGTGGGCAAACCAGACCCTGAGCGCACAGAAATTGTGAAAGCTTTTGTTGTACTGAAAGCGCAATATCCTGCAACAGCAGAACTGATGCAGAAACTGCAGGATTATGTCCGCTCACGATTATCTAAGCATGCTTATCCTAAGGAAATAGAATTTGTAGACAGTTTGCCAAAAACATCCAGCGGTAAAATTCAGCGCAATTTGCTGAAACAGCAGGAAATCGCCAAGCTGGAAAATTTGCACGCAGCGGGTTGATTTTTTGAAGATGAATTGAAAAAGGCTGTCCTATGACAGCCTTTTTTAGTAATAGGTTTAGTGCGTAGACATCGTGCAGTAAGATGATGCTGTTGTAATAATTTGAATTGGGTAATATGGTGCAAACCGCTTCTCGATGCCTTATTGAACAACAAAGCGGCTGATTTTACAGAAATTCATCAAAGAATTGACAATACGGTTGATGCAATGCTGATAATAGGGTGAATGTCGATACAACGCTTACTGCATAGGGATAATTACATAGTGAATCAGTCACCGGATTTGGATTTGGAACTCAGCGAATCTGAAATGCATCTTTACAGCCGTCAGATTTTGTTGGATGGCTGGGACATAGATGCTCAGGAGAAACTTAAATTCTCAAACGTGCTGATTGTCGGCTGTGGCGGTATTGGCTGTGCATCCGCAGAGCTTTTGGCGCGCGCAGGCGTTGGACAAATTACTGTCGTCGATGCGGATACGGTTGAAATCAGCAATCTGCAGCGGCAAATGGCATTCACTGAAAATGATTTGGGATTTTATAAAGCAGAAATTTTAGCCAAACGCTTGCGGCAGATTAATCCGCATGTCCAAATTAACAGCATTGTAGCCAAACTGGACATTTCCAATGCAGAAGCGCTTATTGCACCTCAAGATGCGGTATTGGACGGCTGTGATAATTTCAGTACACGCTATTTGGTCAATGCGGTCTGCAAGCAGTTCAATGTGCCTTTAATCAGCGCTTCTGCCATTGGCTTCCAAGGCCAGCTGTTTATGGTCGAAGGTGATTCAGCCTGCTATGAATGTTTATTTCCAGAGGAGCAGCAGGCCAATGAAAGCCTGCGCTGCGCAGACTCTGGGGTGCTGGCGACCACGCCTAACGTCATGGCGAGCCTTCAAGCGCATCATGCATTATTATTTTTAGGGCTGAATGCCTTTCCATTAAGGCAGAAACTGCTGCTGTGGGATGGGCTGAGCATGAAACAGCGGGTTTTAAGCTTTAATCATGATGAAAACTGTCCGGTTTGTCAGGCAAGATAGTCCTGCAAAATCTTGAAATTTTGCTACACTCACTACAATTTATTTTTCCACAGACATTATGAAAAACAATATTTGGCTTGATGGATTCCGCTCGGTTGCCCGCATGGGTGAAACGGCGGTCGTTGCGGCGAAAGCCGGCATTAAATATGCAACAGAAAAACCCAGCAATGCAAAACTCATGCGCGAAACTTTTGAGTCGCTGGGCTCGACTTACATTAAGCTGGGGCAATTTATCGCCAGCACACCATCACTGTTTCCGCGCGAATATGTCGATGAATTTCAGGGCTGTTTAGATCAAACGCCTTCATTGCCGTTCAGTTACGTGCAGCAAGTGCTGGCATCTGAGTTTGCTGGCCGTGATTTGTCGCAAATTTTTGCATCAATTGACGAAACCCCGCTGGCTTCCGCATCAATTGCGCAAGTACATGCCGCCAAATTAGTAACTGGCGAAAGCGTGGTGCTTAAAGTCCAGAAACCCGGTGTTGAAACCATTCTGTATACCGATTTGAATGTGCTGCATTGGGCGGCTAAAATTTTAGAAAAAGCGGTGCCGAAAGTGAAATTCGCTTCGCTGGCCGATATTGTGGATGAAATTAAGACCCGCATGGTGCGTGAAGTCGATTTTATTGAAGAAGCGCAGAATATTGACGATTTTGTCAATTATTTGAATGTCACTCAAAACAAGGCTGCCACAGCGCCAAAGGTCTATCATCAGTATTCTACCCGCCGTGTGCTTACTATGGAGCGCTTATATGGCGTGCCGTTAACAGACTTTGAGGTGGTGAAGAAAGTTTCAAAAGATCCATCGCAAGTTCTAGTGACGGCAATGAATACATGGTTTGGCAGTTTGATGATGTGTGAAAGCTTTCATGCAGATTTGCATGCAGGCAATCTGATGCTGCTGGAAGACGGCCGTGTGGGTTTTATCGACTTTGGTATTGTCGGCCAGTTAAAGCCGGAAGTCTGGACAGCATGCATTGCCTTTATGGATGCGCTGCAAAAAACTGATTATGTGTTGATGGCCGAAAATATGCTCAAAATGGGCATGACGGATAAGCAGATAGACACCAAAGTATTGGCAGATGATTTAGAACGCTTATTTAGCGGTGTACTGTTGGCCGATCCGCAAGAACTTTTAACATCAAACCCTGCAGACTTAAACGACATCATGATGGATATGGTTGGGGTCGGAGAACGTCACGGTATCCGTTTCCCGCGTGATTTTGCTTTGCTGTTTAAGCAAATGCTGTATTTTGACCGGTTCATGCGTATTCTTGCGCCGTATACAGATATTTATGCAGATCAGCGTTTGCAAATGGTTCAAAGCGTGGACCCGAATCTGCTGTTAAAGCACTAATTCCGTATAACAATTGCTCCCAGCTTCCCTTCGCTAAGGGAAGCTTTTTGTCATTTTTAAATATATAGGATGACAACGCCCTCTTTTAAAGCGGGATTCAGGGAGACTATCAATAAACATTTATTTCTGGGCAAGCACATGGACGCAATAATCATTGAGGGCTTGAAGGTTGACACGGTCGTAGGCTGCTTCAACTGGGAGCGGCAAATTATTCAGCCTTTAATGCTGGACTTGACCATCCAGACCAGTCTGGAACAGGCATCCAATTCGGATGAACTAGAAGATACACTGAATTATGCTGAAATTTGTGAAATTTCAGCCAAAACAATTCAGGAAGCGCAGCCGAAATTGATCGAACATGCGGCAAAACTGGTGCTGAATGCACTTTTTACTACCTTTCCCGCGGTAGAATCTATTATGATTAGCATCCGCAAGCCTGCCATTATCCCGCAAGCAAATTCTGTAGGAATTCGTCTTGAACGTCACCGAAACGATTTACGCCTTAGCACTGGCGAGCAATAATCAGCCCAAGCAGCACTTTCAAAGTGCAATTGCGAAAATCTCTCTCCTAGGTGAATTAAAGTTCTCCAAAATCTATCTTATTCCGTGCCGTGACGGCATTGGTGCAAATTACTGGAATGCTGCCTGCCTTGTGCAAAGCCGTATGAGTGTTTCAGAAATGACTGCATATTTGAAACAGATGGAAGCGGATTCTGGCCGTATGCGCCCATCGCATAATATTTCTTTAGATGTTGATTTAATTGCATGGGGCAGTGATTTAGCCCACATGCAATTTAATGCTAAAAAAATGCCCTTGGCCTTGGATGTGAAAATCCCGATGCAGGATATTTGGCCAGATCACGCATTTCAGCATGAACAGCATGATTTTCCTGTCGTCACTTGCGCATGATTTTTTAATTTATCCAGCCATTCAATGATGCTGTATTGAGTTTGACCGAAAACGCTTAATGGACTGCATTGGGCGTTTTTTCTTTTTGACTTGGCTGCAAGTTGGATGACTTACACGAGTTGACTTGTTTCTTTTAAGCGTACATTTACACCTTTCTTTATTGATTTTTAAGCGCTGCTTTAGCCCATACCCCAAAGCATTTATTCTTTATCGCTGTTTGAAATCTTCCGAATACACCAGTAAATGCTATGATCAAGTTTCAATATGAAGCCGTAAAGCATGCTATGAATTGGAGTGATCTTATCCAGCATTTTGGCTATTTAGCGATTTTTGCTGGGTCATTTTTTGAAGGTGAAACTGTACTGATGCTCGGTGCATATGCAGTGCATCAGCATTTGATGAACTTTTGGACTTTGATCGCCGCAGCGATGCTGGGCAGCTTTATAGGGGACCAGTTCTATTATCAGCTTGGCCGGCGTTATGGTCAAAAGCTGCTGCAAAACAAACCTGAATTTGCCGAAAAATTTATAAAAGCAAGCCGCTTTATTGACCGTTTTCCCGTGCTTACAATCTTGCTCATGCGTTTTGCATGGGGATTTAGAACGGTGCTTCCGATCGCGGTAGGTGTGAAGGCTTATCCTGTTTGGAAATATATGCTGATTAACGTTGCGGCTTGTTTTATTTGGGCTTGGGTAGTTGTGGCGGCAGGCATTAAAATAACGCATGGACTGCATGTTTTTTGGCGCGCCATGCTGCCGTATGATGAAGAAATTTATACAGTGATTGTGGTTGTTGCCTGTATTGTTGTGTGCCGGCTGGTATATGTCGCAGTTAAAAACAAGAAAAAATGAAGAACAGCTCGACTGAAATTTAAAAATAGGAAAGTAAATAACTTGTCATCAGTTGAGCTTTACTGTGAGCTGGCGGCGTTCTTTTAACGGCGGTTTATCGCATTAAAGCTTCTAAATATGAATTTTATGCATAGTGAATCATTATTAAATATCATTTCATTCATATTTTTTTCTTTTGTAATCTAGTCTGCATTATTTTTAAAACAGTTATTCCTATATTTCGCACAGCACATGGCTTAGCAAATCAGCAGAGAACAGATCAATGAAAAATTTTAATCAAAAAGTCGCTGCCATTACGGGTGCCGGTTCAGGCATTGGCCGGCAATTGGCGCTATTGCTGGCGCAGCAAGGCGCGCATTTAGCATTAAGTGATATGAATGAGCAAGGCTTGGTGGAAACACTGCATCTGCTGAAAGACTATCCTGTAAAAGTCACTTTGACAAAGCTGGATGTCGCCAACCGTGATGCAGTGTATGCATGGGCAGAAAGCAGCTTCAATGAATTTGGTCAGGTCAATCTGATTTTTAACAATGCTGGCGTGGCTTTGGCAAGCACGGTAGAAGGCATGAGCTATGAAGAGCTGGAATGGATTTTCAATATTAATTTTTGGGGCGTGGTCTATGGCACTAAAGCCTTTTTGCCGTATTTAAAGCAGAGCGGAGAAGGCCATATTATCAATACCTCCAGCTTGTTTGGGCTGACAGCGCAGCCGACGCAAAGCGCCTATAACGCAACAAAATTTGCAGTGCGGGGCTTTACCGAAGCTTTACGGCAAGAGCTGGATATGGAAAATTCAGGTGTCAGCGCAACTTCAGTGCATCCAGGCGGCATTCGGACGAACATTGCCAACGCTGCACGGATGAGCGACAGTATCCGTTCTTTGGGCATGAACCCTGAAAAAGCCAGCCGGTCCTTTAATAAAGTGCTGAAAACACCGCCAGAACAAGCTGCAAAAGTGATTTTGGATGCTGTAAAAGACAATAAGGCGCGTGTGCTGATTGGCAATCATGCCAAACTTCTGGATTTGGTACAGCGTATTACACCATCGCATTACGCAAAGGCCATAAATTTATTCACGAAGAAAAAATCGAAAAAGAAATAAGCCTGTTTTTTGCAAAAAAGCCCGCATTCAGCGGGCTTTTTAAGATGGTGATGGATTAAACGTAGTAACTGGTTTTGGTCATCAATTTAGAAATGGCTGTCATGGTAATGCGCACAGGAAGCGGTAAATCAATGCCGCCCGCATTTAATGCAGTGTCGCGGTGATGCAGCTCGTCTTCATTCATTTGCATGAGAATTTTACGTGAGCGTTCATCCTGTTCTGGCAGCTGGCTGATGTGGTGCTGCAAATGCATGCTCACTTGGCGTTCAGTTTCCGCCACAAAGCCTAGGCTGTATTTATCACCGGCAATACCGGCAATAGCGCCCATGCCAAAAGACAGGCTGTACCAGACGGGGTTCAGCAGGCTTGGCACACTGTCCAGCTCTTTTAAACGGTCTTCGCACCATGCCAAATGGTCCTGTTCCTCAATGGCCGCCTGTTCCATTTCTTTACGCACATTCGGCAGTTTTGCCGTTAAGGCTTGTCCGTGGTACAGCGCCTGCGCACAGACTTCACCGCTGTGATTTACCCGCATTAAACCCGCTACATGACGCGCTTCGCTGACTGCCAGCTGCGCTTCAGACTGATTTCCCGGATTTTCACGCTGCGCTGAGGTCGAACCTGGTACTAAGCTGCGCAATGCTTGGTCAAAAGAGTGAATCAGTTTGTCGAGACCTGTATATTGACGCATGGAATTAATCCTCCGATAAGACTTGCGCATTGTTCAGCATCGGCTTTAAACGGCGCAGCAGCCAAAAGCTGAAGATTGCGCTCAGAATTGCCGTGATGCTGAAAAGTATTTTGATATCAATCTTCAGGACACTTAAGATGATGATTGAGAATATAGCAGAAGATACCATGAAAACGGCATTCAAAATATTGTTGGCAGCCACGATCCGCGCACGGTGTGAGCGGGGAGAAAAAGCCTGCATCATGGCGTAGAGCGGCACAATATAGAAACCGCCGCTGATTCCAAGCAAAGTGACTGCGAACATGACATGGTAGTAGCTCCAGCCGCCATGAAAGATTTCATAGAGTCCGAGCAGCTTGCCGCTTTGTTCCGGTACAAAAGCCAAACTGGCCGCCAAATAAAAAGCAAAAAGTGTCAGTCCTATTGCGCCAAACGGCACCATTTTGATATTGACTTCGGTCCCGCCAATTTTACGGCAAAGTAAAGAACCTGCACCGATGCCGACAGAAAAGAAAGTCAGCAGCAGGCTGACCACATTTTCAGAAGCATGCAGATTTTGCTGCGTCAATTGCGGGATTTGGGTGAGGTATGTTGCGCCGTAAAACCAGTACCAAGAATTGCCCAATAAAATAGTGAAGATCAGCGGCAGGCTTTTGGCATATTTTAAGGTTTGAGTGCTGGTGCAGAAAAAGTTCCAGTCAATTTTTAAATCGGCCGATGTGACTTGCTGTTTTAAAATAAATCTGCTGGATAAATAGCCTAAAGCCGCTATGGTGAGTACGGTCACGCTGATCCAGAGCAAATTGCCGTCAGACGAGGAAATGACCGCGCCGCCAAAGATCATGCCGATTAAAATCGCCATAGATGTGCCGGACTGAAACAGGGCATTGCCGGACATCAGCTCATCGGGCTTTAGAATTTCAGGCAGAATTGCGTATTTAATTGGCCCGAAGAACGTTGAATGCGTACCCATCATGAACAGCGCCAGCAGCAGCAGCCATAAATTGCCCATTAAAAAGCCCGCAGTACCAATCAGCATGATGAGAATTTCTGCAATTTTAAGCATTCGTACAAGCTGTGAGCGTTCGTACTTATCTGCAAGCTGTCCTGCGGTCGCAGAGAAAATAAAGTAGGGTAAAATAAACAGCAGCGCTGCTAAATTATTTAAGGTGCTGATGCTTGCGCTTTGCTGCTGAATCCATCCGTAGGTGATAACCAGCAGCAGAGCCTGCTTATATACGTTGTCATTCAATGCCCCAAAGAATTGGGTGAGAAACATAGGCAGAAAACGGCGGGTACTTAGAAGATGTTCACTGTTCTTCATATGATGAGTACTGCAATTAAGTTTTATTAAGAAATGTGATTGTTTGGTAAAACATCGAAAAAAATCATGTAAGATACTTTTAGCCTAGGAATGGTGAAAAACCAATAGATTTAAGTTCTTTAGCTCATAATTCGTTGGTTAAATAGTCCATTACATAAAGAATTTCTTTAGAGTTTGCTATGCCTGCAAAAATAAATTTTAAAAAGACAATGCTTCACCTCAGTATGAGTCACCTCATATACAGGCATCATAGCAATAAACGCTTGTGGATGAGCATCTTTTTAACGCTTATTGCACAGCAAAGCATGGCCCAAACTGACGAAAAAAATACGCCTGTTGCCGATGCGACTCAAGCAGAAATGATTGAGCTGCTAAAGAGTGAAGCTGTAAAGCAAAGTTTAGCTTCGCCTGAAGCCATTCAAAAAATTGAAACATCTCATGAGGCCGAAGCTGAGCCGGACACGATGCAGATGCTTCAGCAGCAGGAGCTTGCCTCAGAGTCTATTGAAGCCTTTAAGCCAATTGAATTTGAAGATTTGCAGGATTTGCCTGTAGAGCCTATCGACCAGAACATGGCCAATGAAATTTTGCAGGTGGCCGAAGGCGCAAAACAAGAAGCGCAAAATTACCGCGCATCACAAAATACAGAAAATACAGTTGCGGATATTACCCAGCAGGAATTGGCGCAAATTAATCAAGCGCCAGTCAATGTGGATCAGCTGATGAGCAGCATCCGCGCAGACAGTGAAATTGTAGCGGCCACCAACGAAGACGCTCAGACTTTGGATACCAGTTTTCCAGATGAGGTGGCTGCAGATGATAAAGAACCGAATTTCTTTAAGCGCTTGCTGTATAAAGTGCGCCCGCCGCGTGAGCTGAATACGGCAAAAGTGCCGCGTATTACTGCCGATGTTGTATTTACAGCATCAGAAAATAACAGTGAAGCATCGAACAAAGCATATGCCGCGGCTTTGGAAAATTTAAAAGCCAATATCAAAGGCAAGTTGTCTAGCTTTACCGTTGAGTCCTATAGTGATTTTCCCTCTGCATTGCCGCAATTAAGAACCTTGTCCAATCAGGCGGCGCAAGCAGTCGGTTTTTACAATGCCGCGTTCAAGTTTGAAAAGGTCAGTGATAATAAGGTTAAAGTCTCTGTCACACCCAATGAACCTGTGCTGGTTAAAGAGCATAATGTTGAGTTCAGCGGTGCAGGCGCAAATCAAGCGCAGTTTCAGGTCATCAGTGTTTTGCCTGATCAGGATGTCGGCGACATTCTTAATCATGGTGCATATGAAGCAACCAAAAACCGGATTACCGAAGCGGCCTCGAATAATGGTTATTTTGACGCTTATTGGCGTCTGCATGATGTCAAAGTTGCACAGCCGCAAAATACCGCAGACATCAATTTACGCTATGAAACCGGCGAGCGCTATAAGCTGGGGAATGTGGAATTCCGCATGAGTGATCCAGCTGCTGAATTTCCGCTTGATCTGGATATTCTTGAGAAACTAGTCACTTGGAAGGAAGGTGCAGATTACACGTTCTGGCGGGTCAATGGTTTAGCCAATAACCTTACCAACTCGCGCTATTTTAATTACACCTTGGTAGATGCGGTCCGGCCGGATCCAATAGAAAAGTCCTTAGAATTGCCGCCTGATATTCAGGCACTGGTCGACCAAAACCAGCTGGAAGAAAGTTCTGCACGCGTGCAGGATAAGAAGGCTGTTGCCTCAGATAAAGAAGTTTCACAGAATGTGGTTGACGAAGACCAGTTTGCAGGCGTGAAAGATCAGGAACAGAATGAAAATTTACGCACGCTGCAAAATACGCAGGATGCCAAAGAGCAGGAGCAGGACGTCTTAAAAGCACAGGCGCGTGAAACGAAAGAAGTGCCGGTGATTGTAACGCTGAATGCCGATAAGCTGAACAGCGCAGAAGTCGGTGCCGGTTTTGGTACAGATACGGGAGCGCGCTTGCGCGGCCAGTACCGCCGTGCAATTGTGAATAAGCGCGGTCATTCTTTTGATGCCAACCTGGAGCTTTCTCAGATCCGCCAGTCTTTGGAAGGGCGCTATAACATTCCCTATAACCATCCGCTGAATGACTATATCAGCTTGGTGGGCGGTTATGAGCGTGAAGAGCGGGATGATGTCGGTCAAAATGTCAATTTAATGATTGAATCTGCAGTTGCCGGCGCAGACCGTGTGATTAAGAATCCGCGCGGCAGCTGGCAGCATACTTTTGGCGTGCGCTACCGATTAGACCGTATTACTCAGGATGGAAGCATTGATCCGAGCGATATTCCAGATGCATTCATGGTGAATAAAAACAACCAGCAGCAGTCGTTGCTGGTGGGGTATGAAGCCTCACGCACCACCAGTGATAAACGGGTCAATCCAAGCAAAGGCTTTAAACAGACTTATAAAATAGAATTGGGCGCAGAAAGCTTATTGTCCGACGCGGATATGGCTATTTTGAACGCGGGCTGGCGCTTTATTTATTCATTGGGTGAAAATGATAATCACCAGTTTGTTGGGCGCAGCGATCTCGGGTATATTTTGACAGAAGACTTTACCAAAGTGCCTTATAATCTGCGCTTCTTTACGGGCGGTGACCAAAGTATCCGCGGTTTTGACTATAAGAGCCTTGCTGCTGAAGAAGGCGGATTTAAAGTCGGCGGTCAGGCTTTGGCCATTGGCTCATTAGAATATAATTATCAATTTAAAGAGGGATGGCGCGCAGCAGTTTTCACTGATTTCGGTAATGCCTATGACAAAGATTTCAATACTGAAACCGCGTACGGTGCAGGCTTGGGAATCCGCTGGGCTTCGCCGATTGGTCCAATCCGCATAGATGTTGCCACAGGGCTTTCAGATGACAATCATCCGATTCGCGTACATTTCTTTATTGGCTCACAATTATAATTTTTAGGGTGATTTAAGCGTTATGGCTGAACAAGAACAGCAGCAAAATCCAGAACCGGAAAATACACCTGACGTATTGCCAAAAAAACGCCGCATTTTGCGCAGCGTTCTGTTGTCACTGCTGTTTATGGTGCTGCTGCTGATTGCCGCATTGGCTGTAATGTTCTCTACAGATAAGGGCAGTAAATTTTTGCTTGACCGTGTATTGGAACGGCAGCAGATCATTCATTATGAATATGAAGGCGGGAATTTATGGCGCGGCATTATACTGCGCAATGTCTTGGTCAGCTTAAAACCCGTAGATGTCAAAATTGACCGTGCAGATGTAACTTTAGGCTGGCGCGCGATTATTAATAAAGAAATTCATTTGAACCGTGCGGATGTGCGTAATCTGCAAATTATTACCAAAACTCCGCCCAGCGATGAGCCGTTTAAATTCAGTGAAATCCGGCTGCCATTTGTTTTGCGTGTAGACAGCGCTGATGTAGACCACATGGTGATTAAAACCCATGCAGCCAGTGTTAATTTTGAAGATATTCAGCTCAATGAAGGGCTATGGTCAGGTACAGAGCTGAAATTTGAAAACTCGCGCATGAATATGGGCTACTTAAGCGTGCGCAATGCCGCAGGCAAGATGAAATTTGAAGGAAAATATCCTTTAAGCGCTACAGGTATTGTGAATTTACCCTCTTTAAATCACAGTTTGAATGTTAAAGATATTGCTGTAAATGCCCAAGGCACCCTAGATACCATACAGGCTGGTGTGGCGACTTATACTCCTGATATGCTGACCGGCTGGGCGGTGGTTCACCCTATGCGCCCGCATGTTCCCATGCAGGGCGAATTAAAGTTTAAAAACTATCATTTGCCGTTATTGACTGAGCAGAAACTGTTTATCAAAAAAGGTGTAGGTAAATTTAATGGCAATGTTGAGCGTTTAGATTTAAATGTCATTACAGATTTGACGGGCGTGAATATCCCTACGGGCCAGTACAATGCCTTGATGCATACCGATTTAGTCCATCAGCTGAATATTGATAATCTGAATGGTCAGCTGATGAAAGGCGCCGTGAACTTATCAGGCATGGTGAGCTGGAAAGATCACGTCACTTGGGATATGCAAGGCCGTTTGGACAAGCTGGATCCTAAAGATAAGCTAATTCCGCAAGTGGTACAGGATTTCTTGCCTCCAAGCGTGGATGCTGAAATTGCATCTAAAGGCACATTGGAAAAAGGCATGCATTTAACGGCGCTGGTTGACTTTGACCGTTATGAAACATGGAATATCAAGCTCGATCAAGATCCGGAAAAGAACAAAAAAGCGCAGCCGATGCTGCTGGATGTATCTTGGAAAAATATTGACCGTGCAGTGCCGTATGTCGGATGGCTCAGCAGTGAATCGGGCAATGCTGAACTTGCATTAGTTGCTGATCAGCAGAATATTCATGTGGCCACTAAAGTTGCGCGCCATGAAAAAGGCATGCTGCCGGCGGGCATGTATCAGGCGCAGCTGAATTTAAAAAATAATAATTTGAACGTGCCGAGTTTCAGTTATATCGCAGATAAAGGTCAATTGACTGGACAGGCTGTGGTTCAATTGCCGACTGACAAGCGTCAGCTGAAATGGAATGCGCTGCTGAATGCCAAAGACTTCAACCCGCAGACAGTTGCTGCAGCCGCGCCTGTAGACCGCGTGAATGGTTTAATCAGAGCCAATGGCTATGCTAAGCCAAATCAGCAGATTATTCATCTGAGCGCAATTGATTTAACAGGCCGCTTAGCTGCGCAAAATGAAACGGTACGTTTAACCGGCACCAGTACAGCGGCTTTGCTTTTCCATGATGTAAAAGCTGGGGGCGGTTTTAAAAGTTTTGCAGTCAATTACGACGGCAATTTAGTCGCAAGCCAAATTGAAGCCAGTAAAGGTCTTTTAAAGCTTCGGATTTCAGGCACCCCTGAGCTGATTAATGTGGCTGAATTACAGCATGACGGTGTGGCGGGGTAAAATTCTTGCCAGCGGTTTAGTGAATTTGAAAAAWGGMATCGGCTGGGATRTBAATGCAWCACTGGTAAGGTTCAAACCGCATTACTTTGCTTCAAATGTCCGAGGAGAACTGTCTGGGACATTGAAAACTCAAGGCTTATGGTCTGACGCGTTAAAACGCATTCAAATCCAGCGCTTAAATTTGGCAGGCATGATCAACAACAAGCCTGTACGCGGCAAAGGCAATTTGGCATTGGTGATTAATTCAAACCAAAAAGGTTTTATGCCGCAGCAGTTTGAAGCCAATGACCTATTCCTTGCTTATGCCAGCAACCAAATTCAGGCAACAGGCAATGCGCAAAATTTACGTTTAAAAATTAATGCGCCTGCGCTGTATGAGCTTTATAGCGGCTTGCGCGGCCGTGCTTATGGCTATTTAAACATGCAAGTTCAGCCACGCTTGCAAGCTTCTGCCAATTTAGCGGTTGATAATTTTGGTTTCAATAATCTGTTCAGCATAAAAAAAATGCGTGTTCAAGGTGAATTGCCGACCTCGCAAACTTCGCCAGCTTTAATGGTTGCACGAATGGAAGGCTTGCGCAGCGGCACGCGTGAAATTCAGCAGGGTGAAATTTCTTTGGCAGGCACGCGTAATGCCCATGTCTTAAAAATTAATGCAGAAAATAAACTGTCAAAATTTAAAGTCCAATTTGCAGGCGGATTTAATGCTCAAAACAATTGGTTGGGGCAAATTCAAAAAGGTGATTTTGACTCTTTGCGTACACGGTTGGTGCAGCGTCAAAATGCATCAATTATTTATACTTCAGCGCAGTCTGACTTATTTATTGGTGCGCATTGCTGGATGAGCCAGCAAAGTGAGCTTTGTTTTGATCAGCCGATACGGGTCAATCCAAACCGCGGCAATGTTTCGTTCATTACCCGAAATTTAGACCTGAATGACTTTGCTGCATTTATGCCTGAAGGTTTAGCCATTACCGGCAAGGTCAATGGCTATGCCAAAGCGTCTTGGGCCAAAGGCGCACGTCCTAAAATTGATGCGCGTTTACTGACGCGTGACGGTGTTGTAGGGTTGGCGGCAGAAGATCCTCAGTATCTTGGCTCGACCATGAAATATGATGAAGTTAGCTTGATTGCAAAAAGTGTCGCTGAAGGCCTGCAGATTCGACTGGATACGAAAGCGCCGGATATTGGTACGGGCTATGCCAATGTCATTATCGATCCTTATAAAGACAGCAAGCCGATGCGTGGAGAGGTTGCATTTAACCAAGTGCAGTTAAAAGTCTTGAAGCCATTTATTCAAGATGTTCGTTCCATGGGCGGGACGTTGTCTTATGCTGGGAAAATCAGCGGAACTCTGACCAGCCCATTAATGGAAGGCGATGTTCGAATTAAAGACGGTTCCATCAGCATGATTTCGTTGCCCGTGAATCTGACCAATATTCAGCTTTATTCTGCTGTGCGTCAAAATCACGCAACCATTAACGGCGCGTTTAACAGCGGTCAAGGTGTGGGTAAATTAACAGGCAATGTGGATTGGAAAGACGAACCTCGGATACAGCTGCAGTTAAAAGGTCAAAATTTGCTGATCCGTCAGGCGCCGCTGATTACCGCATTAGTTACGCCGGATTTAAGTTTGGATGTGCAGCCATTTAAGAAAAGATTGTCACTATCTGGTTCTGTAGATGTGCCGCGTGCATTGATTTCAATGCCTGAAGCCTCCCAGCCAGTGGTGAACGTCTCCTCTGATGTACGCATTGTGCATGAAGGTGATAACCAGCTGGAAGTTTTAAGGTCGGCACGCCCTTGGGATATACGTGCAGATGTTGCCGTTAGCTTAGGCAGACAAGTCATCTTCCAAGGTTTTGATAGCCGCATTCCGTTAATTGGCCGTTTAAACCTGTCTCAACGCGGTTTGGAAACAGCCATGCGCGCCAATGGCGCGATTGGTGTGCCGCAGCGCGTTAAAATTGAGGCTTATGGCCAAAGCTTGGATTTGAATCGAGCGATTGCGCGTTTCAATGGGCCATTGGCAAATCCGACGTTAGATATTGATGCCAATAAATCCGTTCAGGGCAGTACAGTAGGTTTTCGTGTTACTGGCACTGTATCCAGTCCGAATATTCAAGTGTATAACGATGCTGGCTTGTCTGAGCAGGAAGCGCTGAATGCCTTAATCACAGGCCGCATTAATGAGGGCAGCAGCGGCTTGAGCCAATCAGAAGGCTTCAAGTCTGATGTGAATAATACTATTGCTGCTGCAGGGATCAGCATGGGCTTGGGCGGCACACGCGCTTTAACCAACCAGATTGGCCGTACTTTTGGTCTAAGCGGTTTGGCGCTTGATGCACAAGGAACGGGTGATGATACGCAGGTTTCTGTGACGGGCTATATTACCCCAGACTTATTTATTCGTTATGGCGTGGGTGTGTTTACACCGGTCAATAAACTGACTTTGCGCTATCAGATGAATCAGCGGCTGTATTTAGAGGCGAGCCAGTCTTTAGAGCGTGCAATTGACTTATTCTATAATTGGCGTTTTTAATGCATCGTGCTTGAATTAAAAGCAATCTTCGGATTGCTTTTTTTTGCTTTATAAAAGCATTTAAAAAATAAGGCTTAGTCTTTAAATGTCTCATTCAGTGCAGCTTGCACAGCATCCACCCGAGATTTGCAGGCTTTATAAGCTTGCATGGATTCCTCGACTATTTTCATTAAATTATCAATATCAGGCTCTTGCTGTTCTTCTAAAAGCGCTGCATTTTTCTTTAAAAGTTCATAGCCTTCTTTAAAGCTTAAAGTGTCTTTAACTTTGCTCATGAGCTGCTTCCTTTATTGGGCTGAATTAAGCGGATATCGGCATCTACAATGCCGTCCTGCAATTCAATTTGGATGGATGGGGATTCAGGGCTCAGCTGCTGTGCGGCGCTGACGGTATGGCCTTGCTGGCGTACAATGGCATAGCCTTTGGCTAAAACATGTTGCGGATTTTGCAGCAGTGTTTCGCGCATAAGGGCTTCAATTTGATGCTGTGAAAGTTTAAGGTTCTGCTGCGCATAGTGGTGCGTTTGGTCTTTTATGTGCAGCAGCTGCGCATGGGTATTGGCAATTTGGTTTTTAGATATAGTTTCAATCATTTTCAGCAGCTGATCATTTTGGTTTTGATACGCTGCAATTTGGTGCTTGGACAGCAATTGAATGTTTTGCCTGAATTCCAAAACTTCTTGCACCCGCAAAGCAATATGATGCCGTATGCCTGCAATGACCTTGCTGGGCGTATCAAAAGAGCGGTTGGCAATTTCATCTAAAATTGTACGGTCTTTCTCATGGCCGATACCCACCCAAATGGGTACTGTGCGTTTGCAAAGCAGTGCTGCTAAATCAAAATCGTTTAAGTAGGCCAAATCATTGACTGCGCCGCCGCCGCGGATGATCACGATTAAATCGGGCGGGGACGCATAGTCCGCTGCCCATTGACGCAGGCCTTGCCCCAAGGTGGCCATAATACTTTGCGCTGCCGTATTGCCTTGAAAAGTGGCGTTGTGATAAACAAAGCTGCATACGGCGGCCTGCTGGAGGTCATCGGCATCTTTCTTAAAATCACCTAAACCAGCAGCCTGTTCAGGCGCAATCACCAAGACCTGCTGAATATCAAAAGGAGGCGGCAAAAGCTTATTCTTATGAAGCAGGTTTTCAGCGTCCAGCTGCTGAACAATTTGCTGATAGCGTTTTGCGATATCACCCAGCGTATAGCTTGAGTCAATTTCTTCGATATTGACAGAGAACCCATATTGCGGGTCAAAGCGCGCCTTGATTTTAATCAGTACATTTAAGTCACGGCCGAACTCAATTCCGCTTTCACGTTCAAATTTTCCAACAATTTTGGCGCTAGAAAACTTCCAAATCGTTGCTTTGCAGCTGGCAATGACTTTGTCGCTGCTGGATTCTTTTTCTGCCAGCTCAATATAATAATGGCCGCCTTTAATATTTAAATTGCGGATTTCAGCCTTAACCCATACCGCATCATCAAAAGCCAGCTTAATGACTTCTTGAACGGCAGACAGGTATTCACTCAGCGAAAGCTGTAAATCAGACATGGAGATATGAAGTAAAATTCATGAAAATAATACTAAAATTATAGACGCTTTTAACTGAATGGAAAGCTGGAAATTTGTAGGCTTTATCTTCAGTCGTTATTTAGCCGCACAATTGGAAATCAAGCGAAGTAATTAAGCAGGGTCGAAGCTTGAATATTGCATTTAAGGCGCTTAGGTGACGAACTATTTCCATGAATAAAATGACAAATAGGCAATGATCTTTTATAGTGCAGCCATGTAGGAGATTTTCATGAAAAAGTTACTTGCTTTATCTGTTTTGATTGCACTGACTGGTTGTGCAGAGAAAAACCCGTTGACGCCAGAAGAGCAATGGCAGGGCTATTGCCGCAGTGTGGGCAATGCTGCACGCACCATTATGCTGGACCGTCAAAATGCGATTCCTAAAGCGCAGGCTGTAGAACATGCGGGCAAAATTGAAGATGAAACCACAAAGAACTTTATTATCAGCATTATTGATGAAGTTTATGCATTGCCGGAAGCGTCAATTAAAGGCGATGTAGAAGCTTCCCGTGAAAAAATCCGCAGTGAATTTACAGAAAAATGCATTGCGGCGCCGCACGATGAAATGCCGGATTATAAACCGTTCTAATGAACGGTTTTTTTCTGTCTAAGTCTAAATAGCCTAAGCAGCATACGAAATACAACTTGTGACAAATCTCTAAATCTAAAATGTAGAAAAGCTTATCTTTTTAATGAATAATAAATTTAGAACAAAATAAAAGAGGGGCAAGCAAATGGATGTTGTTGGCTATATGCATCATGCAGATTTACTCTTGGAAGATGAACAGGGCGTTGCGATTATTGGCGGCGGAAATTATGTATTAAGTATTGGGGATCGGGTATTTTTGAAACGTCAGCTTGATGGCGCAGACTCCCGCTACATTATTGAAATTTCATTTGCCAGTAATCAGTATCAGGGCTTATTTGAAGACCAGTGCCAAATGAAATTCAGCGGCAATCGGGCAGAATTAAGCCAATATTTAACAGCGACAACTGTCCACTAAGGTGGAATATATTTTTTGATACAAACAAGGCAACATGAAGTTGCCTTTTTTATGGCGAGAATTCAGTTAAAAGTTAAATTTCTGCTAAAAAATGTACGGTAAGCTTAAGATTTGATTATTGATTAATCAAAACGCCATCATTTAGTTGCTAAATAATGGACATCATGAAGAAACACTCTAGTTGCATTAACTTTTAACTGGAATTTTAGTAAAATTAAGCAGTCCATATTATTTGCGAAGCCTGAGAATGGCTGGAATTCGCAGGTAATTTTTTAAAAAAGAGGAATAAACCGTGCTAGAAGCTTACCGCCAACACGTTGAAGAACGTGCCGCACTCGGAGTCCCGCCGAAGCCACTTGATGATGTTCAAACAGCAGCATTAGTTGAATTATTAAAAAATCCACCAGCTGGCGAAGAAGCATTCTTAGTTGACTTGCTTGAAAACCGTGTACCAGCGGGTGTTGACCAAGCTGCTTATGTTAAAGCTGCATTTTTAGCTGCTTTGGCTAAAGGCGAAGCGACTTCTCCACTAGTTACTAAAGAACGTGCGGTTTACTTACTGGGTACTATGCTTGGTGGTTATAACGTTGCTCCTTTAGTTGCTCTTCTTGATGATGCAGAGCTTGCTGAATTAGCTGCTGAAGCGCTGAAGAAAACTCTTCTTGTATTTGATGCGTTCCATGACGTTGCTGATAAAGCAAAAGCTGGCAATGCAAATGCACAAGCTGTTATGCAGTCTTGGGCTGATGCTGAATGGTTCACTAGCCGCAAAGACGTTCCTGAAGAAATCAAACTGACTGTTTTCAAAGTAACTGGCGAAACAAACACAGACGACTTGTCACCTGCACAAGACGCTTGGAGCCGTCCAGATATCCCATTGCATGCAAATGCAATGCTGAAAAACGAACGTGATGGCATCAATCCTGAAAAACCAGGTGAAGTTGGTCCATTAAACCAAATTAAAGCGCTTATCGCGAAAGGCAACCAAGTCGCTTACGTAGGTGACGTTGTTGGTACTGGTTCTTCTCGTAAGTCTGCAACTAACTCAGTTCTTTGGTTCTTTGGCGATGACATTCCGCACATCCCGAACAAAAAAGACGGCGGCTACTGCTTAGGTTCTAAAATTGCTCCAATTTTCTTCAATACAATGGAAGATGCTGGTGCGTTACCTGTAGAGATCGATGTTCAAAACATGAACATGGGCGACGAAATTACGCTTAAGATTGATCACGCTGCTGCTAAAGTAACTGCGTTCAAAGACGGCGCTCAAATCGCTGAATCTGAACTTAAAACTCCAGTGCTTCTTGACGAAGTCCGTGCAGGTGGCCGTATCAACCTAATCGTTGGCCGTGGTTTGACGACTAAAGCACGTGAAGCTTTAGGTCTTCCAGTTTCTACATTGTTCCGTGTTCCTGTTCAGCCTGCTGCTACTGGCAAAGGCTTTACTCAAGCACAGAAAATGGTTGGCCGCGCTTGTGGTCTTCCTGAAGGTCAAGGTGTACTTCCTGGTACTTACTGTGAACCTAAAATGACAACTGTTGGTTCGCAGGATACAACAGGTCCAATGACTCGTGACGAATTGAAAGACTTGGCTTGCCTAGGCTTCTCTGCTGACCTTGTTATGCAGTCATTCTGCCATACAGCCGCTTATCCAAAGCCAGTTGACGTTCAAATGCAGCACACGCTTCCTGATTTCATCATGAACCGTGGCGGTGTGTCTTTACGCCCAGGTGACGGTATTATTCACTCTTGGTTAAACCGTATGTTAATGCCGGATACTGTTGGTACAGGCGGTGACTCACATACTCGTTTCCCAATCGGTATTTCATTCCCTGCGGGTTCTGGTCTTGTAGCGTTCGCTGCAGCGACTGGCGTTATGCCGCTGGATATGCCTGAATCTGTACTTGTTAAGTTCAAAGGTAAAATGCAGCCTGGTATCACGCTACGTGACCTTGTACATGCAATTCCTTACTATGCGATTCAAGCGGGTGACTTAACTGTAGAGAAGAAAGGTAAGAAAAACATTTTCTCTGGCCGTATCCTTGAGATCGACCTTCGTGAAATGGAAACTGACCTGACTGTTGAGCAAGCGTTCGAATTATCTGATGCTTCTGCTGAACGTTCTGCTGCTGGCTGTTCTATCACGCTTTCAGAAGAGAAAGTTGCTGAATACCTGAAATCAAACATCACGATGTTGAAGTGGATGATTTCTGAAGGTTATGGCGATGCCCGTACTATGGCGCGCCGTGTTGAGAACATGGAAAAATGGTTGGCTAATCCATCACTTCTTCAAGCTGATGCTGACGCTGAATACACGAAAGTGTATGAAATCGATCTTGCTGACATTAAAGAACCTGTTCTTTGCTGCCCGAATGACCCAGATGACGCTAAATTGCTTTCTGACGTTCAAGGCGTGAAAATTGACGAAGTATTCGTTGGTTCTTGTATGACTAACATCGGTCACTTCCGCGCAACTGGTAAGTTGTTAGAGAAAGTTCCTGGTGGCGTATTGTCTACTCGTCTTTGGATTGCTCCTCCAACTCGTATGGATGAGCGTCAATTGATGGAAGAAGGTTTCTACAACATCTATGGTAAAGCTGGCGCGCGTACTGAAATGCCGGGCTGTTCATTGTGTATGGGTAACCAAGCGCGTGTAGCGCCGAACACAACTTGTGTATCGACTTCTACTCGTAACTTCCCGAACCGTCTAGGTCAAGGCGCTAACGTTTACTTAGCTTCTGCTGAACTTGCATCTGTTGCTGCTGTATTGGGTAAATTACCTTCTCCAGAAGAATACCAACAGTATGCAGCTCAAATTGACAGCATGTCTGCTGACATCTATCAATACTTAAGCTTCGACAAAATGGGCGACTATACTGACGCTGCTAAAGATGTTGATACGAAGAAAATTGCTGCTGCTCAGTTGACTTAATTCTTTGTTAATTAAGCAATAAGCGGTATAAGATAAGGGCTGAGTAATCAGCCCTTATTTTTTGAGTATAAAAATGAAAAAATATCTAATGGTGAGAAGTCCCGAAGCCTTAATAACTGAAAGCAAAATTGGATATGGGTGGAAACATATCAATTTTTCCGAGCATGAAAATACAAAAAGTTTAATAAAAGAAATTATTGATAAAAATGGCTCTATTGGTCGTATGAAAAATCAAGTGATCAATTTTTTTAGCTTGAAAGAAGAAGATATTGTTTTAGTTCCCGTAAGAAAATCTGTAATTATTGCAAAAGTTTTGGGAGGGAAGTTTTATGAGTGTGACTTTAGAAGTGGTCATGGTGCAAATCAAATTATGGTTGAGTATTTCAAGAAAGACGGAAAAGTGATTAAAATTCCAAGATCTAGATTGAAACAAAACTTAGAAAGTAGATTAAAGCTAAGAACAACAATTGCTGACTTAAGTAAGTTTGCACCTGAAATAGATGAGCTATTAAAAAATATAAATATCTATGGGGATTTTAATATAACTGATGTTTTTCAAGAAAAAATTGAGAACTCTATTATTGCGTTTAAAAATGAATTATTGAAATCTTTGAGAAAAGGAAATACACGTTTAAAAGCAGGTGGTCGTGGTTTAGAAGAGTTAGTCCAAGAGCTATTGGAAATTCAAGGCTATTCTCAAGTAGATATTCTTGCTAAGCAAAATGGAATAGGGAAGTCTGATGTTGACATTCAGGCAGTATCTGAAAATAATCCTTTTTTGAAAGATCTTTTAGTTCAGGTAAAACATCATGATGGAATAACTGGTAAGAAAGCGATTGATCAATTAATTACGTACGAAAAAGAAGAAGCTATAGATGCATATAAATGGGTAATAACTACAGGTAATATTTCAGATGATACTAAGAATTATGCTGAGAAGCATCAAATTAGCATCATGGAAGGTGATGAGTTTGTAGATTGGATATATACAAATTTAGATAAATTAAAAATATCAACAAAAGAAAGTTTAGGAATTATAGAGGTTCCAAAATTAAGTTGGTTATAGTTTTTAGACAATATACATATTTTGAATTGGATTTCAATTCTGGCGTTTGGAAAAAAGATTCACATTTTCAAACTTAATATTTATAGCAATTCGCTTTACTTTACACTGAACGAAATAAATCGTTTAATCTCCACATTAAAAAGTGATTTAGAAAGTTGATGTATCAATGGCTAAACAATCCCGCTTCCTCTGCATTGGTGGTTTCCTCAACGGAACTCAAGTCAAAGACCAAGGCGACAGTTTTGTCTGTGTCGAAAAGTCTAAGAATGTGACTTATTTCAAAAAAGAAATCTTCCATCCAGATGCTTGGGATCATGATTACTATGTCTGTGAGACCACAACAGATAAGCAAGCAAGAAATTGGGTGTATGATATCGAATAAACTTAATTCTTCCCTAAGTTAGACCAAGATTTACTTGGTCTGATTTTTAATCTTTAATATATGTATTTTAGAAAAAATACTATTTGTACAAATAAAGTCTATAAATTACATATTCATATATTTCTATCTATTCATTGTTGATTATTCTGTTTAAAATTAAGTAAATAAGCATCATTGGATATCGTATGAATTATCAATTCGATGCATTCATGACCATAGTTGCCGCAGTTGCAGTGCTATTGGTTGGTTATGTATTTGTTAATAAAGTCAGCATTTTAAAAAAATACAACATTCCCGAACCAGTTGCAGGCGGCCTCGTTGCGGCTGCCATCACATATATATTGTTTAAAAGTTCAAATATTACCGTCAACTTTGACACCACAATTCAGCAAATATTCATGCTGATGTTTTTTACTTCTGTTGGTTTGAGCGCGAGTTTGGTTAAGCTTAAAGAAGGCGGTAAATCTCTGCTGGTATTCTTGGTTTGTGTGGTCATTTTTGTACTGCTGCAAAATGTTGTCGGTATTAGCCTTGCTAAAGCACTCGGTTTAGATCCGCTTATTGGTCTAATTACAGGTTCTGTCACTTTAACAGGCGGGCACGGCACGGCAGGGGCATGGGGAATCATTTTTGAGCAGGAGCATGGCGTACAAGGCGCTATTGCTTTGGGGATGGCCAGCGCAACTTTTGGCTTGGTCATTGGCGGTATGATGGGCGGGCCAGTTGCTAAGTTTCTCATTCGCCGCTATAAACTGGCTGAAGAAATATCTCCTGAAACGGGCAGGAATGAAGCGCCGCCGGCATCTCAAACGGCACCGTTTGAGTTCCCGGAAAAGACCCGTTTAATTACGGCCGATGATGCTGTAAAAACGATGGGAATGTTCGCCATCTGTATCAGTTTTGCTTATTTCATGACTGCTGTGGCTAAAGGTCAATGGTTTGAATTGCCGACATTTGTATGGGCGCTGATGTGCGGTGTGATTCTGCGTAATATTTTAGAACACGGCTTAAAGGTTCAGGTTTTTGAACGCTGTATTGATGTCTTTGGCAATGCATCCTTGGCGCTGTTTTTAGCGATGGCATTAATGTCATTGCAATTATGGCTGCTGGCGGATTTGGCAGGGCCTTTGGTGATTATCCTGATTGTTCAGACCATATTCTTGGCGCTCTATTTGTACTTTGTGACCTTCCGCATCATGGGTAAAAATTACGATGCCGCAGTGCTGTGCGCGGGCCAATGCGGTGTTAATTTAGGGGCAACACCGACAGCAATCGCTAATATTCAAGCTGTAACCAATACTTATGGGGCATCCCATAAAGCCTTTTTGATTATTCCGCTGACCGGTGCATTTTTTGTGGATATTGTGAATGCCTTTGTTATCCAATTTTCAATTGGCATACTGAGTTAATGTTAATTGATCAGTAGATCAAGAGAAGCGCCTTAGGGCGCTTTTTTTATTCGTAAAAATATTTTGCAATTCAAGTGACTAAAAACGGCAGTAGCCACCATTTTAAGTAAATCGTGAAATGACTATAATGCCCAAAATTTCAACATAATGATAAATCACAATGATTAAAAACTTTTTACTGATGCTGAGTATTAGTGCATTTTCCGCAAATCTTTATGCTGCGGAATATTCTAAAGAATTGATTGCAAGCGCTCAAAAGGGTAATGCTCAGGCGCAATATGAACTGGGACAATTGATTTACCACGGCAAAGGCACTGCTAAGGATAAAAATACCGGTTTTGCTTGGATGCTTGAGTCTGCTGAAAAAGGCTATGAACCTGCACAAGTCAGTGTAGGTGAATCCTATTATTGGGGGATTGGTACAATAAAAGATAAGTTTAAAGCGGTGGAATGGTATCAAAAAGCCAGTGCGCAAAAATCTGTAAACGGTATTTATCTTTTATCTCAAGCTTATGCAAAGGGCAGCGGCGTACAGCAGAATATAGCTAAAGGTAATCAATTGCGCCTGCAGGCTGCAGAATTAGGCTATGTCCCAGCAATGATTGATTTAGCGCAGGCATACAATACGGGTCAAAGTGAAAGCAACACTGTTAAAGATTTAAAAAAATCATTTTATTGCTATGAAAAAGCTGCAGATACAGGCGATCGGGATGCAATGCTGAATCTAGGCGTGATGTATGAAGAAGGCGATGGCACGGCTCAAGACAATACCAAAGCACTTAAATATTATTTGGCGGCAGCTCAAAAAGGCGAATCTTTGGCTCAATTTAATATTTGCCGATTCTATTTTTATGGTACACATCCTTTAAAGCGGGATTTTACGAGCGCATTTAAGTGGTGCAGCGCATCAGCTCAGCAAGATGAATATTATAACAAATTGTTCCTTGGCCGTATGTATGCACAGGGTTTAGGCGTAAAAAAAGATTAGGCCATGGCGGTTAAATGGTACAAGCAAGTAAGTGATGAAGATGAAGCGGCAGAATTTTTAGCATCTGCTAAATAGATATCACACAGCATTATAGCTGTTTCAGCGTGGAGTTTTAGGCTAAGCAATTGGCGTAACACTTCATATAGGAATTAGCTTGCCGATTAACCGGCAGACAATAAAAAGCCCCATGGTTAGGGGCTAGTCGTATGCACATCTAAGGCACATACTGTAAGAGGCTCATCTCATACTAAGTGTATTAGAACATAGATTGCATTAAATGAATAAGAAAATTTGCAATTAAAAAATGCTTTGAAAGCAGATAATGAAGAAATAATGCAGATTGGATTTATTATTGTTTGCAAATGATAATTATTTGCATTATTTTACCTACCTAATGATACAGGATGTAAAGCTTTATGATAGGCAATTATGTCAAGTCGTCTGATTAAGTAACTTAAGACTTGATGACATAATTTCTGCTGCACTTTAAACAAGGTGGTGAGAGTACCGATTCTACTTCAACTTTACATTCAGCTCTCGAAATTTTAAGGCTGAATATATGATGAATATGCATTTTGAAAACTTCCCTACCACTTTTACACAAAAAGCTTTAACTTTGGCTGTGCAAATTGCGTTGCTGTCAGGGCTTACTCAAACAGCATTTGCTGCGTCTCCAATGAAAGAAACGACTCAGCAGCTGGAGACCATTTTAGTAGAAGTAGACGATGCCTCAAGTAGCGAGCAGGCTGGCGGTTATAGCTATAAGCAGGCCAAAACAGCCACAAAACTGAATTTGATTTTGCGTGATACCCCGCAAAATGTGAAGGTATATACTGAAGAATATCTGGAAGACCGCAATATCCAGTCCTTTCAATCTTTAATGAAGAATATTACCGGGGTGACAGTATCCCGTACAGATGAAAGGCAGACTAACTATGCACGCGGTTTTTCGGTGGATTATTATTTAATTGACGGTATTCCGACTACGACCAATATTGCTGAAGGTGATTTGGACATCAGCATATTTGATCGAGTAGAAGTGGTAAAAGGCGCAAATGGTTTAATGACGGGTGCTGGCAATCCCGCTATGGGTTTAAACTTGATACGCAAACATGCAGATTCTAAAGAGCTGACGGGGAAGATTGAAGCCTCGGCAGGATCATGGAATAGCTACGCCAGTTCAGCTGATATTTCATCGGGTTTAAATGCTGATGGTTCATTGCGCGGGCGCATTTATGTCAAGCATTCAGATGAAGATTCATTTATGAATGGCTATGAAAAAACACGCAATGTTGCTTATGCTGCTTTAGATTATGATTTGACAGATAAAACCAGTTTGTCGCTGGCAGCAGCATATCAGGAATTAGACCGCAGCGGTATTCGCTGGGGCGGACTGCCGGCTTTCTATGCTGATGGCACGCAAACTCATTTCGACAGAGACTTAACAGTCAGTTCAGATTGGACATACTGGAATATAAATACAACAGCGCTATTTGCCTCTTTAAAGCAGCAGTTGTGGAATGATGCAGCATTGAATGTCGCCTATTCTTACCGTAAGGATGATAAAGAAACAGCATTGCTGTATTACGGGGGGAAGGTTGTTAAAGAAACTGGCCTAAGCGCTATTCAGGCAGATACATACTCCAGTGATACTGCCACAGAAGAAAATAATATTGATGTCTATGTCAATATTCCATTTCAAATTGGCGGCATGGCGCAAGAAGTTGTGATGGGCGGTTCATGGAATAAAAATGAACTGCTGTACAGTTATAGCGGCAAGCCAAAAATAGATAATTATATTTTAGACTTTAATCGTTTGCAGACGCATTTGGTTGGCGGTATTTCAAATCCGACAGTGGGCAGCACCAATACCACAGAACAGTCTGGTTTTTATGCATCAGGCAAGTTTCAGCTTATGGATGACGTAAAACTGGTTGCTGGGGCGCGTTTTTCGAACTGGAAATATATAGTGGAAGGCGGTAAAACCAATCGCGAATTTAATGATCAGTTCACGCCATATGTTGGTTTAATTTATGATTTTTTACCGGATCATTCTTGGTATGCAAGTTATACGGAAATTTTTAAGCCGCAGGATAAAAAAACCGCAGATGGAAATTATCTTGACCCGATTATCGGTAAAAATTATGAAACTGGTGTTAAAAGTGAGTTTTTAGATGGCCGTTTAAATACGACTGCAGCAATATTCCGTATAGAACAGGATAATGCTGCTGAAAAAATAGATGGCAGCTTTGTACAGGGAACGACAGAGCAGGCATACCGGGCTGTTAATGGTGTGGTGAGTAAGGGTGTGGAATTTGAAGCAGATGGTCAAATCACGGATCAATGGTCAGTGAATTTGGGTATTGCAAATTTTGAGGCTAGAGATCAGGCCAACAAGAAAGTTAATTTAGATAATGCAAGGACGTCAGCGAATCTATTTACAAAGTATGCACTTAATAGCTGGAGCTTAGGTGCAGGTCTAAATTACCGCAGCAAGATCAAAAACATTGACGGTGTAAACCCGATTCAGCAAGATGCCGTGATTCTGGTCAATGCAATGGCAGCGTATCAGGTTGATGCAAATATTAAACTGCAACTGAATTTAGACAATTTACTGGATGAAGAATATTATGACGGTATTGGGGCTAACCGCATGAATTATGCAGAGCCAAGAAAAGCGACATTCTCCGTCAAATATCAGTTCTAAGGCGCAAAGATATACTTGACTGTTTACAAATAGATGAATTATGCAGTGTGCAAAACAGCAACGTCCGGTCATTGGTATACCGGACGTTCCGTCTGATTAAAATTAGAGTAAATTTCATTTGAACTTGCTGAATGATTATTCAATCATCATTAAGTCTGCATTGTTGGCCAGTTTCAGCGGGCGCAAGGCAAAAATGGATCGAGTATGGCGCACGCCTTTCATTTTGTATAGATTTTTACGTAAAAAGCGTTCGTAATGTTCTGAATTTTTGACGGCGACTTTGACCAAATAATCATAGTCGCCTGTTACCAAATGCGCCTCAATGACTTCAGGCATGTTTGCGAGCGCTTCACTGAATTGATCTAGAATTTCATCATCATGCCGTTCTAAAGTAATTTCAATAAAGAACAATTCATTGATGCCAATGGCTTTGGCATTAATATTGGCGGTATAGCCTTCAATGATATTTAGAGACTCTAGTCGCTTAAGCCGCGTCCAGCATGGTGATGAAGACAGGCCGACTTTTTCAGCCAATTGAGTAACGGTTAAACGTCCATCAAGCCGCAGCTCTGAAAGAATGCGGCGGTCAATTTTATCTAAGCTGTATTTATTTTCGCTCATAAAACAGTCTGCAAATGAATCTTCTGAATTATGGCTATTTATAGCATATCTATTCTGTAAAGGTGTGTATTATTCAAATAATCAGTAAATACATATTGGCGTTTGCCGCTAATATAAACTCAATGCTCTGAGTGAGTTAGGTCGCTTGCTGGAGTTACGGTACACTCAGTAGATTGCGCAGGGGTACTGTAAAGCTGCTGGGTGTATTTTATTTTGAATGGTGCGCGGAAAATAAAAAATCCATGAAAAAAACCGCCTAACCGGATTACGAGCAAGGCGGAAAAGGGCAAATTCATCAGTGTTCAATGTCACTGTTGAATTTGATATAGCAGGGATCATTTAATCATTTGCAGAGTCGTTTTATGCACTCAGCTGCTGTTCAATGACAGGCCATAAGTTTTGATGAGATTTTTTAAACATCAGCATATGGCCAATACCTTTGTGTCCATATTGGGACGGCTTCAGCTCAATCATTTCTGTCGTTGCATTTGGGTACAGCCGGAGTAAATCCTTCACATTGGCGCGTGTAGCAATTTCATCATCAGATGACCATAAGGCGGTTATGGGCGCCTGAATGTTTTGATGAAAGTCATCATGTACCGTTTTGCCAATTGCGTTCATGACATAACCCGGTTTGCTGCAAAATTGAGCCCATTCACGTGCAACATCTTTTGGCAGGTTTTCACCCATGCCAATGGCATTGGTTGGCCCATAACCTAAGGTATAGCGTGCAATTGGGAAAATAGCTTTGAACATGAGCGGTGCAAGCAATTTGGTTCTGCCTTTTAAACCCTTAACATGGCCTGTAGAGCCGGAAACAGCCACCACTTTAGCAACTTTTTCATAATTCGGCACAATACCCAGCAACTGTCCGCCAGCGCTATGCCCAAGAAGAATGACTTTCTCTGCATTGGTTTTTTGCAGCAGTGTATCAACTGCTGCCGGGATGTCCAATTGGCCCCATTGCACAATACTGGCGGTAGATTTGCTTAATTGCCCGTGCAGAGAGTCACCAATGCCACGGAAATCAAAGACTAAAACATCATATCCTTGTTCACACAGCCAGCTGGCAAAGCTGCCGTAAAACTGTTTGGTGATGCCTGTTGCAGGGCAGATTAAAATGGGATAGCTGTGTTTTTGTTCTGTTTGAGCCGGGTACAACCGTGCACTTAGGCTGTAGCCATCTTTACAGGTGATATTAAATGCTTCAAATTGAGACATATTTTAACTTCATGGCTATATCTGTTGAGTTTACTTTACACGAGTTCCATAAAGAAACTTGATTAAACCGTGACTTAAAAGTCAACACTGAGGCAAGTTTTACCGCTATGAATAATCCCAAAGTTTAGAAACAAGGAAATAGGAAATGGATGTTGAGCATTTGGATGCAGCTGTACGCTGGGCAATTGTATTTAGCGGTGTGTTTTTATGGACAGGCATGTTGACCGGTGTATGGAAATACTGGCAAATCCGCAGTACACCGCAAGCGAGGGCGCATTATTATGTCGATATCGCTCACCGGAGCAGTTTGCTTTATGCGCCAGCTTCCTTAATTTTAGCTGTACTGGCATATTTTTCTGTTTTTTCAGCCAAGGTAAATTTAATTTGCGTACTGATCAATTTGGTTTTTTTCAGCTTTTCAATTTTAAGCTATATATTGCACGGTTTCCTCAAAGACACCTCAAATCAGTTTAAGAAACCGCATCAGCTGGGTGCAAAGATGACATTGCCCAGCGGGTTAATGAGTTTGGCGATGTTTGCATTGATCGCCGGCGAGCTGGGCGCTACCGGTGCGCTGCTGCTGGGCAGCGGCCTTAAGCTTTTATCTTAGCTTGTTCTTGTGTAAATCGCGTTGTTTAGGCCATTAAGTATGTTTTAGATCATTTAAATGTGAAATGCGTTGTAACTTGGTGCTGTTTTTCTGATGATGGCTTTAATGCAAAATATTCGACAAGCAGCTTTGTAAAAATGAGTAATCTTAAAATCGTTTTATCTCAATAAGCTGGTTTTGTTGTTTTATGAAGAAAGCGCACGAATAGAGAATAGAAAAAGTTACGAGGTTTTAACTTTAGAGAAGATTGTTGATGTTTATGATTAGAGAAGAGCGGCATGCATAAAGAGAGGGTATTGGACAAAGCAGGAAGCTTGAAGGGGAGTGGCTTTTTTTTAGATGGATGACGAATCATCCATCTTCGCATTATTCTAAATAATCAGAGCATTTATGTTTGCGGTATTTTTGGTCGACCACCGCCCATAAATAAAAGGCGAATGAGACAATGACCGCATAGCCAAAGTATTCAAGTCTTAAGTTTCCTTGCATTAAGCCTTGAATCAATAACGTCAGCATCAGCGCAATAGTGGTGCTTAAAAAGGTCACCATATTTTTATTGGCTTTCAGAGCGTTAATGAATAATTCTTTATTGAAATGTACTGATAACATCTCCACCCCTCCTTTTGTTGTTTTTTACTAAAACTTGATTGTTTTAGTAAGATATACATTTACTTTGTACTGCTTATTTCAAAGCATTTCAATAGCAAATGTCACGATTTTGTCATATATCTATGGTAGATCATTCAATATAGATAATACCTCTATCAATATCTGAAATATTGCATATGTAGAAATTGAAATATACGGTTCAAATAAAAAACATGCAATCATTCAGCTATATAATAGAAAGCAATATATATACCAAGCACATAGATACGCAGAACAGAAAATTATATAAGCTATTTATGCAGGAAAAATGGATAAAATGTAAGCATTGATTAGACTAAAGTAGTTGAATTTTAATTATTTTAAATAGATGTAGTAAATCAATATAAGTTGTAACTATTTGTTTTTTTTGCTCGATTAAACAATCATGCTGTTTTTGAAGACATCTGGAAATGCGCTTAATTGGGACAGTGAGACAAATAAAAGCATATTTGGGTAAAACATGCCAATTATCGGTCATTTTATAAAATCTTCATTTGGGTAAAAATCAGATTTTGTCGTTCGAACTAGTGTAGAAGTTTATTTTCTAACTTTGTCGATCACTGTCGCAATGATTAAAATAATGATGGAAGGAATAAACCATGCAAGGTTTTGTTCGTTCAATGGCAGATTTTGCAGCAGGGCCGGCAATTCAAAGCCAGCAACTTTCAAGCCGTCAAAAATACCGAAAACAAGCGCAATAGCGGTAACCGGTGTAATGACATTTGAAGGTGTGTTCCAAAATTTACTGCAGAAGCTCAGTAAAATTACCACAATAGCTGGCGGATAGATGGCGCTTAAAACCGGCACAGAAACCGCAATAAGTTTGGTTAATCCGAGATTGGAGATTAATAAAGAAAAACCGACCAAAATAAAGACAAATACTTTATAAGGGATTTTAGTCAAGTTTGAAAAATACTCTGCGCAGGCGCAAGTGAGGCCAATAGCCGTAACCATGCAGGCAATGAAAATCATCGCGGATAGGAAATAAGCGCCCATATTGCCAAAAGCGTGCTGAACGTAAGCATGCAGGATCACTGCGCCGTTCGCTGCATTTGGAGCAATTTCATGACTGCCCATACCAAGCTTGAATAAGCTGAGGTAAACCAGTGTTAAACCGATACCGGAAATAATGCTGGCAATCACCGCATATTTAGTCACCAGTTTTTTGTCTGTTACGCCGCGTGAAGTAATGGCTTTTACAATCACAATACCGAAAACCAATGCGCCTAAGGTATCCATGGTCAGATAGCCATTCACAATGCCTTCAGATACAGGGCTGCCCGCATAATTATTGATTGCAGGGTGAATGTCGCCAGCCGGAATTAAAAATGCAGACAGGCCTAAAATGGCTAAGCCTAGAATTTTTAATGGCGATAAGAAGTAGCCGACAGTATCTAAAATTTTATTTGGATACAGCGAAACCAGCGTGACAAAAGAAAAATACACAATGCTGTAGATCAGCAGGCTGCTGGATGAGTCGCCAAAATAGGTCGAGAATCCAATTTCATAAGAAACGGTTGCAGTACGCGGTGTAGCAAATAAAGGGCCAACGGCTAAATAGCACACCACTGTCAGTAAAATACTGGCAGCTTTTCCTAACGGTGAACTTAATAGTTGAATGGAGCCTTCTACGCGCGACAATGCAATAATAGTAATAACAGGCAAGCCAACTGCTGTGATTAAGAAACCGAAAGCAGCCAGCCATACATGTTCGCCGGCTTGCTGAGCAACGATCGGCGGAAAGATAATATTGCCTGCGCCAATAAAGAGGGCAAAGGTC
The DNA here is from genome assembly GCF_001605895.1 of Acinetobacter pragensis. Lineage (GTDB taxonomy): Bacteria > Pseudomonadota > Gammaproteobacteria > Pseudomonadales > Moraxellaceae > Acinetobacter > Acinetobacter pragensis. Next base: position 43,257 of record NZ_LUAW01000056.1, read on the forward strand.
ATGAAACCTAAGGCAACAATATCTCTTGTACGGAGATTTGTCATAAGTAAAAGGGAGATGTATCAATTGAAGCCAGCAATTTTAGTGCAATTTCATGTTTTTTTGGGTTTTATTTTATCAATGTTATTCATTTTTTTTATAATATTAAAATTCAATATATCTAAAGATAAAATTTTGTTTAATTTATATAATTGATTATCGTTAAAAAATATAAATCATTTTATAAAATTTAGAGTTTTTAATTTTTTTATTGATTTTTTAAATCGTCACCATCTGTTTGTAAATCAATCATATACTTGCAAGAAAATCATGCGTAATAATCGTGCTTTGGCGTATAAAAAAACAAAAAAAAATTAAAAGGGCTATAATCTGAAAATCTTATTTGAGGATGTTGCAATGAAAGCTTCCAGTATCACGATTAAAACTGAGCAAGATATCGAAAACCTGCGTATTTCGGGTCGTTTGGCTGCACAAGTTTTGGAAATGATTGGGAAGCATGTCAAGCCAGGGGTGACGACAGAATATTTGGACGACCTCTGTAATGATTTCATTGTGAATACCTTAAAGGTTATTCCTGCCAATGTGGGCTATTACGGCTACACCAAAACTACCTGCATTTCGCCGAATGAAGTGGTGTGCCACGGTATTCCATCGGCGAGTACAGTGCTGAATGACGGAGACATCATCAATATTGATGTGGCGATTATTAAAGACGGTTATTTTGGCGATACCAGCCGAATGTACTATGTCGGCACAATTCAGCCAGAAGCAAAGCGTTTGGTGGAGACGACCTATGAAGCAATGGTTGCAGGCATTCATGCAGTAAAACCTGGGGCAACATTAGGGGATGTCGGATACGCCATTCAAACGGTAGCGCAGCGTGAAGGCTATACCATTGTCCGTGAATATTGCGGCCACGGTATCGGCAAAATTTATCATGAACAGCCGAGTGTTCTGCATTATGGGCAGCCCGGTCAAGGCGTTAAGCTGAAAAAGGGGATGGTCTTTACCATTGAACCGATGATTAATGCAGGCAAAGCGCGCACCAAAGAGCTGAAAGACGGCTGGACTGTTGTTACGGCTGACCGTTCATTGTCAGCGCAATGGGAACATATGGTTGTGGTTACGGATGACGGTTTTGAGTTGCTGTCACCTTGGCCGGAAGGCACAGGCAGTTATCCTGCAATTTAAACCTGCGATTTTTAAAGGCGCATGACAGAATAGTGAATATATTTAAGACTTTAGTCTAAGAATGCTGCTTTATAAATATACAAAGATGATTTAGCAATAAGTCATTTTTGTCAGGTTCTTTATTAATCATGCTTTCAGTAAAATGCAGCCTTTCAGTTAGAATTATTTTCTATTTATTGTAAATCCGAATTCGCTCTATTATTGCTTCAACAGATTCTGCTGTAGTTTCTGTATTTAGAGTTTCAGCCTATCCAACACTTGGATAGGCTTTTTTTTGCCTAAATTTTAGGTTGGTTTTTGGTGCGGCTTAAATTTTCTACCAGATAATCAATGAATACGCGGACGGCTGGCAGCAAGCCGCGGCGCGATGGGTAGACCGCATGGAAAATACCGTGAGGTGCTTTCCATTTAGACAATACGCGGACTAAAGCGCCTGAATTTAAATGTTCCTGTACGATAGAGTCGGGCAATAGGGCAATACCGCAGTCTTGGCAGGCCAATTGCGCCAGCATAGATAAATCTGAACCCATAATGACCGGATTGACCCGAATTTTTTTCTGATGCTGCTGATCATCATGTACGACAATATGTTGATCCAAATGCTCATCCGCCATGCTTAGAATATGATGCTGCGCTAAATCTTCAGGCTGTTTTAAATCGCCATATTGATTGAGATAAGCTTGACTGGCAAAAAGATGCTGCTCAATGGTCTCAAACTGGCGGATCACTAAGTTTGGATCATCATCTAAATTGTCGCGCACCCGTAAAGCGAGATCGAAACCTTCATTAATGATGTCGACTCGTCGGTTGGTCACCATCATCTGCACTTTAATTTCAGGGTACATTTTGAGAAATTTAGGCAGAATTTTGGCAATTTCATTTTGTGCAATAGAAACCGGCAGGCTGATTTTAATCACGCCGCGCGGTTTTGTACTTAAATGATCAACCAAATCATGCGCAGCTTGTGCGGCGTTCATCATGACTTGAGCGTGGCGGTAAATGTTCATGCCAATGTCAGTCACAGCAAAGTGGCGTGAGCTGCGCTGAATTAAGCGGACACCTAAGCGTTCTTCTAAATTGAAAACGCGCCTGCTCAGCTTGGACTTCGGGATGTCCGTTGCGCGTTCGGCCGCGCTGAATCCGCCGTGTTCGACCACTTGCGCGAAACAATAAAAATCATCCAAATCACTGAGCATTTCATATTCCATTTTTGAAACAATATAAGGGAATTAAAAACTATCGTTGCAAATTGTCAAATCATATTTGTTATTCAATTCATAAGCTTTTTTCACGACTAAAGTCGCCTTGGAATTGTGTGGAATATCCGTAGCATGGGCTCACAATCCGGCGCTTAAATTCGTTTTGCAGTTATTGCAGTGACTTAAGCGGCTCAGTGCAAGCCATAAACCATGAGGACGTATCATGGAATTAAGACATTTACGCTATTTTGTTGCAGTCGTAGAAGAACAAAGCTTTACCAAGGCTGCAGAAAAATTATTTATGGCCCAGCCGCCTCTAAGCCGTCAAATTCAGAATTTAGAACAAGAGCTGGGGGCAGCGCTGTTTGAACGCGGCAGCCGCCCGCTTCGGACTACCCCCATTGGCCGTTTTTTTTATCAGCATGCGCTGAAACTGCTGTCCAATGCAGAAGAAATCAAGCTGATTACACAGCGTGCAGGTATGACTGAACGCACAATCCATATCGGCTACAGCAGTTCTTTAATGTGCGGCTTGCTGCCTAGAATTGTGTATCTGTTCCGTCAGCAGCATCAGCACCTTAATATAAAGCTGGTCGAGCTAAATGGAATAGATCAGATTCAAGCTTTAAAGGAAGGGCGTGTAGATGCCTGTTTTGGCCGAATTCGAATATCAGATCAGGCGGTAAAACGGGTGATGCTGCGGGAAGAAAGGCTGATGGCTGCTGTTCATACCAGCCATGCCTTGGCGAACAGCGCGCAGCCAATTTCATTGATGCAGCTGAAAGATGAGCAGATATTTACCTATCCGTCACAATCTGGACTGGGCTATGCGGCGCAAATTAAATCTTTGTTTTTAGAATTCGGCATAGAGCCGAAGCGCTTTACGGTGCTGGATGGAATGCAGCAGTCGCTGGGCATGGTGGCTGCAGGTGAAGGTATTTGCATTGTGCCTGAATCGGTCAAAATGATGCAGTTCAGGCATGTAAACTACTTGGCTTTGGCGGACAGCGCTGCGGTCAGTCCAATTTATTTAATTGTGCGCAATGATGATGAAGGGCAATTTACACGGCCTCTATTTGACTGTGTTTACCAAGTTTATGATTTGGAAGCGATTGAATACGACCGCCGTGTTTTCTGATTTAGATTGCGCAGTAAGGTGATGCTGCAGTTTCAGTCAGCTGTGCTGCCGCATTGTAAGAACCTGCCGATTTCTTTGCTGAATTTTAACGGCTCACTGAGCAGCGGTGTGTGGCCGGATTTTTTAAAAATGACAGCGGTTGCATTGTTTAAGCGATTGGCAATCATTTTTTGCCCTATGGCAGGATAAAGCTTGGACTGCTCGCCAATGAAAAAAGTTGCCGGCGCATTCAGCTTGAAAATGGCTTCACGGTAATCCTGCTGATGATGCAAGTAGTTGTTGATATACCACGCTAAATAATCTAAACGCTGCATAGGTAAAACGAAGGGTTGCAGCTTGGGTCGCTTTAAAGCCTGCTTGATTAAAAATGGTGCTGTTTTGCTGCTGGCTTGCAGGTTTATAAAGGCGAGCCAGCTGCACAGCAGCTGTTCACGGTCTTCATTGCTCAATTGCTGAATTGACGCCGTATCTGTATTGCGTTCAAGAACTGCGGCAATGCTTTCAAGAATATTGTTGAACGCCGTATTTTGTGTGCCGAATAGCCCATAAGGCCAGTCTGAGCTGGAGCGGATTTTTGGGGTTTGGTCGATATGCAGATAACTGTGAATCTGATCTGAAAAATTGCCATATTGCATACCGTGCATGGCCGTGGTCGCGCCCATGGAATAGGCAATGACACTGTATTTTTCATGAGGCAGCTGATTGACTAAGCTCTGAATATCGCGCCAATGGCTGGAAATGGCATCGATGTCAGGGATTTTGCATTGCGCTGATCCGCCAAAACCGCGCCAGTCAGGAATAATAAATTTATGGCTTTTACGGAAACGGTATAAAAATGGATACCATTGCCAGCTTTGCATGCCTAGTCCTGATAAAACCAGTACTGGCTGGCCTGTTCCATACTCACGGACAAAAAGCTGCTCTTTGTCTTGCATGCCGTAATAAGCCATGAACATTCCTTATTTTTTATGTGGTTTTAACAGATTAACTAATGCTGTTCATCAAAGGCTTTTAATGCAGGAATGAGTTTTTCCAGCCACTGAATCCAGCCGATTTCTAAGTCAATCCCCAACTGCAGGATGTGCTTATGAATAAACAGTGTACGGTCTTGGGTATCGGCCTGTGCAAAGTCTTTGGCAAAAATCGCCTGATAAAGTTTTAAATTATCTTGATGAAGCTGTAAATGGCGCTTCAGCTCAGGCAGAACAGTATTTCCGCCAATTTGAGCTTCGGCACGCAGGCGAACCATCAATTCCTCACGCAGCTGAGCAGGCGGGCTTTGCTTCACCATCCAGCTGGTTAATTCTGTACGGCCAGATAATTCAACCTGATAGGTTTTTTTTCTGCTTTGCGCATCGACTTCTTCTATCGGTGAAATCCAGCCTTTTTGATGCATTGCGCTGAGTTCTCTGTAAATCTGCTGATGAGTAGCATTCCAGAAAAAGCCCATAGAACGGTCAAAGCGCCGCGCCAGCTCTATACCTGTACTGGGTTTTTCGATCAGGCTGGTCAATAAGACATGCGCTAGAGACATAAATAAAACTGCTTATATTTTTTAACAAGTTTTATTATGCAACATGTTGCATAAAAATCAAATCTCGAATATAAAAGTATGCAACAAGTTGCATTAATGATTGCGCCAAAAAATTAATTGCACCGTCAGCATGAAAACAGCCAGCAAATAAGCACGCTAAGGAGAAAATATGTCGAACTATCCAAATTTACTTGCGCCATTGGACTTGGGCTTTACCACTTTAAAAAATCGTGTATTGATGGGGTCAATGCATGTGGGCTTAGAGGAAGCGCCAGGGGGCTATGAGCGCATGGCTGCATTTTATGCAGAGCGTGCTCAAGGCGGTGTGGGCTTAATTGTGACAGGCGGTATTTCTCCGAATGATGCAGGCTTAACCTTTGCTGGCGGCAATAAGCTGGATACGCGTGCAGAAGCAGATAAGCATAAAGTAGTTACACAGGCAGTGCATGATGCGGGCGGGAAAATCGCACTGCAGATTTTGCACACGGGCCGTTACTCTTATCAGCCGGACAATGTTGCGCCATCCGCAATTCAGGCGCCAATTAACCCGGTTAAACCGCATGCTTTAAGCTCTGCAGAGGTTGAACAGACGATCGCTGACTTTGTGAACTGCGCCAAACTAGCACAATATGCAGGCTATGACGGTGTGGAAATCATGGGTTCAGAAGGCTATTTAATTAATGAATTTATTGCTGCCCGCACCAATCACCGTGATGATGAATGGGGCGGCAGCTATGAAAACCGTATCCGTTTTCCGATTGAAATTGTGAAGCGTACCCGTGCAGAAGCAGGTGATAACTTCATCATCATCTACCGTTTATCGATGCTGGATTTGGTCGATGGCGGATCGACATTTGAAGAGGTAGTACAGCTGGCGCAAGAAATTGAAAAAGCCGGCGCAACCATCATCAATACAGGGATTGGCTGGCATGAAGCCCGTATTCCAACCATTGCGACCAAAGTGCCGCGGGCTGCTTTTACATGGGTAACGCAGAAGCTCAAAGGCTTGGTGAATGTGCCGCTGATTACTTCAAACCGGATCAATACGCCTGAAATGGCGGAACATGTTTTAGCTTCTGGCCATGCCGATATGGTGTCTATGGCGCGTCCATTATTGGCGGATGCGTTCTTTGTAGAAAAAGCAGAACAGGGCCGCAGTGATGAGATCAATACCTGCATCGGCTGCAATCAGGCCTGCTTAGACCATATTTTCTCAATGAAAATTGCAACCTGTTTAGTCAATCCGCGCGCTTGCCATGAAACAGAGCTGTTATTTAAAGAATCTGCGCGGGAGAAAAATATTGCTGTGATTGGCGCTGGCCCAGCAGGCTTGAGCTTTGCGACCTATGCGGCAGACCGCGGGCACAATGTCACTGTTTATGATGCAGCCAACCAAATTGGCGGTCAGTTCAATATTGCCAAAACGATTCCAGGCAAAGAAGAGTTCTATGAAACGTTGCGCTATTTCAAGCGTAAAATTGAATTGCAGCCGCGCATTAAACTGGTGCTGAATCACACAGTGACGCATGAAGAATTGTCGCAGTCAGATTTTGATGACATTGTTGTAGCGACAGGTGTGACGCCGCGTCAGCTGCAGATAGAGGGTATAGATCATCCTAAAGTGCTGACTTATTTGGAAGTGCTGAAAGAGCGCAAGCCCGTTGGCAAGCGTGTTGCGATTATTGGCGCGGGCGGTATTGGTTTCGATACTGCGGAATATCTTAGCCATGAAGGTGAAAGCGGCAGTTTAAATCCGGAAAAATTCTATGATGAATGGGGAATTGATACCTCTTATGCCCATGTTGGCGGTTTAAAAGCGCCTGTTGTAAAACAGTCAGAGCGTGAAATTTATTTATTGCAGCGTAAGGCAAAATCGGTAGGCGCAAGCTTAGGCAAGACCACGGGCTGGATTCACAGGACTGGACTAAAGCATCGTGATGTAAAAATGATTGCAGGCGCCAGCTACGACAAAATTGATGATCAAGGTTTGCATATTACCGTGAATGATCAGTCAAAAGTAATTGAGGTTGATAACGTCATTATCTGCGCAGGTCAGGAGTCTTTTACTGCTATGTATGAGCAGCTCAAAGCAGACGGTAAAAATGTACATCTCATTGGCGGTGCGAAAGAAGCCGGTGAGCTGGATGCGAAGCGCGCAATCCGTCAAGGCGCGGAATTGGCTGCGGTCATCTAAATCAATGAATTCCTCCCTTAAAAAAGGGAGGAGCCATGCTTTGGATGGGAGGAGCGCTGAATGAAGCGCTCTGTTCTAAAAACCCTTTCTAAAAGGGCGAATTTTGATAATTGTGAGATAGGAAAAAATAAAATGACAATGCAAACAACAAAATCATCTATTCAAAAATGGCATCAGATGCTGGAAAGCCGTGATATGAGTATTTTAGATGAATTGCTGGCAGATGAAGTGGTTTTCCGTTCCCCTGTGGCGTATAACCCTTATCCGGGGAAACAGGTTGTGACTTTTATTTTGACGAACGTGATTCAGATTTTTGAGAACTTCACTTACCACCGCGAGTTTTATACTGAAGATGGGCAGAGTGCAGTATTGGAATTTTCTGCAAATGTCGGTGAAAAAAAGCTTAAAGGCATCGATATGATTCAATTTAATGCGCAGGGACAAATCATTGACTTTGAAGTGATGATTCGTCCGAAAAGCGGTCTGGAAGCATTGGCTGCACAGATGGGGCAGCGCATGGCGGCATTCCTGCCTAAGTAATCCGCTCTATGCAGAAATGCTGATAATCCGCAGATTTAATTCATTATTATGACCCGTTTAGCCTGTGCAAAGCTGGTCATTTAGCTAAAAGGGCAGTTTCATGAATAGTTTATTAAATAAAGTGAGCAAACGAGCCTCATCTGTGCTCGACTGGGCAATTGGCGCAGAACAGCCCAAGCTTTATTTTAATCCGCAAGGTGAATTTAAACGAATTTTTGAAAGGCTTCCTCAGCTTCAGCAGAAATACCGCCCGACGCCGTGGCTGTCCAATACCCATGCGCATCTGCTTTATTTTGATTTGATTAAAAAACGCAGTGTCCATCTGCGTTATGACCGAATCGATCAGTTAACCATGCAGGATGGCGGCATTACCGGTATTGCATGGTTTGGGCTGGATGCCGCGCCCGATGCGCCGACCATTGTCATTATGCATACAATTACCGGAACACCTGACAGTATGCGGGAGCTGGTGAGGGATCTGCATCAATACACGGGCTGGCGTATTGCCCTGTGCTTGCGCCGCGGCCATGCCGGCTTGCCTATGCCTGTACCCAAAATTAATTTATTTGGTTCGACAGATGATTTGCGGGAACAGCTGGCTTATATTCAAGATAGATATCCGGCATCGCCGCTTTACGGTATGGGGTCTTCTGCAGGTACGGGCCTGCTGGTGCGCTATCTGGGGGAGCAAGGCGGCAATACGCCATTTAAAGCGGCATTTGCTTTATGCCCTGGCTATAACACGGAGCTGGGCTTTAAAAATGTACATCCTTTTTACAGTAAAATGATGACCAAGAAACTTTTCCAGAAATTTATTGAGCCTTATCAGGCAACGTGGCAAAACACAGCATCCTTATCTCAGGTGCTGGCGTCTAAAACACTGTTTGATTTTGAGCAGGTCTATTTTGAAATGGCGGGCTATTCAGATTATGGCAGTTATACGCAGGCCACGAATCCTATTTACGTTTTTGATCAAATCGAGATTCCATTATTGGTCTTAAATTCTGAAGATGATCCTGTTTGCAGTATTCATAATTTTGAGCCGTATAAAGAAATTATTCAACAAATGCGCAGTGTGGCAGTTGTGACCACAAAAAAAGGCAGCCATTGCGGATTTTATGAAGGCACGCAGGAAACGCACTCTTGGTCGTCTCGCTTGGCGGCAGATTTCTTTTTGCTGGAAGCATCCGGTTCTTAAGGTATTCCATATCATTTGTGATCAAAAAGCCCGCCATTAAAAGAAACTGCCGGGTTTTTTGATGTTAAATCTGCTTTGGATATACTGCATTTTAGCAGTGCTGTTCTTCTTGCTGAGGCGCTAAGGCTTTCATCTGTAAAAAGACCAGCGCCAAGGCTAAAGCGCTTAAGGCAGCGCCTGAATAAGATACCGCCTGATAGCTCCAACCTAGATTCAGTACAGCGGCACCTGCAGCCGCACCAACGGCATTACCCAAATTAAAAGCGCCGATATTCACCGATGATGCTAATCCTGGGGCCTCATGAGCTAAAGACATTACGCGCATTTGAAGCGGCGGAACGACAGCAAAAGCGGCTGCACCCCAAATGACCAGTGCAATGGCGGCACCTGCAGCAGTTTGAGCTAATAGTGGAAATAACAGCATCATGATCATCAGCAGCGTAAGAAAGCCGATCAGTGTCTTTTCTAGAGAATAATCTGCAAGTTTGCCGCCTAAATGATTGCCTATAGAAAAACCGACTCCAATCAAGACCAGCATGAATGTGATTAACTCAGGGCCAGCCTGCATGAATGTTTTTAAGCTTGGGGCAATATAGGTATAGAGCGTGAACATTGCGCCAGCACTCATTACTGTGGTCAGCAAAGCCAAAACAACAGGAAGGCGGGTAAGTACTTTTAATTCAGCTTTTACATTCGGCTTGGCTGAAGGCTCTCCTTGAGGCAAGGCTTTCCAAAGTGCCAGCATGGTCACAATGCCTAAGACGGAAATGGCGATAAATGAAGTACGCCAGCCGACATGCTGTCCAACATAGGTAGCTAAAGGAACACCGCCAATATTGGCAATCGTCAGCCCCATAAACATCATGGCAACTGCAGACGCTTGTTTGTCTTTAGGGACAACACTGGCTGCAACAACTGAGCCTAAGCCAAAAAATGCCCCGTGATTTAAGCTGGTGATGATTCTGGACCCAATGAGTCCCAAATAGCTGGGCGCAAGCGCCGAAAGCAGATTGCCAAGAGTGAAAATCGCCATCAGCAAAATCAGCGCTTTTCTTTTGGAATATCTAGAAAACCATAGTGTCATTAAGGGGGCGCCAATCATGACGCCTACTGCATATGCGCTGATCAGCAGGCCGGCTTGCGCAATAGAAACCTGTAAATCGTTCGCAATTTCGGGCAAGAAGCCCATAGGAGAAAATTCGGTCGTGCCAATGGCAAATGCGCCGACAGCCAGTGCGAGCAGGGGAAGGTTGATTTTCATTGATGCCTCAATCCCATTCAGGCGCTAAATTTTCAGGGTTCACTTCACGCCCATTGCGTTCAAGAGCGGCAATGGCCTGCATCTCGTCAGCATTCAGCTGAATATCTTGCGCTTTCAAGTTGGCTTGCAGATGTTCGTGCTGAGTAGATGACGGAATGACAGAGTAGCCTTTTTGCAGCGCCCATGCCAAAGCAATTTGCGCAGCAGATGCTTGATGATGTCCCGCAATTTCATTCAATAGAGGGTCATTCAGCACTTTACCGTAGGCTAGGGTCATATAAGATGTAATATCAATATTCTGAGCCTTTAAATATGAAGCCAGTTTTTCATTTTGCAGATAAGGGCTAAGTTCAATTTGGTTAGCGGCAATATGCTCAGCGCCAATACTGTCAATAGCTTGCTGTGTCAGCGCAATATTGAAGTTTGAAATACCGATATGCTGGGTTAAGCCTTGTTTTTTAGCTTCCAGCAGCGTTTGCATTAATACTGGAATATCGACAGCCATTTTAGGAGCCGGCCAGTGAATTAACGTGAGATCTACAGCCTCAGTGCGCAGTTTGTTCAGGCTTTCTTTGAGGCTGGGAATTAATTTATCCGCAGCATAATGGTCTACCCAAATTTTTGTGGTTAAAAACAGCTCCGAACGAGGGACTGCGCTTTCGGCAATGGCTTGCCCAACTTCAGCTTCATTGCCATAAATTTGCGCCGTATCTACAGCGCGGTAACCTGCGTCCAGCGCATTTTTGACAGAATCGATGACAGTTTGACCCGTCAAGCGGAAAGTGCCTATACCAAATTTTGGAACGATCATTTTTTGATGCTCAGCGATTATTGAACAGATGGCTATATTTTGCAGATTAAATCATTGATAAAAAATGCAGTAATTTGCAAAATATTATTGACTAAAAATCAAGGATACTGGGAATAGTGAAATCTACTATCGAAGAATTACAGGCATTTGTCACTATTGTCGATTGCGGTTCTATTGTTATGGCTGCCGAACGGCTGGAACAGACAGCGTCAGGAATCAGCCGGGCTTTACAGCGGTTAGAGGCAAAACTGAATGTTACATTGCTGGAAAGGACCACACGAAAATTGAAGCTGACGCAGGAAGGTCAGCTGTTTTTAGGTAAAGCGCGCAGTATCTTAAATGATTTAGCCGAAGCAGAGGATTCTTTGCTTAAAGCGGATGAAGACATTTCAGGCTTAATCCGTGTCGATTCAGCTACGCCATTTGTGCTGCATGTGATTGTGCCTTTAATGCATGAATTTATGCGCAAATATCCAAATGTTGAGATTGAGCTGAATAATCATGATCAAGTTATTGATTTATTGGAGCATCAGACTGATGTGGCGATCCGTTTTGGAGAATTAACTGATTCAACACTGCATGCCAAACTGCTGTGCAGAAGCCGTTTGTATATTGTCGCAAGCCCTGATTATTTAGCGCAGAATGGGCGGCCTGCACAGACGGAAGATTTACTGGAACATAACTTAATTGGCTTTAGTCAAACGCATCACTTGAATACATGGCCGATTCATATGAATCAAAAACCTTTTACGGCACGGCCAAAAATCAAGGCATCCAATGGAGAAACTGTCAGGCAGCTGGCTTTGGAAGGTGTGGGTATTACTTGCCTTTCACGCTTTTTGGTGCAGGAAGATATACAGGCAGGGCGTTTAAGTGCTTTGCTGGAAGATCAGATTACGCTGCATTATCAAAAAATTCATGCTGTATATTACCTGCAGGAACATTTGCCAAAGCGGGTGCGTTTATTTATTGAATTTTTAGCAGAAAAACTAAAACCTTATTTATAGCCGCTGCATTAAAAAGACGATCATTGCCAATATTTAAAATATCTAGAGTAAAAAATAAAGTAAAAAAAAGCCCAGTCGCATGACCGGGCTTTTTAAATGCTTGATCGGTAATAAAATTAGTTATCAAGCGCAGGAGTTGCAGCGGCAATAGCGGCAGCAACTGCATCATCTTCAGTTTGAGCGCCGCTGTGCTGCTTTGGTGCAGCCTGAGCTGGCTTGTCTTCAGCCTTAGGCGCTTCTGCTTTAGGCGCTGGCTTAGGCGTTTCTGCTTTAGGAGCCGCCGGTTCTTCATTGCGCACTTCACGGCGGATTTCAGTCGTTGTATTCGGAGTTTCTTCACGAATCACTTCTTCATGCGCAGGAATCGGTTCAATTGGCTGGGTGTCAGCAGAATCTAAACTTTCAAATTTTGCCGGTTCAGCTGGCTGTGCTTCAGAAGCAGAAGTATCAACTTGTTCTTGCTCTTCTTGCTTCGGCTCTTCTTTTTTCACACAGGCAGTAATCAGTAATGCAGTCGCGATTGCACCGCAAATTAAAAGTTTTTTATTCATAGTTGCACAAAATTAAGCGTTAAACGGATATCTATATTATAACCATAAAATAGATTATGAAAATCATCGAAATTTTAGCTAATTTTATATCGGAATTGCTGATAGAATAACCAATTGCTTATTGTTCTATGAATTGATGCGGAATGACTTTGCTTTATTAGTGCAAGGTAAAGTAAAATTGCGCAACATTGCAGGCCTATTTAGGCTCGATTGTACGAGAAACCCAATGACCCATTTTATTTTCGTTACTGGTGGTGTAGTTTCATCACTAGGTAAAGGTATTTCAGCTGCTTCAGTTGCTGCACTTTTAGAAGCCCGTGGTTTAAAAGTAACCATGGTAAAAATGGATCCATACATTAATGTCGATCCAGGGACAATGAGCCCATTCCAGCACGGTGAAGTTTTTGTCACAGAGGACGGTGCCGAAACTGACTTAGACTTGGGTTATTACGAACGTTTCTTGCGTCGTGCGAAAATGACCAAGTTAAATAACTTCACTTCTGGCCGTGTATACCAAGACGTTTTAAACAAAGAGCGCCGCGGTGACTATTTAGGCGGAACTGTTCAAGTTATTCCGCATATTACTGACAACATCAAAGAACGTGTACTTCGCGCAGGTGAAGGCTATGACGTTGCGATTGTTGAAATTGGCGGTACTGTAGGTGACATCGAATCTCTCCCATTCATGGAATCTGTGCGTCAATTGATGGTTGAGCTGGGTCATAAGCGCACAATGCTTATGCACTTGACGCTGCTTCCATATATTAAATCTGCTGCAGAGCTGAAAACCAAACCAACGCAGCATTCTGTAAAAGAATTGCTTTCTATTGGTATTCAGCCGGATATTTTAATCTGCCGTACTGAGCATGATGTTGATGCAGACACAACCCGTAAAATTGCGTTATTTACTAACGTAGAAGCGCGTGCCGTTGTCGTGTGTAAAGATGCCCGTTCAATCTATCAAATTCCGCGTACGTTCTATGAACAAAACGTCGATGATTTAATCTGTGAACGTTTTGGTTACGACAGCCTTCCTGAAGCTGATCTGACAGATTGGGATAACGTGGTCGATGCTTTGCTGAACCCTGAATACACTGTACGTGTTGCGATGGTCGGTAAATACGTAGAACTTCCAGATGCCTATAAATCTGTAAACGAAGCGTTGCTGCACGCCGGTATTCAAAACCGGGTTAAAGTGCAAATCGATTACGTGAATGCTGAAGAGCTCGAAAGCCAAAATGAAGCAGAAGTGTTGAAAGACGCAGATGCGATCTTGGTTCCAGGCGGTTTTGGTGAGCGCGGTACCGAAGGCAAAATGAAAGCGATTCGTTTTGCGCGTGAAAACGGTGTGCCTTTCCTAGGTATTTGTCTGGGCATGCAGCTGGCTGTAATTGAATATGCGCGCAATGTCGCGGGTATTGCCGATGCAACTTCGACTGAATTTAACCGTTCGACTAAGTCGCCATTGATTGGCTTGATTACCGAATGGCTGGATGAACGCGGTGAAGTGCAGCAGCGTAATGCAGATTCTGATCTGGGCGGCACGATGCGCCTTGGCGCTCAAAAATCTGAATTGGTTGCGGGAACGAAAACTTGTGATGTGTATGGTAATGAAGAAATTATCGAACGTCACCGCCACCGCTATGAAATGAATAACCGCTATATCCCTGTGCTTGAAGAAAACGGCATGAAGATCTCTGGTTATTCACCAGTTCAGCGTTTAGTAGAAACAGTTGAAATTCCTCAACATCCTTGGTTTATTGCTGTACAATTCCATCCGGAATTTACAAGTTCACCACGTGATGGCCATCCATTATTTGCTAGCTTTATTGATGCTGCTAAAAAGCAGTATCAAAAAACTAAATAATGGGTCTGAAGGACTAAACTAGGAAGTTTAAATGTCACAATTAAAACCACAAGAAATTGTACGTTTAGGCGATATACAAATGGCAAATCACTTGCCATTTGTATTATTCGGCGGCATGAACGTATTAGAATCAAAAGACCTTGCTTTTGAAATTGCAGAGACTTATGTCGATATCTGCAAGCGTTTGGATATTCCCTACGTATTTAAAGCAAGTTTTGATAAAGCCAACCGTTCAAGCTTGAACTCTTTCCGCGGCCCAGGTTTGGAAAAAGGCATCGAGTGGTTAGCTGACATTAAAAAACATTTCAATGTCCCAATCATTACTGATGTGCATGAACCCTATCAGGCAGCGCCTGTTGCAGAAGTGGCTGATATTATTCAGCTGCCTGCATTCTTAAGCCGTCAAACTGACCTTGTCGAAGCAATGGCAAAAACAGATGCCATTATCAACATTAAAAAAGCACAGTTCCTTGCTCCGCATGAAATGCGCCATATTCTGCATAAATGCCTTGAAGCTGGAAACGACAAACTGATTATTTGTGAGCGCGGTTCGGCATTCGGCTACAATAACCTTGTGGTTGACATGCTGGGCTTTGACATCATGAAAGAAATGAATGTTCCTGTGTTCTTTGATGTGACCCATGCTTTGCAAACACCGGGTGGCCGCGCAGATTCAGCAGGCGGCCGCCGTGCGCAAATTACTACACTGGCGCGTGCGGGTATGGCGACTGGTTTAGCAGGTCTGTTCTTAGAAGCACATCCAGACCCAGAAAAAGCAAAATGTGATGGTCCATGCGCACTGCGTATGTCACAGCTTGAGCCATTCTTAGCACAGCTAAAAGAATTGGATACCTTGGTCAAAGGTTTCAGCAAGTTAGATACCCATTAATTCAATACACATTGATGCGTCTTTTTGACGCATCATTTTTATTAATCAACTGAGGAAATGTTCATGAGCCAAATCGTTGACATTCGTGCACGTGAAATTTTGGACTCTCGTGGTAACCCTACCATCGAAGCAGACGTAATCTTAGCCTCTGGCGTTGTAGGCCGTGCATGTGCACCATCTGGTGCTTCAACTGGTTCTCGTGAAGCTTTAGAACTTCGTGACGGCGATAAAGCCCGTTACTTAGGCAAAGGCGTTCGTACTGCAGTTAATAATGTGAACACATTGATTCGTGATGCATTATTGGGTAAATCAGTATTTGAGCAAAAAGACATTGATAATACAATGATCGCGCTTGACGGTACTGAGAACAAAGAAAAATTGGGCGCTAACGCAACTTTAGCAGTTTCTTTGGCAGCGGCTCGCGCAGCGGCTGATGAGAAAAAAATCCCATTGTTCCAATACATTGCAGATTTACGCAATAATAAAATCTTAACTATGCCAGTACCTATGATGAATATCATCAATGGCGGTTCGCATGCTGACAACAACGTTGATATTCAAGAGTTTATGATTGAGCCAGTCGGCTTCTCTTCATTCTCTGAAGCTTTGCGCGCCGGTGCTGAAATTTTCCATTCTTTAAAATCAGTTTTAAACAAAAAAGGTTTAAACACTGCAGTTGGCGATGAAGGCGGTTTTGCACCAAACCTTCGCTCTAACGAAGAAGCAATCACTGTAATTCTTGAAGCAATTGGTCAAACTGGCTACAAAGCAGGTTCTGATATTATGCTTGCGCTTGACTGTGCATCTTCAGAATTCTACAAAGATGGTCAATATATTCTTGCTGGCGAAGGCAACAAAGCATTCACAAGCAACCAATTCTCTGACTATTTAGCTGGCTTGGTAAACCAATACCCAATTATCTCAATTGAAGACGGTTTAGATGAATCTGATTGGGAAGGCTGGTCTTACCTGACTTCTATTCTTGGCGACAAGATCCAATTGGTGGGTGATGACTTGTTCGTGACAAACCCTAAAATTCTTCAGCGCGGCATTAATGAGAAAGTAGGCAACTCTATTCTTATTAAATACAACCAAATCGGTACATTGACTGAAACTTTAGATGCGATCTATCTTGCAAAAGAAAATGGTTACTCTACTGTTATTTCTCACCGCTCTGGCGAAACTGAAGATTCTACAATTGCGGATCTTGCAGTAGGTACAGCAGCGGGTCAAATCAAGACAGGTTCACTTTGCCGTTCTGACCGTGTAGCAAAATATAACCAATTGCTTCGCATTGAAGAATTGACTAATGCTGCATATCGCGGTAAAGCTGAGTTCAAAGGTTTGAACTAAGCAGATCATGCTATCTATGTTAAATGTATTTGACTCCAAAGCGAGTAAAGCATTGTTGGGCCTTGCGATCATTTTGATCGCAGGGTTTCAATATTTATATTGGTTCGGTGAGGGGGGTCATCAAGATCACCAGAAACTGTCACAGAAAGTTCAGCAGCAGATTGAACTGAATGAAGAATTAAAAGAACGCAACCGTGTTTTAGACGCGGAAGTTTATGATTTAAAAAATGGTGTAGAAGCCATTGAAGAGCATGCACGCTTAGATTTAGGGCTGGTAAAGCCGCATGAAACCTTCGTGCAAATGAGTACGGTCAATACACAGTACAAACCGATTTACGTCAATCCTAGTCAAGAAGATTTACGCACCAATGAAGAACCTGCTGAAGAGCCACCAGAGCCTTAAACTATGGGCTGTGATACCTGCGGCTGGGTCAGGCAGCAGATTTTCAAAATCAGAACTTAAGCAATATCAAGTCATTCAAAATAAAACAGTCCTGGAACACACAGTTCAAAGACTGAATACTTTGCCTCTGTCCGGTTATGTGCTTGCAGTTGACGCACAAGATGATTTTGCTAAAACGTTGAATTTCCAAAACTCAGAGAAAGCGCATTTTTGTCATGGCGGCGCAGAGCGGGTTAATTCGGTACTCAATGCGTTGAATTATTTGTCTGAAATCACTTCTGAAGATGATTGGGTTTTGGTGCATGATGCTGCGCGTCCATGTGTTGCGCAGGAATCTTTGGTCAGTTTAGTCAATTCAGCTGTGGCTTCTAATCAAAGCGCAATTTTAGCAATACCAGTCAGAGATACGCTTAAATCTGTAGAAACAGGTGCTGAGATTGCAAAAACAGTAGACCGTTCGAAGCTATGGCAGGCGCAAACACCGCAAATGGCAAAGTTGGGTGTGTTGAAGCAGGCAATTGAACAGGCTTTACTGTCACAGGTGAATATCACTGACGAAGCCAGCGCCTTGGAATATGCGTCCGAAACGGTACAGGTGGTTCAGGGGCGTTCAGATAATATCAAGATTACCTATCCGGATGATCTGGAGCTGGCAAAACTGATTTTGTCTTCTCAGCAATCGCCAGCCTAAATAAATATAGAATAATTTATGCTGCAACGATTTATTCCTTGCAGCTTTAACTTATAATTTCCCCACTTTGTTTTTAAGTATGCACCGCAAATGATTCCTTCACAGCAGTATCGGTTTTTACGCCAGTCCGCACGAGATGGATTGAGTATAAAGCACGATTCTTCACGCTGGGCTAAATTGCATTTAGATCCCTGGCTGCTTTGTTTCCTGATCTGTAATGCCGTTTTAGGTTTGATGGTGGTGTACAGCGCGACGGCGGGTGACTCTGGAATGGTGCTGCGTCAGGCAACCAGCTTTGGTGCCGGCTTTATTATTATGTTTTTATGCGCGCAGGTTCCGCCAAAGGTGTATCAGGCTGTTAGCCCGTATTTATACATTTTTGGTATATTTATGCTGCTTCTGGTGCTGGTCATCGGTGAAACACGCATGGGAGCGAAGCGCTGGATAACCCTGCCGGGAATAGGCAGCATGCAGCCGAGTGAAGTCATGAAATTTGCGATGCCGCTGATGATGGCTTGGTATTTTTCAAACCGTGCATTTCCGCCGAAGTTTACTCATATCATTATCGCCTTGGTAATTATGATGCTGCCTTTTGTATTGGTCGCATTGCAGCCTGATTTAAATATTGGCCTAATTATTCCTGGGATTTTTGTGCTTTTTTTGAGCGGAATGTCTTGGCGGCTAATTGCCGGTGCGCTGGCGGCTTTTGCTGTTGTTGCGCCATTGCTGTGGATGTTCTTTTTGCAGGAATACCAAAAAAAGCGGGTTCTTACTTTATTTGACCCAGAATCTGATGCCTTAGGCGCAGGCTGGAATATCATTCAGTCTAAGATTGCCATCGGTTCAGGCGGCATGACAGGCAAGGGTTTTACTGCGGGTACTCAGTCGCATTTAGGGTATTTGCCAGAACATCATACTGACTTCATTATGTCGACCTATGCGGAAGAATTCGGCTTTATTGGCGTGTTTCTGCTGTTCAGTTTATTTGCTGCTATTATTATCCGCTGTTTAATGATTGCGATGAACAGCTTTCATAACTTTGGCCGCTTATATGCAGGCGCTACAGGCTTGACCTTCTTTTTCTTTGTGTTTTTAAACTCCGGCATGGTGAGCGGTATTTTACCGGTGACCGGTGACCCTTTGCCGTTAATGAGTTATGGCGGTACAGCGGTGATTTCCATGCTGGCAGGCATGGGGATTGTGATGTCGATACATACGCACCGCTAAATTTTGATACTGAAAAGCTGGATTGATTCCAGCTTTTTTTGTATTTTAATTTGAGATATTCAAAATAGTGGGAGTTGTATTTGACTGATATTTTTTGTGATTCTGCAGATATGTTAAGTGAGTTAAATCATGAATTGAATATCTCAATATTTATGGATGTGATTTTAAGGCTAGATTTGGTCTACGAATGCTGTGATTTGTCTATTGAGCATGGTCAAGCCATTTTACAGCTGTTGCAGATGCATCATGATATATCTGCACTTGCGTTATTTAGGGTTCAGTTTGAGGCGGTTGTTAGAGCTTATTGGCTGTTAATGGTTGCGACTAATACTGAGATTCAGGATTTTGAAGTTACAAACGAAGATGAATTATTAAAAAATGTTAAAATTCCAACAGCAGCGGGAATGATAGCTCAATTGGAAAACGTGGCTGATATAAATCATATTGTGGAAAATTTCAAAGAATTTAAATTCTACTCACTGCACCATTTACATTCAATTGTACATTCTGGCCGAAATTCTCTTATACAAAAAAAAGTGGGTTTAATTGATAGCCAGCGTTTGATTATTGTTAAACAAGTTAATGGATTTATCTTGATGGCGGCACAAATTTTATTAAGACATGCGGCTAAAGAGAAATATATACATTATATTAATGAAAAATATAGGCATTGTTTTCAAATGCAATCAGATATTACAGTTGAGCAAAAAGCTGAAATTGATCGTAGATATAAAAAAACCCTCTATTGAGGGCTTTTTTATACCTTTGCTTTTTAGGCGAGGAACCATGTGTAGTAGCCCCAAAGCATGAGTGGCCATGCTAAATAGGGGCTGAATAACCATTTCCAAAGCCAAAATTTTGGAATAAAGCCGACACCGTAAATAAAGCCGCCAGAAATGCCAATCATCACATACATCATAGCGCTATGGCTGTATTCGCCATTGGCATCCAGCATGGCTGCTGGATGAATGAGCAGAACAGCAGCTAAAGGCAATGCCAACAAAAATGAGATGGCCATTGCAAATTTATTCGGCTTTTTATCTTCTGTTGTCACTGCTGCTTCGGTCATGGCTTATTCCTCATCAAGATCTTGATGATGTTCAATATACAGTGCGCTGAGTACACCTGCAAAACAGGCCATCAAAACACCGAGAATCCATGCAAAATACCACATAATTTAAGCTCCTGTGCATCGCCTTAATACAGCGTATGCGAATTCTCTTGAATGTGTTTATTAGTAATAACGCCCCACATCTTATAGTAACACCATGTTGTGTAAGCAAGAATCAGTGGAACAAAGATACAAGCGACAACGGTCATTACGGTTAGGGTGTTCTTGCTGGATACTGCATCCCACATAGTTAAACTTACTGTTGGATTAATGCTTGATGGCATTAGGAATGGGAACAGGGCAAAACCCGCTGTTAAAATAGAACCTGTTACCGCCAAGGTAGAACCTGTAAAACTCAGTCCGGCTTTATTTTTCGCAGCTGCAAAGACAATGAGTAACCCGCCCAGGATTGCAGAGATTGGTGCAAGCATGGTAATTGGATAGATTGAATAATTATTCATCCAGCCGGGGTTTGCATCAGTGAGTACTTGTTTTGCTAATGGGTTTGCAACGCCATTGGTATTATAAGGAGTAACCAGTGTGTAACCTTGAATACCGCCAAAGTATAGCCAAGCGCCTGCTCCTAAGAAGCAGATTAAAAACACGATGCCCATGATTTTGGTGGCTTTGGCAGACCGTTGGCGTAAAACACCATCGGTACGCAGCATTAGCCATGCACCGCCATGTGCGCATAGCATAGATAAGCTCACTAAGCCGCAAACTAATGCAAATGGATTCAATAAAGCAAAGAAACTGCCTGTATATGTTGAACGTACAGTTTCATCTAGTGTGAAAGGTACGCCAAGGAACATATTGCCAAATGCAACACCAAAAACCAGTGCCGGAACTGCACCGCCAATTGCAAGGCCCCAATCCCATGAGGTGCGCCATTGTGTGTTGTTCAGTTTAGAGCGGTAGTCAAATCCGACAGGCCGCAAAAACAACGCAAATAACACCAGTAACAGCGCCCAGTACATGCCTGAGAAGGCGGTTGCATATACCATTGGCCAAGCTGCAAATAACGCGCCGCCAGCAGTTACAAACCAAACCTGATTGCCTTCCCAATGGGGTGCAATCGTATTGATGGCAGCGCGGCGTTCATCATCTGTTTTTCCTACAAATGGCATGAGCGCCATTGAGCCCATATCGAAACCATCGGTCAGGGCAAAGCCAATCAGCAGTACGCCAACCAATACCCACCAGATTATTTTAAGCAGTTCATATTCAATCATGCTTGAGCCTCCTCATTTGCCTTGTTTGCGGCATCCAGTTTTTCAAAATGGTATTTACCTGTATGAAGTGAACTTGGGCCGAGGCGTGAGAATTTAATCATTAAGTACATTTCAATGATCAGTAATACAGTGTAGAACGATGCTAGAGCAATGATTGAGCCCCATACATCACCAGTACTCAGTGAAGATGCAGACAAGTGAGTAGGGAGTACTTCACCAATAGTCCAAGGCTGACGGCCAACTTCTGCAACATACCAGCCAGTTTGAGCTGCAATCCATGGAAGCGGCAGGCCAAATAATGCAAATTTCAATAACCAAGGCTTATTTTCGGCATTGCGTTTAGCGACTGCGAAAGTAGCTAAAGCAAAGAGCAGCAGCATTAAGAAGCCAGAAGCGACCATGGCGCGGAATGCCCAGAACAAGCTTGGAACATGCGGAATAGTGTCTTTTGCGGCAGCTTTAATCTGCGCATCAGATGCATCTACAACATTTGGCGTATATTTTTTAAGAAGCAAGCCATAGCCTAAGTCTTTTTGAGATTCAGCAAATGCGGCTCTCAGTTCAGGAGATGTATCGCCTGCACGAAGCTTTTCAAGTTGTGAGTAAGCCACCATGCCATTACGTATACGGTCTTCATGCTGCACAATCAGATCTTTAATGCCAGTCACTTCTTTGGTGGTTGAGCGTGTTGCAATTATGCCCATAACATACGGAATTTTAATGGCGTAGTCCGTAGACATGGTTTCTTTATTTGGGATGCCGAATAAAGTAAATGGCGCAGGCGCAGGATGTGTATCCCATTCTGCTTCAATTGCGGCAAGCTTAGTTTTTTGTACGTCGCCAATTTCATAGCCTGATTCATCACCCAGCAGAATAACGGATAAGGTAGAAGCGAGGCCGAAGATGGCGGCAATAGCAAAAGAACGGCGCGCAAAAGGCAAGTCACGTTTTTTAAGCATGTAATAGCTTGAAATGGCCAGTACAAAAATTGCACCTGTTACATAGCCAGCTGAAACAGTATGAACGAATTTAACTTGCGCAACAGGGTTGAAAATCAGTGCGCCGAAGTCCACGAGTTCCATACGCATGGTTTCGTAGTTGAATGCTGAGCCGACAGGGTTTTGCATCCATCCGTTTGCCACTAAAATCCAGAGGGCTGACAAGTTAGAGCCAATTGCGACGAGCCAAGTGACTGCTAAATGCTGCACCTTGGTCAGGCGGTCCCATCCAAAGAAGAAAAGGCCAATAAAGGTCGATTCCAAGAAGAATGCCATCAAGCCTTCGATGGCGAGCGGCGCACCAAAAATATCGCCGACATAGTGTGAGTAATATGCCCAGTTTGTTCCAAATTGGAATTCCATGGTCAAACCGGTAGTCACACCTAGGGCGAAGTTAATACCAAAAAGTTTACCCCAAAATTTAGTCATGTCCTTGTAGATTTCTTTACCAGAAATCACATACGTGGTTTCCATAATGGCAAGAAGAAAAGCCAGACCTAATGTCAGTGGAACAAATATAAAGTGATACATCGCGGTCATTGCAAATTGGAACCGCGATAAATCGACCACGCTTTCAGAAATCATCAACGTGTCTCCTTGATTGGGGATGGGTTGCCGGCGATACGCTCAGCAACTTGATTGTCAAAATTTTTGGGAATAGTGGGGGCGTCAAACCAGATGTGTTTGATGGTCAGTAAAATCACCACTTTAATTATTAAAATAGCCGTGATTTCTCTGACTGTGCGTTGGTTGAAATCTTTAGGAACTAAGCTCATTTTACAAGCCTGTTATTTAAACTAATTACCTATTATTAACAAAAATAAACCAAAAATAAATAGGCTGAACAATTAAAATAAAAATATATTATTAATTTTAATAAAAACAAGTACTTATTATTTGTTCGAGTTAAAAAATAAACTAATTTATTCTATTTTAAAGTTGAGTAAAACACTTGTGTTTATATTAATTAATTCTGACTAATTTAGTTATATTTAATTAAATATAGGTTGTTTTAAATGAATTTTAATCATATTTAATCCGACTATTTTGATTGGTTATTAATATTTTATTCAAAATGGAACTCTAAAATAAAAGCATGAAATTGTATAAAAAACAACCTAAAATTTTAAAAGAAAAAAGAACATGCGGACATGTTCTTTTTTTAGAGGGATTTAGGAGAAAATCTACAGCCTTAGAAATCGTAACGCAGACCTAAAGATAGGGCAATCGCATTTTTATCCGCCACACCGCTAATGCTGTTGCCAAAGCTGCGGCCTTCTTTCCAAGGGTTAAGCTTAGAGTTTTTGTCATTCAAAACGGTAGCTAAGTTGCCGTATACACGTAAAGTGCTGTCCAGCTTATGTTCTACGCCTACACCAATTAAGCTGGCATTTGCATCGTCTGCATCAACATCACGGTAGAAGTATTCACCGCGTACTGAGGTTTTCGGCGTAACTTTGTATTCACCCGCTAAACCAAAAACTTGCGCATCAGGGTTTGCGGTATCGTTATCATGTTTGGCAATTTGATACATTGCGCCTAGATTAAATTCTTCTGTAAACTTATATGCGCCAGCCAAACGGAAGGCATCACGGCTTGCACCGCCTGCAGCATTCGCGGCATTTTCATCATATTTTTCGTAAGCTGCCGCAGCGTCAATTGGGCCAGCTTTATAGGTTAATGCCAAGTCGTAAGCCTTGTTGTCATCAACGCCTTCACCATCTGCATCTTGCGCAATTTGAGTGCCTGAATGCATGGACATTGCCGCTAAAACATTGAAGCCGCCGCCGAATTTAGGCGATTTGTATTCAATGCTGTTTTCGTTGCGTTCATCAAATTTTAAGTTGCCGACACGGGTTACGTTACGGACATCACCGACCATGTCGCCAAAAAAGTTGATTGGACCGCGGGCAGCTTTAAATGGGCTGTCAAAGCGGCCTACACGCGCCTGACCGTATGTATCGCTTTTCAGGCCTACAAAGGTGTCACGTGTAGAAAAGTTCACGCCATTGCTGTCTTTTGAGCCGCTGGCAAAGTTAATTTCTTGTTCAATTTGTGCGAAAACATTTAAGTCATCATTAATTTTTTGGTCAACTTTAAAGCCGAGGCGTGAAGAGTTAGATGATAAGCCAACTTCGTTGTAGTCTTTGCCATCATCTAAATAGTCTAAAGAAACATGTGCACGGCCATAAATTTTGACATCAGCAGCAGATGCCATAACTGGTGTAAGAATAGTTGCCCCGATTGCTAATGCACAGAGTGTTTTTTTCATTTGCAGCTCCATAAAGACTTACGTCTTATCAATTCGATTTATCAGTAGCTTTGCTAAAAATAATTTCGCTATCTAATGGCGCTAAGTATTCATTACAAATAAGTCAGTTACATTAAGGAAATATTTCAAAAATATTAAAGTTAATCAGTTGTTTAGTGTGGTTGTTTCATAATATTTCTAAGTAAATTCCCTTATTAAACGGATGTTTAGGCTGTTTTAGGGATCTGTTTTATTGTCCTGTCATATTCTTTTTATACAGTGTGATTTAAACGGCGGCTGAACAGCTGCGCATAAAAAATGGAGCCGAAGCTCCATTTGAAAAGTATGCAAATTTGGGCGGTTTTATCCAGCGGCTAGGGCAGCTTTGATTAATTCTGCCTGAGCTTTAATTTTTTCTTGGTCGCCGATGGTGGCCGCATGCCTGCCCAGTTCATGCACGGAAGTTGGAATCAGATGAAAATGCACATGCGGTACAGTTTGACCTGCAGCCGTGCCTGACAGCTGCATCAGCACAATGCCCTTTACACCCAGTGCAGTTTCCATTGCTTTTGCAACTTTTTGCACAATTTGAATGGTGTAGGCCGCTGCTTCTGGCGCTAAATCCAGCAAGCTGATAGCCGGTGTTTTTGGAATGACCAGTGTATGACCGTCTGCCTGAGGCATAATGTCCATAAATGCAAGGACTTGGTCATCTTCATAGACTTTAATTGCCGGAAGTTCACCGCGTAAAATTCTTGCAAAAATGTTTTGATCATCATAAGCCATAGCTAAGTTCCTTAAGCGTGATTGAGTGTAGTTGTTAAATGCCGTTGAGGGCAGTTATTTACAGTTCAATTCTTTCTGACGTTCCTTGATGGCGTCAAGACGCTGCTGCTCTTTTTCTGAAAATTTTGGTTTGGTGGTATAGCAATTGTCATTGCCGAATTTAGCCTTTGCTTCTGGGTCTTTAAAGCAGAAGCCTTTAGAAGCGTAAATGACATCATGGTCATTCTTAAGCTTTTGGCATTCCTGTTCAGAAGCAAAAGCTGATGAAGATGCCCCAACGAAAGTTACTGCACTGATCAGGGCGGCAACAGTAAATTTGTTCATGCAAGTTTCCTCTATACTTGTAACAACATGTATTACCACATCATCACAATATTAGGTTTCATTATGATTATTCAATGGCGGCTTATTACTCGATTGTAATTTTGCTCCATGATTCGTACATTTTTACAGCGCTGGAAAAATCACTGTTTGGTTCAGAAGTATCATTGGCGGCCTGAATTAAACTTTGGGTCAATCCAATAATAGGCGCTGAAATTTTTGCCTGCCGAACCAAGTCTACAGCAATGCCGGTGTCTTTGGCTAATAACGGCAGCGCAAAGGTTAGCGGAAATGTGCGGTTGAGCACACGCTGCGGCAAAATGGTTTCTGTCGCGTTGCTTTTACCGCTGGATGCATTAATGCAATCCAAAGCTTCCGCTAAATTTACACCGTGGGCTTTAAGTGTTAAAGCGCCTTCAGCTGCGGCACAAAGATTTACAGCCATTAACATATTATTTACAGCTTTAACCGCAAAACCGGCACCGGATGCGCCCACATGCTTAATCAGTTTGCCGACTGCCTGAATGGCTGGCAGGGCTTTTTCAAAGGCTTGAGCATTGCCGCCAACCATAACGGTTAATGTCGCATTTTCTGCGCCAATCGTTTGGCCGCTAACAGGCGCATCAAGATAATCAATATTCTGTTCTTTTAGCGATGCCGCCAGTTTTTGTGCAGATTCAGGCACGCCGCTGGTGCAGTCTATCCAAATTGCACCGGATTTAATGTTCAGGTTTTCAATTAAGGCTTCTACATCGGCACTGGTCGGCAAGCAGGAAAAAATCACATCAGCCTGTACTGCCTGATTTAATTCTGCGGCTTGCGTGCCATATTCAGCGGCATGCTGTTTTGCCTTCTCAAAATTGCGGTTCCAGACATACACCGTATCAAAATGTTCAGGTAAGTGCGCCGCCATGCGGTAGCCCATTGCGCCTAAGCCTAAGAATGCAACTGATTGAATCATGATAAAGCCCTAATGGTTTGTTTCTAGTAAGGTTGATCTTTGTTTTAGCCAAGCGGTCAATTTGGGCCAGAATTCATTGGCGCTTTTTTGACTGGACATTAAGCCCAGATGGCCGCCGGGGATAAGAGTAAACGTGACATCTTGACTGTTTGTCAATTCACCTAAAGGCCGGCTGGCCTCTGCTGTAACAATCTGGTCGCTGGAGCCTGCGCCAATGAACAAAGAGCAGTTAATATTTTTTAATTCGATAACTTTATCTTTTAATTGAATAACACCTTTTTTGAGCGGGTTTTGCAGCCAAAGGTTCAGCACCATGTCTTGGTTAATGCCGCCTGGGTAGTCAATCATATTATTGAGAAAGTCCCCCATAGTGGCATGTTCATAGACAGTTTGAGTATCTGAAAGATTCGTCAGCAGCTGCTTTTGGCTGACAAGCCAGCCTTTGGGATCTAGAATCTTAAAACCCAGCGCATTCAGCAGGCCGGGGGTATGGATCATGCGTTTAGGAATTTGCCCTGTATAAATGGTGTCCCGAACAGATTTGCTGCGGGAGATAAGATGATTGATATTTTGGAATAGTTTGCCCACGCGGCCCGAAGCATAGCTGTCAATTGGACTGCCCACGACAATTAAGTTTTTTACATGTTCTGGCTGATGCAGTGCGGTATATAAGGTGACAAATACGCCCGCCATGCTCCAGCCATGCAGGGAGATATAGCGGTTGCCGGCATGCGCGCTGATGGTATTGATGCAATGCGGCAGCGCATCATCAATAAAAGACAAAAAATTTAAAAAACGGTCGTGATAATTCAGTTTTGTCCATTCCAGCAAATACACATCAAAACCGCTGTGCTGAAAATGCTTAACCAGTGAGCGGTACGGGTAGAGGTCATAAATCGCCATATTGATTGCCAGCGGCGCTACGAATACCAGCGGTTCTGCATATTTTTTATCTGGTGAAGCATAATATCGGATGCGGCAAAATTTATATTCTTCAATCACTTCATAAGGATTGCCTTGTGAAAGCACCAGCGATTTTGCATTAAATACCCGCGCAGAGAGGTGTTTCAGTTTTTTTTGCTGAGCTAAAAGGCTTTTTTTAAATGGATGCATAATTGTAATTAACCTATGTCCGTGCAGGTTTGATCGAAGTCTAAGCGATATTTGCTTATTATGCCTTGACCTGAAATAGCATAGGCGCTCAAAATGTTGGCAATTCTTCACAAAAGGCAGTCCTGAGTGACTGAGCAATGCAGATGAGCCCACAAGACGATTTAGAATATCAATTAGACACATTAGCAATCCGTACAGGCCATAACCGTACTTTTGAAGGTGAACATAGTGAGCCAATCTTCTTAACATCGTCTTTTGTATGTGAAAGTGCAGCGGATGCCGCTGCAAAATTTTCAGGGCAAATTGAAGGCAATACCTATTCGCGCTATACCAATCCAACAGTGCAAGCGTTTGAAAAGCGTCTGGCTGTATTGGACGGCGCTGAAGCTGCTGTTGCGACCAGTTCAGGCATGGCCGGTGTGCATGCGATTACATTGGCTTACTTGAAAGCCGGTGACCATGTCGTATGCTCACGCGCAGTCTTTGGCTCGATCATTTCGCTTTTTGAAAAATATGTCATTAAATTTGGCGTAGAGGTCACTTTTGTTGATTTAGAAGATTTAGACGGCTGGAAAAAAGCGGTTCGTCCAAATACACGTCTTTTGTTTATTGAAACTCCGTCGAATCCATTGGCTCAAGTGGGCGACATACAAGCCATTGCAGATATCGCGCATGCACAAGGCGCATTATTTGCAGTGGATAACACTTTCTGTACATCCGTTTTGCAGCAGCCGCTTAAATTCGGCGCAGATTTAATCGTGTATTCATCGACTAAATACATTGATGGTCAGGGCCGTGCATTGGGCGGAGCAGTGGTAGGCAGTGCAAAATTGATGGAAGAAATTACCGGTGTAATCCGTACACTGGGTAATTCAATGAGTCCATTCAATGCTTGGATTTTCCTGAAAGGTCTAGAAACGCTCAGTCTGCGTATGAAAGCGCATTGCGCCAGCGCGCAAAAATTGGCTGAATGGCTGGACGCGCATCCTAAAGTGGAAAAAGTGTATTATGCCGGTTTGCCGAATCATGCAGGCCATGAATTAGCGAAAAAACAGCAATCAGGTTTTGGCGGTGTTGTATCATTTGTTGCAAAAGGTGAGCGTGAAGGCGCATGGACTGTTATCGACAGTACGCGTTTCCTTTCAATCACCAGTAATTTGGGTGACGTAAAATCAACCATTACCCATCCTGCAACCACTTCACACGGCAGAATGTCACCAGAAGCGAAACAGGCTGCTGGCATTTCTGAAGGTTTAATCCGTGTATCTGTTGGTTTAGAAGATATTGATGATATTATTCGCGATATTTCCCGCGGTTTAGATCTCATCTAATTCATTATTCATCTCATTTAAAAATTTTTATGTTCGGAGTACTTTATGAACATTAATATGTTGA
Organism: Acinetobacter pragensis; assembly: GCF_001605895.1. Classification (GTDB taxonomy): domain Bacteria; phylum Pseudomonadota; class Gammaproteobacteria; order Pseudomonadales; family Moraxellaceae; genus Acinetobacter; species Acinetobacter pragensis. The sequence continues at coordinate 72,479 of NZ_LUAW01000056.1, forward strand.
TGCAGCAAGCGCAGCGTATGCAGAAAGAAGTCGAAAGCAATGCCAAAAAGGCAAAAGAAGAACTTGCTCAAACTGAAGTGCATGCAGAAGCAGGCGGCGGTTTGGTTAAAGTGACCATGACTTGCCGCAATGTGGTAAAACGCATTGAAATCAGTCCGGACTTGCTGCAAGACGATGCAGACATGATTGAAGATTTGATTGCTGCAGCAATGAATGATGCTGCGCGTCAAGCAGAAGCGATTACTGAAGAAAAAATGAAATCTGCCAACTCTGGCATGGGCTTGCCGCCAGGCCTTGCTGGTTTGTTCTAAGGAAGAGCTGCGCATGTTTAGTGATCGTTTTGATCAGCTTGTTCAAGCATTGCGTATTCTGCCAAGCGTTGGGCCAAAGTCGGCCCAGCGGATGGCGTTGCACTTGATCATGAAGAATAAAGAGGGAGCTGTCGGTTTGGCGCATGCGCTGAATGAAGCCACCAGTTATATTCATGAGTGCTCCATTTGCCATTCCTTGACTGAAGATGAAGTCTGCAATATCTGCGTATCGCATGAACGTGATGATCAGATACTTTGCTTGGTTGAATCTCCAGCAGATGTGATGGCAATAGAACAAAGCGGCAGTTTTCGCGGTAAATACCATGTTTTAGGCGGGCACTTGTCTCCACTGGATGGTATCGGCCCCGATGAAATTGGAATTCCGTATTTGCTTCAGCGCTTGTCCGGCGGAAATGTCAAAGAAGTGATCCTTGCCACCAATGCTACCGTTGAAGGGCAAGCGACAGCGCATTATATTGTAGAAGCAGCCAAGCATTTGCCCGTGCAGATGACTCGAATTGCGCAAGGCGTTCCGCAGGGCGGAGAGCTTGAATATGTAGACAGCCATACTTTAAGCCAAGCGGTGCATAACCGGATGAGAATGAAGTAAGGCAGAATCTCAAAATATCATTTATTAATAGATTTTATGTATGACTGAATGATATTTTGACTTCAAAAACAACTATAATCGAAATGATATAGTGAATATATTTTATTTTTTATCGATAATTATAATATATCGGTTAATATAGCCGAAAAGAGCCTCTAGCAATAGCCTCAGCATTTATGTATCAATTTATCCATCAGCAGCCAGATCTGCAAAATGTACTCAATCTTATGGATCAAAGTCCGATTTACGGACTGGACACCGAATTTATCAAGGTAGATACGCTGTGGCCGAAATTAGGCGTTTTTCAGATAAATGTGAAGGGCAAAGTATATCTGCTGGATGGCGCTGCGCTGGATTTATCCGAATTTTGGAATAAGCTGTTTCAAGCAGAACAAAATGTTTTTCATGCCTGCAGTGAAGATATCGATTTAATTTATCATTATGCGCAGCATAAAACGCTGAAAAATGTATTTGATACCCAAGTCGGCATGTCTTTTTTAGGTCATGGCCTGCAAGTCAGCTATCAAAATGCTTTAAAAACCATGCTGGATGTGGATATTGAAAAAGATCAAACCCGTTCAGATTGGCTGGCGCGTCCATTGACGCCAGAACAGCTGATGTATGCAGCCAATGATGTGGAATACATCATGCGCCTTTCAGACAAGGTAAAAGCTGAATTGTCCCAAAAGCACCTGCTGGATTGCGTACTCGAAGACTGCCAAAATTTAACGCATGAAATTGGTGAAGAAACCCCAATTGCCATGCTTTATCATGATGTGGGCAATTACCGTAATTCACGCAAGCAGCTGATGCAGTTGCAGCAATTGGCTGTTTGGCGCGAGCAGATGGTGAAAGCGCTGAACCAGCCGCGAAGCTTTATTTTAAAGAATGCTACGATGCTGGATATGGTAGAGAAAAACCCGCGCAACCATTTTCAGCTGAGCACAATTAAAGGCATCCGTGCGAATATTGTGCGTGAACACGGCAAAACTATTCTTGATCTGCTGAAGTTTCTGCCTGAGCAGGAAGAGTGGCCGCTGCGTATGGCGCGGCCGATCCGCCATTCATCTAAAGATATTGCTGACCGTGTCGAGTCAGTCATTGCCAGCATTGCTGAAGAGACGTCAGTGCCTAAAGAAGTGCTGATGCGCAAAAAATGGCTGAATGCGCTGTATCAGCACGTGGTTTTTCATAATGATGAACAGGATTTGCCCGGGTATCTGTTGGGTTGGCGCTATGACATGCTCACGAAGCCGCTGATTGATGTGCTGCATTCCGACGAGTCATATTTGTCAAAGCAGATGAAAGTAATGGATTAAATTTGCAAATGATTGATTAAAGATCTAGCACTTATACAAATTCACGACTGATGCGTTAAGAATGGTTAATGTATCAGTCTTTTTTTTGTTGTATGCTTTGCCTTGAGTTTTATGAGTACTGATTCAAAATGCATTGTTCTATCTACAAATCGAGCAAAAAAGATGAAATGTATCTTTATGTTGCCCGTCCTGCTGAAAATGAAGCGGAAGCGTTCGATCCTTTAGAAGTTTTATCAGAGCCAGTTCGTGCGGCATTTGGCCGTGCAACATTTGTGATGCATTTGGAACTCAGTGAATCGCGTACTTTGGCGCGTGTAAATGTTATGCATGTGATTGATTCCTTAGAAACCAAAGGTTTTTTCCTGCAAATGCCTCCAGAAGGTTTGATTAATCCAAATGCCCCTGCGCCTGAAGGTCTGCGCGGTGCTTAAATCCATTCAGGAGTTGCGGAATGAATAGTTTATGGGCTGTATTGGACTCAATTCCTGAAGATAGCATTGCAATTACGGTTTATCTTCTAGGAAGCCTGATTATTCTGGCAAGCTGGTACGCCATTGCAAAACGCTTGCCTAAGCCTTTGGGCGGCATCACTTGGATTGTGGGGTTTGCTGTCTTATTAACCCCGACAGTTTCTGAAGGCAGTAATGCTTCAATTGCGCCGGCAATATTTGGTTTGTTGTTTGGTTTGTTAACCAAGGATCAGCCTTTGGTTTGGAGTAATTTGTCTTTAATCTTATTTGTGATTGGCATTGGCTTTGTGATTGGCTATTTCTGGTCAAAATTCAATGCAAATAAAATATCTATTTCACTAAACAAAAAAAGTTCACCACTTTAAGTAAAACAATAAGGGTTCGTATGTCTGTTGATGCTCAACACTTTTCTGGAACAGATCAGTACATTGCGACTGATAGCTTAAAACTTGCTGTGAAAGCAGCCCGCAGCCTGCAAAAGCCGCTTTTAGTCAAAGGCGAGCCGGGTACGGGTAAAACTTTGCTAGCAGAGCAGGTTGCACAAAGCTTAGGGCTTAAGCTGATCACTTGGCACATCAAATCAACAACGAAAGCGCAGCAAGGCTTGTATGAATACGACGCCGTATCACGCCTGCGTGACAGTCAATTGGGTGATGACCGCGTTTATGATATTAAAAACTACATTAAGCCAGGAAAGTTGTGGGAAGCTTTCACCAGCGAAGAGCGCTGTGTTTTGCTAATTGATGAAATTGACAAGGCTGACATCGAATTTCCAAATGATTTATTGCACGAACTGGACAAAATGTCGTTTTATGTCTATGAAACAGGCGAGACAATTACCGCGGTTCAGCGTCCAATTGTGATTATTACTTCAAATAATGAGAAGGAACTGCCAGATGCATTCTTGCGCCGCTGCTTCTTCCATTATATTGAATTTCCTGATGAAGCGACGATGCGCGAAATCATTGATGTGCATTTTGATAATATTTCAAGTGCGCTAGTGTCTGAAGCATTGCAGGTTTTCTTTAAATTACGTCAAATTCCGGGTTTAAAGAAACCCCCTTCAACATCTGAACTGATTGATTGGTTAAGTCTATTAATGGCGGATGATATGCCGGAAGATATTCTGCGCAATAAAGATAAATCGAAGTCTATTCCACCCCTGTACGGCGCGTTGATTAAGAATGAGCAAGATGTGCAGCTGCTGGAGCGTTTGGCATTTATGTCACGCCGTTAATTAGTGGATAAACTCTCTGTGTCTAAATAAAGCCGTCTAAAATTGACGGCTTTATTTTTGCCTATACAGTTATTTAAATGGGTCAATTTCACTGATTTGGCTTTATTGAATAAGTATATCGAGATTTTGTGACGCAATGGTCTATACGGAACTTTGGACTAGCCGGTTTTCTGAATGAGGTGGATGGCCTTCAGGCAGGCATAGAAGTCTTGCTGTTCATATTTTGAGGCATAAATTACGCTTAAATTGAAGGCTGTTTTACATAATCATCAATATGTAAAATGAAGATGGTTCTTATAAGAAAATCAAATTAATCAAAAACATATAATTAAGGATAGTGTGGATATTAACCTGAATTATAAAATTATTAATCATGAAAAAGTATGCAGAGGCAACACCGCAAGATCCTTTAACTGAAATTTTTTCTAATGTTTATTTATTGAGAGGCAGTATAAAAATTGGCCCATTGCTGCAAATGAATCGTAATATGGTGATAGTCAGAGATGGCAATGAACTTACGCTGATTAATGCTGTACGGCTTGATACTAAGAACTTAGAAAAACTGGATGAGTTAGGTGAGGTAAAAAATATTATCCGATTAGGCGACTTTCATGGCTTGGATGATCAATTTTATATTGATCAATACAAAGCAAATTTTTGGAGTCAAGAAAGCCATAGTAACTATGCAGAATTGCATCCGAACAAAGTGATTAACACAACAGCAAAATCACCTGTTCAAAACAGTAAGTTTTTTATTTTTGCGTCAGCAAAGTTTCCTGAAGCGGCTTTGTTTCTTGAAGATCACCAGTTGTTGATTACAACAGACAGTATCCAATACTGGAATGATTGGAAGCATATAAGCTTTCTGAGTAAAATTATTTTGTCTCTAATGGGGTTTCGCTTAGAGTTGTTTATCGGCGGCCCTTGGCTGAAGAGAGCCTCTAGGCAAAAAGGCAGTCTTGAGCATGACTTTAATCAGCTCTTGGCTTTGAATTTTACAAGTTTAGTCGCTGCTCATGGAAATGTTCTCAAACATAGCGCCAAAACAGAATTAGAAAAAGTTGTTTTTGAGGCATTTAAATGAATCTAAAATGAAGGTCATGCATTTTAGGTAGTGGTTTATATATCTATAGGTATCAATATCCTAGTTGATTATATTTTAGGTTTTAGCCTGCAGAGATGGTTTTTTATTAAGTTTTAAATTATGTGGTTGCTTATAGAATAACTTTTACTGTTTTGGTTAGTATCTTCAAGTGATGCTTCAAGTTGTTTCTTGAAAAAAACTTTTCTGAACATCCAGTGGCCGGTTTTAACTTTACTTCGATGTTTTGATTTTCGATAATGTCCAAAGTTAAATAGCTGCAGGAATAAAGGAGGGGGAATAATCCTTTAATTGCAGCAGAAAATTTTACAGATTCAATAATTTATATGAATGGAAATTATCCGCCATGTTTGTGCGATTGTTTTACACCTTGCGAAAATACGGCGTTCCTGTTTCGACGCGTGAGCTCATTGATCTGAATGAAGCGGTGGCTGCTGGTTTGGTTTTTGCTGACCAGGACGAGTTTTATCAGCTGGCGAAAACGGTTATGGTTAAAGATGAGCGCTTCTTTGATAAATTTGACCGCGCCATGAAAGACTATTTTGACGGTATCGCAACTTTTGATTTAGATGAACTATTGAATCAGGTACAGAAGCTGCCAAAAGACTGGTTTGATTTAGAGTTGCTGGAAAAGCATTTAACACCTGAACAGCGCGAAGAATTAAAGAAAGCCGGCTCGCTGGAAGAATTGATGAAAATGCTGGAAGAGCGCCTGCGTGAACAGCATAAAAAGCATCAAGGCGGCAATAAGATGATTGGAACGGGCGGTACCTCTCCGTTTGGCGCCTATGGCGATCATCCTGAAGGCTTGCGTATTGGCGGGCCGGGCCGTAAAAAGTCAGCTGTGAAAGTCTGGGAACAGCGTCAGTATCGGAATTTAGATGATGATCAAATTCTTGGCAGCCGTCAGATGCAAATGGCGTTGCGGCGTTTGCGTAAGTTTGCCCGTCAAGGTGCAGCAGATGAGCTGGATATTGACGGCACTATCCGCGAAACAGCCAAGCAGGGTATTTTAGACGTGCAGCTGGTGCCTGAGCGCCGTAACCGTATTAAAGTGCTGATGCTGTTTGATGTCGGCGGCTCAATGGATTCACATATTGCACAATGTGAAAAGCTTTTTAGCGCAGCAAAAACAGAATTTAAGACCTTAGAGTATTTTTATTTCCATAATTGCTTATATGACTATGTTTGGAAAGATAATGTCCGTCGCTCCAATACCCGTATGAACACGTGGGATTTATTCAATACCTATGGGCGGGATTACCGTGTGATTGTCGTGGGTGATGCCAGTATGGCGCCCTATGAAGTCACTTCCGCGGGCGGTTCCGTTGAATATATGAATGACGAATCTGGGCAGGTTTGGCTGCATCGCCTGCGTCAGCATTTTGACAAAACAGCTTGGCTGAATCCTGAAGAAGAAAATTACTGGCATTACACGCATACCATTGGCTTAATTAAACAAATCTTTGAAGATCATATGTTCCCAATGACGCTAAAAGGCATTGAAGATATGACGAAATATTTAGCACGCTGATTCCATTTTTCTATCAGTCATTTTATCTATTGTTATTAGTGCTTTAAAGTAGTTTATTTTAGTATATGGCTGTAAATTAATGAATTTAGGCTCGAATAAAGGGATAAGCATGGAACAGGAAATTAATGGTATCGCGTTACCGAATGCGGAAGGCTTTTTCGGCGCATATGGCGGTCAGTTTATCCCGCCAGATTTAAAGCAGGCAATGGATGATATAAATGCCGCTTACGAGCAAATTCGACATACGGCAGAGTTTCAAAATGAATTGAACGATTTGTTTGCCAATTATGTCGGCCGTCCAAGCCCGCTGTTTCATGCTAAACGTTTGTCAGATCAATTGGGCGGCGCGCAAATTTATTTAAAACGCGAAGATTTAAACCATACTGGCGCGCATAAAATTAATCACTGCCTAGGCGAAGCGCTGTTGGCAAAATATATGGGTAAAACCAAGGTAATTGCGGAAACAGGCGCAGGGCAGCATGGTGTAGCCTTGGCAACAGCTTGCGCATTGGTTGGAATCCCTTGTGAAATTCATATGGGACAGGTGGATATTGAAAAAGAGCATCCGAATGTTGTGAAAATGAAGATTTTAGGTGCAAACCTTATTTCTGTCACACGCGGTACAGCGACTTTAAAAGATGCTGTTGACAGTGCATTTGAAGAATATTTAAAAGATCCGAAAAATTATATTTATGCAATTGGTTCTGTTGTAGGGCCACATCCATTCCCGATGATGGTGCGTGATTTTCAGGCGATTATTGGCAAAGAAATTAAAGAGCAAACTCACGAGCGCTTTGGTGCAAATCCAGACTATGTTGTTGCTTGTGTGGGCGGCGGTTCTAATGCGCTGGGTGCCTTTACGGCATTTCTAAATGAAAAGGACGTGAAGCTGGTTGGGGTGGAGCCTGCTGGCCATGGTCTAGACACTAATATGCATTCTGCTACGCTGACGCTTGGCAAGCCAAGTCAAATACATGGTATGGCGTGTTATGTGCTGGAAGATGATCAAGGTGAGCCTTTACCGGTGCATTCAATTGCTTCTGGATTGGACTATCCTGGTGTGGGGCCGCAGCACAGCTTGCTGAAAGATTTAGGCCGGGTTGAATATACCTCTGCAACAGATCAAGAATGTTTAGATGCCTTTATGACGCTCTCACGGGTAGAGGGGATTGTTCCAGCCTTGGAAAGTGCTCATGCTGTGGCTTGGGCCATACGTGAAGCGCCAAAATTAAGTACAGCTGTTAAAATTGTAGTCAATGTCTCAGGCCGCGGGGATAAAGATGCCGATTATGTCGCAGGGAAATTAGGTTTGAATTAAGCCTTAGCGGCTGGATTTGAAACGGAAGGATCTCAGTTAAAAACTGGGATTTTTTTATTTTATGGCTTAATTAAGCGAGCGGATTGCGAGTAATTCATGAGAGTGTATTGGCCGGAATTAGGGGTATTTGGTTTGTAATTCTAGGCAATAAATGTGAATGTACTATTTTATCATTTCAATGTAATTACATTGTGCTGTAATGTGCTTGTTGAATTAAAAATCCCCTTAAACTCAGGGGATTTTTAATTTCAGATGGTTTATTTGGTATGCCTTTAGCCTGAAATATATTGCTGCAGCTGATCAATCAGTTTCTTTTGGTCTTCCATCGCGGCTTTAACCAAATCACCAATGGAAATAAGCCCAATCAATTGATCATTTTCAACGACAGGCAGGTGCCGCAGATGGTTATCTGTCATTAAGTCCAAACAGTCTTCTACAGTGGCTGCGCGGGTAATCGTTAAAACCCGTTCAGTCATAATTTCATTCACTGTGGTGTTGAATGAAGTCCGCTCCATCAGCGCAATTTTACGTGTATAGTCACGTTCCGAAAGAATTCCGACGACAGTATTTTCATGTGTTACGACCAGCGCGCCAATCCCTTTATCCGCCATAATGGAGATCGCTTTTAATACCGTAGCATCTGGCGCAATGGTATAAATGGCTTGCTGCGGTTTATTATTCAATACTTGAGCAACGGTAGTCATTGTGGCGTGTCCCTTAAAGTTATTATTTGTTTTAACTTAACGCGAATAACAGAAAAAGCAAATACTGCAGCGTTCATTATTTTAAAATTGCAATAAATAATGTGATGCTACGCAAAACTTGCTGTCTGCGGGTTGAAAAAGAAATGGCGCATGAGCTGTGTTGAAAGTTTCAGCTTTTTGTGGCTTGTTGCATTGTAAAGCGCAGGTGTAACTTTGAGCCGGGTCAGGGTTGGCATTAAAGAGTTTTCGAAATCTGCCGGCGTAATTTTTTGGGGCTGATAGTTGGGCCAATGCTTTTTCGCATATTTGTGCGCTTGCAAGCCATTCAGCCAAAAAGGGAAGATAAAATCATCGCCATCTTTGGTCATGGCCCAGCCTTCATGGTAGAGGCCCCACAAAACACCGCAGTACATCATGGTTTTTAAAATGGTTATTTTAAAAAATAGATCTTTAGAAATCGGGTGCAATTGATTGAACTTTGTCATTGGCAGTGTTCTGCTGTAGTTTTCTCTATTTTAAAAAAATTAGATTAAATTACTGTGTAAGCTTTGCTGAAAATCGTAAGCAAATATATTGGCTTGGCAATTTTCAGCCATTCTCTAGCTTCATTTTATTTTTAAAACTGGGGAATGTTAAAGCGCATGAATATTTAGGTGTAAAAAACGCCACCTAGGTGACGTTTGCTTATGCTTGCAATGTGGCCATTTTCTGCCAGTATTGCGCTTTGAGTGAATCACGTTCTACGCGGAAACCTTGATAATAAAGTTCTGCGAGGAACAATGCTGCTTTACCATGCCCAGCACGCGCTGCGCTTTCCAATTCTTCAACAGCATCAACAAAATTCATTTGAGATTGAATGGTATTTACTGCCGTTGCGTACACATGCTCTAAGTCATGATGAGAGATTTGTTGCATCATATTAAAGTTACTCCTTATTCTAATTATGCTTACATCTGCCTACTTCAGATAGGTGCCTATTTCGCCCTATCAATAACTACTATAGTTAAGTATTGTTAAAGTAATATTACATTTAAGGTGAAATGTCAACAAAATATGCAAATGTTCCACCATGATTCTTAGTTTACATGATTAAACAATGAACAATTAGAATTTTTATTAATATGATTAGATAAGAAGACGTTAACAATAAGGAGAAGGATGATGAGCAGAATTTTAGACGGTTTGACTTTTGATATGCCTCCTACGGCAGAACAGGTTGTGGCTTTAGCGCATTTGCATAGGCAAAAGCTGGATGAAGCTATTTTTCATCAAGAAATTCATTTAGGACATTTTGGTTTGGCCCAGCGCAAGCGGGTATATGATTTTACCCGTGAGTTAGATCCTGCACAGCGTGAAGATTTTTATGACATGTATAATGGCGAACTGCTGCGTATTGCGGACGATGATGATTTGCATCCAGCGCAAGCAGAAGGCGGCGTCAGTATCTTTGCTGTCGTCATTGTTATGGCGATCATTGCGCTGATTCTGTATTTTGCGGTTATTCAAAGGCTCCTTAGCAGTTAATCGCTGAGTCAGCCGGTATTGCCTTTGGTCGAGCAGGGTTGACTGGGCGGTTTGGATGAGAAATAAACAGGCTGACTTGAACTTCTTGAAGCGCAGCCATACACTACTTTGAATTCGAGGTAGTGTATGGCTATTGACTTAAAGCGCATTTTTAAAAGTATTCTTCAATTTAAATCAAAAATACGGCTGGAGCAGGTCTATAACATATTTATCAGTTTCATCATCCTGCTGATTCTTGTTTTGGGTTTACTGGCCTTAAACCGTCCAATTTCGGTCGAAAAATTTCATAATGTACTTAAAATTTCTGAACAGCAAAACTGTCCGGAATCTCAAAACTCAGCTTTGGCGCTTAGCCAGCAGCGGGAAATAAAAATGGGGCAATATCTTAAGTTGATGCATGCCTATCATGCTGAGACAGAACGGGCCCATCAGCTTCCGGCACAGGTGCTGGAGCAGCCTTAGGCGGAAGTGTTGACTTGGGTTCGCCAGCAGGGATGTTTTCTTTAGGAGTTAAATTGCCCTGCAGGATGTCATTTAATTCTATTTTATTCAGCTCTTTGCTCACGACAATCAATGTCATTTGATCTGGATGCAATTGCCTGCGGATTGCATTCTGTACATCTTCAGCAGTAATTTTCTCCAGCAGTTTAGGGTATTGATCTAAATAGTCTGCGGAGTGATGATAAAAGCCCAGCAAGCCCAGCTGTGAGTTGATTGAGCTGTTGCTGCTGTAGTTGTTTGGATAAGCGCGCAGCATGCCGGCTTTAACCTCTTCAAGCTGTTTACGGTCTATTGGCTGCTGTACAAAATCTGTCAGTGCTTTATGCGCGACACGAATGCTGTCTATCAGCTGGTCTTGGCGTGTTGAATAGCTAAAGCTGAATGTCCCGGGAGACTGGCTGAAGCTGAATGCGCTGTAAGCGCCATAGACATAACCGCGCTTTACCCGAAGTTCTTGCATGAGTACAGAATTGAATCCGCCGCCGCCAAATATTTTGTTGCCAATTTCCAGCGCTAAACGGTCAGGATCATTTCTTGTAGTTCCCAGTTGTCCAAACATCACATGCGCCTGTGTGGAACTGTAAGGCATATGTACAATATTCAGTGTCTTTTTGATTGCAGGATTTGGCAGATCCTGCGCTTTTTCACCCTGTCTTAAATTGCCCGCAATGCGTTCAGAAAGTTTCAGCGCTTCTTTAGTAGACAGTTTTCCGGTAATGGCGATATTCATATTTTGCGCCACAATAAACTTATCCCGGAATTGCTTGAGGTATTCAGGCGTAATTTTTTTGAGACTGCCGTTGGTGCCCGTTATGGGCTCTGCATAAGGGTGCTGCCCATAAATTTCACGATAAAATCGAATGCCCATTAAGCGGCTGGGGTTTTCCTGCAGCTGTTTTTGTCCTATTTGCGAGTTGCTGCGTGACATATTGATGCTGCTGTTTTTAAAAGTGGCATTGCTGAGCACCTCCATCATCATGGCCAGCGCCGGTTCAAGTTTTTGAGGGTCTGATAGCACTCTTAGCTTGACAATAAACATGTCGCGATAAGATTGAATGCGGAACTGCGCGCCGCTTTGTTCAAAAGCGCTGGCGATTTGGTTGGCAGTAAATCTCTCAGTACCTTCATCCATCAGGCCTGCTGCCATATTGGAAAGACCGTATAGCCCTTTGCCGACTTCTAAATCCCGTGCTGAACCTGCATTGAAGGTCAATTGTATATCCACCATGGGCAAATCTTGAGATTCGACAAATAAGGTGCGTACCTTATAGCGGTTTTTTAAGTCATGAACATAAGGCGCATGCGTTTCCAGCTGTTTCAGATTATGCAGGCTTTGCAGGACAGGAATGGACTGCAGCTGGCTTGGATTGTCATTAATATCCGGTTCGGTATTTAAATAGCTGTCTGTCTGTTCGGCAAAAATTGCAGATGAACAGGCAAACATGGCGATAAAAATGATGGCGGTTTTATGGTGCATGAGGCTGTCCATTATTTGGCTTTATTTTCAGGGGTCAGATATAAAGTGCTTAGGTTGTCTTTGATAAAGTAAGCATTTGCGACACGCTGGATATCTTGAGGGCTGACATTTTCATAATGTTTTGGAAGCTCATCCATTAAGCGGTAACTCAAGCCGTTGACTTCTAAATTGCCAATCATTTTTGCCTGACCAGTAATATCATCCTGACTGTAAATTAAGCTGGAAATAAATCGGGTGGAGATACGCGAGACTTCAGCAGGATCAACCAGTTCATTCTTAAGCAGATCAATTTCGGTCTGAATGGCTTTTTGAGCATCTTGAAGAGACGTGCCGTCGGCAGGCAAAGCTGAAATAGAGAATAAACTGTCACCGCGGTTATACGGGTCATAAGATGCGCTGATGGCAGTCAGCAGTTTTTTGTCGCGGACTAAGCGGTCTTGAAGGCGGGATGAAATGCCGCTGTCTAAGATGCTGCGGATAATATTCAGCGCATAAGCATCTTGAGGGTCTTTTGCGGTGGCCAGCGAACGGACATTCCATGCCATGTATAAATTCGGCACTTGCACTGCGGATTCAATTTCCATATGCCGGTAGCCTATGCGTTCAAACTCCAGAACATCATTGCGGGGCGGTATTTTTTTGGCGGCAATATCTCCGAAATATTTTTGAACCTGACGGATGGCTGCTTCTGATTCAACATCGCCCACAATCACTAAGACAGCATTATTAGGCGTATACCATTCTCTGTACCATGTTTTTAGATCATCCAGCTGAATGTTCTGCAGGTTTTTCATGTGTCCAATCACGGGTTGCCGGTAATGGCTGGTTGGATAGGCAATCCATTTGAAGCGTTCGAAGGCTAAAGCACGGGGGCTGTCATCGGTACGCAGCCGACGCTCTTCCATGACGACTTTCATTTCAGGCTCGAAGTCCTGCTGGCGCAGCAGCAGATTGCTCATGCGGTCCGCTTCAAGCTCAAGCGCCATTGGGAAATAGGTTTTGGGGTAAAGCTGGTAATAATTGGTGTAATTGGTGAAAGTGGCTGCATTGATGCTGCCGCCGTAAATCCGGCTGAGGCGGGTGAATTCATCTTTGGGCACTTTGTTGGTGCCTTTGAACATCATGTGCTCAAGAGCGTGAGAAATACCGAGCAGATTTCCGGATTCGTCACTGCTGCCCACTTTGTACCAAATTTGCGTCATCACCATAGGTGAGCGGTGGTCTTCTCGAATAATGACTTTTAATCCATTTTTCAAGGTGGTTTCAAACGTGGTTCGAGCTAACTGACCGCGTGTATCTGCATGTAAATTAGAACTCAGCATGCATAAGCTGAGAAAACCGGCAGATAAAATCTGAAAATTAAAAAAACTAAAATGTGTGCTGCAGATTATATTTTTGGACATGGAATCCCAAATAAAGCTCATGATTTCATTCTATTCTTTAGAATCTGTAATTTGAACGCAAGTTCAGGTTGTTGTTTTTTGGTGTGTTGGGGTTCAAGCCGTGCTGAAAAGCTCAAAAATAAAGAACTTATGCTAGAATCAGCTTTTTTAACGCAATGCTTTTCAAGGATTCGGCATGCAACAGCAATCTAATGGGCAGAATAATTTTTTGATTGATGCTGATATCGGAGATGATGATGTCACATTACCGAGTTTACCTGCGGTAAATGTGCCAATCATCGAGACTCCAGAAGAACACGCTTCTGTTTCTGAGCCTGTAGCATCAGAAATACCGCAGCAGGAAGATATGCAGTCTAAAGGCGGTTTCTTTGGCCGTATGAAAGAAGGCCTAACGAAGACCCGCAAAAACTTTACGGACGGCATGGTGAATATCCTGATCGGCGGTAAAGAAATTGATGATGAGTTGCTGGAAGAAGTTGAAGAGCAGCTTTTGGTTGCTGATATTGGTGTGGAAGCCACCAAAACGATTATTGCAAATTTAACTGAGCGTACTGAACGCGGTGATTTGATTTATTCGCACTCTTTGTATAAGGCGCTTCAGGAAGAATTGGTGGCATTGCTTGCACCGCGTGTAAAGCCTTTGCATATCGATCCAAATAAAAATCCGTATGTAATTTTAGTTGTCGGTGTAAACGGTGTCGGTAAAACCACGACTATTGGCAAATTGGCCAAGCGTTTGCAGGGCGAAGGCAAAAAGGTCATGCTGGCTGCGGGTGATACATTCCGTGCAGCCGCGACAGAACAGCTGCAAATTTGGGGCGAGCGCAATAATATCGCTGTTGTTTCTCAAGGCCACGGTGCAGACAGTGCTTCAGTCATTTTTGATGCATTTGAAAGTGCGCGCGCTAAAGGTGTGGATGTGCTGATTGCCGATACTGCAGGCCGGCTGCACAATAAGAGTAACTTAATGCAGGAATTGACTAAAGTTAAACGGGTGATGCAGAAAATTGATGCGACTGCTCCGCATGAAGTGATGCTGGTGGTCGATGCAGGTACGGGGCAAAACGCAATTAATCAGGTGGAAATGTTTGATGAAGCGGTCGGTTTAACAGGGATTACCATTACCAAGCTGGACGGTACTGCTAAAGGCGGGGTCTTGTTTAATATTGCTAGCCGTACACACGTGCCGATTCGCTTTATTGGCGTTGGCGAAAAAATTGACGATTTACGCCCATTTTCTGCAAAATCATTTGTTGCAGCATTGTTTGAAACTGAAAAATAGCAGCAATGGCTGTAAATTAGAATAATGTGTGATAAATCACACAAACTCCGCCAAGTGCGGAGTTTTTTGTTTTTAGTTATAACTGTTTGATTTAAAAAGCATCATAAGAGGGAGATAAGCGAATTAACTGACTGATAACTTTATTAGAATAAAGAAAATAATGAGTTGTTTATTAATTTTAGATATCTGGGGATCGTGATGGAATTATTAAATAAAATAGGTCATGTGCTGACTGCAGATTTGACAAAAGATTTTAAATTTAAAAAGAAGCAAACTGAGGGGCTAACTGAAATAACATTTGTCGATCAGCTTAAAAAAAGACGAAGCATTTATAAATTGGGGAAAAAGGTTCATTTCAGCCAAGCATATATTGCAGAACTTATTCAGGAATCAGTACGGAGCTGTCCATCTGCGTTTAACGCGCAGAGTACCCGAATTGCTGTGCTGTTTGGGGAATCCCACCAGCAGTTTTGGAATATCGCAAAGGAAGTACAGAAACGTAATGTACCGAATGCTATTTTTGAAAGTGTGGCAATGAAAATCGATCAGTGCGCGAATGCATTTGGCACCGTACTGTTTTATGAGGATCAGGAGGTTATTCAGCAGCTGCAGAAAAAAATGCCGATCAGTGCCGCTGATTTCCCCGTTTGGTCAGAACAAACCTCAGGCATGGCGCAATTTGCAGTATGGACTGCGTTGGCTGATTCTGGAATGGGGGCTTCTTTGCAGCACTATAACCCAGTGATTGATATTGCAGTAGCCGATCATTACAGTATTTCGCCGCATTGGTTAATGTGGGCGCAACTGGTCTTTGGGTCAATTGAAGAGAAGGCGGCAGAAAAAGAAGAACAGGAAGATTATGACAAATTCCGTGTTTATGCGTAAATACAAATAAAAAAATTGAAACGAGTTAGTTGGCGCTGGCTCTTAATATTGGGTTTTTATGGCTTGCGCTGTAATCTTCTGCCAGCTGTTCTATATATAAGACACAATGTCATAGTTTTAGTCATGTGATTGTTAAAGGTTTAGCATATGATAAATTCATCAGATGAAAGCAGCTGAAAACAAGAACGAGGTTTTAATATGTCATTTCTAGATCAAATAAAGCAGCGCCGTACCATTTATGCAATCGGCAAAAATATTGCGCAAGAACAGAGTGCAATAGAGCAAATAATTCAAGATGCTGTGCGCCATAGCCCTTCTGCATTCAACTCGCAAACGTCGCGTGTTGTCACGCTATATGGCGCATCGCATACAAAATTTTGGAATATTGTTCGTGAGGCTTTACGTAAAATTGTGCCTGCAGAGGCATTTGCAAATACCGATGCAAAAATCAGCAGCTTTGAGGCAGGTTTTGGAACGGCACTTTTTTACGAAGATCAAGATACAGTAAAAGCATTGCAGGAGCAGTTCGCCTTGTATGCTGATAATTTTCCTGTGTGGTCTGAACATTCTACGGGAATAGCTCAATTTGCAGTTTGGACCGCGCTGGCAGAACATGATATTGGTGCATCTTTACAGCACTATAATCCTATTATCGATGATGAGGTTGCGGCCGCTTTTGATATTCCAGCCAGCTGGAAGTTACGTGCTCAATTGGTATTTGGTTCAATTGAAGCGCCAGCGGGTGAAAAAACGTTTATAGAAAACCATGAGCGTTTTAAAAGCTTTAATTGATTAGAATGTTTCAAAATTACTGTACAAATTTAACAAGGGCGCTTAGGCGCTCTTTTTAATACTATGCGATTTAAAACAGATTGATTGATGTAAAAAATTATTCTAAATCCCCGCTGTCATCAAAGTGTCATTCATGCATAGCAGTATGCATGAAACTTGGAAATGAATGAGTGGCGTATATGCCTTTAAGATTTACTGCAATAATTTCAGCATTGGTGATCAGCAGCACTGCATTTTCTGCAGTTACAGTAAAAGTTCCAGAAGAAATTAAAATTGTCGCTGTCAATGATCAAGAAGTCAGCAGCGGCCTATTAGCAAAAAGCCAATACAAAATTAAAGCTGGAGAAAATACTATCAATGTGCGTTATTCTGGGTATTTTCAGCATGCTGATAATTCGCATGATATTCTCAAATCAGGCATTGTTGCATTAAAAACACCTGCACTAGTAGATGGTGAAACCTATCGATTGGCACTGATTCACGCGCCACAAGATTTTGATGAAGCGCAAAAATATAAGGATCAGCCTATTTTTGGGCTATATAACAAGGAAAATAAACTGCTTGTACAGCAGGCGGGCACTAAGTCAGAACAAAAAAATTGGTTCAGTGATGCGCTCTTTAATAATCAATCTGATGATTTGACTAATGATAAGGCAGTAGTCAACCAAACTGCCGCTATTCAGTCAGTATCTGCTTCAGGGAATCAAGAGCAGCCGCTGATTCACTTATGGCAGCAGTCCTCTAAGGCTGAGCGCCAGGAATTTATGGCTTGGGTCGCAGAGCAATCAAACTGATATAACTGTTAACTTTGTAATGTGCACCCTTAATGAGCCAGCTTCTGCTGGCTTTTTTATATGAGGGAGAGAAAAAGCCTGCAATCATAAGTGTGAGAAAGTGTAAAAAGACTAGAAAAATAGACTGATTTAAGCTAGAAATACTCTTTTAGGCTAAAAAATAAACATTAGAGCGGTCTTTTCTAAAATTAATGAGGAAAAGGGTTGCGCTAGTATTTTTTATGTATAGAATAGCCCACATCAACACGGAAAGCGCGACGTAGAGTTGCTGATTTCAAGTGTTGTTCTTAATACTGACGAGGTATTAAGAAGATCATTAAGAGATTATGAAGAACAACTTGTGTGGATTTTTACTGGTTGATCGATCGAAATTATTTTCATTGATTGATGGTAGAAATTACTCGAAGTTTATTTGAGAAATAT
>NZ_LUAW01000057.1 GCF_001605895.1 Acinetobacter pragensis
TCGACTTGCATGTGTTAAGCCTGCCGCCAGCGTTCAATCTGAGCCATGATCAAACTCTTCAGTTTAAAATCAGTAGTGCCTTAAAGGACACCAATCTTGGCTCATCAATTTTCTGACAAATATTTCTCAAATAAACTTCGAGTAATTTCTACCATCAATCAATGAAAATAATTTCGATCGATCAACCAGTAAAAATCCACACAAGTTGTTCTTCATAATCTCTTAATGATCTTCTTAATACCTCGTCAGTATTAAGAGCTGGACTTCGATACACTTAACAACTCAGCGCTTCGCGCTTCGTTCGTTTCCGTCTATCTCGTCGGTATGGGTGCATTCTAGAGGATTTCAGAATCATTGCAACCCCTAATTAACGATATTCTTAACGTATGTATTTTTTTTCTACAAATTTGGCAAAAAACTTGTGTTTTCATCTATTTTTTAACCGTTTTCAGCAAATATTCTTTATTTGTTTGAATTTTTTTTTATAAATATTGGTATTTTTGAAAAAATTTACTCTTAACCCAAATAAGCAAATGCAGGGGACTCACCTAATATAGCAGCAACAGATAAACAAATGCATGGTCCGTCATGATGGCTGCCTTCAAAATGGCTTTTAGTCCGGAGAATATGTAGAACCGCATATCTATTGCCGTATATGGCCTTTTATTTGAATGTCCTGCCAGACGGATGCTTATATGCTTATGCAGATTTCCCTCCAATGACATAATGCCAAGCCAGAGCATCTATTATAAGCAACAGCTATTCAGCCGCTTGATTGATGCTTTGGAAATTTTCTCAATTACTTAAAGGAATGATACAGAACAAACCCAGTCTATTTGGCTATTAATTTTTTACACCACCTAACCAAAGACATTACGCTTAACTTAATAAGCTGAAAAATTACAGCAGTACTGTATTTAGCGAATGCAGAGATTCGATTGCGGCTATTATTAACAGTTCACGCCATTACAGAGCAGCTGACCTGAATACTGCCGAAATACATTCTGCAAAAATCATTTTTATTCAATACAAGAAACATCCCGCCCAAAGATCAATGAATAACTATAAAGAAAACAAGGCAAGGGTTAGGCAATTTATGCAGGAATAAGAAATTCAGCCAATAAAAAAGGAAGAGATCTCTCCCAAAATCTCTTCCTTGGAGTTGAATCTTTACTCGATCCATCGCTGTTATTATAGTTATTTTTCAAAATATTAAAAAAAGTCCCTTGGGGAAGAGACTGAAAAACTTGTGGAGTTTCTGCTATTTCTACCCTCTAGATCTATTTTGCATAAAATCTCTAGATGGATAAACTCTATACATAACAGAAATAAAATGCAATACATTTGGGAAAATTTAACTCTTGTTTTTATAAGGTTTTTTCTGAATTTGCTTATTTGATTTATGAATATAACAATTCTAAAAAAAAGCAGGCCGAAGCCTGCTTTTTTATCAATAACTTAAATGAATTTCAGAATGGATTAATCAACAAAAATAACTTTAGCAATCGCCTTTTTGCTGGCCTGCACAATTAAAGTCTTATTTTCTGACACAGAATATCCTGCATCTACCACTTCCCAGTCCACCTTCACCGCACCGCGGCCTAAGGCATCTTTTGCTTGCGCTGCGTTTTTGGTCAAGCCCGATTCGCGTAAAATAGAGGTAATGAATATTTCACCGCCAAACTCACCGCGGGAAATCGTCACTTCCGGTGTGCCTTCTGGCAATTCACCCTCAGTAATCAAATTGCCTGCACCTTTATGCGCATGCGCCGCAGCCTCTGCGCCATGGAAACGCTCAACCAGTTCCAGCGCCAGAATTTTTTTAACTTCTTGCGGGTTGCGGCCCTCAGCCACCTCTTTCAGCAAGACTTGAATCTCTTCAATCGATTTAAAGCTTAACAGATCAAAGTAACGCTCAATCAAGCTGTCCGGCATAGACAGGACTTTTTGGTACATCGCGCCCGGCGCGTCAAATACGCCAATATAGTTGCCTAGAGATTTAGACATCTTATTCACGCCATCCAGGCCTTCAAGAATAGGCACGGTAATGCACACTTGCGCTTCCTGATCAAAACGGCCCTGCAAAGTGCGGCCCATCAGCAAGTTAAAGGTTTGGTCTGTCCCGCCCAGCTCAACATCCGCTTCCAGCGCAATAGAGTCATAGCCTTGCACCAAAGGATACAAAAACTCATGAATAGCAATTGGCTGATGATTATTGTAACGCTTGGTGAAGTCATCGCGCTCCAGCATGCGCGCCACAGTCTGCTGAGACGCCAGCTGAATGAGATCCGCCGCAGTTTTCTCTGCAAACCATTCAGAATTAAAACGTACTTTGGTTTTATTCGGATCAAGAATTTTAAAAACCTGCTCTTGATACGTTTTTGCGTTTTCAAGCACTTGTTCGCGTGACAACGGCGGACGGGTTGCGCTTTTTCCAGTCGGATCGCCGATCATGGCTGTATAATCACCGATCAGGAAAGTGACATCATGTCCCAAATCTTGAAAAACTTTCAATTTATTGATTAATACTGTATGACCCAAGTGCAAATCTGGCGCTGTAGGATCAAAGCCCGCTTTAATTTTAAGGGGACGGTTCTCTTTCAGTTTTTTAAGAAGATCTTCCTCAGAAATAATTTCATGAGTGCCTCGTTGGATGAGGGCAAGTTGTTCTTCAGCCGGCAGGAAATTTGACATCACAAAACCCAAACACATCAGTTATTCAATTTGTGCGATATACTAACACTTTTTCAGCACATTGCAGGCTTAAGAATAATCATGACCGAGATCTATATTGGAGTGATGACCGGCACCAGCATGGATGGTGTCGACATTGCCGCTGCTTCTTTTGATCCGCTGCAGCTGCATGCCACACTCACTCTGGCATTTGATCCCGACCTGCGTGATGAACTCATGGCGCTGACCCTGCCCGGCGACAATGAAATAGACCGCATGGGGCAAGCCGATGTCGCGCTGGCCAAAATGATCGGCAGCGGCATTAACCGCCTCATTGAAGAAAATCAGTTAGACCGCGACAAAATCAAAGCCATCGGCTCTCACGGCCAAACCATCCGCCATCGTCCTGAACATGGCTTTACCCTGCAAATTGGTGACCCGAACATTATTGCCGAAATTACTAAAATTCAGGTCATCTCAGACTTCCGGCGCCGCGATATGGCTGCCGGCGGTCAAGGCGCGCCCTTAGTCCCCGCTTTTCATCAGGATCTATTCCAGCACCCAAGCATTCACCGCGTGATTTTGAATTTAGGCGGCATCGCCAATGTCAGCTTACTGCCTGCAGGCAATCCTGATGCGGTATACGGCTTTGATACCGGGCCAGCCAACATTTTAATGGATGCTTGGTGCCACCGCTATACAGGCCAGCCTTATGATGAAAATGGCAATTGGGCCGCTTACGGAACTCCTGTCCGCAGCCTTTTAGACCGCCTGCAGGCGCATGAGTTCTTTTCCAAAGAACCGCCGAAAAGCACAGGGCGCGAAGATTTCAATTTAGAGTGGCTGGATGAGCAGATTCTGGATTGGCAGAATGATCATGAATATGACGAATTGGAAAATACCCCAGAAAATATTCAAGCAACGTTAATGAAGCTGACAACACGCGCCATTAAAAAAGCCATTTACCGCTCAGGCATGGATACCGGCGAAGTCTATGTCTGCGGCGGCGGCGCGTATAATTCACATCTGCTGGAGCAGCTGCGCTGGCGGCTGCGCAAACATCAATGGACCGTGCAAAGCACAGGTGATTTAGGCCTCAGTCCAACTTGGGTTGAAGCCACCGCTTTTGCCTGGCTGGCGATGCGCTTTATGCATCAGCTCGCAGGCAATTTACCCGCAGTAACCGGCGCTGCCGGCTACCGCGTATTAGGTACAATTACAGCAGCTTAAGTATTTTTCAAGACTGTAAAAAAAACCTCCTATATAAAGGAGGTTTTTTTAGCAATAAAATTTCCTTTTCTTCTTAAAAGGAAGGAACTTGGGAAAGGAGGCTTAATGATAAAGACGCTCTCAAAACCTTTCATTTATTTTTGGATATCAGCCGACTGAAAATTTCAATTTTTATGCTGGCCCTGTTTATCAAACCGTGAAAGGCAATGTTCAATTACGTGGCGCAGCATACGGCGGTGTAACAGCATTCGGTGGTTATAATGCTAACA
>NZ_LUAW01000058.1 GCF_001605895.1 Acinetobacter pragensis
GGAAGCCATTGACTCAAGCCCAGTAATGCTTGTCGCCTCGTAAAAAGAAGGCAGAAMTKAAAAATCAGCTTTTTTATATAATGCTGGCATATCTGAGTTTTTAATTGCACCAAGGAATGTAACTCGGTCAACTATATCCGCTTTCTTAAATATGCTTTCCATTATTGCCTGTTCTGGCCCAACACCAGCAATTAAAACCTTAAACTTTTTATTTTTAGCTAAAGTTAATGCTTTTGCAAAAACAACAACACCATTTTTTTCAACCAATCTTCTCGCTAAAATTAAAGTTTTTTCTGCATTTAAGTTATCATTTACTTTAGCAGAGAACTTCGTGGTATCAACACCATTCGAAACAAAATTCACTGGTCCTGCGTAACCAGTCTTTTTAGTTGCTTCGCACAATTCATAGCTAGGCGCCAATACCATAGCAACATGCTCAAGCCTTGATTTTAATCGCCCTTGAAAAATAACTGGTTTTTCTAGACGTTTTAAAAAACCTGACGTGTGATTTGTAAAAACAACAGGAATATCCAACCCCTTGGTTGCCTCTAATGGGCGCATACCATGTACATGAACTAAATCTATAGATCGCTCTTTTAGAAATTTCTTTAAAAACCTAGACATACCCCAAGTATAGAAAGGCTTTTGCCATAAAACTTTAGGGCGCAGCACATTTATACCGTCCAATGTCTCAAAAGAAAGACTTCCATTAACCTGAGAAGTTAAAACATATACATCATGACCAAGCTGCACCATCGCTTTAGCCAATTCATGGGCATGTGAAGCAACTCCACCTAAAGTTGGTGGAAAATCCGTGGAAATAAAGCAAATTTTCAACTTTCTAAGACTCAATCTTCTGAATTACGCTTATTGTAACTTCTTTTTTCAAATAATTTTGCTTCTTTTAAAAAAGCATAAAAAGCATTAATCATACTACCTACAAATCCCCTCCAACCGTTCGCATAATTTCTTCTAAAAAAGTAAGATTTAATAAACATTAAAGGCATTACCATTACTAACTTAAGAATGCTTGGGGACTTCCCTTTTTGATATTTTTCAACCGCTTTTAAATTCGAGTACTGATTATTTTTTTCCACTTTGACAAAAATACTCGACTCGCCATAGTGGTAAATATCACCTTCGGCCTTAACACTTTGCCCATCCACAATCACATTTTCGTGGACTTTATTTTCAAGGTCATACTGACCTTTGCTTTTACGGAAAAAGCGTACTTTCGCATGTTTTTTAGTGTGCTTGCTGTTCGGCACACCTAAAAACACATCATTAATCGGTATAATCAGCGCATCAATTTGATTGTCTTGAATGGTGTGCTCAATCTCAGCTTTCAACTCCAGTGACAGCACTTCATCACCATCTAAATTCAATACCCAGTCATTTTTACACTGCGCCAAAGCCAGACTTTTTTGCACTGCATAACCTTGCCAGTCTTGGTGTGAAATTCGTGTATTGGCAAAAGACCGTGCAATCGCATAAGTATCATCGGTACTGCCGGAATCTAGGATAATCACTTCTGAAAAGTCTTTGACGCTCTCCAGCGTATCCTGCAGCCATGCGCCGCAATTTAAAGTCACGATATAAACACTGCAAGGAATCATAATTTATAACGTCCTTTGGCTAAAGCAATGCGCATCTGCACCGCATTCATCGCGCCATGTGTACTGACACGCGGGATATTAAATTGATTTGCAGCAGTAAAATCTTCAACTTTCTTACGGGTAGAGACCGCATTTTTAAAGCCAACCTCTTTCGCCATCTGCTGATGCTTTTCATTAAACCGGCCAAAGGGATAGGCAAAACTTGGGCATTTTCCAACTAAGGCTTCCACATCCTGTTTAGATGCTTGCATTTCAGCAAAAGCATCATCATCAGACAATTTCAGTAAGTTCACATGATGCTGTGTATGCGCGCCAAATTCAATTACCCCCGAATCTGCCATTTCACGGATCTGCGCTTCGTTCAGCTTTTCAATACCTTCAATTTGCGTTGCTAAATAAATAGTCGCTTTAGCCTGATATTTTTTCAGCAAAGGATAAGCATATTGGTAATTATCCAAAAATCCATCATCAAAAGATAAAGCAAAAACATTCTTCTGCCCCTGATATTGATCCAATTCAGAAACAAAGCAAAACACGGCACTCTTTTTGACTAAATATTGCAGCAGCTGTTCAAACTTCGCCGGCGGCATATTCATGCCCGATGGCTCTGCATGCGGAGTCACCTGATGCAGCATTACGACTCTAGGCAATTTTGCACTGCGCAGCGGCAGCCAAAACGTATAATTGCCTAAAAGATAAAGGATTGCGGCCAACGCTATCAGGCCCGCCAGCACATAAAGAATCCACATTAAGCATATACCTCGTGTGACCACTCATAAGCTTCGGACAAAGGTTGATCAAAAGTAAGTTCAAGCATAAATTTAGTAATCCGGGCACTATTATAGGATTGTTGTGTTTTCTCCCAACCTTTTTTCGCAATATGCCTAGCTTCATCTAAATGTTGTTCATAATAATTATATTTTTTAACTAAATCATGCTCATCTTCAAAGTAGACCACTTCATCTGATTGATATAGTTTTTGAAATCCAGGAACTTTTGGAGTAAACGTGAGTAAACCATTTCCGGTTAATTGAATAATCCTATCTGAAGAATACAATTCAATATCATTTCGTCTAGATAGATTTAACCCACACCGTGCACCTGCAAGAACATCAATATAATGATGTCCATATACAGTATTAGTATCAAATGCCCCAAAATACGAAAATTTCTCACCTAACTGATGAATTAATTCTTTTAAAAATTGCTCTCGTGCAAGATCTTTATACACCGTACCAAAGAAAACTAAACCTCTTTCGTACGCTGTTTTATCAAACTGAGTTAAAAACTCTAAAGACTTTGTTGCAATATTTGGAATATAGGAAACTTTATTAGATGGAAGTTTAAACTGTTTTAACAATTCCCCACCAGTAGTACAAAACAGCGTATCAACATAAGGAACTATAGATTTTATAAAATTGACTTTTGATGGATCACATAACCAATCTACAAACCAAAAAGCAATTTTAGTTTGGGGATATCTTTTTCTTATTTGAGCAAGCGTATCGGGAGCAAGTAAATCACTGTGCCCAATAAGAATAAGTTCGGGTTGTAAATTATCTACAATTTGCAAAACTTCTTTGTTTGCAATCCTCGCGCCTAATTTTTTAGTTTTAAAAATTGTCCCTAGTCTTGCCATATCTCGGAAGCTATAATCGTAAACAAAGTGACCATTTTCAATGAGCCCAGCAGATACTTTACGATCAATTGAGTAATAACGCTGCCCATGTTTGTTAAATGCAAAATTAGAGATATGTAAAATTTTCATATAAACAACTCTATGTACTTAATAAAATATGAGCGACTCGAGCCGCTTCATCCAATTGTAGATTTAACAATTTAACTTTATTTTCACCCAATAAGACATGGGTTAAAAGCCGATCTAACAGCTGCGTAATTCTATCAGATTTCAAACATTCTATTTCAATAACCCCAACCTTACAGCCAGCGGTCAAGGCCTCATAAATCATCGAAACACTGTCTTCCGGATCTGTCCAGCGCTTATCCTCATGTGCCATATCCAGCTGCAGGCCCGTCACTTGCTCAAGATGATGTGTCCAAATGTTCAAATCTGCTGCTGAGGACTGATCAACACAGACCAAATCAAACCACGGCTGCGCATTCTGCTTCAGCAGCCATGCATTCAGCGCCTGTCCAAAATGGCAAAAATTGAC
>NZ_LUAW01000059.1 GCF_001605895.1 Acinetobacter pragensis
CAATGAAGAACTGCACAACATTTTGCAAGGCCTTCCGCTTTATCCTTATATGAATATTGAAGTAATGGCGCTTAACCGCCACCCTTCTTCCATTCGTGAAGACGATAGCTGATTTTCAATCATACACACAGCCCATTTTTTGGGCGCGTAAACAAGGAATGTGATTAAAGCGCCAGCTGAACGTAAGCCTTAAAATCACAAAGAAAACTGCATACTCAAGGAGAAAAAGTATGAACCGTCAAGAAATTGATCAATTAGTAAAACAAATGAATGTCGATACGGCTACAGGGCCAGTTGATGCACGTGTACAGCAAATTGTTGTCCGTTTATTGGGGGATCTATTTCAAGCCATTGAGGATTTGGATATTTCTCAAACTGAGCTTTGGAAAGGCTTAGAATATTTTACCGATGCAGGCCAAGCCAATGAATTAGGCCTTTTAGCAGCGGGTCTAGGGCTTGAGCATTATTTAGACCTCCGTGCAGATGAAGCAGATGCCAAAGCAGGCATTACTGGCGGCACACCGCGTACTATTGAAGGTCCGCTCTATGTTGCAGGCGCGCCAGAATCTATCGGTTTTGCGCGAATGGATGATGGAACAGAATCAGACAAAGTCGATACGCTATTCATTGAAGGTACGGTCACTGACACTGAAGGCAATGTAATTGAAGGCGCTAAAGTTGAAGTTTGGCATGCCAACAGTTTAGGCAATTACTCATTCTTCGATAAATCTCAGTCTGATTTTAATTTGCGCCGCACTATCCTTGCAGACAATGCGGGCCATTATGTTGCTCAAACTACAATGCCTGTAGGTTATGGTTGTCCTCCAGAAGGCACAACACAAGCCGTATTGAATAAACTTGGCCGTCATGGCAACCGCCCGTCTCATGTGCATTATTTTGTTTCTGCACCTGGTTACCGCAAACTGACGACTCAATTTAATATTGAAGGCGATCAGTATCTTTGGGATGACTTTGCTTTCGCAACTCGCGAAGGTCTGGTCGCAACTGCAACAGATGTGAATGATGCAGAAGGCATGGCTAAACGCAATGTAGACAAACCCTTCAAACACATTACTTTTAATGTTGAATTGGTCAAAGAGTCTGCACAAGCGCCAACAACAGAAATTGACCGCCGCCGCGTCAGCGCTTAACGCATTGATCTACGCTGCATAGCATTAGTAATGCTATGCAGCACTTCAGATTTTTACCGTTAAATTTCCAATTAATTTAACGATAAAAATTTGCTTATTGCTCATTAAAGGTTCACAGCATGATTGATAAAAGTTCAGGCTCTTTGCAAGAGGCCCTATCCCAAATTAAGGACGGCTCCACCATCATGATTGGCGGGTTCGGAACTGCAGGCCAGCCCGCTGAACTGATTGACGGGCTGATTGAACTCGGCGTCAAAGACTTGGTCATCATTAACAACAATGCCGGTAATGGCGATTACGGTCTGGCCAAGCTGCTTAAAGCCGGCGCTGTCCGTAAAATCATCTGCTCATTCCCGCGCCAGTCCGACTCTTGGGTTTTTGATGAATTGTACCGCGCCGGCAAAATCGAATTGGAATTGGTGCCGCAAGGCAACCTGGCCTGCCGCATTCAAGCCGCAGGCATGGGCTTGGGCCCTATTTACACCCCGACCGGATTCGGTACGCTTTTAGCGGAAGGCAAGCCCACCCTGAATTACGACGGCAAAGACTTCGTTTTAGAAAATCCCATCAAAGCGGACTTCGCCTTAATTAAAGCGCAGCAAGGCGACCGCTGGGGCAATCTGGTTTACCGCAAATCTGCACGCAACTTTGGCCCGATCATGGCCATGGCGGCAGAAGTCACCATCGCTCAAGTGTCAGAAATCGTTGAGCTGGGCGCGCTGGACCCTGAACACATCATCACCCCGGGTATTTTTGTCCAGCACGTGGTGGCTGTGGGCGCCAAACAACTTGAACAGTCAGCATAAAGCGTGAGGATTAAACAATGAGCTACAGCAAACTATCCCGCGATCAAATTGCTGAACGCGTGGCGCAGGATATTCCCGATGGCGCCTATGTCAATTTGGGCATTGGCCTGCCGACCCGAATTTCAAATTACCTGCCTTCAGATAAAGATGTTTTCCTGCATTCAGAGAATGGCCTGCTGGCGTTTGGCCCGCCGCCTGCTGAAGAGGACCGCGATCCTGAACTGATCAATGCCGGCAAGGAATTTGTGACGCTGCTGGAAGGCGGCGCTTATTTCCACCATGGGGATTCATTCGCCATGATGCGCGGCGGACATTTGGATATTGCGGTACTGGGCGCTTTTCAGGTGGCTGAAAATGGCGACTTGGCCAACTGGCATACCGGTGCGCCGGACGCCATTCCRGCAGTCGGCGGCGCGATGGACTTGGCCGTGGGGGCAAAAAAAGTCTTCATCACCACAGACCATGTGACCAAAAAAGGCGAACCGAAAATTGTGGCTGAACTGGCTTATCCGGCTACCGGCCTGAAATGCGTTGACCGCATTTACACCGACCTGTGCGTGATTGAGGTCACCCCGGAAGGCATGAAAGTGATCGAAAAGGTGGATGGCTTAAGCTTTGAAGAATTGCAGGCGATGACCGGTGCGAAGCTGGCGGATGGGACAATCTAAATAAAAAGGAAGTCCCCCTTTATAAAGGAAGGAGCTTTCAGATAAGGATTTAAAAATGAAAAACGCATACATTATCGATGCTATCCGCACCCCATTCGGACGCTATGCAGGCGGTCTGGCGCCGGTTCGCGCTGATGACCTGGGCGCATTGCCGATTAAAGCGCTGATGGAACGCAACCCATCCGTGAATTGGCAACAGGCGGATGACGTGATTTACGGCTGCGCCAACCAAGCCGGCGAAGACAACCGCAATGTCGGGCGCATGTCAGCGCTGCTGGCCGGCCTGCCACATCAGGKGCCGGCCACTACAGTCAACCGCCTCTVCCGGTCVTCCACCGGTGMMSCGGCAGTCATCTAAAGGCGCTGCCG
>NZ_LUAW01000060.1 GCF_001605895.1 Acinetobacter pragensis
GAAAGATAAAAAGCACATCTGGGCAAAATGAATTTGAAGAAAGCGCTCAGCCTCCAAAGATTCAGTGGACAGAACTGAAAAATAAATATTCACTCAGCTTAGAACACATACAATTCAGTGAACATTATGAGTTTCAGTAAAATAGCCTTGATGCAGGCTATTTTACCAAGGTATTCAGCACTTACTGTACTTGTTCCAATATGCGCACTTTAATCTGCAAACTTAAAGCTTGAGTCGCCTCATGATGCGCTTTCATATTGACACTGCGCATGTGCATTTCCAGATCCTGCCGTGTTTTCCATTTTTCATACATCATGATGGAAAATGGAACTTTGGCCTGCATGGCGCTTTCACCCGATAGGTCATCTATATGAATATCATAGCCATAGCAGCCTCCTTCCTGTAAAACCAGCGGACGGATTTTCTTGAATGACTCAAGCACGCTGTCAAAATCATTTTCTGAAGCGCATATCACTTCTGCAACAACAGTGAGCATCATTATTTCCTTTATGCCTGATTAAGCAAACACTTGCATTAAATGTTCGCGGTATTGCGCTTTATAAGTTTCGACATCAGGAGCTTTTATCACATCATTTGCAATAAATGTCGGCAAAGTCTGCAGCCCTAAAAATTGATTGGCTTTATGAAAAGGCAAATACACGCCGTCTACACCAACACCGTGAAAGAACTGATCAGGCTCATTAAATGCCGCCATCGGCGCATTCCATGTTAAAGACAGCATATATTTTTTATGCTGAATCAAACCGCCTGAACCATATTTTTTAGCGGCGTCAAAACGTGACCTGCCGTCACTTGCATATAAGCTGCCATGCCCTTCGGTAAAGACATCATCTATATATTTCTTGACTGTCCACGGCGCGCCCATCCACCAGCCCGGCATTTGGTAAATTACTGCATCCGCCCAAAGGAAATTCTGCACCTCTTCCTGAGCATCATAATTGGAATCTGCACGGGTAATTTTAACCTGATGTCCTAAATCAGGCAGCACAGATGCCGCCAAATCGGTCAGCGTATCGTTTAATTCACCATTAGAATGCGCAAATGTTTTAGCGCCGTTCACAATTAAGATATTACTCATGTATAAGCCTTGTATATTCATTTCTGCAGGCACTATAGCGTTAATATTTACTGTGAAAAATTCCTGAATGTGCAAAATATTATTGAGTAAAAATCAGCAATCAAAAATAAAGGCATTAAAAAAACGCCCACAGGCGTTTTTTTACTTTTTAAGATTTTGAAACTGGATTTTAAGGAATCAAGCCTTCATCCCGCATGGCAATTTGCACAGACTGGCGCTCTGCGACTTTTTTGCACAGCGCATTAATATTTGCATACGGTGTTAAATCATGGCCAATTGCCTTAGACCAATTGGTGAGCACAAATAAATACGCATCTGCTGGGCCAAAATTATCATCTACTAAATAGTCATTGTCCGACTCGCCAATAGCGTTATCAATATAGCTCAGCAGGCGGTCAACTTCCGCATAGCCCTTTGCCTTTGCATCATCATTCAAAGGCGCGCCAAAAAATACTGCATAGGCATCATGCAGTTCTGAGTTTAAATAACCCAGCCATTCTAAAACTTTTGCCCGGCCAAGACCTGATGGCGGAATTAAATCCTGTTTAGGATCATGCTGTGCAAGAAAGGGTAAAATAGCGACGTTTTCAGTAAGGATCAAACCAGGATTAATCTCTAAAGCCGGCACATAGCCTTTTGGATTAATTTCATAATAATCTGCGCCCTTTTCTGTTTTATGGGTTTTTAAGTCGACGCGAACCAAATCAAAATCAACATTAATTTCATTTAGAATAATATGCGATGCCAAAGAGCAAGCGCCTGGAGAATAATAGAGCTTCATATCTGATCCTTGTTATTTAACTATTAACTGTTTTAAATCGCTTCTGACAAACTTTCAAGTGATCAAACCTGTAAATTGCAAAAAAGCGTAAATGGCATAATTTCACTTACGCTTTGAATATTGTTTATAACAGAAATTTTTTCAAGTCAAACTGTTCTGCTTTTTTTTATCAAAGTGTTTTAACATACGCAGGTTTTAAATTTGATGGCAAAATACAGTGCTGAAGCTTAACAAAGATGAATGGTTTTCCAACATCCGTACCGATGTATTGGCAGGCTTAGTGGTTGGACTTGCCTTAATTCCCGAGTCTATCGCCTTTTCTGCCATTGCAGGAGTAGACCCGCAAGTCGGCTTATATGCTTCATTCTGTATTGCTGTCAGCATTGCATTTTTAGGCGGGCGGCCTGCCATGATTTCTGCCGCAACAGGCGCTATGGCGCTGCTGATGATTACGCTGGTTAAAGATCATGGGCTGCAGTATTTACTGGCGGCCACTATTTTGACAGGAATCATTCAAGTGATTGCCGGCTGGTTTAAAGTCGCGAAACTGATGCGTTTCGTTTCTCAAGCTGTAGTCTACGGTTTTTTGAATGCGCTGGCGATTCTGATATTTGCAGCGCAAATGCCTGAAATCAATCAAATGAACGGCTTAGGCTTTGTCTTTATGGCGCTCGGCTTAGCCATCATTTACCTGTTTCCTTACATCCCCAAAATCGGCAAGGCAGTCCCCTCACCGCTGATCTGTATTTTGGTGCTCAGCTGTTTAGCCATTTTTCTGGGCGCAGATATGCGTACAGTAAGTGATTTAGGCAATTTTCCAGATACATTGCCTATTTTTCTCATTCCTGAAATTCCGCTGAATTTTGAAACACTGCAGATTATTTTCCCGTATTCCCTTACGCTTGCGACCGTTGGCCTGCTGGAAACCATGATGACAACAACTGTTATTAATGAAGTGACCGGCACCGAGGGTGACCGCCATCAAGAATGCCGAGGTCAAGGCTACGCCAATATCGTCAGCGGCTTTATGGGCGGCATGGCAGGCTGCGCAATGATTGGGCAATCCATCATTAATGTCTCATCTGGAGCCCGAACCCGCCTCTCCACATTAGTGGCGGGCCTTTTTTTTTTTTTTTTTTTTTTTTTTTTTTAAWYATGGCGGGTKTTTTTWTCCCWYTTTTTCCTTGTTKKCCTTTTTATTATTGTTKTHBTTTHHTCHATTTBATTTGGGTTTTTTTARKSMCAACACCC
>NZ_LUAW01000061.1 GCF_001605895.1 Acinetobacter pragensis
CAGTAAATTCAGATGGTAAATTAGGTACTGGTACAGCAGTGAAAGCTGGAGATACAGTAGATATTGGTCTTTCAGATGGTGAAACAAACCTCATTCATACAGCGAAAACAGTGAATGGCGTTACAACTATTGACTTTGGTTTATCAAAAGATTTGAAACTGGACAGTGTCAATGCAGGCGGCACCGTTATTAATAGTTCAGGTTTAAGCTTTGTAGACAGTACAGGTACTGCACTTGCGAATACGCCGAGCATTGGTAAAACCGGCATTAATGCGGGCAATCAGAAAATTACCAATGTTAAAGCAGGGGATGTTAATTCAACGTCTACAGATGCAGTGAATGGCAGTCAGCTTTACGGTACAGCTAATTCCTTAGCTCAAGCTTTGGGCGGCAATTCAACCGTAGGGGCAGATGGTAAGGTGACAGCCCCAAGCTATAGTGTGAATGGTCAAGCTATTACCAATGTTGGTGCAGCAATTACAGCATTGGATAAAGGCTGGACAGTAAATTCAGATGGTAAATTAGGTACTGGTACAGCAGTGAAAGCTGGAGATACAGTAGATATTGGTCTTTCAGATGGTGAAACAAACCTCATTCATACAGCGAAAACAGTGAATGGCGTTACAACTATTGACTTTGGTTTATCAAAAGATTTGAAACTGGACAGTGTCAATGCAGGCGGCACCGTTATTAATAGTTCAGGTTTAAGCTTTGTAGACAGTACAGGTACTGCACTTGCGAATACGCCGAGCATTGGTAAAACCGGCATTAATGCGGGCAATCAGAAAATCACCAGTGTTGGCGCAGGCTCAATTGGTGCAGGCTCAACAGATGCAGTGAACGGCAGTCAAATTCATGATCTGGTTGGTTCAACAGCCTATGTTGATAGCAATGGCGCCCCACAAACTACCGTACAAAATATTGGCGGCACAGGTGAAACCAACATCAATGATGCGATTCAAAGTGTGAATAACACAGCGAATGCCGGCTGGAACGTTACGACCAATAAGGATGCATCAACCACAGCCAATGTCGCACCGAAAGATAGCGTTGACTTTGACAATACCGATGGCAACATTGTGATTGGACAAAGTGGGACAGACTTGACCTTTGACTTGGCGAAAAACATCGCGGTTGACAGCATCACTGTAGGTAACAGCGTACTGGATACAGCAGGTTTAACCGTTACTGGCAGCAATGGCTCGACAGTGATTGGCAGTACAGGTCTGAGCTTTACTAATGCTGCGGGAGATGCAGCTGGCCCAAGCATTACAGCGGGCGGAATCGATGCGGGCAATCAGAAAATCACCAGTGTTGGCGCAGGCTCAATTGGTGCAGGCTCAACAGATGCAGTGAACGGCAGTCAAATTCATGATCTGGTTGGTTCAACAGCCTATGTTGATAGCAATGGCGCCCCACAAACTACCGTACAAAATATTGGCGGCACAGGTGAAACCAACATCAATGATGCGATTCAAAGTGTGAATGACACAGCGAATAAAGGTTTTGCTCTGCAAGCGCAAGATGGCAGTAAAGTTCAAAAAGCTTTAGGTGAAGCTGTAGACGTGGTTGGAGCAGACAGCAACATCACAACGAAAGTGGCTAATGGTCAAATTCAAATTGAACTTGCCAAAAACATCGCGGTTGACAGCATTACAGCAGGCGGCAATACATTAAATGCATCTGGCTTAACCGTTACTGGCAGCAATGGCTCGACAGTGATTGGCAGTACAGGTCTGAGCTTTACTAATGCTGCGGGAGATGCAGCTGGCCCAAGCATTACAGCGGGCGGAATCGATGCGGGCAATCAGAAAATCACCAGTGTTGGCGCAGGCTCAATTGGTGCAGGCTCAACAGATGCAGTGAACGGCAGTCAAATTCATGATCTGGTTGGTTCAACAGCCTATGTTGATAGCAATGGCGCCCCACAAACTACCGTACAAAATATTGGCGGCACAGGTGAAACCAACATCAATGAWGCGAWTCAAAGTGTGAAWGACACAGCGAATAAAGGTTTTGCTCTGCAAGCGCAAGAT
>NZ_LUAW01000062.1 GCF_001605895.1 Acinetobacter pragensis
GTGAAAACTTGATTAAGCTTATTGATGAATTCCCAATTGCTAAATCGCATTGGTTTCCAATCTTTGAGTTTTCAAATTTAGTTTCTGATTTACAAAAAGCTGAAATTTTAAAAACCCAGCAAAGGTCTAAGCTTACAAATAATATTAAAGAAAATATCAAAAGATTTGATGTACATGCTTTACGTCCAATACGGTCGCCTAAATGGCCAAATAATGAAGACTGAATGGTGGCCGTAGTTGGATCTGTACTGGCAGGAAAGAACAGATGCGGAAAAATAATTACGGCAGCAGKGGCGKAAATATAGRAATCGAAGAATTMGATTGTTGTACCRRAAKWWAAATCAAACAATAACCAAACTACAAGATTTTATTCAATTTTTAAAATTATCTGCAAAATGGTACGAACATCTTTATGCCCCTAATTATGTTGGGCTTGATAAAGCTATTCAACCACTAATTGAAAACATTCGTGCTCAGAATGTTCATGCTTCAATTATGCCCTTGTTTTTAGCATTGGTACTCAAAAATAAAGGTAAGGGTGAGATGCTTGAACGGCATTTACAATTATTAGAAACGTTAAATTTTAGAGTTTATATCGCTAACGGCATGACATTTAGAAAAGATACAGGTCAGGGTGACTTATACCAGTATGCGAGTAGGTACT
>NZ_LUAW01000063.1 GCF_001605895.1 Acinetobacter pragensis
CACTTGAATACGGACGGCCGCCTGACCGATGGTCTGAGCGCCATAATGTGCATCATCTTCGAGGCGAATCCCCAGCTGTGTATTCAACCCTTCTTTTGGCGTGCATGCAGAAGCTGCGCTGGTTGAGTTTTATAAGCTGGGCATGGGCGAACCGATGCAAGTGGCAGCCAGCCATGGCCGCGGTGTGCAGCAAATGCTGGAAGATGTTCTTTCAGAAGTGCCGGAAGATGAAGAGAWCSGMRSASCCATGCAGCTGGCTRAAAKGGCCATCGCGAAAGCAGGGCGGCGCCTAAAAGCGGCTAAAAAAGTTGAACGTAAAAAAATTGTGGCTGGCCCGACTTTACCCGGTAAATTGTCAGATTGCGTTGGGCATACACTGGAAGAATCTGAATTATTTATTGTGGAAGGCGACTCTGCTGGCGGTTCGGCCAAGCAGGCGCGGGACAAGAATTTTCAGGCCATCATGCCGATCCGCGGGRAAATCCTCAATACTTGGGAGGTCTCTTCGGATGAAGTGCTGACTTCGCMGGAAGTGCATAATATTGCGATTGCGATCGGGGGTGATCCGGGCAGKGATGATTTGTCTGAATTKCGC
>NZ_LUAW01000064.1 GCF_001605895.1 Acinetobacter pragensis
CTGCATTTCTGCCTGCGGACGCTCCACGCCCATCACTTTAAACATGCCGTCCCGCCACCAGCCATACGACCAATAGAGGCCGGTAAAGGCAAGCAACAGATAGAAAATAACGACCCAAGTGCCAATCACGGCGTGCAAGTCCCAAAGGAAATTGCGGCCTTTTAATTGCGGCTTGACCATCAACCATTGTTTGAGTGAATGCTTTTTAGGCCAGCGTAAATAAATCCCGCTCAAAATAAAATAAATTAAGATAAGGGTTGATGCGCCTAGTTCGAAMGTTCAGTTCGGTATTAACCCGMAAGAMGGCCGTATGGCGGCGAAATTGGCTGTAGGCTACACCCTTGATGAGTTGAAAAACGACATCACTGGCGGTACAACGCCTGCATCATTCGAACCTGCAATTGACTACGTTGTTACCAAATGGGCGGRAWTTTAATATTGCGCTGAAGGKTGAATGAACTGGTTAAAGAAACAATAAAGAGMCTACGCGTACAACGTAGCTTTATGTAAATAGAYSYTAAAAGAAAAAGATTTTGTATATTCGGATAGTTTTGCGTAGTTTCCGCCAGCTTTACCATACGCGCAGCAGATGTTCCGTAAATTCCTGTCGGCCGAACAATAACACATGCAGCAGGATAAGCCTGCTGATACAGCTGTTCCATTTTTAAGAGCAGCCTGCCCTGTGCATCTATCGGCTTGGGCGCAG
>NZ_LUAW01000065.1 GCF_001605895.1 Acinetobacter pragensis
AGCCGGCCGGCGCTCAAAGATTTGACCGTTATTTGGCGCCAAGTGCCAAAGGTTTCCGGTCAAGGCCATTATGCGCATAAAATGCTGTTTGGCGCAGACGGCAAGCTTTGGGTCAGCTCTGGTGAACGGCAGAAATTTGATCCTGCACAAGACTTGCAGTCAAATTTAGGCAAAATTCTGCGCTTAAATGAGGACGGCACGCCAGTGTAATTGATTCCAGCAGCCCGGATATGCTGGAGCAGATTGAAGCCGTAGAGAAAGTGCTCAAAGAAATTGGCGCCGATGTACCGGTATTGCGGGTATACAATAAAATTGATGGAAGATCTGCATAAAAACGGTTTAGAATTAGAAACTGTTTCGCTCACAGGGCTGGACCAGACCGGCTTTAAATACTTCAATCCGCAAAATGCCTTCGATGCGGAAGGTTTAACCAAGCTGACTGAGACGATTGAAGACCGCCGCCGCAAGCGCAACGAAATTGAGCAGGACGCTGACCTCGCCATCCGAACCAAAAATTTAGAAGCAGAAGCAGGGATATAAAAATCATGATGGTGACATAGATAAAGAACCAAGATTCATGTCCGGCTTGCTTAAAGCTCAGTGCAAAAAATTCTGCGGTACCGCCAAAAATGGTATTGGCCAGCGCATAAGGCAATGCTACCCCTAAAGCGCGGATATGGGCTGGAAACATTTMWRCACGCTCTTCTAAGCTAAACACCGGGTTTTTATGGTGACCAATAGCTATTGCGACCACCACTTCATCAAACATTCGTGATGCACGCGTGACTAAATCAATATGCCCATTGGTAATTGGATCAAATGTGCCCGGATAA
>NZ_LUAW01000066.1 GCF_001605895.1 Acinetobacter pragensis
AGTTTCCGTTTTCGGGTCGATTGCGCCTTTGAAAGTACCCGCTTTGTATTCGTAATCATTTCGGGTATCAACCAGAATGACATCATCGCGGGCAATCAGTTCATTCCATTCTTTCGGGTCGAGATAATGCCCAACCAAATTGCGCGGCTTAACCTCTACGCCTAAGGTCACAATTTCTTTTTTGTGTTTGATTTTCATTTTGCGGAATGGTTTTTCAGAGCTGTGAGACTCTTTATATTCCATGGTTGAAAAACCTTCATTCAAAAGAAATTGATGAATAGCATCATAAGGCTATAGCCAGAAGACGGCAGAATAATTCAAATAAAAAAGCGGCAGAATGGATAAAACTAGAATAACCGCTCTAGAAACTTTAAGCCTTTAGCAGTAATATTTAAGCCTTGGAACCGTTTATTTATTGGCATTTAATGGATTAAGAATGTGAAGCAGCGGCTAGCCTATTACGGTTCGTCAGCGACATTTCAAAGCTTTGCAGGGAAGGGGATGTTTACTACTGTAGTGCAATATCGATATAAGTAAAATCAGCACAGTTAACCTATAAAAAAAAGATGGTAACTGAGCAAGGAGGAGAAATGGACATCCTGATTTGTGATGATGAGCCTCTTGCATTAGAGCGGTTGTCACGTTTAGTCACTCAGTTGGGGCACCATGTGGCGGG
>NZ_LUAW01000067.1 GCF_001605895.1 Acinetobacter pragensis
ATAATATATTATTAAGTAATCCTTATGGTTCTGTATATAAAATTCATGGAAGTGTAGATGACCCAGAAGAACTGGTTTTTACGACAGAAGACTATGCTGACTTTGATCAGAGATATGATTTAATTCGAGCACAATTAATTTCTTTGTTTGTTCATAATCCAATAGTTTTTCTAGGTTATAGTGTTAATGATATAAATATTAAAAAAATTCTAAGTACTATTTTTAAATATGTGCAGTTTAATTCTGAACAAGCAGAATTAATAAGAAATAATTTTTTACTTGTAGAATATCAAGAAGGATCAGATTCTCTAGATATTTTAGATCATGATATTGATATAAATGGTTATGCTTTAAGAATACATAAACTTAAAACTGATAACTATATTGAATTATACCATGCATTAGAGTCATTAAGCTTGCCTGTATCAACTTATGAAATTAGACGTGTATTAGACAATGTAAAGGATATAACCTCTGGTGGAACAATTAAAGTTAGTATTGCTGAAGATATTGATCAATTAAAGAACTCAGAACGAATTTTGGCTATTTCTCCAAAGTCAAAATCTAGTATCGAATATACATATACTGACTCATCACAGTTAATAATTGACTATTTTGATATTATTGATAATAAAAGTGAAAACTTGATTAAGCTTATTGATGAATTCCCAATTGCTAAATCGCATTGGTTTCCAATCTTTGAGTTTTCAAATTTAGTTTCTGATTTACAAAAAGCTGAAATTTTAAAAACCCAGCAAAGGTCTAAGCTTACAAATAATATTAAAGAAAATATCAAAAGATTTGATGTACATGCTCTAAATAATATTGACGATATATTAGCTTCTAATAAAATTCCAGAAAGTTATAAAATTGATTATATATTTTATAAAGTATTTAATGATTTAATTTCAGCAGATGAGTTAAAGAATTATTTGATGAAAATAGATGGTGATTTAGATTCAAATTATAAAAAGTTATTATGCTTGTATGATTTTAAAAAATATGAAAATCCATAAATCCCTCCCAACCTCCCTTTAAGAAAGGGAGGAGCTGTCACGTAATTCATTTGATACGTGCAAGTCCCCCTTTGTAAAAGGGGGATTTAGGGGGATTCAGATATCTCAAAAAAATCCCCTCATTCGAGGGGATTTTTTATTCTCTAAACTAGAGGTTTTTTAAACCACAGAATCATCCAAATTAGGCGCTAACCAACGTTTTGCTTCATCCAAAGTCCAACCTTTACGCTTCGCATAATCTTCAAGCTGATCGCCTGCGATTTTACCCACATTAAAGTACTGGCTTTCAGGGTTTGCATAGTAGAAACCGCTGACAGATGAAGGCGGCCACATCGCAAAACTTGTGGTCAATTGCGTACCAATCTTGTCGGTAGATCCTAACCAGTCAAACAACGGCGCTTTTTCAGAATGCTCAGGGCAAGCAGGGTAGCCCGGAGCAGGACGGATGCCTACATACTTCTCTTTAATCAATTCTTCATTGCTTAAAGTTTCAGATGCTTGGTTGCCCCAGAACTCTTTACGGATGCGTTCATGCAAATGCTCCGCAAAGGCTTCCGCAAAACGGTCACCCAAAGATTGCGCCAGAATTGCAGAGTAGTCATCGCCTTTGGCTTTGTACTCATTCGCCATTTCTTCAGCGCCAAAGATCGACACGGTGAAACCGCCCAAGTAATCTTCAGCCACGCCTTTTGGCGCAACAAAGTCAGCCAATGACAAGTTTGGCTTACCCGTCACTTTGTCAGACTGCTGACGGATGTGATGGAAAGTATGCGTAACCGCTGCGCCATTTTTATCATACACTTCAACAGAGTCAGCCGCAGAACGGTTCGCAGGGTAAATACCAAACACTGCGCGTGCATCAAAACGTTTGTTGTCGATGATGTCTTTGAGCATCGTCTGTGCTTGTTCATACAAGTCAGTTGCAGCTTCGCCAACGACTTCATCAGTCAGAATTGCAGGGAATTTGCCTGCCAAGCTCCAAGAAATAAAGAACGGTGTCCAGTCAAAGTATTCAACCAGCGTTTCAAGCGGATAATTGGTCAGCGTTTGCGTACCAATAAAGTTCGGCTTCACAGGTGTATTGGCTGAAAAGTCAATTTTCAAACCATTTTCAACAGATTCAGCATACGTCAGTTTGGCTGCTTTCGGCTGTTTATTGGCAATACGCTCGCGAACTTTTTCATATTCCGCACGGGTTTCATTCACAAACTTCGGCTTCATTTCTTTAGAAAGAAGCGTGGTTGCTACACCCACGGCACGAGAAGCATCGGCCACATAAATCACCGCGTCATTTGAATATTGCGGGTCAATTTTTACTGCAGTATGCGCTTTAGATGTGGTTGCGCCGCCAATCATCAGCGGGACACTAAAGCCTTTGCGCTGCATTTCTTTAGCAACAAACACCATTTCATCCAAAGACGGCGTGATGAGGCCGGATAAGCCAATAATATCGACTTTTTCATCAATGGCCGTTTGCAGAATCTTTTCGCAAGGCACCATTACGCCAAGGTCAATGATGTCATAGCCATTGCAGCCAAGCACCACGCCTACAATGTTTTTACCGATATCGTGCACGTCGCCTTTTACGGTCGCCATCAGCACTTTACCTTTAGATTGAGCGCCAGTTTTTTCAGCTTCAATGTACGGGTTCAGCCAAGCCACAGCCTGTTTCATTACGCGGGCAGATTTTACCACTTGCGGTAAGAACATTTTGCCCGAACCGAACAAGTCGCCCACCACGTTCATGCCGTCCATCAGCGGGCCTTCAATTACATCTAAAGGACGTTTGGCTTTTAAGCGCGCTTCTTCAGTATCTTCATCAATAAATGCGGTGATGCCTTTGACTAACGCATGTTCAAGACGTTTTTCGACAGATTGATTGCGCCACTCAAGGTCTTCAACTTTTTTCTGCGCAACGCCCTGACCGCGGTACTGTTCTGCAACTTCCAGCAGTTTTTCAGTCGCATCTTGGCCAGATTCACCTTGGTTTTGGTTCAAGATCACATCTTCAACGGCTGCTTTCAGCTCAGCATCAATGTCATCGTAAATCGCCATTTGACCTGCGTTTACAATACCCATGGTCATGCCTTGCTGAATGGCATGGTAGAGGAACACAGAGTGAATCGCTTCACGTACAGGTTCGTTGCCGCGGAAAGAGAACGATACGTTCGACACGCCGCCTGAAATCATGGCATGCGGTAAGTTCTGCTTAATCCAGCCTGTCGCTTCAATAAAGTCCACAGCATAGTTGTTGTGTTCTTCAATCCCTGTCGCAACAGCAAATACGTTCGGGTCAAAGATAATATCTTCGGCAGGGAAGCCAACTTCGTTCACCAGCACATCATAAGAGCGCTTACAGATTTCACGTTTACGCGCTGCTGTATCGGCCTGACCGTCTTCGTCAAATGCCATCACAATGACAGCAGCACCGTATTGGCGGCACAGGCGCGCTTTATGTACAAACTCGTCATAGCCTTCTTTGAGCGAGATCGAGTTAACAACCGCTTTACCTTGTACGCATTTCAAGCCCGCTTCAATGATTTCCCATTTTGATGAGTCAATCATAATCGGCACACGTGAAATTTCAGGCTCAGATGCCACAAGGTTCAGGAAATGCACCATCGCGCCTTGCGAGTCGAGCATGCCTTCATCCATGTTGATGTCAATAATTTGCGCACCGGCAACCACTTGCTGCAAAGCAACATCCAGCGCTTCAGCAAAGTTTTCTTCACGAATCAAACGCAGGAATTTTTTAGAACCTGTGACGTTGGTACGTTCACCGACGTTCACAAATAATGATTCATTGGTGATGTTAAACGGCTCTAAACCGCTGAGACGGCAAGCAGGCTGAGTTTCCGGCACTTGGCGCGGCTTAATATCTTTAACAGCATTGTAAATGGCGCGGATATGATCCGGCGTTGTACCGCAGCAGCCGCCTGTAATGTTAATCAGGCCGCTTTCAGCAAATTCTTTAATAAATGCCGCAGTTTCTTCTGGGGTTTCGTCATAACCGCCGAAGG
The DNA here is from genome assembly GCF_001605895.1 of Acinetobacter pragensis. Lineage (GTDB taxonomy): Bacteria > Pseudomonadota > Gammaproteobacteria > Pseudomonadales > Moraxellaceae > Acinetobacter > Acinetobacter pragensis. The sequence continues at coordinate 4,037 of NZ_LUAW01000067.1, forward strand.
CATTTGGCAAGCCCGCATTCGGATGCGCTGAAACAAAAGTATCGGCAACATCAGAAATGGTTTTGACATGCGGACGCATTGCATCTGCACCAAGGGCACAGTTAAAGCCGATCGACAGCAAGTCACCGTGACGGACAGAGTTCCAGAAGGCTTCAGCCGTTTGACCTGTGAGTGTACGGCCAGAAGCATCGGTAATCGTGCCTGAAATCATCAGCGGCAATTCATAGCCAATTTGATTGAACACTTCTTTCACTGCAAAAATTGCGGCTTTACAGTTCAAGGTATCAAATACAGTTTCAATCAGCAGAATATCCGCACCGCCTTCAATCAGGGCATGGGCTGCTTGAATATAGTTTTCTTTGAGTTCATCAAAAGTAATGTTACGGAATGCAGGGTCATTCACATTCGGTGAAATTGAACAGGTGCGGGATGTCGGCCCAAGCACACCTGCCACAAAACGCGGTTTTTCCGGTGTTGAATATTTTTTGCAGGCTTCTTTGGCAATGCGCGCCGCTTCACGGTTGATTTCTGAAACAAGATCTTCCATGTGGTAATCAGACATTGAAACCTTGGTGCCGTTAAAGCTGTTGGTTTCAATAATGTCTGCGCCCGCGTCTAAATAGGCTTCATGAATGCCTTGAATGATGTGCGGCTGCGTCAGCACCAAAAGGTCATTGTTGCCTTTTAGGTCAGATGCCCAGTCGGCAAAGCGCTCGCCACGGTAGTCGGCTTCTTCTAATTTATGGCGTTGAATCATGGTGCCCATAGCGCCATCTATAATCAGAATGCGTTGGGTGAGAAGCTCTTTTAGGGTGGCAAGCGTGGACATAAATAACCCCAATCCGATGGAATATAAAATCGGCAAATATATTAACAGAATTCAGTTCAGTTTTACCGATATTCATGGGGGATGAGGCCGGCAAAAAAATGTATTGGCGGTTTTTTCAGCAGCTTGTTGTCGCTGAGGCATCCTGCTGATCTGCTCTGTCCGTTCATGATTTTGCAGCATTGATCCTTCATTATGGAGTTCTATTGGGATGCTGCAGTTATTTATGACAGGAATGTTGCAAAATAATTTCAGTGTGGAAATGTTTTGAATTGCTGAGTTTTGACTGCTGAATTGTGGTGTTAATATATTGAAAATTATCAATTAAAATAAATTTTTTGTAGCCGTTTTTGGGCGGAATTCGTTGCAATAAAGCATGAGAAATAGCTTTATATGGCCGCGCTTTGTCATATAATTGTCACAATTAAACTGAACAATATGGGGATTCTTAAATCCTCCATTCCTGCTTGCATGAATTCTAATCAAACTCCCGTAGATTCAGCACAACCGGCGACTGCAGTTAAGTCGACGAATGTTCATGTGCCTACACCGAAATTTTTTGTGCCGGTTTTTTTGACGGTCATAATTTCGACGCTGATTTATATCGGCTTTCAATTAACTTCTGATTTGGCACACGTTCCCGCATTAAGTCTTTATTCAATGATCTTATTGGGGACAGCGTTATTTATTGCACTCGGTTTTGAGTTTGTGAATGGTTTTCACGATACAGCAAATGCTGTAGCAACCGTGATTTATACCAATGCATTGTCTGCGCCAGTCGCAGTAATGTGGGCAGGTTTTTGTAATTTCCTTGGCGTGATGGTAGCCAGCGGGGCAGTGGCCTACGGCATTATTGCCTTGCTTCCAGTCGAATTGATTATGAACGTCGGTTCTGGCGCTGGCTTTGCCATGGTTTTTGCCATGCTGATCGCTGCCATTCTGTGGAACTTAGGCACTTGGTTCTTAGGCATTCCGGCTTCAAGTTCGCACACCTTAATCGGTTCGATTTTAGGCGTCGGCATCATGAACTATTTGCTGCATTCAGGCGCTGGCGCGAGCGGCGTAGACATGGAGCAAGTGCTCAAAGTCGGCAAAGCCTTGCTGTTTTCGCCATTAATCGGTTTCGCATTTGCCGCGCTGTTGTTTCTTCTGGTGAAGAAAGTCTTCCGCAAACAGCTGGAACTTTTTCAGCCGCCGGAAGGCAATACGCCGCCGCCGCCGTTAATCCGCGCAATTTTGATTTTCACTTGTACCGGCGTCAGTTTTGCGCACGGTTCGAATGACGGCCAAAAGGGCATGGGCTTAATTATGCTGATTCTGATTGGCTGTGTCCCTTTGGCTTATTCTTTAAATAAGAATTTAGACCATAAGCACATTCAGTCATTTGAGCAGCTGTCTGTGCAAACCGCGGCGGCCATTTACCCGCAGCATAAAGACATTTCAGATGAAACAGCCCGCGCAGTCATCACCAAATACATTCAGACCAAAGAAAGCAATACTGATGTTGTGCCGGCTTTGGCCAGTTTGACCGATCATTTGGGTGAGCGTGTTGCAAAATATGGCGATGTGCAGCAAATTCCTGAAGCTGAAATTTCTGTAATCCGCAATGACATGTATCTCAGCACAACCGCGTTCAAACGCTTGGATAAGGCTGACCAGTTTCCAGCAATGGATGCAGGCCAAGCCAAAGCGGTGAAAGAATACCGCAGCAACTTGGATTCTTTCCTGCAGTATATTCCGACTTGGGTCAAAGTAGCTGTTGCACTGGCATTAGGCTTAGGCACTATGGTGGGCTGGAAACGCATTGTAGTGACAGTAGGCGAGCGTATCGGTAAAAACCATATGACTTACGGCCAAGGCATGTCTGCTGAATTGGTGGCAATGTCGACCATTGCCGCTGCGGACGGTTTAGGTATGCCGGTATCAACTACACACGTTTTAAACAGTGCTGTAGCCGGCACCATGGTTGCGAATAAATCTGGCTTGAACATGCAAATGGTCCGTACGATTTTATCGGCGTGGATCTTTACTTTACCAGCGACCATCTGCTTATCCGGCGGCTTGTATTGGCTGCTGCTGAAAGTGTTTTAATCAAATAATTCGAATTTTCAGTATTCAAAAAAAACGCTGCCGATGCAGCGTTTTTTATATTCGTCTTGTTTTAACCGCATTGTAATTCTGAGGCGGCGCATATTTATTGCCTTCAGGCAACTTCAGCTGTCCCATCAACAGGTGAGGGGCATTTTCAAGCATTTTACTTTTTAAATTTAGCCAAGACTTTGTTCAACGGCAGTTTGTCCGCAGCAAAGCCATACACTGCCGCAAAAGGCAGGGCAGTGCGCGCCAAATACGCCACACGCCATAGGCCGCCATGGTTGGCGCCTTTCATCATCAGCTCCAGCGGATGCGCCAGCTTAACTTCAGGGTTCGCCACAGAGGTTGGGCTGCGCAAGTCATGAATCCACAGCGCCGCCATAATAGCATTGGTGGTTTCAGGTTTAAATGCTTCGACATCAAACAGGCTCGCGCCATTAAAAGCCGCTTTCAGCAACGGGTTTTTGGTAACGGAGTAAGTTGTGGTGGATGGCGCAATATTGATGCTGACCCGCTGGCCGTTTTGACGCGCCAATGTAGCGCGCCATTGCTGAATGCGTTTTGCCAGCGCATAGTTAGGCCCTTGTTCGACCACCAGACAGTCGGCAATGCCGTATTTCTGTCCATTCTCAGACTGAATGATATTGTGCAGGTTCTGCTTGAAAAAGTGCTGGCGCGAGAGGGCGGAAATGCCTGTACTGATCAGCTGCTGGGTTTTAGAGCGCTGGATGAATTTATCCGCAGATGCGCTGATGACTTCTTCAGGCACGGCATACACATCGGTAGGTGTGCACATATACATCAGGCTGGTGTCGGCTTTTTGCGCGCTGACATGCTGCATGATGGCATCCATGGCCATAGAAACGCGGACGTGTTTTTCACCATCCAGATACGCAATTGCGGCCAGGTCCAGCTGATGTTCATTTTGCACCAGCCACTGCGCAATTTCAGGGATTTGCGTCAATAAGTTGGCGCCTAGTTTTTCTTTTAAGACGGCAACGGGCGTATCTGCCGCAAGCGCTTCAATGCTTGGCGCATACAGTGTGGCGTTGCCTTGCTGTACCGTATCTAGAATTTTGCTCCAGACGCGCTTATTCGGCAAATCTACAGCGACAATGTTGGCTTTCCATTTTGACAGCCATGTCAGTGGCCCGGCTTCAGAAGCTGCGCCAAATAACACCATGGTACGGTCAGATAAATCAAACCACTCAGGATGAGCTGCCGCTTCCCTTAATGCATCTGCATGGCTGGGTTCTACAATACCGTCATCTTGCCATTTCTGAATCTGCGCCAGCAGCGCTTCACCTTGCAGCTTTTGGCCATGATAAGGCACATACCATTCAGGCGTGGCATCGCTTTCACCTTTTAATTTAACTGTATGCAAAGGCTGGGCATCCAGCTGCATGACATCTTTGAGCAAATGCTTGCTGCCATTGCGCAAAAACTCAAAGGTGTGATGCGCTTTGTTTAAGCCCGCCTCGGCAATTGCAATAGGATTTTGCTCATTGCGGATGCCTTGCTCTACCAGCGCTTTAAAGTATTGCGGATACTGCTTGCGCCAGTTTTTTTCATTGACTGCTTTTTGCGAGGCGCTGTGATCTACACTGGCTAAGGCTTCGGCAATAATTTCCCGTCCTGCTTTTGAGGTGCTGGGCTTTTGCTTTTGAGATGGGTTTGGAAATTGAAGACCGTCTAAAGAATTGGACATGCAAAATATCTCACGTGATCTAATCATTACTATACAGATGTATACATTATCTATGCCAAATTAAATTCCTAGGTGGCATAAGATGCCAAAATTAGATGATTTATCGTGAAATACACAGAACTTTAGTGGTATGAAATATTTTAAAAGCCTTCAGTTTGAAGGCTTTTATCGGCTGTTTACCAGCACTCAGCAGCGGCCTTTTTTGGCTTGGCCGGGTGGACAGAAATCTCCATGGTCATGCGGGTAATAGCCGCGGTCTGGATCGACGACAATACTGCCTTCCCGAGTGTGGACTGCGCAGGCGGATAATAGACTGCACAAAATCATGCTGAATACTAAGGTTGCTTTTTTCATATGAAAATTCCTTTTTTTATTCTGTTCGCTTTTTATGATAAGCGGATCTTGATGAAGATCCAGATGAAATTTGCAGCGGAAAGTGTGTATAGCCTGTCATTGGTTTAAAACTACACTTGCTTACAGTTATTTGACATATTTATTAAAAATTATTTGAAGTGTGACTTTAGTCACGTTTATGATTTAAGCAGAAAAAAAATAAGAGCAGGATGGCCTTATGAATAAATCTAATCAAGTTTATGTCTTTAATGGGCAGAAATCAGGTTTTGCTTCGGCGGTGTTTTCCAGTTACCGGCAGGCTGAGTTTTGGATTAAAAGAAACTATTTGAGCGGTATTTTAATGGAATACCCATTGAATGAAAGCTGCTATGACTGGGCAAAGGCTCAAGGCCATTTTAAAGAACGCTCCGCCATAGACCGTGCGCCCATTTTCATTGCTAAATTTGTGTCTGCCTATCAGCGAAACTGGCATTTTGCAAATGGCCAGCTTGTAGAAAATATAGATGGATAATCAGACCTATTGACGAGGTCAAAATAGCTTTGTTCAAAAATAAAAAGAATTCTGCATACAGCGGAATTCTTTTTTCATGGAGATCTTGGTTATTTGGATGTTTTTAAAAAGGAACTTGCATTAACTTATTCAGGAAATGCGGCAGCAGGCGAGGCTCTATAATAATGGTCATAATTACGCCATAGGCGGCGCCCCACAGATGAGCGCTGTGGTTGATATTGGAATTTCCGCGTTTGCCGGACCAAATGCTGTAAGCCACATACAGCACTGCAAAAATAATCGCAGGGACGGGGATGAAAAATACAAAAATCAATTTCCACGGTTCAAACAGAATATAGGCAAAAAGCACTGCTGACACTGCACCGGAAGCGCCCAAACTTGCCCAGCGCGCATCATTTTTATGCCGCAGATAGCTGGGAACAATCGCCGCGATCAGACCGCCTAAATAAAACAGCACAAAGCCAAGGTCAAAAAAATACTGGCGGTAAAACGCTTCAATAATGCTGCCGAAAAAGAACAAGGTAATCATGTTGAACAGCAGATGCGCGCCGTCTGCATGCACAAAGCCGTGGGTGATGAAACGGTCATATTGACCGCGCTGCATTGCAGGCGGCCAAAAAATCAGGCGGTTCATAAGGGCCTGATTTTGAAAAGCCATAAATGAAATAATGGCCGTAATAATAATTAAGATGAGGGTGTGGCTGATAGTTAAACCGAGCATAAATTGGCGTTCTAATGATCAATATTCGCAGATCATAATGCCATTAATTGAAGGCATAGCGATAACTTTCAATATAATTCCGACAATTTTGGTTGATTTTTTTCTAATGAACCGCATCTTCAGTTAAAATGGCTGCTTAAGCATGAGGAAATATTGTTATGTCGACTGAGAATACCAGCACTGCAGTTGCAGAAGAGATTCCAAATTTATTGATTACACCCAATGCGCAAGAGTATTTAAAAGATTTATTGGAAAAACAGAATACGCCGGGCATTGCTGTACGTATTTTTGTAGAAAATCCTGGTACACCGCGCGCTGAATGCTGCATGGCTTACAGTGCGCCAGAAGAAGTCATACCTACAGATTACAAACAGGATTATCCTGATTTTCCGGCTTATGTTGACGCGCCATCCATTCCTTATTTGCTGGATGCCGTGATTGATTACAACAAAGACCGTTTTGGCGGGCAATTAACTTTCCGCGCACCAAATTCTAAAGTGCCGCGTGTCGGTCCTGATGCATCAGTAGAAGAGCGCATTACTTATGTGCTTCAGTCTGAAATCAACCCGGGCCTTGCAGGGCATGGCGGCAACTGCGCATTGGTTGAAGTGGTAGAAGATGCCGAACATGGCCTTACGGCTGTACTCAAATTCGGTGGCGGCTGCCAAGGCTGTTCATCCATTGACCTGACGTTAAAGCAGGGTGTAGAAACTACGCTGAAACAGCATGTTCCTGAACTTGCGCGTGTTGTGGATCAGACGGATCACAGCAACACAGAAGGTGCTTATTTTAAATAAGGCCTGTAAACGCTAAAAAGCCTCTCATTCAGCAGAGGCTTTTTTATGCCTGAACCAATGAAATAAATGATAATAATTATCAATATTAATTGCATTATGTTTATATTTTGTTAATATTTCCCGCAAATTTACTTTATTTCTCCATTATTTTTTTGTGGGTATGTGTATATGAACAAGCCGTTATTACAATCCGCTTTGGCTTTTGCCGTAATGTCAGCAATGAGTGCAGCCGTTCATTCAGAAGAGCAGATGGTGCAGGAAAATGTGACAAAATTAGAAACAATTGTGGTGACTGCCGAAGAGCAGATTAAGCAATCGTTGGGCGCCTCTGTCATTACCGAAGAAGATTTGGATCGGCTGCCTGTTGTAAATGATATTTCTGAATACGTGCGCCGCATGCCGGGTGTGAATTTGACTGGCAATAGCGCAACAGGTCAGCGCGGCAACAACCGTCAAATTGATATTCGGGGAATGGGGCCTGAAAATACCTTAATTTTAATTGATGGCAAACCAGTAAATTCACGCAACTCTGTACGCTACGGCTGGCGCGGCGAACGCGATACCCGCGGCGATTCAAACTGGGTGCCTGCGGATGCCATAGAATCAATTGAAGTGCTTCGCGGTCCAGCTGCAGCGCGCTATGGTTCAGGCGCAATGGGTGGCGTAGTAAATATTAAAACTAAAAAAGTTACAAACGAGGTGCATGGTTCAGTGGAAGTCTTCACGAATCAGCCTGAAAACTCAAAAGAAGGCGCAACACATCGAGAGAGTTTCAATCTAAGCGGTCCCATTATTAAAGATACTTTGTCTTATCGATTGTACGGAAACTATGCGAAAACAGATTCCGACTCACCGGATATTAACCCTGTAACGGATGGCGGTAACCGAGCAGCAGGCCGTGAGGGCGTTGAAAATAAAGATATTGCAGGCCGTCTGGCATGGCAGATCAATGATCAGCAGAATTTAATATTGGATGCTTCTGTCGGACGTCAAGGCAACGAATACACCGGAGATATTCAAAATAGCAATTTTGATGCTGCTGGCGATGGCAGCGGAGGTTTCTCTAATGCTGAATATGTGCTTGGCCTGTTGGGGCAAGAAACGAATACAATGTACCGTGACAGCTATGCTCTAACGCATGAAGGCAATTGGGCATGGGGCGATACTAAGCTTATTGCCCAATATGATAAGACTAAAAATAAACGGATACCTGAATCTTTAGCAGGCGGTCCAGAGGGCAGTCCTAACTCATTTGATAAGAAGACGTCTGTTTTAGAAACGATGCGTTTTAATGCAGAAACGAATATTCCGCTGGAAATTGCAGTTCCTCAGGTGCTAACCTTGGGTGCTGAGTGGGTGGAAGATGAGTTTAATGACCCTGCAAGCACTGTGCAGGCAGATAATTCAGGAGTCATTGACTTGCCGGCTGACCGTGAAAATATGAATTCGCGAATAGCTTCTGCCTATATCGAAGATAACTTTAAAATTACCGATTCTACCGATATGGTATTGGGCGTTCGATTTGATGACCACAGTAAATCGGGTTCAAATTGGAGCCCGAGTTTCAATATAACGCAGCGTTTAGGTGATTATTTCACTTTAAAAGGCGGGGTAGCTAAGGCGTATAAAGCGCCTAATATGTATCAGAATGCGGAAGGCTACTTACTGTTTACACGTGGAAATGGTTGCCCGGATTCTACAGCAACCGCTTCTGGCAGCTGTTATTTAGTCGGCAATGCAGACTTAAAGCCTGAAACGTCTCTGAATAAAGAAGTCGGTGTTGAGTTTGCAAAAGATGATGTAAAAGCAAGCCTGACTTGGTTCCGCAATGATTATGAAAATAAGATTACTTCAGGTGATGAGGTCATCGGCACAACGACAGTAGGCTCAACGACTTACCATTTATTGCAATGGACTAATATTCCCAAGGCATTGATTCAAGGGGTTGAAGGCAGTGTAACCCTCAGCTTTGATAATGCATCTTGGACGAATAATTTTACATACATGATTGATTCTGTAAATAAAACAACAGGCAATCCGTTATCTGTCGTGCCTAACTACACCATTAACTCAATTTTTAACTATGATATTACAGATCAGTTTGATGTGAATTTTGTCTATACTCAGTATGGCCGCCAAAAACCGCGTGAATTTGCAGAAACCCGCAATACCACGATGAATACGACCAGTGTTAAAAGCTATGGTATTGCTGGAATCAATGCGGGCTATAAATTTAACAGCCAATTCAGCGGCAGAATTGGTGTCAGTAATTTATTTGATGAACAATTGCTGCGTGATAATGATGTGAATCAAACATATAACGAGCCGGGCCGCGCATATTATGCAAGTCTGAAGTATCAGTTTTAATTTGCTGTAAAAAAAAGCCGCATCATGCGGCTTTTTTTAATTTTCGAGATTTAAAATTTTTAATGTCTCTGCAGAATAATAAAACAGTGTTAAATAATGCCGTGCTCGGTCACGCAAGTATTGTGAGTCGATCAGCTGCTGAATGACAGGATTCAGCAGGCCATGCAGTTCATTTTGAATCAGCGCTTCATCAATATTCAGATCACGGAGCAACAGGTCAAAAGGCCGTTCCTGATTACGGATATACCAAGCATATACACCGTCATGCACCTGCTGCTGTAAATAGTCGCTTTGTCGGATAAAATCCCAAATCTCAGCACCCATGCCTACAGTCTGTGGCAGATCCTGAACTTCGATATAATTTTTCAGCACCGAAACCGGCATGACTTTAATTTTATGCCATAAATTGGCTTGAAAATGATACAGTTTTTGGTTGTCAAAATGCTGATTCAGCACGGTTTCGCTCATTTGGCTGAGCTTGAGTATATTCTTCTGCAGGTATTTGCTGACTGCATTGTCCAAATTGGTGTCGGTCACATTCTCCAATACCGATTTGCCCATTTTCATAAAGCGCGATACGCCCGGCACATTTTTAGCAAGCACAGAATTATCCAAATAATCTTGAATAGAGTGCTGAATCAGCTGGCTGATCATGGCGGAAAACGCAGGGCTGTTGACTACGGTTTTAATCAGGCGCTGACGGTGGTCACTTTTGCTGGCCACGTATTGCGCAATTTTATCAATGGTCAGTACTGGAATAATGTCTGCAATTTGCGTAGCTTCATTGGCAGGATGAATCAGCGCAAATTTAATATGTTCGGCAATTTGCTCAATCAGAAAACCGCTGGCAGGGGTTTGCAGAATCTGCTTTTGGATCAGGCTGTTGATTTGCTCAAAAGACCACAGCTGCAGCAAGGACTGCTTTCTAAACCAATGATAGAAGCTTAAAAACTCTGTTTGGACAGTGTCAGATTGAGCAAAGGTCTGATTTAAAAAATTAAGATGAGCATCAATAAGCTGCTCAATCATAGGATTCTTCTGCATGCTGTCCTTGAGAAACCTGCGGTGTGATAACGAGGTCAATTAGTTTAAAGGAATAAGTTTATCCGCTAGAGGATTTTTAAACTTTTGGCTTTTTGCAAGGAATGGCAAGTAATGGTCTGCAACTGCCTGCTCCGCTTCAATAATGGGCACATGGCCCACATTGTTAAGAATGACAGGTGCTTCAGCGCGTTTCAATAATGTTTTTAACTCATTTGCCGCTTCAACATTAATAATTTTGTCTTGCTTGCCCCATAGAATCAGTGTTGGCGCTTCGACGGCTTTGGTTAAGCGGGCAAAGGTATCAGGGGTGTAAATGCGGTTTAAGGTGACCACCTGATCAATCATTTTCTGAGTTTGCTCCGCTTGAGCAATCAAGTGCTGTTCCTGGGCTTGCTTGAGCTTAAACGGCACAGCAGGCGGGTTTTGCATCAGCTGATGCATTACGCCGTCAAAATCGCCCGGCTTTGAGACAATCAGCTGCTTTAAGGACGATGGATTCTGCGTGTAGGGGGTAAGAGCGTGCCTATAAATACCGGCGCTGTTCAGCAAGAATAAGCTTTGTGTATCAAAAGGGTACTGCGCCGCATAGACGGTTGCAATCGAGCCGCCCAATGAATGGCCGGCGACATTCAGCTTATCTTCAATGTCAATTTTTTCGGCAAGCTGGCGCAGCTGCTCTGTCACATTCGGGACGGAAATATCAAAATTGGCAGGAACTTTCGTATCGCCATTGGTTGGCAAGTCTGGAATAATCACATGATAATAAGGCGTTAGATAGTGGGCGACGCGGTTCCAATTGTCACGGTTTCCTGCGAGTCCATGAATGAGCAGAATGGAAGGATTCGCGCGTGAACCGCCTTCACTGTAGCTCCAGCTGATATTGCCGATTTGTATGGTTTTAGAGGTCAGGCCGGCAGATTTCCGTTCTTGGGCTAAATAGTTTTGCAGAATTGAAGGCTTTGCTGCCGCGGAAGGGCTGCTGCTGGCGGCAAAGGCTGGCTGAACGCATATCAGCAGGCCGCATAGGCTGACCGCTTTGAACGCACGGCTGAAAGTCGAATGTAATCCTTTCATTGACTGATATTACCCCTAAAACCGCAAAAGAATTGTTATTTCATTTATTTAAAAATTATTTGAATTAGCGCATTCGTCTAATAGAAATACTCTGAACGAAGATTGTAGATCAAATAGTCATATTGTCACACAGCGCTTTTTTGAACGGGTTGGTCGAGCTGGCTTAAAGTGTGATCTGTGTCTGAAAAACAGTGGTAAATATTTAAAATAATCATTTTGGCATTGGCATTTTCTTCCGATTTTGATGGGCCGGAATCTGAAAATTTTGCTTCAGCTGCATAAAGGTGATACGCAGTAAAAAACCATCTTCAAAAAAAGTGAATAAAACAGCGCTGTCAGAAAAACCAATTCGCTATTGTTTTTGCAAGTGACATTCGGCAGGCAGAAGATTAAAATATTCCAACTTCAAATCAGGTGGAAGATCATGCTAACAGCAGAAGAAGCTCTAGATCGTTTAAAAAAAGGAAATGAACGTTTTGTAAATGGTCAAACGCAGCATCTTAAGCTTTTGACGCATCAGCAGCGTGCAGAAATGGCTGAAAGCCAAGAGCCATTTGCAATTGTATTGGGCTGTTCAGATTCACGCGTTCCTGCTGAAATGGTCTTTGATCAGGGCTTAGGCGATTTATTCGTCATTCGTGTTGCAGGCAATATTGTCGCGCCATCACAAGTCGGCAGTGTAGAATTTGCTGCAGACAGTTTCAGCTGTCCTGTGGTCATTGTCTTGGGCCATACGCATTGCGGCGCAATTCATTCAACCATTGAAGCCTTGACCAACCCTGCATCTCCGCCATCCGCCAATCTGATGTCAATCGTGAACCGCGTACGCCCATCGGTTGAAATTCTGATGCAGACTGAATTGAAAGATGATTTAGAAAAGCTCTCCGTGCATGCTGTGCGTTCGAATGTATTTGCCTCTGTTAATCAGCTGCGCCACGGTTCAGCGGTATTGGAAAATCTGATTGCTCAAGGCAAGCTGAAAGTCGTTGGCGCAGAATACTCACTGGAAACTGGTGAAGTGACTTTCTACGACTTCTAAATAAAAATTGTTCAATGCATAAAAAGGCGCTGTTGATCAGCGCCTTTTTTGTTTTTTTTCTATGCTTTTAGAGCGCGCCTTTGATATAGGGATAGGCATTGTTCAGCAGCATCGGCTGCGCTTTGGCATTGGGGTGAATCTGATCACTTTGGATTAAGTCTTTTTTGCCTGCGACCCCTTCTAAAAAGAACGGAAGAAGCTTCACTTTGTAGTGCTGGCTGACGGTCTTGTAGCTGTTTTCAAACGCTTTGCTGTAGGCTGTTCCGTAATTGGGCGGAATTTTCATGCCAAATAAAATCACTTCAGCTTTGGCTTGCTGGCTTTTTTGAATCAGCTGCGCCAAGTTTTTCTGCATCATTTGCGGCGGCTGTCCGCGCAGGCCGTCATTGCCGCCCAGCTCGATCACCACCACGTGCGGCCGATGGGTTTGCAGCAGTTTGGGCAGGCGCGCTAAAGCGCCACTGGTGGTTTCACCGCTCACACTTGCATTGACCACTTTATGCGCTTTCGGATACTGTTGGTCTAAGCGCTTTTGCAGCAAATGCACCCAGCCTTGCTGCGGCTGTATGCCATATCCCGCGCTTAAGCTGTCTCCAACAATCATAATGGTCTTTGCACAGGCCAGCATGGGAGCAAAGCTTAAGCCGATGACAGCGAATGAAGAAAATACACGAATTTTAAGATTGCGATTTTGCATACGACTCTGAATAAGATCCTGCATATAAACCTAAAGATAGGAAAAATATGAGCCAAGTTTCGACTGATCCATCCATCATGCCACAGGCGATTATTTCTGCACAGCAATTGACACAAAAGATACAGTTGAGTCAAAAAGAACTCTGCATTTTTGAGAATCTGAACTTAGACATTTATGCAGGTGAACAGGTCGCAATTACCGGACGTTCGGGTTCAGGAAAATCGACACTGCTGGGGATTTTGGCCACTCTGGATCAGGCAAGCGCAGGGCATCTTCAGGTTTGCGGTGAATCAGTCGATCAATTGAATGAAGAACAGCGGGCATCCGTACGCTTAAAGCATATTGGCTTTGTCTTTCAGTCTTTTCAGCTGCTGCCGCATTTGAGCGCGCTGGAAAATGTCATGCTGCCGCTGCGTTTGCATCCGCATTTTCACTATGCCTCTGCCGAGCAGAAGGCGCAGGCCCTGCTGGCCAAAGTCGGTTTGGAGCGGCAGGCGCAACAAACGCCGAAAGTGCTGTCAGGCGGAGAACAGCAGCGGGTGGCGATAGCCCGCGCGCTGATCAGTGAACCGCAGATTATTTTTGCCGATGAGCCGACTGGAAATTTAGATGGCGCAACGGCAAAAGAGATAGAACAGCTGTTATTTCAGCTGAACCGTGAATTGGGTACGACTTTAATTTTAGTCACTCACGATCCTCAACTGGCGGCCCAGTGCCAGCGTCATTATGAGCTGGCAGATGGCCATCTGATTGAACATTCACGGGGAGGGTGACATGAATACATTGTTTCATCCTTTGTTGAGGCAAAGCTTTAAAAGCACAGGCGTTTATCTGTTGATGATTGCGCTGACTTTAGCCATTAGCGCCACAACCGCTTTGAAATTCAGCAATGATCAGGTGCAGAAAGCCGTGGCTTTGCAGGCTGCCGAAATGCTGGCGGGAGATTTAGTGCTGAGCAGCAATGAGCCGATTGGCGCGCAGTGGAAAGCGCAGGCGCAGCAGCTGCATCTGCAGCAGTCCGAAGTCACCATGTTCGGCACTATGGCGCATACATCAGACCGGTTTGTCATGGTGAATGTTAAAGCCATCGATGCCTCATTTCCCTTGCGCGGTGAGCTGAAAGTTTCACCGGCTGCATCGGCCATTCGCTCGGGCGAAGTGTGGCTCAGTCAGCGCGCTATGGATTTGCTGAAAGTAAAAATTGGCGATCCGCTGCAAATCGCCGATGGTGATTTTAAAGTCACGGCTAAAATTGAGCATGATTCCAATCAGGAGCTGGGCTTCAGCGGCTTTTCACCGACGGTGATTATTGCCCGGCAGGACGTTGTAAAAACGCATGCCGTACAGGCAGGCAGCCGAATTGAATACCGTTTGCTGATGGCGGGCGATGCGGCGCAAACGCGGCAATTTGAGCTGCTGTTTAAGCAAAAACAGCAGCTGGAAACTGATCAATTGAGCAAGGCCAATGTATCCGCACCGTCTGAAGATGCGCAAAGCAGCCTGCGTTTGAGAAATGCCAGTGAAGGCAATACCCGCTTGATGAAGCCGATTGCCAATTTGGATACCTTTTTACAGCTGGCCAATATTTTAACTATTTTACTGTGCGGGATTGCCATTGCGTTAACCAGTCAGCGCTATGTACAGCAAAATCAAGATCATATTGCACTCATGCGCTGCATGGGCGCATCAAAACAGCAGATTCTTCGGGCCTATTTGTCTTTGCTGGCAGTGGTTTTTGCAATTGCAATTGTACTGGGCAGCGCTGCAGGCATCGCACTGGGCTATGGCTTGCTGCAATTGATGCTTCAGCTGATACCGCAATTGAACGTCGCTTTTTCGGCTGTGGCTATGTTGCTGGGGCCGTTGCCTATTGCGATGCTGACCAGCGCAGTGGTGCTGTTGGGTTTTGTGCTGCCAAGCCTGTGGCAGCTGCTCAATACGCCGCCCATCCGTGTCATCCGCCAGCAGGAAAAATCAGTGCAGTCTATGCTGTGGATGCTGCTGACCGGTACTGTCAGTTTAGTGCTGTTCAGTGCGGTATTAACTGAAAACTTGCTGCTCACGGCTTGGGTAATCGGTTCGATTATCTGCTTATGTACGGTCTTGTATGCCGTTGTTTGGACGTTGCTGAAATTCATCCGCAATCTAAAACTGGGCATTTCAGCTTATGTGCGCACGCCGTATCAAACGGCATTTCAAATTACGGCTTTGGCCTTGGGTCTCAGCTTAATTACGGTATTGGCCGTACTGCGCACAGACCTGCTGGAACGCTGGCAGCAGCAGTTGCCAGCAGGCACCCCAAATCAATTTGTATACGGTTTGCCACCTATGGATATGCCTGCTTTTCAGCAGCAGCTGCAGACGCACGGCTGGAAAGGCACGCCGCTGTATCCAAATGTGCGGGGGCGCTTAGTGGCTAAAAATGACCAGCCTTTTGCAGATGAGCTGGTAAAGAGCAATAATTCCTTACGCCGTGAATTGAATTTAACGCAGGCTTCGGCTTTTCCTGCCGACAATAAAATTGTCAGCGGCGCTGCCCAATTTCAGCAAAAGAATGAGGTTTCTGTCGAAGCTAAAACCGCGGCGGAATTGGGGATTAAAATTGGCGACCGCCTGACATTCAGTTTGCCTGAAGGCCTGCTGCAGGCCAAAGTGATTAATCTGCGCAGTGTGGAATGGGAGAGTTTCAGCCCGAATTTCTTTTTTATCTTTTCGCCGAAGTCTATAGATGAAAATGCCGGCAGCTATTTAGGCAGTTTTTATGTGCCTGAGGCTGAAAAGCCCCAGCTGATACAGTTGATTCAGCAGTTTTCCAATACCGTATTTATTGATGTCACTTTAATTTTGGATGAAGTGAAACGCATTGTCAGCCTGCTGGTGCAGATCATTACTATTTTAGCCGTATTGGTGGCTTTGTCAGGAATTTTAGTCTTGGTGGCCTGCCTGAACCTGCTGATGGATGAACGCAAGCGTGAAGTGGCGCTGCTGCGTTCATTCGGCAGTTCAAAACATAGGCTGAAACGCATGATGAGCATGGAAATTGGCTTTATGGGGCTGATTGCAGGCATGGTTTCCTGCTTATTTGCAGAAGCAATCAGCGCCGTTGCCAGCTACCGGATGGAACTTGCGATACAGCCGCATTGGGAAATTTGGCTCATCTTGCCTATATTGATGACGGTGCTGTGTGCCTTGATTGGGCGCTACCGTCTCAGCTATCTCTGTGAGATTCCGCCTTTGCAGAGCTTGCGGGAGATGAATCAGTAAATTTTTTTCTTAAGCGCGCCGCTGTTGACTGTTTCTAGTTTAAGAGCGGCGCCTATATCATGCACTTTATGCGCGAGCTTTGTTTTTCCGTTTTATCTATGCGGGTTTACGGCAGACTGCATCATCAGCGCCAGTTCTTGCCACAGCGGCTTGATATACACCACCAGAGATAAGCAGTACTGATAGGCCTGCCAGCACAGCGCCAAACCAATCAAAAAGCCCAGCAGGTTGATGGCGCTGCTGCGCTGGATCTTTTGCCCCAAGTACCACATGACGGCTAAAAATGCGCCCATCAGCATGCCGCCAATATGGGCAGCATTGTTGATGCCGCTGATCATGAATCCCATCGCAAGGTTGATGGCCATCACACTGACTAAGGTTCTTTTATCCAGCAGAAAACGCTGCTGAGGCAAAACTGGAAACAGTGAAAGCATGGTCAGGGCAGCGCCGATACCCATCACTGCGCCGGAAGCGCCTGCACCGACACTCGGCAGCAGCTCACGGTTGGCTTCACCTATGCGGATAAGTTCATAGCTGTCTTGAATCGAAATATAACCGCTGAGCAGAGAGCCGCTGATGCCGGCCAAAAAATACAGCCCGATAAAGTACAGGCGGCCCAGCATCTGTTCTGCAATGCTGCCGAAAATATACAGCGCCCACATATTCAGCATCAGATGAATCAGGCCAAAGTGAAAAAACATGCTGGTGATGAGGCGGATGGGTTCCGCTAAAAAACTTAAAGGCGCATAATCAGCACCCCAGCGGATAGCATCAGCGGTGCTAGGGCTGCTGGCATCCATGCCATGCAGGACTTGCCACGCAAATAGGCCGACATTGACAGCGATCATCAGCGCGGTGAACCACCACAGGTGAATTTCCAGTTTACGGTTTACTTGAGGAGGGGAAAGTTCAGGCATGCTATTCTTTTGGATGATTATTCGTTTAATAACAAGCTTAACATGAAAAAAGCAATTTTCAGGAGCATCAGACTGAGATGAAAGCCTTTCTTGCCCGTACTTTACTCATACTTGTCAGTTTGGTGCTTTTGGTTCAGCTGTGGATATTTGCCAGTTTGGCATGGTGGCGGACGCATCCGGTAGAAACGACCATGATGATGCGCATAGATTATTGGTCAGATACCTCTAAACCGATTAAGCAGCAGTGGCGTGACTACGATCAAATCAGCGATTATGTGAAACATGCGGTTGTGGCTGCCGAAGACGGCAAGTTTCTGCAGCATCATGGCTTTGACTGGGCGGGCATGCAGTTTGCGCTTGAACGCAATAAAGACAAGGGAAAAGTGGTTGCAGGCGGTTCGACCATTTCACAGCAATTGGCCAAAAACCTTTTTCTTTATAATAAGCGTTCATTTTTGCGTAAAGGCCAGGAAGCTGTCGCGACATGGATGATGGAGCGCATGTGGTCAAAAGAACGGATTCTGGAAGTGTACTTAAACTCGGTCGAGTTTGGTGACAATATTTATGGCGTGGAAGCTGCTACTCAGTATTATTTCGGTAAAAGTTCCCGTAGCTTAAGCCGTGAGCAGGCTGCATTTTTAGCGGCCATCTTGCCGAATCCTAAGTATTATCAGGACCACCGCAGTGACCGGAAACTGCTGTACCGCAAACGTATGATTCAAAAATATATGCGCTACAGCCATATTCCATAAGCAAGCGCTTAAACGGAATCCGCAGCATAAAAAAAGCCTGGTTTTCTAGGCTTTTTTTATGAAAATGTCATAAATTTGAAGCATACTTACAGCCATGCACAGCATTTTAAAAATCATAGGTTAGACATGAATACGGCAGCTAACAGCGCTTTGCCTCCCGCTGAATATACTTATAATGATCGTTATATCAACCGTGAGCTTTCGATTCTGGATTTCCATTTGCGGGTCTTGGAGCAAGCGGTTGACCCTTTGCATCCTTTGCTTGAGCGGATGAATTTCCTGCTGATTTTTTCCCGAAACTTAGATGAGTTTTTTGAGATCCGCGTTGCAGGCATGATGGAGCAGCTGGATTTAGGCAATGAAAGCCATACGCCGGATGGCCTGACTCCGAAGCAGGTTCTCGATCAGATTTCAGCGACAGCGCATGCCGCTATTGAACGCCAGTACCGTATTTTAAATGAAGAAATTCTGCCTAAATTGCGTGAAGAAGACATTTGCTTCCTGCGCCGCGGAGAGCTGACCCCAGCACAGTCCGCGTGGGTCAAAAAATATTTTCAGGAACAGGTTGCACCGGTGCTGACGCCGATCAGTTTGGATCCTGCACACCCGTTCCCGCGCTTGGTCAATAAAAGCCTGAATTTTATTATTACCTTAGAAGGGAAGGACGCCTTTGGCCGGCAAATTGATTTAGCCGTTGTGCCGGCGCCGCGCTCTTTGCCGCGTGTCGTGCGCCTGCCGGATGAATTGACGGGCGGCAAAGAGCATCACGTGATGCTGTCTGCCATTATTCATGAGCATGTTTCAGATTTATTTCCTGGCATGACGGCAACGGGCTGCTATCAATTCCGTGTGACCCGTAATGCCGATTTGGCGCTGAATGAAGATGTTGAAGATTTAGCGAAGGCGCTGAAAGGCGAGCTGAATTCGCGCCGTTTTGGCCGTGCCGTGCGCTTAGAAGTGACAGAAAACTGTCCGAAGCATATTTATGATTATCTGCTGGATGAGTTTGATCTAGAAGAAGAGCAGTTGTATAAAGTTGATGGGCCAGTTAATTTGGCGCGTCTGCTGTCCAACTTTAAACGTCCGCACTTGCGTTATGATTCGCATACACCGGTTATTCCAAAAGTGCTGAAAAAATCAGAAAATATTTTCAGCGCCATGCAAAAGCAGGATATTTTGCTGCACCATCCTTTCGAATCTTTTGCGCCCGTCATTAATTTACTGCGTGAAGCCGCGCGCGACCCGCAAGTGTTGGCCATCAAGCAAACCTTATACCGCAGCGGGCCAGATTCAGAAATTGTTCAGGTGCTGGCGGAAGCGGCGCGCAATGGCAAAGAAGTCACTGCGGTCATTGAGCTTCGCGCCCGTTTTGATGAAGAATCAAATATTGAAGTGGCAAATGTGCTGCAGGAAGCAGGGGCTGTAGTGGTCTATGGCATTGTGGGCTATAAAACCCATGCCAAGATGATTTTAGTGGTGCGCCGTGAGAACAACAAGCTGGTGCGCTATGTGCATTTGGGTACAGGCAACTATCATGCCGGCAATGCCCGCATTTATACAGACTACGGCTTGCTGACCACAGATAAAGAACTGTGTGAAGATGTGCATCGGATTTTCCAAGAGCTGACCGGCATGGGGAAAATGGCTAAGCTGAAAAAGCTGCTTCATGCTCCATTTACCTTGCATGCGCAGCTGATTAATTTTATTGATGATGAAATTGCCAATGCCAAGGCCGGCAAAGCCGCGCAAATTATTGTCAAGGTCAATGCGCTGACTGAAGTGCAGCTGATTAATAAGCTTTATGAGGCGTCACAGGCCGGTGTCCAGATTGAGCTGATTATCCGTTCCATTTGCTGTTTGCGTCCGGGCCTGCCGGGATTGTCAGAAAATATCCGCGTCCGTTCCATTGTCGGACGTTTTTTAGAGCATACACGGGTTTATTATTTCAGCAACAATGGCGATGCGCGTATTTACTGTTCAAGTGCTGATTGGATGGACCGCAATCTGTTTAACCGTGTAGAAGCGTGCTTCCCAATTGAAGATGCGGCGCTGAAAAAACGCATTCATCAGCAGGGCTTAGTGAATTATCTAAAAGATAATCAGCAAGCATGGCTGCTGCAGGCAGATGGAACATGGGTGCGTGTGCAAGCTGCAGAAGGCGATGAGCCGCATAATTCACAGCGCATTTTGCTGGACTTAATAAAGTAAGATTAAATAAAAAGGGAGCATAGCTCCCTTTTTATTTAATCAACATCGGCCAAACAATCCATGATGATTTATGCGTAGCGGCTACTCTGCTGCTGCTTCAGTATTTTTATGCAGAATATAAATTTTGCGAAAAATATTTTTAATGAAACTATACACTTGATACTCAGAAAGATTTAACGCTAATGCGGCTTGAACTTCTGAAGATGGCTGGCTGATTTGCTCAATAATCTGAATTTCTACAGAGTTGAAAATAAGGTTTATTTCCTGATTATGCTTGGAAGTCAGCTGTTCCTGCAGCAGTTTTGCAAATTCTGGATGCAGCACGGCTCCGCCTCTCAAGATGCATTTGATCTGCTGGAACAGCTGTTCCGCAGGAGTATCACTGAGCAAATATGCATCTGCGCCATTTTGTACCGTTTTTAATATTTCACTTGGCGCTGCTTTATTTTCATGAATAGAAATTAAACAGCAGGATGGGTAGAGGCTTTTAATCTGCGGAAGGAAATGCAGGTTGCTGTGATCTGCAACGCGGTAAAAAATTAGATTGGGCAAGTGTTCAGTAATGGCCTGAGCTGCGCTGTCTTCAGATTCAGCGGACAGCACAAGTTCATCTGGATAGCCTAAATCTTTTAAGATCACTTGCAATAGCATATTGTGCTGTTGTAATGCAGGTGTGATTCTGCCCTGACGGATGGTCAGTACGGGAACAGGCAGAATTAAATCATTATGCATTAATGGGGGTACTCTAATATTAAATAATAAAATTTATAAAAACACTTTAGGGCGGTTTCAAATAACTTTGCCTCAAACCCTACTGAATATCTATCCCTAGAAATAGGGATTTAAATATTTGGATTATATTTAAGTGTTTGTTGAATAAAATTTATTTTATATAATTGTTAATTTTTTGTGTTAGATATGAAACTATTTAATAAGTTTGTAAGTCTATGTGAGCAGCATGATTTTAAGATTGTGCGACACAGTTTTTAATTTTTGATCAGTTGAAAATTGTACCAAAGCCAATTTTTAAACGGTATCGAATAAATAGAATGAAAATGTGATTTATACCGCAAATTAAACTAATAGTTTATATGCGGGAATAATTGCTTTTAAGAGAATTTTTTTCAAAAATACCAAGAAATAGGGATAGGACAATGTATGCCTGCAATTTAGGATGGCCGTATCTTCTGACTGATCTGGCTAGTGAGAAGATTTATCAAGGATATAGATGATTTTGGATTCGAGTTTGAAATCATCTATATATTTCCCTTAAAAGGGCAACCATTTTGGCTTGCCCTTTTCTTTATTTAGACAGCATTCATAGACCAAAAAAAAGGAGCCGATAAGGCTCCTTTTTTTTGGTCTATGAATGCTTATGGCATAGCTGCATTTAATGCAGATTGTGCATAATTTTTTGCAGAATTTGCAGTAAAACATCAAATTCGCTTTGCAGCGGCGTGCTCTTGCGTGTAATCAACGCGAGCGTACGGCTTGGACCAGCTTCAATTGGCTTAACAGCCAATTTTGCATCTGCTTTAATCATGTTGGTATGCAACGCAATTTCCGGCAGCAGCGTAAAGCCTAAATCGGCAGAGACCATTTCCACCAAAGTCGGCAGTGAGCTGGCTTTTAGGCGGTGGTCATTTTTACGTTCGCCAATTGGACAAGCGCTCAAGGCATGGTCACGCAAGCAGTGGCCTTCTTCGAGCAGCATTAAGCGGGACAAATCCAAATCGTCCAGAGTAAGCGATTGAGCCGCATTCTGGTCGGCTTTGTTATAGACAAGATAAAGGCTTTCTTTCGCAATTTCAGCCACTTTAAGGCTGCGTGTGTCAAAAGGCAACGCCAGTACAACCATGTCTAGGTTGCCGTGTTCCAGTTTTTCAACAATTTTTTCACTTTGCGCTTCGTGCAAATGAAGCTGAATTTTAGGCAGCTGCTTGTGCACTTCATCCAGCAGCTGTGAAAGAATAAAGGGTGCGATCGTTGGAATGATGCCTAAATGCAAATCACCAGTCAGCGGTTCACTCATTTCACGGCTTAAGCGCATTAAATCCTGCGCATCAGCCAAGAGAACACGTGCTCGGCCGACAACTTG
Organism: Acinetobacter pragensis; assembly: GCF_001605895.1. Classification (GTDB taxonomy): domain Bacteria; phylum Pseudomonadota; class Gammaproteobacteria; order Pseudomonadales; family Moraxellaceae; genus Acinetobacter; species Acinetobacter pragensis. The sequence goes on from NZ_LUAW01000067.1 coordinate 26,508, forward strand.
CTCTCCAAGCGGCGTTAAACGGACATTTTGACGGTCGCGTTCCACAAGGACGCCACCTAACAAGCGCTCAAGCTCCATAATGCCCCCAGACAGCGTTGACTGTGTGACAAATGAACGGCGCGCAGCTTCAGTAAAATGCAGCGTTTCTGACAGCGTTACGAGATATGACAGCTGTCTTAAAGATGGTAATGCAGCCATAGTGTCCTAATGTTATGAATTAAAGTGATCAGCAAATAAACCGCTAATATATGGAATAAAATGCGGAGGGATATCATGCCCCATTCCATCAATTAATTCAAATTTAGCGCCGGAAATTGCTTTCGCAACAGCTTTACCGTGGCTAGGCGGGAGCAGGCGGTCGCGGGCTCCATGAATGACCAAGGTTTCTTTCTGTATCTGTTTGTCCAGATTCAGCAGAGAACCTGTACATAATATTGCTAAAAACTGTTGAAGTACACCCGCTGGATAATAACTTCTTTGATATAGCTTGCGCGCGGTCTGAATTGCTTCAAGCTGATTGATATATCCAGGCGAGCCAATAATGTTAAAAACCTTTAAACTGTGGTTCACAATGCCTTCTTCATCATGCGAATCCGGTTTGCCGATTAAGCTGAATAATTGCTTTGGAAATGGCGGCGGCAAGAGCGGCTGGTTGTTGCTGGTGAACATTAAACCAAGCTTATTGATTTTTTCTGGATATTTTGCCGAAAGAATTTGGGCAATCATGCCGCCCATAGACGCGCCGATGATATTGACTTTATCTAAGCCCATACGGTCAATCAGCAGCGAAACATCTTCCGCCATGTCAAATAAGTTATAGGGCGCGCCTTGATTTTCCAGTCCAAGCGCAAAGCGTCCCATCAGTTTAAGGGTATTCAGGCGCGGGCCTTTATTTCTGACTTTGGAAGAGAGGCCAATGTCGCGGTTATCAAAGCGGATGACGCGGTAACCTTGATCAATCAGTGATTTGCAAAAAAAATCAGGCCAATACAGCATTTGCGCACCTAAGCCCATAACCAGCATGATGGGCGGATGTTCTGGATTTCCCCCAGCTTCTACATGCAGTTCGATGCCGTTGCCTAAATCAACTTTGGTTTCATGCATAAATGCTGTGTATGGAGAACTGTTAAATTGTAATGCGCTATTCATTATTATTCTCCCCATTCAAGGACGTTTTTAGGTAAAAAACGTCCTTATATTAAACCTTTAAACCGAGGCAGGAATCAAGTCCGGAACCTGCTTAGTCAACGCAAGTCGCTGCTTGCCGGCAGTTGCGCCCAGCAGAACGAAACCGCGCAAAGTGCCTTCGCTATCCGTCGCTTTAGCCAGCATGCCATCTTCTGTTTCTTCGGTGTCCCAAGTTACTTCTGTGCCAATAGGCGCTGGCAAAACAGTCAGCGGGGCAGCCGGAGTTTTTACGGCAACAGGCATTGCAGGGTAGTGCACTGCAGTGCGCTCGCCATTCAGCGTTTTTGCAAGTGCCCGAGCCTGCTGCATGATAGGCATTACATAAGGCAGTAAAGTACCGTTGACTTCTGCGCAATCACCCATTGCATAGATATCAGTTTGGTTGGTTTCCAAGCCTGCATTGGTAAGCACGCCGCGGCTGGTATGAATGTCTGCTGTTTGTGCTAAAGCAATATTCGGCTGCAAGCCGATAGCGGAAAGTACAATATCCGCCTTGAAGCTTTGTCCATTGGCCAATGTCACCAAATAGTGGCCATGGCTGTCTTTTGATACTTTTTCAACAGTGGTGCCGAGAGCAAACCGAATTCCTGTCTCTTCTAAGCTGTCTTTAAACGCATCGGCAACATGCGCTGGGAGCAAACGGCCTAAAGGCTGAGGCGCAAGATCAATCACTGTGACGCTGTGGCCAGTATTTTGCAAATCATTGGCAAATTCGCAGCCAATCAGTCCTGCACCTAAAATCACCACGCGTTTATCTGTACTTTGATCGATTTGGCTGCGAAAGGCCTTATAGTCATTCAGGCTGTTTACGACGTGAATATCATCGCTGCCATCACCTGCAATTGCGAGACGGACAGGATTTGCGCCTATGGCCAAAACCATTTTGGAATAAGCTTGTACAGCTGCAGCGCCTTCTGCATTTTCTAAATGCAATTGATGCGCCGCCGCATCAATGGATTTTACCCAAGTGTGGTTGATGATTTGCATATTCAGCTGTGCTGCCATTTTGGCCGCATCGCCTAATGCGATTTGTTCTGGCGATTTTTTACCCGTATAGGCATTGGATAATGTCGGTTTGGCGTAATTGGCAGCATCATCGCCGCAAATCATAATAAGTTCCTGTTCAGCATTCAGCTTGCGGAATTCACGTGCAGCTGCATAGCCGGCCATACCTGAACCAATAATGACAATAGGGTGCATACTTTACTCCAAGCGCATCAATCTATTTTAAAGGCGTAAAAAAAGACCATAGCATGGATGGTCTTTAATGATTATGAATTAAATTTCAACCATCTCAAAGTCGGCTTTAGACACACCGCAATCGGGGCAGGTCCAGTCATCCGGGATATCGTCCCATTTTGTGCCCGCCACAATACCGTCTTGCGGCCAGCCTTCTGCTTCGTCGTAAATCCATCCGCAAACGATGCATTGATACTTTTTCATTTGATTCTCCAAAAACTGACCTAAAAAAGTGGATCAGTAAAAAATTCAGATACTGCAAGACTCTAATAATATGACTGTCACAGCAAAATCTATGCGTAAATTTTTACGCAGTTCTGATCATAAAGTAAAGTGAATAAGAGTTTAATCAGCGAAATAAAAACCAGAATGTCCAGCAGGGACAAAAAATGTCACTAAACTCGCGATTTACCGATTTTTTGTCTGACAATTTATAGATCAGCTGACTTTTCGATGGAGATCTTCAGCCTTCATTGCCACTGGGAAATTTTGATTCAGAACTGGATTTAGACTAAAGTCGAGCAGATTTTCAAACCATGATTTGTTAAATTATGATCAGCATATTCTATAGCTGATATTTATTTAGAAAATGACAATAATAAAATCAATAGCTTAGCTTTTTTGTGGTCTGTTCAGGCTTTAAATTGGCTGTTCATTGTTCGATTTTAGCGTTAAAATTCACACATTCCTTCCTTATTTTATATTTCTCCTATGAGCAATTTGTCTACTGTATTGTGGTCGCACATTCGTACTGTCCAAGATTTTCCAAAACCTGGTATTTGTTTCTTTGACCTTACGCCGTTATTCATGAATAACATTGGGCCGTTGACAGATGCTTTAATTGACAGCATTCCTGCTGAACAGCTGGCAGACGTTGACAGTTTTGTTGCTGTCGAGGCGCGCGGTTTTGTATTGGCGAGCTTGTTGGCTCAGCGCACCGGCAAGGGCCTGATTTTGGTCCGTAAAGCAGGCAAATTGCCGCCGCCGGTAGTGGGTGTCGGCTACAGTCTGGAATACGGCTTAGACCGTTTGGAAATGTCTGCTGAGATTCAAGGTCAAAAAGTCATTATCGTGGATGATGTTTTAGCGACCGGCGGCACTTTGCGTGCAGTGAAACAGCTGGTTGAGAAGTGCAATCATCAAGTGCTTGGCGCAAGTATTTTCTTGGATTTGCCAGATCTGCATAAAGATTTAGGGCTGAACATTTGGTCGGTTTTAGATGATAAATCTAAACCGCAATCAAACGCCGCTTAAGTCTGGCCTGAATTGAACGCTAAGCCCTGTATTTTTGCAGGGCTTTTTTATTTAATTAAAATGGTCTGTTCAATTTGCTGAATTAAGAGGTTTAAATTTTCAGGATTTTTTAAGCGGTGATGGCCGCCTTCAACCGCCTGAATGTGCATATAGTCTTCAAGCTGTTCCTGCACATTATGCATATCCAGCATTTCATCGCCTAACTCGAGATAAGCCAATTGCGGAATATCATGATCTAAATCATTATTGCAAATGGCGGGATAATCTTCTCTGAAGTTTGGGTACAGGCTTGGATTGGCAACGACGCAGGGAATGTGATGCGCGGCAGACATTTTAAGCGCCCAATAACCGCCTAAACTGTGGCCCACAATGATTTCGGGCTTAATTTTCTCAATAATTTCATGATAAAAGTCAGCAACTGTCTGAAAATTCAGGTTGCGGTAATCGATATCAATGCAAAATTTCTGCTTTGCATCAATCGCATGGAATTTTGTAGATTCGCGTGATGAATCTAAGCCATGCAGAAACAGTATTTTTGAGACACATGCACTCATTTTTTTTGTTCACACTGACTTTATCTATGAAAAATGAAGGATGAAAATAAGTTACTTTTCACCAAATTTATTCCAATATTGTAGTGCGGTTAGGCAAATAAAGAATTTAGCTATTGGTCTAATCTACTAAGGGCGAAGAGCGTATTTGAAAAGCCTTGTCATTCAATAAGTTCATGAATCAAAAAAAATAGATTGAATTTTTATAGGGTGAGAGCTGCACATCGGCTTGTGTGTATTTCGCAGTGAAAGCGCAGCCTTCGGTTTTGCGAAGTGCCTGATTAAAATAGCCAGTTGAAATTTGAGTTCTTTTATTTGGGTTTTTTAGTTTTGGCAGAAACTTTAAGCAATTTTCTTTCCAAATGCGCCATTGAAATGTTCACAGTCCCTACGAATTTTTCTGTATTTCTGCTATGCTATGCGACTTCCAATTTTACTTATTCTATTCGAGGCAGAGATGACGCAAACTAACGCTCAATCGACTTCTGAACAACACATTTCCGAAAACGATTTAATTGCACAGCGTCATGCCAAGTTAAAGCAAATTCAGGAACATGCGAAGGAAGCTGGTATCAGCCCTTGGCCAAATACATTTAAGCGCGAGCACTATGCGCAAGATTTGCAAGATCAATTTGCTGACAAATCGAAAGAAGAAATTGAAGCTGGCGAAAAAGTTTATGTGAAAATCGCTGGCCGCGTGATGCTGAACCGCGGCTCATTTATTGTAATTCAAGACATGACTGGCCGTATTCAGCTTTATGTGGCGCGTAAAGAACTGGCGCCTGAAACACTAGAGACCATCAAATCTTTAGATCTTGGCGATATTATTGCGGTTGAGGGCTATATTGGCCGTTCAGGCAAAGGCGACTTATATGTTCACATTGAGCATTTTGAACTGCTGACTAAATCACTTCGTCCGCTTCCAGATAAATTTCATGGCTTAAATGACACCGAGGTTAAATACCGTAAACGTTATTTAGACTTAATTGTGAATGAAGAAACACGTAAAACTTTTGAAATCCGTGCAAAAGTGGTGTCAGGCATCCGTTCATATTTAAGCAATGAGCGTTTCATGGAAGTCGAAACGCCGATGATGCATGTAATTCCGGGCGGCGCATCTGCGCGTCCTTTCGAAACGCATCATAATGCTTTGGATATGCCGCTGTTTTTGCGTATTGCGCCTGAACTTTATTTAAAGCGTTTGGTTGTCGGCGGTTTTGAGCGTGTATTCGAAATTAACCGCAACTTTCGTAACGAAGGTGTTTCGACCCGCCATAATCCTGAATTCACAATGATTGAATTCTATCAAGCCTATGCAGACTACAAAGACTTGATGGCTTTGACTGAAAATATGCTGGAAAAGTTGGCGATTGATATTTTAGGCTCAACTGATGTGCCTTATGGCGAAGAAGTTTACAGCTTCAAAGGTCCATACAAAAAAATCTCAATGTTTGATGCGATTCTTGAGCACAACCCAAGTTTTACTCCAGAAAATGTTTCTGACCGTGAATTCTTGGCAAAATTTGTTAAAGAAGAGCTGAAAGAGCAAGTGAAACCTGGTTTTGGCCTAGGTAAGCTTCAAACAATTGTATTTGAAGAAACTGTGGAAACTCAGCTGCGTCAGCCAACATTCATCACTGAATATCCGGCGGAAACTTCTCCATTGGCGCGCCGCAATGACGACAATCCACATATCACAGACCGTTTTGAATTCTTTATTGGCGGCCGTGAGCTGGCAAATGGTTTCTCAGAATTAAATGATCCGATTGATCAGGCAGAGCGTTTCCAAGCGCAGGTTGAAGAAAAGGATGCCGGCGATGATGAAGCCATGCATTACGATGCTGACTTTATTGAAGCATTGGAATACGGTTTGCCTCCAACAGCCGGCGAAGGCATTGGTATTGACCGTTTGGTGATGCTGTTTGTAAATGCGCCAAGCATCCGCGATGTAATCTTGTTCCCGCATATGCGTCATAAAAATGCTTAATACGCTGACCTTGTTAAGTTAGAAAAAAGCCACTGCATGCAGTGGCTTTTTTTGTTTGAAAAGCAGCGTATTTTATTCCTTAATATTCTTTGATTTTATTTTTTGATCGAATATTGCTCTAGTTTGGGGCTGGCTTTTTTCCATATTTTTTGATTGAGTGTTTTATACATTTCTCAATTAACCAGAGTATTTGTCTAAAGTACTTTGTTCTATGGGGATTCATAGAATGCAATCCAATCATTCCGTCAGTGTCTTTTTGAGGGAGTGCTTCATTATAAATTGATGTGAAATCATTTTACGTTTTTCTTGCCCGAGTTTTTCAAATACAGATGCTTGGCTTTTTTGCGCGTCAAAATTTGATATGCAGGGTGTAGGTAAAAATATTATTGATTTATACACCGTATTTTCTATTTAGATTTATGTTTTATGGCAAGTTGAATACCGCTAAACAATAGAATACATACCGCGGCGAATAAAAGAACAATAACACAATTCGATCATTGAAAAATTGTTGTAAAAAAACTAAGGTGTGGCAGTGAATTAAACTTGAGAAAAAAAGCATGTATTTAAGAAAATCGCTTTATGCTGCGGTATTGCTTGGGATGTCTTTACCAGCCTTTGCGCAGGGGATTGTGCTGAATGATGAAGCGTTGCGTGCAGATTTGAATTGGCTGAATCAGCAGGGTGTCATTCAAATCAGCACTTCAACCTGGCCTATGAGCGGTGATGAAATTGTACGTGCTCTATCTCAAGCGCAGGTGAAGACCGCGGCGCAGCAAAATGTGATTCAGGCTGTACAAAATAAACTGAATGCAGATAATGCCATGCTGAAAGCTGAATTGTTTGCAGAGTCTGATCAAAAAAATATACCGCAAAATTTTGGCGACCATCAGAAAGCTCAGTACCAAGGCGCATTAGAGTTTAATGCAGGCGGTGAAAACTGGGATGTAAAATTACGCGCCAATGCTGAAAAAGATCCGCAAATTGATAATGATCAAGATGTCAACTTAGAAGGTTCTTATCTTGCCGGCAAGCTGTGGAACCAATGGGTCATTGCTGGACAAATTCCAGCGTATTGGGGGCCGGGGCACGATGGCAGCTTAATCCGTGGAGATGCAAGCCGTCCAGTATATGGGGTGACAGTACAGCGTGCAGATCAAAGCGCATTTGAAAGCAAGTGGCTGTCGTGGATTGGGCCTTGGCAATATCAGGCTTTTGGCGGTCAATTGGATGATTATAAAGCTGTACCCGATGCAAAATTAGTGGGTTTACGCTTAACGGCTCAACCATTACCTTATTTAGAACTAGGCGCTTCGCGTGCAATTCAATGGGGCGGTGAAGGGCGCCCAGAAAGCTTAAGTTCATTATGGGATGCCTTTGTAGGCAATAAAGATAATGGCGGTACAGGTGAAGCAGATCCGTCAAACCAAATTGCAGGCTTTGATGGTCGATTAAATTTGCAGCCTTTGCTGCAAGTGCCTGTGAGCTTATATGGACAGTATGTTGGCGAAGATGAGGCAGGCGGTTTGCCATCTAAGAAAATGTATTTGGCTGGCGCAGATTATTCTTCTGCATTGAACAGCATGCCGTATCAGCTGTATGCAGAGTGGGCGGATACCCGCACCAATGGGGAGGCGCGCGGTATTTCGTATAACCACAGCGTTTATACAGATGGTTATTATCAGCATGGTTATCCATTAGGCCACGCAATGGGCGGTGATGGGCAAATGGTTTCAGTGGGCGGCAATATCCGTATTGACCTAATGAACCGCATCAATGGCCGGGTATTGTTCGCTAAAATGTCAGGAGTGGACAATCGGCCTGATGTGCGGAAAATTAATGCTGCCTTCCCGCAAGCAGATGAGATTAAAGCTTTGGATTTAACTTGGACACATTATTTGCGTCCGGACCTGCCATTGAAACTGAATGGCTGGGTGAGTGATTCGGATCAGCAAGGCAATGATGCGGGCGCTTCAATCGGCATTGAACTGCCTTTAGATAAGCGTCTGTTCAGCTATTAATTAGAATTGATTTAGAACCATAAAAAAAACTCAGCTAGCTGAGTTTTTTTATAGCTGAATAATGCCATTTATATTTGATTTGGCGCGCGTGCATTTATTAGGACTTTGGGTCAGAATTTTAGGCAAAAAAAATACGCAATGATTGGGGTTTTCATTGCGTATAACAACGAATCTGCTTTCACAGGTTCGGTAAAGGAGAAATGTATGACTTCAGGTTTCCCTAAAAACATAGGACAAGTGTAAGATGAACGGTAAGTCATTTCATCAGCATTCAGGTTACTGCATGTTAACTAAAGTTAATAAATAGTACTTTGTGTGACTTATTTATCTAAAGTTTCTTCACAATTGTCAGTATTGCGCCGATAAAAAAGCCTTTCATAGAAGAAAGGCTTTTTGTATTCACAATACGTGAATGCGCAGGTGCATGAAACTAGTTAAAAATGGAATACACCCAAGCCTGACTTCACTTCATCTAAGGTTTGCTGCGTGATATCGCGGCATTTGTCTGTACCGGCTTTTAAAATATCCATGATGTAGTCTGGATCTTTGGCAAGTTCGATACGGCGTTCACGGATTGGTATAATCAGTTCTTTTAATACACCCTCAAGGCGTTTTTTGACCGTGCCATCGCCTAAACCGCCGCGGCGATAATGCGCTTTGAGTTCTTCAACTTCTTCTTTATTTGGGTCGAAGGCATCTAAGTAAGTAAAGACAATATTACCTTCAACTTGGCCCGGATCTTCAATGCGCAGGTGGTTAGGGTCAGTATACATCGCGTTGACAGCTTTTTTGATGTCTTTGTCCGATGCATCCAGCACAATAGTATTGCCCAGAGACTTAGACATTTTCGCCTTGCCGTCAAAGCCTGGCAAGCGGCTGACATTTGAAAGCAGCGCCTTGCATTCAGGAAGCAGGTCGTGGCCAATTTGGCGGTTTAGGCGGCGGACAATTTCATTGGTCTGCTCGATCATTGGAATCTGATCTTCACCGACAGGAACCACAGTCGCTTTAAATGCTGTGATATCTGCTGCTTGCGCCACTGGGTAGCAAAGAAAGCCGGCTGGAATATCACGTTCGAAACCGCGCATCTGAATTTCAGATTTAATGGTTGGGTTGCGTTCTAAGCGAGATACAGTCACAAAGTTCAAATACAGCATGGTCAGCTCATTTAATGCTGGCAAACAAGACTGTACGCAAATAGTTGTTTTAGTCGGATCAATGCCAACGGCCAAATAGTCTGTTGCCACTTCAATGATATTGCGGCGGACTTTTTCGAAGTTGTCTGCGTTATCGGTCAGTGCTTGAGCATCTGCCAATAAAAGATGCTGATGATGAGAATCCTGTAAACCTACGCGTGAGCGTAAAGAACCGACAAAGTGACCAAGATGAAGTTGTCCAGTTGGACGGTCGCCAGTTAAAATCACTGGACGTTGATCTAGATTGCTCATTATTTATTCCATAATAGCAGCCAGCGCTGCTTACGTTTTTCAAAGAATGGCAATATTGTACGGCATAATTTTTTTTAATGTCAGTGACAATAAAACCCAGATTAAAAATATCCCTGATTTAATCAAGTAAATACAATATAAATGCGTAAAACACATTAGAATTACAGAAAAATGAATGGGAAAAATAACAATGGCCAGCAGCCTTTTATTGCTTTTAGATGATATAGCCACGGTTCTGGATGATGTTGCCGTCATGAGTAAAATGGCTGCAAAAAAAACTGCGGGCGTTTTAGGGGATGATTTGGCTTTAAACGCGCAGCAGGTCAGCGGTGTGCGTTCTGACCGGGAGCTTCCAGTCGTTTGGGCGGTAGCGAAAGGCTCATTTATCAATAAACTGATTTTAGTGCCCGCTGCTTTGCTGATCAGCGTGGTTGCGCCGTGGCTGATTACGCCATTGCTGATGATTGGCGGTTTATTCCTGTGCTATGAAGGTGTAGAAAAGGTTTTGCATAGCCTGCATCATAAAAAAGCCAAGTCTGAAGCGCTTGCTAGTCAGGAAATGCAGAAAATTGAAACCGATTTGATTGCATTTGAAAAAGAGAAAGTGAAAGGCGCTATACGGACAGACTTTATTTTATCTGCTGAAATTGTGGTGATTTCATTGGGTACTGTGGCTACGGCGGCATTTACGAGCAAAGTGATGGTGTTGTCGGTGATTGCCATTGTGATGACTGTAGGGGTTTATGGCTTTGTAGCAATGATTGTGAAAATTGATGATCTGGGGCTGTATTTAACACAGCAAGCTGCTGAATTTAAAAAGACGGTTGGCCGCGGCTTGCTCGCATTTGCCCCGAAGCTGATGAAACTGCTGACCATTGTCGGCACCATTGCCATGTTCTTGGTCGGCGGCGGCATCATCACGCATGGGGTCCCGCTGCTGCATCATTTAATTGAAGGTTCTGTCGATTATGCAGAGCATATCCCTACGGTTGGAAGCATCGTCGGCGCGCTAACGCCAACTTTGATTAATTTAGTGACAGGCTTTGCTGCCGGTTTGATTGTTTTATTGGTTGTCACGTTAATTAGAAAAATTTGGCCAAAATCAAATAAGGCATCCTCTAAAGAAACACATTGATATCAAAATTTTAAAATAAGGAAGATCACTATGCGCTGGAAAGGTCGAAGAGTGAGCAGTAATGTTGAAGACCGCCGCGGCGGTGGCGGTGCTAAAGCGGGCGGGATCAGCATCTTGGGTCTGGTTGTTGCCTTTGTTGCGTGGAAGTTTTTTGGCGTAGATCCGCAGCAGGCCTATCAGGCCACGAAACAGGTTACCCAGCAGGCGTCTCCTGCGGAAGTCAAAGGGCTGGATAACCCGACACCCGAACAGCAGGAAGCTATGGATTTTGTGGGTACGGTATTGGCGGATACTGAAGATACATGGTCTGAAATTTTTAAAACCCAGCTGAATGCGCAATATAAGCCGCCTAAACTGGTGATGTTCAACGGCGCAGTCAATTCGGGCTGCGGCACTGCGCAATCAGCCATGGGGCCGTTTTACTGCCCAACCGATCAAAAAGTGTATATTGATACGGCCTTCTTTAAAGCGATGCGCACTCAGATGGGCATTGGCGGCGAACAGAATCAAACTGAGCTGCAGCGTCAGGATCAGGCGGGAGATTTTGCGCAGGCCTATGTTGTGGCTCATGAAGTGGGTCACCATGTACAGAATCTGCTGGGTATTTCATCACAAGTACAGCAAGCGCAGGCGCAATCTACCAAAGTGCAGGCCAATCAGCTGTCGGTTCGTTTGGAATTGCAGGCAGACTGTTTTGCCGGGATCTGGGCCAATAAAAATCAGGAACGGACCCAGTTCTTAGAGCAAGGCGACGTGGAAGAAGCCATTGATGCTGCGCATAAAATTGGCGATGACTATTTGCAAAAAAGCGCAACGGGGCAGGTTGTGCCGGACAGTTTCACCCACGGCAGCAGCGCACAGCGTATGCAATGGTTTGAGACAGGGCTTAAATCTGGAAAAATTGACAGCTGCGATACATTCAATAATCCAAGCTGATTTTGGAGCAGCGCGGGCATTAAAAAAAGAGGATGGTTTATCCTCTTTTTTATTTTAAAATTGCATGAATTTAGGCTTGCACAGATTTTTATTTATTTATAAATTTCTTGAAGTTGCGCAGTATGCGGATGCTGACATACAGCGCAGCCAATGCAAATAGCCCGACGCCAAAAACCACGTATTTCAAGTTGGAAATATCAGCCTCATAGAACTGCTGAATTTGTTCAGATGAATAATGCAGGGTTTGGCGCTGCTGGGTCCGGCTGTCGGTATAATCTACATGCTGTATATAATGAAAATTTCCGGCGTGAACTAAATCAATAGACTGAATCTGCCGTGTCTGCTGCTGATTGTATTGATCTAGGCAAATTTCAGGGTAATGGGCGCAGCTGGATTTAGCAATATAACCTTTTTGCGCCAAAGCAATATATACCGCTTCATCCGGTTTTTGATTATTGGAGAGCAGCACCAGCTGTTCTTGAGCGCTGGATTGCAAATGCACTTTTTCTGCTTGCGCAAAGGTTTGCTTCGCCTGCAAAATTTCATTGCTTTTGCTTAAGCAGGTCAGGATTAAAGCAATGGTGATTATAAAAATAACAGCAGCAAAGCAAATGCGGAAAATAAGCTTAATGGTATGATGCATAGGAAAAGCACAGACAGTCTGAAAGTGAAAGCGGATGCATAAACTCTGCATTCATGAATGCCTATGTTATCTCAGCATGCATGAATTTGTGAAATAAACTTAATTGATACAAGCCGGAGCTTGAGCTTTTAGTACAATATTTCATATATAAATGATGTTAATTAATTCATTTATGAATTGAATAATTGTGTAGCTTCCCCTCTATAGCGCGCAGCAAAGAATAGGATAGGAAATGGGAAACTATTTTTTCTTACAGGTATTTACAGTCATTTTTGCACTCTCCATTGCAACGACAATTTTCAATAAGCGAATATTGGGTTTCCCGCAGGCCATTGGTGTGCCGCTGGTGTCTGCCATTTTTGTCTTTATTTTGCAGTGGGGCGCCAGCCTGCTGAACGGCAACCAATTCGTCACGATCAATATTCATAATATTGAAGAAGCTGTGCGCCATATTGATTTTTATGACTTTTTAATTAATGGGGTCATTTGTTTTATTTTGACTTCATCCGCGCTTAAATTCAAAGTTTCAGACTTGCGGAGCTTTTGGAAGCCCATCAGTATTTTGGCCAGTATCGCCTTAGTGCTATGCGCAACGTTCTTTGGCTTGGCGCTGTACGGCTATCAATTTTTGGTCGGGCAGCATGTCGATTTGCTGGTGCTTCTGCTGCTGGGCGCAGCCTTAGGTGCAACAGATCCGATCGGCATTAAAGGTGTGCTGAGTTCGGTACGCGCACCGCACCATTTGATTGTGAAGCTGGAAGGTGAGTCACTGTTTAATGACGCCATGTGTATTGCTTTATTCATGACGCTGATGAATGTGCTGCAGGGCGCGCATGTCACAATTTTTGGCGTGCTGAAAACGCTGCTGTATGAAATTGTTGTGGCAGTAATTATTGGCTGGGGCTTCGGGCAAGCAATTCTGCGCCTGCTGCGCGGCAAGCATGAGATGGAATCATTAATTTTAACCACGGCTTTATTGGCGTGCGGTTCGTATCTGGTGGCGCTGTTTGCGCATGCCTCTGCGCCAATTGCCTGCGTGATTGGCGGCTTAATTGTCGGCAACCACTGGAAAGAGATTTTAGAGGCCCGAGAAATTCGTGAAGTGAATCACTTTTGGCATACGGTAGAAGGCATTATCAATTCATTCTTATTTACATTGATTGGTTTGGAACTGTTTATTTTAGATTTAAGCATCAGCCTAATTTTAGGCGGCATAGTGGCATTCTTTATTTTGCATGCTTCACGTTTTGCGGCCAATTATTTATCTTTTGCTTTCTTCCCCAGCTTCCGCCACAAAAGCTACAACGGCAGTTTGGCAATATTGTCATGGGGCGGCGTCCGCGGCGGCATTTCATTGGCGCTGATATTGGCTGTGGCGAACGTGCCGGAACTGAGTGAATACAGCAGTATTCTGATTGGCTATACCTTTATTGCGGTGCTGCTGTCCGGCATTGTCTGCGGTTTGGGCCTGCCGGCGGTAATGAATGCGTTTTACCATAACCCTCTGGAAGAAACAGAAGGGTTCAAAGGCTGGTATCAGCGCATGTGCCATAAAATGAACCGTAAAGGGTTTCAGTACATTGTGGGCGAGGATGCTTTGGGCAATGAAAGCATTACCGTGTATAAACCCGAAAGCCTAATTGATGAAAAGGCGGAAGACGGCGTAGCCGCTGTGCATAATCCAGAGCGGGTGCAGGAAGTGAAAAGGCTGGAGCATCCGGATAATTTCTAAATAAGATCTTAATTGGCTTTCAGCCGATTCATACACATCCCGTATAAAAGCAGAAGCTCTGAAAAGAGATTCTGCTTTTTTATTTTTTAGAGTGTATTAAATCTTTCAGTGCATAAAATTAAAAAAAACTTGAAGAGTCATGTAAAAAATGACCATTTTCAAGCAAGTGCTTCTTTAATTGGGGGGCTACAGACAGCGCCAATCTATCGCTGCAAGTGCAAAAAAAACTGCAGGCGGTCAAAAAAGCAAAGCGGAATTCATAATGATTCAGATTGCTGCATGCGGTTTTCAGTATTGACTGCAAAGGTTGATGCGCCAAAACGCACAGCCAAACAGAATTGCCAATCTTAAAAATACCGTGATCAGGCCGCAAAATTATTGGATAACAATCACCGGTTATTCGGATCTGCGGAAGATGTATACAATAGGAAGGCTTTTGAGCTCTTTTAGGTTGTGCGGAATGGGTAGGAAAATAAGATGAAGCAAAGCGATGAACTTGCGCAGCAAATATTGGCCGTGATTGATTTGATTCCGCAGGGGCAGGTCGCATCTTATGGACAAGTGGCAAGGCTGGCGGGTTTGCCCAAGCATGCGCGTTTGGTTGGCTATGTTCTTAAACATTTGGATGCTGAGGCGAATTTACCCTGGCACCGGGTGATTAACAGCCAAGGCAAAATTAGCCTTGGGAAATTGGACGCGCAAGGAAATAATATTCAGCAGCAAAAATTGCTGGAAGAAGGGGTTGCCGTCATTGCCGGTAAGATTGATTTGAAGCGCTATCAATGGAATAGATGAATTGAATGAAAGGCGTGCAGTCCTGCAGGGCATGCCAGCAAGACTGCAATAATTCACTGCGGGTTATTTGCGAACCACCATCACAGGAATGTCAGATGCCCCTAAAGTGCTTTGTGCAACACTGCCGAGGAAAAATTTCTTCAGCCCTGTGCGGCCATGAGAACCGATAATAATCAGATCAGCCTGTACATCTTTGGCTGCATTGATAATTTCTGTATGCACAGTTTGACCTTCAAGCAGCTTAGTTTCTACATTAATGCCTTCAGCGCTTAGTTTGGCTTTTACTGCATTGAGATTGTCAACAATTGAAGTGCGGGCGCGCTCAATCAGGTCATTGGTTTGCGATGCGGAAATATATTCAGCCGCAATATACGGGTCAAGTACCATAACCTGAACTACTGTAATTTTACTGTTAAATGCTTTCGCAAATTCAGTCGCTTTTGCAACTGCGGCATTCGAAGTTTCAGAACCGTCAACAGGGACTACAATATTTTGAAATGACATAATAATTCTCCTTATTGTTTCAAATTTTTAGAGCAGGCGCTGGCTGCTCGATGTATAAAAAAACATGATAAAAAATAATTGCCTCTCCTTGATCATAGCGCGAAATAAAATGAAAGAAAACCTAGTAAATTCATACGGATATTTTTAAATTATTAAAATAAGTCAAACAATATTAAGGAGTTATTGCTGTACTGCTTTCAACCGAAATGTCTTGTTGATATTTATATTCAACTAAAGTTATAGTTTATTTTTTAAGCGGCTTTTAATTTGATTTGAAACCGCCTAAGGCTGAAATATTTTTAGGAGCCAGATGGGCAGGCCTATTCACATTGAATTGATTTTTCATCTAATTTGAAGGCCGGCGCCAGCTGATGATAGCGTTCTAAAATCAGCGCTTTTTCATCGCCGAATATTTGCTGCTGCAGCTGGGCAATTTTTTTATCGCTGACATACAGATGCGCGCAGTGCAGGGCAATTTGATTTTGCTTGGCAATTGAAAAGCGAGCGCTGTCATCTTTTGCGCTGTAGTTATGCAGTTGCTGCTGCGCTTTGCTCAGCTGTACAAGGCTGCGCTTTTGCTGCATGCTCAGCAGCGTTTGACTGTTGATCCATTTTGCGACATCCATGCGTACGCCATTGTAATCGACAAAAATGGGGGAAACCAGCTGACAGCCAGAGAGGCTGAGCAGCAGGCTGATCATGATGATTTTCTTCAAATCTTTCACCTATTGAATATCTGTATGCTTTCAAATATAAACGTGAAAATTAAATAAAAATGTAAAAAATGCGATCAATATTCGCCATATTGCTTATTTTTTATCAGGTTGATGCGCGCTTGGTTAAAGTGTATGCATTTTTGCGGAAAAATACTTGACGATGTGTGCTGAAATTTAGATAATGCGCGCACAGTTTACGGCTATGTAGCTCAGTTGGTTAGAGCACCGCACTCATAATGCGGGGGTCACAAGTTCAAGTCTCGTCATAGCCACCATTTTAAAAGACCAAGCTCTCAGCTTGGTCTCTTTTTTGTCTGTCGAAAAGTTATATTCAGCTGCAGTTCCATTTTGGCATATATTTTGGGTGAAAGTTTAAGAATAGGCAGATGGTTCATGCATGAAATCATGCTGCAAAAGAATGAGATGACGTACGGCAGTTTTCCAATTCTTTTCACATCATTATTTGTATTGCAGTCATAAAAAAAGCTCAAACAGGTGTTTGAGCTTTTTGGATAATACCGCTTGCCAAGCTTAGATGCCCGGTTTCCAGCCATTCACGATTGGATAGCGGCGTTCGCGGCTGAATGCCCGTGAACTGATGCGCGGGCCAATGGCGCCTTGGCGGCGTTTGTATTCATTCAGATCAACCAAGCGGATGACTTTTGCCACAACTTCGGCATCGAAGCCTTTGGCAATAATGTCATCTTGGCTCATGTCTTCTTCAATATACGCATATAAAATCGCATCCAAAATGTCATAGGCAGGCAGTGAATCCTGGTCTTTTTGATCTGGGCGCAATTCAGCAGAAGGTGGACGGGTAATTACGCGTTCAGGAATGACAGGCGTTTCTGAAATGCTGTTGCGGTATTTTGCCAATTCAAACACGATGGTTTTATAGACATCTTTCAGCACGGCATATCCGCCGACCATGTCGCCGTACAGGGTGCAGTAACCGACAGATAATTCAGATTTGTTGCCGGTAGACAGCACTAGATTGCCGAATTTATTCGACAGCGCCATCAGTAATGTGCCGCGTGAGCGGGCCTGCAGATTCTCTTCAGTCGCATCCGCTGGCGCATTGCCGAAGAATGGGAACAGCGTTTGCATAAAACCGGACACAATCGGGTTGATCTCGGCAATGCCGAAGGTTACGCCCATGTTTTTGGCCTGTGCAGCTGCATCCTCGACACTGATTTGCGCGGTATAAGTATAAGGCATCATCACGGCCTGCACTTTGTCTGCGCCAATAGCATCCGCCGCAATCGCCAAGGTCAGCGCTGAATCGATACCGCCCGATAAGCCTAAAATCACGCCGGAAAAGCCTGAACGCTGGACATAATCACGAGTCGCCAGCACTAAGCTTTGATAGATTTCAGCCATTGTGTCGAGTGGCGGAGCGATTGTGCCTTTCGTAAAGCTTTTTTGCGCTGCATCGTATTCAGCAATGTATATGTTTTCTTGAAAGCTCGGCGCCTGCAGTACAATTTCGCCGTCTTTGCTCATGACGAAGCTGGTGCCGTCAAAGACTAAATCATCTTGACCGCCCACTTGGTTGCAATACACCAAGTTCAGATTCATTTGCTTTGCCAATGCCGCCATGGTTTCAATGCGGTGCTGCGGCTTGCCGACTTCATAAGGAGACGCATTCAGGACCAATGCAGTTTCTACATTCAGCTGTGCTAGCTGCTGCACAGTTGGCAAGGCCCAAACATCTTCACAAATCAGTATGCCAAACTTATGACCAAGGTATTCAAATACCAGATGCTGATGGCCTTCACTGAAATAGCGCTTTTCATCAAAAACGCTGTAATTCGGCAAATTCTGCTTATTGTAGACACCTAGTACTTGACCATCTTTCATAACGGCTGCTGCGTTGTAGCGCTGACCGTCTTCAGTTTGGTTAACAAAACCAAATACCAGAACGATGTCTTTAATTTCTGCCAGTTTGTCAAAAGCCTGTTTTGTGCGTTTGCCAAGGCTTGGACGCAACAGCAGGTCTTCGGCAGGGTAGCCTAATGTAGAGAGCTCTGGAAAAACAATAATATCGGCATTTTGTTTTTTCGCTTCATTTGCCAATTCCAGCATTTTTTCAGCATTTGAAGTCAAGTTGCCGGTATGCGGAGAGAATTGAGCAAGCGCAATTTTAAAACTATTCATTCCAACTAAATCCTATTCCTATAGGGTGAATACACTAAAAAACTGATTTTTATTATTAATATTATTCAGCAGAGTGCATTTTGATACTAAAAATATAGCTATAAAAGCTTAAAACATCATGAAGTGATGATAAAAAAATCTTCTTCCGCTCGGTAAAGCATTTCAGACCTCGGGCTATTTTAGCTGAAATTGGCTTAGAAGCTAGAGCCAATTCAAAGGATTTGAAATAGAAAATGATAAGCAGTCAAAACATTGATCATACTGCGGTAAAAGCTTCGGTGAAATTGTTGAAGAAATCATAAAAACAGTTCTATTTTACAGCATATTGATAAAGAAGAGGTCTTAAATAAACCGGCATGCAGCTGAAAATCATTTAAGCTTTTTTGGTCTTGATCGCGGTCTGAATAATAATATTATCAATACGTTTAAAAAAAATATCACGGGCGATATCGCCTTGCTGTTCGATATTGTAGTCAAAGTACGGTTTATTGGCTTTCAGCCGGTATTTGTAAGGATTGTATTTGCCCAAACTGAGGAAAAAAGCGCTCTGCAGCAAGGCGCCGCGCAGCAGCACGTTGATATTCTGCTGGTATTGATAAATATGCGCCATTTCATGAATAAACAAACCTTGATAAGCCCTGCTTTCCTGTGAATAGTCGTGGCTGTAGTGGGGCGAACGGGCGTGAATATAGCCGCAGGGCGCCATTACCACATGTTTAGACTGCCAAGGCAGATAGGGGTGATTCATGATTTTGACCTGCGTGTAATCAATCAGGCTGCCAAATACGCTTTGGCACAGCGCAATTTCTCCTGCTGTCAGGCTGCGGCATTTAAAGCGTTCCAGCTTTAAGACTCGAATGATGAGCGGAATAAAATTGAACATGGCTGAACATATTGGGCTGCGTACTGTAGATCAAGATAGCAAATTTTGACGGCAGAATATTTTTAAAAGCGTTTCATTTCGCAAAAAGGCATTCAGGCCGCTACAATAGTTTTTTCTTCGCCAATGATGTCCTTTTATGAAAACGCGTATGCATGCACTTATCTCCCAAGTCAGTGAACACATGTATGAGCGTGAGCAGATTATTGCGCTGAGCTTGCTGGCAGGCATTGCCGGCATGAATACATTCTTATACGGGTCACCCGGCACAGCAAAAAGCTTGATTTCCCGCCGTATCGCCTCAGCATTTGAAGTCAGTGAATATTTTGAATATTTGATGAACCGTTTCAGCACGCCGGAAGAAATTTTTGGGCCGGTGTCTATTAAGGCATTAAAAGACGATCAGTATTTACGGAAAACTGAGCATTATTTGCCAAAGGCGGATTTTGCATTTTTAGATGAAATTTGGAAAGCAAGCCCAGCGATTTTGAATACTCTGCTGACATTGGTGAATGAAAAGACCTTTAAGAATGGCGACTTGATTCAGCATGTGCCGCTAAAAGTCCTGATGAGCGCTTCCAATGAAATTCCAGAACCGAATCAGGGGCTGGATGCGCTGTATGACCGCTTCATCATGCGTCTGGCGGTTCCGCCGATTCAGCAGGTGCAGAATTTTCACGCTTTGCTGCAGGCGAAGCCAAGCGCCGCCAAAGTGGAGGTCTCTGATGATTTACGGATTAAAAAGCAGGAATTGACGTATTGGCGCGAACAGATTCATCAGGTGCAGCTGCCCGCTGAAATTTTAAAAATCTTTGATGAGATTAAGCAATCTTTGAGCGACAGCTTTGAAGAGCATGCTATATATGTCTCTGACCGGCGCTGGCAGCGCGCTGCGTATTTGCTGAAGGCTTCCGCTTTTATCAATGACCGGGCTGAAGTCAATCTTTTGGATGTGTTTATTTTAAAGCACTGCTTATGGAGCCAAATTGATGATATTGCTTTTGTGGCGCAGACCATAGAGCAGGCAATTTTAGCAATTGGCTTGGATTCAGATTTGGATTTAGCCGGCAGCACGGCGCAAAAAGAAGATTTGGAACAGCGCATATTGAATCATTTTTATTATACCGATGAAGTTTACGAGAGTTATTTAATCCGCGACCGTGAATATGTGCGCGCGGTGGCCAATTTAGATCATCATTATCAGGATAAGACGCTGTATTTGGAGCTGGATAAAATGGACAGCAAGAAAGATTTTTTTGCTGTAGATGCCAGCGGGGAAGAAATCCGCGGGATTGTCTGCAATTTTAACGGGGGGCGGCAGTGCACCTTAAAAGGCGGTTACTACGGATTGGAAGAAGTGGTTTCGCCCTATGTTAAATATTCGAAAGGCAGTGCCCGGACCCAATTGTCTGCGCAGATCAAATATGATTTGCTGCAGGAGGTGCGGGGGCTTCAGGAAAAAATCCTGCAAGATTATCAAACGCTGAAACAGCGCATAGAGGCCGCTTCGGAACATTTTGACTCTGATTTTACTGCTGCGGACGATGCAGAAAAACTGCGCAGCCAGCTCGATCAAACTCTGCAGCGCTATGATTTGCAGCGTCAGGACTGTCTGCGGCTGGAGCAGCTATGCCGAAACTGAAGCTGCAGTCCGCACGGAAGACGCAAGCCGCTTTAACCCAAGTGACAGATCAGCTGTATGAAGAACTGCGGCAATCCAGTTTAAAGCATTGGCTGGATGATGAAAAAGTGGCCAAAACTTTAGATGAAAAAGTGCATGCTTGGGCCTATCAGGCCAAATCCAGTTTAGATCAGCAGCATCCGTATCTGGATGCGCAGATTCATCTGGAAAATTGGCTGGACAAGGTTTCGGTCTCTGCAGCTGAGTTTCAGCTGATGAATCAGCAGTTTCAGGATTTTCAGCTGGCGCTGGGTACGCCTGCGCTTGGTGAGTTGTGGCAATTTCAGCACAATGTAGCAGAGCCGCTTCCACCCAAAACCTTGCATTTGCAGTTTCAGCTGCTGAAGGAAAAATGGCAGCGCAAGCTGACGGAAGCGATTGCGGCGTGGGAATTTGAACAGCTGGCGCTGCAGCGGGATGCTTTTTTAGATGAAATTAAAGACTTTTTAGCCGCCCTGCAGAAAATGGCCAAGCATAAAGATGCCTTTGGTGCAGATACAGGCATCTTTATTGACTACTCCAAAGGGCAGCTGACAGAACATGACGTACAGCAGTTTGAAGAGTGGAGCCGTTATTTGGCCCAAGATCAAGAGCTGATGAAGTTGTGCAAAATGATGGGCAGTGCTGTCCCTTCAAAATATAAGCGGAAAAGGAATAGCCGTATTGTGCAGGATGCGCAGCAGCAGCCCGATCAGCAGGCAATGGAAGAAATTACAGGCATACGGCTGGCGCAGGATTTGAATTTAGCGCTGCCCAGCGAGCTGGCGCTGCTGGCTGATCCTGACCTGCAAATTTTATTTGATCTCAAGTATTTGGAATCCAATATTCTGGGTTTTCATTTGCAGGGTGAGCAAACCGGCCGCATGATCGATGATCCGCGCCATGCACCCAGACGGCGCGGTGAAAAGGGGCCGATGATTCTGTGCTTGGATACCAGCGGTTCCATGCACGGCCAGCCTGAACTGATTGCCAAAGCCATCAGCCTGTACTTGGGGATGCAAGCCATGAAGGCTAAACGGCCTATGCATATCATCAATTTTTCGACCAATTTAACTGTATTGGACTTGCAGCGGGGATATGCGCTGGATGAGCTGATTCATTTTCTAAGCCAGTCCTTTCATGGCGGTACGGATATTGTTCCAGCCATGCAGCATGCGGTGGATATGCTGCATCAGCCGAACTTCGCTCAAGCGGACGTGCTGGTGATTTCAGATTTTATTATGGGCGCTTTGCCGGCAGAGCTGATGGAGCAGATTGAAGGGCATCAGCAACGCGGCGCCGGTTTTTATGCCGCGGCTATTGGAAATTTCCGTATAGCGCATTTGGGAGATGCGCTGTTCGATCATCAATGGATTTATCAGGCCGCTACAGGCAGAGTGACGCAGCTGAATTAAATCCTTAAGAAAAATATTTATAAAAATACCGCTGACCTTAATTGATATGAAGTTGGCTCTGAAAGAAAATTTCCACAGCATGTTGTCGGACAATTTAATCAATCGGTGATATTTGCCAATTCAAAGACCATTTATGCAAATGGCAACCTTGTGCGCATGACTTAATTTTTCATCATCCCCCTAAGCATTCCGTGCTTGGAATTGATGCTTTCGCCATTCAGTGCGAATAAAAAGAAGAGTATGCACTATGCAAATTATCAGCCCAATCAAAAAAGCATTCAGCACTATGCTGGCTGGCCCGGTTTTTGATGCAGCCAAGCAATCGGCAATTATTCCAATCCGGCACATGAAATTTGAGTTTAAACCGGAAAAAATCGATCCCAAATTTTACATGAATGCGGAATTGGCCAGCGCCTATTTTGCTTCATTGTCGATATTCTTAACTTTCGGCGAGGATCTGGTGATTGATACTGCGCGCTATCACCGAGATTTTGTCACAGATCCTTTGCTGAAGCAGCGGGTGACATCACTGATCGGCCAAGAGGCGCTGCATTCCAAACTGCATGAAGAAATGAATGATGCCTATATGGAAATCGATCTGCCGGTCAAGCTGTTCCGGACATGGGCTGGCTGGGTATTCACTTATGGCTTTAACCGTTTGTCGCAGCCGATGAAGCTGTCTTTGATGGCGGGAATTGAGCATTTCACCGCTGTACTGGCGGAATACATGATGAACCATGAACAGATCTTTTTCGATTCTCAGGATGAAAAACAGCGCGCTATTTGGATGTGGCACATGCTGGAAGAGTCAGAGCACAAGGACATCGCCTATGATGTCTTTCAGAATCTTTCCAATAATTATGCGTTGCGGGCTGCCGGATTCTTTCCTGCGCTCATTACTATTTTAGTGCTGATTTCCGCGGCATCTCTTTTGGTGCCGTTTTACCGTAAACCTTCTAATTTGATCAGCTGGTCATATTGGAAAGATGTGCCGCGCAGTTTTCAGCTGATTTTTGGTTTGAAAGACGGGGTTTATGGCAGCAGCCTGAAGCATATTTTTGATTATCTTCGTCCGAGTTTCCATCCAAATGACTATGACACCAGCGCTTTTTTAGATTACTACAAAGAACGCCTGCTTTATCCGGAAACCGGTGTGCTGACGCCGTATTTTGTCAAAGAGTTTATCCCTGCATTAAAAGTATAAAAATTAAGGAAAAACATTATGGGATTATTCAGTCAAAAAACTGCACCTAGCCAGAAGGCTTATGCGGTAATTACTGGCGCAGGCAGCGGTATTGGCCGCAGTTTCGCCTTGGAAGTGGCGCGCCGCGGCGGCCATATTGTCTGTGCCGATATCAATTTAGATGCTGCGCAGGAAACAGTGGATTTAATTCAGTCATTGACCTCATCCCATGCTTATGCCGTGCAGTGTGATGTTGGTGTTAAAGAGCAGGTGCAGGCCCTGTCAGAACAGTCGGAACAGCTGCTGGGGCATCCGGTAACACTGCTGATTAATAATGCGGGTGTGGGTTTGGGCGGTAAGTTTGATGAGTTGACTTTGGATGATTGGCAATGGTGCATGCATGTCAATTTATGGGGAGTGATTCATGGCTGTCATTATTTTGTGCCGAAGCTGAAGCAAAATGGCGGCGGGGCAATTATTAATGTGGCGTCTGCTGCCGGGTTTACCGCAGCGCCTGAAATGACTGCCTACAACGTGACCAAATCCAGTGTCTTGGCTTTATCGGAAACGCTGTCTGCCGAGCTGCGCGGCGCCAATATTCGCATTAATGTTCTGTGCCCGACTTTGGTCCCGACCAATATTATGAAAAATGGCCGATTGCCTAAACGCTATTCAGGTTTGGCGGACCGGCTGCTGATGAATCATGCTTTTACCACCAGTGATGCTGTTGCGCAAAAAACTTTAAATCAGCTGGATGCAAATAGGCTGTATACCATTCCGCAGCCGGACGCGAAGATTTTCTGGTGGATGAAGCGGCTT
The DNA here is from genome assembly GCF_001605895.1 of Acinetobacter pragensis. Classification (GTDB taxonomy): domain Bacteria; phylum Pseudomonadota; class Gammaproteobacteria; order Pseudomonadales; family Moraxellaceae; genus Acinetobacter; species Acinetobacter pragensis. The sequence goes on from NZ_LUAW01000067.1 coordinate 50,771, forward strand.
TCACCGCAAATCTATACCAAGCTTTTGGGTGCAGGCTACCCATTGTTTAACCGCTGCATGAAAAAAGCAGGAGCCGCATCATGAATATGCCGACAGCCCTGAATACAGAAAATTTAATTGAAGATCTGGATAATAACGCTGTGAAGCAAAAAACTCTCCGGAAATCTGCGGCAAAGCGCAGCCCCAAAACACAAGAACAGTCTGAGTCTAAAGCTAATGATGTCAATCATTTAAACAGTGATGTTTTTGTTTATGACACGATCGTGGTTGGGGCCGGCATTTCGGGGATTGCGACTGCGCATAAACTGATGCAAGTCGGCTATGACAATTTCATTGTGCTGGAAAAAGCCAGCCGGGTCGGCGGAACGTGGCGTGAAAACACCTATCCGGGCTGCGGCTGTGATGTACCGTCGGCGCTGTATTCTTTTTCCTTTGCGCCAAGCCATGAATGGAGCAATCTATTTGCTAAGCAGCCTGAAATTTTGAATTATTTGGAAAATGTGGTCGAGCAATTCAATTTGCAGGATAAAATTCTGCTGAACAATGAACTGCTGGATGCGGTTTGGCTGGAAGATCAAAAACGCTGGAAGCTTCAAACGTCGCAAGGTGAATTTAGCGCTAAAACGGTGATTTTTGGCACGGGGCCGATTACCGAGCCATCCATGCCAAAATTGAAAGGGATTGAAAGCTTTAAGGGGGAAATGTTTCATTCCGCACGCTGGAATCATGCGTATGATTTATCCGGAAAGCGGGTTGCTGTGGTAGGTACAGGGGCTTCTGCGATTCAATTTGTGCCTCAAATACAGTCAAGGGTTAAGCAGCTGCATGTGTTTCAGCGTACCGCACCATGGGTGCTGCCTAAAGCGGATATGCACTTGAATGAACGCGCCAAAAAATGGATAGCAAAATTTCCAGTTATTCAGCAGGCATGGCGCGGCAGTGTGGCGCAAATCTTAAATGGCATTAATTTTGGCTTGCGTCATCCTCAGGCGCTGGAACCGGTTAACTTCATCAGCCGGCAATTGCTTAAACTGCAAATTCAAGATCCTCAATTGCGTCAAAATGTCACTCCAAATTTTTCGATCGGCTGCAAACGGCTGCTGTTTGCCAATAATTATTATCCTGCGCTGCAGCAAGACAATGTCAATCTGATTCCGCATGGCTTGGTTGAAATTGACGGCAATACGGTAATTTCTGCCGATGGGGAGCGTCATGAGGTGGATGTTATTATTTGGGGCACTGGCTTTGAGGTGTCTCATCCGCCCATTGGAAAGCGTGTGCGGAATGATAAAGGTGAATATTTATCAGACTTATGGAAAAACAGTTCACCCGAGGCTTTTTTGGGCGCGAGTATTGAACAGGTGCCGAATGCTTTTTTAATTCTCGGCCCGAATATTTTGGTGTATGACTCATTTATTGGCATTGCAGAAGCGCAAGTGGAGTACATTGTCAGCGGTTTGGTTCAGATGAAAGAATACCAATTCTCTAGATTCAGTGTAAATTCCACTGTGATTCAAAAGCATAATCAGCAGGTGCAAAAGCACTTGAAGACCACGGTATTCAATAGCGGCGGATGCAAGAGCTACTATCTGGATCAAAATGGGAAAAATTTCGCAGCATGGCCTTGGTCACTGGGAGAGCTGAAACAGCGTTTAAAGGCTTTAAACCTGAAAGACTACGACTTGGAGTTTTAATGGCGCAGCGCAGGCTGCTGCTCACTGCAGTAAAACCTCAAGACGAGCGCTTGATGTTTTTTTTGATCTTGCTGTTCAAAAGCAGTTTTAGCTTTCAATAAGAAGATGGGTGAAGCGGTGATTGAAAGATATCACTGTTTCTGTCAACTTATAATGCCTCAATATGCAAAGCATAAAAAATACAAAGCATAAAAAAACCGCCACAGAGGGCGGTTTTTTTATCATCGATTAATTCGTGAGAATTAACGTTTGATATCGCGCTGAACTTCGCCAGTATAAAGCTGACGAGGACGGCCGATTTTGTAAGGACCGCTGTGCATTTCTAACCAGTGGCTGATCCAGCCAACTGTACGTGCAAGCGCGAAGATTACAGTAAACATTTCTGTTGGGATACCAATCGCTTTAAGGATGATACCTGAGTAGAAGTCTACGTTAGGGTATAGGTTGCGTTTGATGAAGTATTCGTCAGAAAGCGCGATACGTTCAAGTTCCATAGCCAAAGCAAGCTGTGGATCGTTGATGCCAAGTGCACCAAGAACTTCGTCGCAAGTTTCTTTCATAACTTTAGCGCGAGGGTCGAAGTTTTTGTAAACACGGTGACCGAAGCCCATCAGTTTAACTTCTTTAGTCTTCACTTTTTCCATGAAGCCAGCAACGTTTTCTACAGAGCCGATTTCATCAAGCATCTTAAGAACAGCTTCGTTCGCGCCGCCGTGAGCAGGGCCCCAAAGTGCAGAGATACCAGCAGCGATACATGCGTATGGGTTAGCGCCGGTAGAACCCGCTAAACGTACTGTAGAAGTAGACGCGTTTTGTTCGTGGTCAGCATGAAGCGTAAAGATACGGTCCATTGCTTTCGCAAGAATAGGGTTAACTTTGTAGTCTTTGTCAGCTGGTGTAGCAAACATCATGTACAGGAAGTTTTCAGCGTAGCTTAAGTCGTTACGCGGATACATGAATGGCTGGCCAACTGTGTATTTGTAGCTCCACGCAGCCAAAGTAGGCACTTTAGCAATTAAGCGGATCGCTGTAATTTCACGGTGATCAACATTTTCTACGTCAAAGCCGTTGTGATAGAACGCAGAAAGCGCGCCAACAACACCAACCATGATCGCCATAGGATGCGCATCACGGCGGAAGCCATTGAAGAAACGGCTTACTTGGTCGTGAACCATTGTATGGTTGCGGACTTTCGCTTCAAATTCAGCTTTTTGTTCAGCAGTAGGAAGTTCGCCGCTTAATAATAAGTAGCAAGTTTCTAAGTATGAAGCTTGAGTTGCCAATTGATCAATTGGGTAACCGCGGTGTAAAAGCACACCTTTGTTACCGTCGATGAAAGTGATTTTAGACTCGCACGCAGCAGTAGCCATAAAACCAGGATCAAAAGTGAAGTGACCTGCGGCCAAAACATCTTTAACGTCGATTACATCTGGGCCCAATGTGCCGCTGTAAATTGGTAATTCAATTTCTTTGCCATCAAGCTGTAAAACGGCTTTCTTGCCAGTTGCTTCAGACATTCAATAGATCTCCTGTCCTGGTGAATGTATATCTGACTCGCAGTGCTAATCTTTTAATGCACGAATCAGACGGATCAAAAATTTGCTCTAAGATTAGAGAGAACTGAAATTTTGTCAATTATACTTATGGATAAAAGTGACGTTCATGCAGATGATAAGTCAAAAATTATTCCGGTAAAAAATGAATAAAATCACAGCACCGGATCAGTATAATAAGTCAAATTGCAGCGCAGGTGCAGAGAAAAATATGCGTGCCGCTTTAATTGTAAGCAATTTTTAATTCTTAAAAACTCTGAGCATTTGAAAAATTACAAGCGGGTTTGGTGCTTAAATTATTATAATTCTCGTAACTTACAAGGATTTCGTTTTTAAGGTTGATGCTTTCTTATTCATATTAAAAAGCGCTAACTGGGTTGCGTTTTTATGTTTGTTTGGTTAAAAAATAGCTTGTTGAGTTTTGATATTTGGCGAATAAATGTGCAATTTGTGCAAAATATTGCAAGGAATAGCTGTTTATCTGAGCAATATTTGAAATTGAAAAAGAGTTATGCACAAACTAAGTGGTTATTTAGACACATGATATTTTGATATTATTGCCTTAAGTAAATAATGGCTATTTTTTAAATAAATGATTAATCGGTTGAAGCTATAGAAAGGCTTTAAAATACACGGGGATAAAAATATTTGCCTTTGTTCTGCTTTAGTCTTAATTCTAAAAAAACATTCTAAGCTTCTTAAATTTTGAGATATTTCCTGTTTAATTTTTTAAAACCAATAACATAGCCGTATTTTTGCAGAATTTTTGCATTGCCAATGTTCAAAAGTTGTTGTTAATGATTCTTATTTAAGGCTTTTTTTGTTTATTCATCACATCTCATTGTTTGTATTTTGATAGTTGACGTTTTATAATTCAGTGTCGTTTTAAGTTTAGGTAATGCATGGTTTAGCAAATGCCTAACAATGCCAGCTTTCCTTCGAATTAATTCCAACAAACTCCGGATGGAGTTTTTACTTACAGGATGCCCGCTGTGAAAAGCAACAGACCTGTCAATTTGTCCATGGGTCAAGTTTTAGAAGTAAACTTAAAATCCCCTGTGGCTATTGCATCAATTCTGCACCGTCTTTCTGGTGTTATCGTATTTCTACTCGTACCGGTGCTTTTGTGGCTGCTTGATAAATCATTGTCTTCACCAGAAGGCTTTGCGCAAGTTCAAGCAATCTTCGGCAGCTTCATTGTGCGTTTTATCGTATGGGTATTTGTAGCCGGCTTAATCTTCCACTTTATTGCGGGCGTTAAGCATTTACTTGCAGACCTTGGTGTTGCTGAAGAGCTTCAAAGCGGTCGTGTAGCAGCTACTATTTCATTGATCTTGTCTGCGATAGGTATTATTGCAGCATTTGTATGGATTGTTCTCTAATGAAAAGTGCTACAGGTTTAACGGGTTCAGGTTCTCGCGATTGGTTTATCCAGCGTGTGAGTGCTGTTGTGCTAGCTGTTTATACCGTTGTGGTATTTGGCTGGATCCTTTGTAACGGCGGATTCAGTTTTGAACAGTGGTACGGCTTTATGATGACATTACCGATGAAGATTTTATCTTTATTGGCAGTCTTATCTCTTGTTGCACACGCATGGATTGGCATGTGGCAAGTGTTCACAGACTATGTGACTACTCGTCAAATGGGTCCTTCAGCTTCAGGTTTACGCCTTGTGCTGACATCGGCAGTGATTATTGCTGTATTTGCATATGCAATCTGGGCAATCCAGATTTTTTGGGCGAATTGATAGGAAACAATCATGGGCGCTATAACCCCTAAAGAAGATTACACAAATATTCCACACCAAACTTTCGATGCGGTCATCGTGGGTGGCGGTGGTTCAGGTATGCGCGCTTCATACCAACTTGCTCAAGCTGGTTTGAAAGTTGCTGTACTGACTAAAGTATTTCCGACACGTTCGCACACTGTTGCGGCGCAAGGCGGTATCGGTGCATCTCTTGGCAACATGCAGGAAGATAACTGGCACTACCACTTCTATGACACTGTAAAAGGTTCAGACTGGTTGGGTGACCAAGACGCAATCGAGTACATGACTCGTGAAGCGCCTCAAGTGGTTTATGAGCTTGAGCATCTGGGCATGCCGTTTGACCGTAACGCAGACGGTACAATTTACCAGCGCCCATTCGGCGGCCACGCAGCGAACTATGGTGAAAAGCCAGTGCCGCGCGCATGCGCTGCAGCTGACCGTACAGGCCACGCGCTTCTTCATACGCTGTATCAAAGCAACGTGAAAATGGGTACTCAATTCTTCGTAGAATGGATCGCGCTTGACTTGATCCGCAACGAAGCAGGCGATGTGCTGGGCGTGACTGCAATTGATCAGGAAACTGGCAAAATTGCGGTATTCCAAGGTAAGGCTACTCTGTTCGCTACTGGCGGTGCAGGCCGTGTTTACCGCGCATCTACGAATGCTTATATCAATACTGGTGACGGTCTTGGTATGGCGGCACGTGCAGGCATTCCATTGCAAGATATGGAATTCTGGCAGTTCCACCCTACGGGCGTTGCAGGCGCAGGCGTATTGTTGACTGAAGGCTGTCGCGGTGAGGGTGCAATCCTTCGTAACGATGCTGGCGAGCCGTTCATGGAGCGCTATGCTCCGACCCTTAAAGACTTGGCGCCACGTGACTTCGTATCACGTTCTATGGACCAGGAAATTAAAGAAGGTCGTGGCTGCGGTCCTAAGAAAGATTACATCTTGCTTGATATGACGCATCTTGGTGCTGAAACAATCATGAAGCGTCTTCCATCTGTATTTGAGATTGGTAAGAAATTCGCGAACGTGGATATCACCAAAGAGCCAATTCCAGTTGTGCCGACCATCCATTATCAAATGGGCGGTATTCCTACGAATATCCATGGTCAAGTTGTTCTGCCTGAAAGCCGTGAAACAGTTGCGCTTGAAGCAAATTACAACAAAGAAACCGGTGTTTATTCTAGCAATGCGGGTGACCGTGACTTTACGAAACCTGTAAAAGGTTTTTACGCAATCGGCGAATGCTCTTGCGTATCTGTGCATGGCGCAAACCGTCTAGGTACAAACTCACTGCTTGACTTGGTTGTATTCGGTAAAGCTGCAGGTGAACACATCATCGATTATGTGACTAAACATCACGGTGATGAATACACGCCGCTTCCTACAACTGTGCTTGAGAATACATTCAAGCGTATGAAGCAGCTTGATGAATCTACATCAGGTGAGAATGCTCAAGAAGTTGCTGATGCAATCCGTGACATCGTTCAAGATCATGCTGGTGTATTCCGTACATCTGCGCTTCTTGATGAAGGTGTGAAACAGATTCTTGCAATTGAACCGCGTGTTCGCAACATTCATTTGAAAGACAAATCTAAAGTGTTCAACACAGCGCGTATTGAAGCGCTTGAAGTTGAAAACCTGTATGAAGTTGCTAAAGCGACGCTGATTTCAGCTGCTGCTCGTAAAGAGTGCCGCGGTGCGCATACGGTTGTTGATTTTGAAGAATCACCGGATCATCCAGCTTATCCTTATGGCCGCCGTGATGATGAATGGATGAAGCACACATTATGGTTCTCTGCGGATAACCATCTTGAGTATAAGCCAGTGCGTTATAACCCGCTGTCTGTTGATCCAATTCCACCTAAACCGCGTACATTCTAATTAGGAGAAGTAAGATGAGTAGAGGTACTCGTACATTTAATATCTACCGTTACGATCCTGATAAGGATAAAGCGCCGTACATGCAAACTTTCAAGCTTGAATTGACTGATAAGCACCGTATGCTGCTTGATGCGCTTCTTGCATTGAAAGTTCAAGATGAATCGTTGACTTTCCGCCGTTCTTGCCGTGAAGGCATTTGCGGTTCAGACGGCGTGAACATCAATGGTAAAAATGGTTTGGCGTGTCTTTGGAACCTGAACGATTTGCCAAACGAAATTACAATCCGTCCTTTGCCTGGCCTTCCTGTGGTGAAAGATTTGGTTGTGGATATGAATCAGTTCTACGATCAGTATGACAAAATTCATCCATTCCTAATCAACAACCAGCCTGCGCCAGCAAAAGAGCGTTTACAGTCTCCAGAAGAGCGTGAACACTTGGATGGTTTGTATGAATGCATTCTTTGCGCATGCTGTTCTACTTCATGCCCATCTTTCTGGTGGAACCCTGACAAGTTCTTGGGTCCATCTGCATTGCTGAATGCATACCGTTTCATTATTGATTCGCGTGATACAGCAACTCAAGAGCGTTTGGCTCGTCTTGACGACCCATTCTCTTTGTTCCGCTGTAAAGGTATTATGAACTGCGTATCGGTTTGCCCTAAAGGGTTGAACCCGACGAAAGCGATTGGTCACATCCGTAATATGATGTTTGATCACGCTGGTTAATCAGTTTGTCTAAAGAAAAGAAAGGCGCATCTATGGATGCGCCTTTTTTTTGAATAAATTTAACCGGAAGAAAGAAGTTTATTGAATTGCGCTAAACGGTATGAGAATGATTGTTTAAAACGATAGTTGCGGCGAATTATCTGGAAACTTGGGGTGAATTTGTATGATTTTGATGAATTGGCTTTATTTGGGTGAAATAGGCTGGTTAAAATATGATGGAATAACTGTTTTGCACTGTTAATGGGTGGTGAAAATGTTATCATATAACGTGTAGGGGAGCGTAGATGGTATGATCACGCTCTTTTTTATTAAGAGGATTTTGCAAAATAGACTTATGTCTAAATTGAAAGATCATTTTATATAACGCACCATATCTTAGAGGAAAATAGCACTATTGTATTTCGCTAATTTATAGGAGGTATGTGTCAAAAAAATCAATTGAAATGACATAACGTGTTAGCATTTATTACACTGTTATATGTGAAAATTGAGCAGTAAATATGTACATATTTTCAACATTTAGCTGTCATGAGACGGTATATAAATGTATGGAAGTCGATTTAGAAAAAGTAAAGCGCCCGAATTATTTTTTCTAAGACGATTTGCAAAAAATTGCCCGATTTCGGTCGGGTATAACAATGAGTAATGATGCCGCTGAGGGGCGTTATTGTTCATTAATCACATTGGGAATTCCTAATGTAGTGATAACGCGCCTCATGGCTTAAGCCTAATGGGGACTAATGTCATGTTACCAATTTGACATTAATGATCATGGGTTCGCTTAAAAAGCATCCTGAAATGTTTTTGCAATAGGAAATGGGTCCACAAATGCAAGAAGTTGCTGACGCACTGCGTCTTGACACTGAACTTTCCGCTGACAGTGCAGCGTATATTGAAGAACTTTACGAGCAGTATTTGACAGCTCCAGACTCAGTAGAAGCTGACTGGCGCGAATACTTCGATAAATTCCCTAAAGGCGATCAGCCGCACAGCAATGTACGTGAGCAATTCCTATTATTAGGACGTAATTCAAGCCGTGTTCAGCCTGTAGTTCAAAGTGCAGTAAGTTCTGAGCATGAGCGCCGTCAAATTGGCGTATTGCAACTTATTGCTGCTTACCGTAACCGCGGTCATCAAAAAGCAAAACTTGATCCTTTAGGTCTGGCTAAACGTGAAATCGTGCCTGATCTAGATCTTGCAGCGCATGGATTGACTCAATCTGATTTAGATACTCCATTCAATACCGGCAACTTGGCAATTGGTAAAGCTGAAGCTACGCTGGGTGAAATGGTTCAAGCCATGGAAGCGACTTACTGCGCTTCAATTGGCGCTGAATACATGCACATTGTGGATACCAAAGAAAAACGCTGGATTCAGCAGCGTTTGGAAAGTGCACGCGGCCAATTCGGCTTTAATGCAGATCAAAAGAAACACCTGCTGGAACGCTTGACGGCTGCTGAAGGTCTGGAAAAATACCTCGGCAATAAATTTGTCGGTGCGAAGCGCTTTGGTGTGGAAGGCGGTGAATCTTTCATTCCAATGGTGAATGAGCTGATTCAGCGTGCAGGTTCTGTAGGCTGTAAAGAAGTTGTAATCGGCATGCCTCACCGTGGCCGTTTAAACCTTCTTGTCAACATCATGGGTAAAAACCCAGCTGACCTTTTTGGCGAATTTGAAGGTAAAACTTTAGCGAAAAAAGGTTCTGGCGATGTTAAGTATCACCAAGGTTTCTCTTCAAACGTAATGACTCCAGGCGGCGAAGTTCACTTGGCATTGGCGTTTAACCCATCGCATTTGGAAATTGTTGGGCCGGTTGTTGAAGGTTCAGTCCGCGCGCGCCAAGTACGCCGTAAAGACATTGGCGGTGATGATGTATTGCCGGTGATCGTTCACGGTGATGCCGCATTTGCAGGCCAAGGCGTAAACCAAGAAACTTTCCAGATGTCGCAAACACGCGGTTACACAGTGGGCGGTACCGTTCACATTGTGGTTAACAACCAAGTGGGCTTCACAACGTCTGATCCGCGTGATGCGCGTTCTACAGAATATTGTACTGATATCGCAAAAATGATTCAGGCGCCGATTTTCCATGTGAATGGCGATGATCCTGAATCTGTAATGTTTGTTGCTCAGCTGGCGCATGATTTCCGTCATACTTTCCGTAAAGATGTCGTGATTGACATGTTCTGCTACCGCCGCCGCGGTCACAACGAAGCGGACGAGCCGGCAGCGACTCAGCCGATGATGTACCAAATTATCAATAAAAAAGCGACAACGCGTACGCTTTATGCTGATCAGCTGGTACAGCAAAGTGTGTTGGACCGCGCTTCTGCTGATGCGATGGTTGAACAGTACCGTTCAGACCTTGAAGCAGGCAAACATGTTGCGAATGCTTTAGTTCTAGAGCCGAACACTAAAATGTTTGTGGACTGGACACCTTACTTAGGCCATGAATATACCGACGATTGGGATACGACTTTCCCAATCGAACGCTTAAAAGAACTTGGCGCAAAAATGCGTGAGCTTCCAGAAGGCTTCGTGATGCAGCGTCAAGTTGCGAAAGTGATTGATGACCGCCTGAAAATGCAGACTGGCGAAATGCCGCTGAACTGGGGCGCAGCTGAAACTTTAGCGTATGCAACAGTTTTGGATGAAGGCTACTTATTCCGTTTAACTGGTGAAGACGTTGGCCGCGGAACATTCTCGCACCGCCATGCAAAATTGCATAACCAAGTAGATGGTTCGACTTACATCCCATTATGCAACTTGAAAGAAAACCAGCCGCGTACAGCTATTTATGATTCTTTATTGTCTGAAATGGCAGTATTGGCATTTGAATACGGTTATTCAACGACTTTACCGAAAAGCTTGATCATTTGGGAAGCGCAATTCGGTGACTTCGCAAACTGCGCACAAGTGGTTATCGATCAGTTTATTTCATCGGGTGAAACGAAGTGGGAGCGTGTTTGCGGTCTTACATTATTGCTTCCGCACGGCTTTGAAGGTCAGGGCCCAGAGCACTCATCTTCACGTTTAGAACGTTTCTTACAGCTGTGCGCTGAAGACAACATGCAAGTGATTACACCGACTACGCCTGCGCAGATTTTCCATGCGATGCGCCGTCAAGCGATCCGTCCAATCCGTAAGCCAATGATTGTGACTTCACCGAAGTCATTGCTTCGTCACAAACTTGCAACGTCTACTTTAGAAGAGCTTGCAACTGGAACATTCCAGACTGTGATTGATGAAGTCGACAGCATCAGCAAATCAGACGTAACGCGTCTTGTGCTTTGCGGCGGTAAAGTTTATTACGACTTGCTTGAAAAACGCCGTGAAAAAGAATTGAACAACACTGCAATCGTTCGTATTGAACAGTTGTATCCATACCCAGAACAGCGTATTGCAGAAGTGCTTGCTTCTTATCCAAACGTAACAGAAGTAGTTTGGACTCAAGAAGAACCGAAAAACCAAGGTGCTTGGTTGTTCATTGCGCCTCGTTTATATGACGACGTAATGAAAGCTGGTAAACAAGTGCGTATCAGTTATGCTGGCCGTGAAGCATCTGCTGCACCGGCTTGCGGTTCACCATATTTGCATGCAAAACAACAAGCTCAGCTCGTAAATGACGCTTTAGCGATCGTAGCTGAATAACAGGAGATTCTTAGTAATGGCAACCGAAATTAAAGCACCGGTATTCCCAGAGTCAGTTGCTGACGGAACAATCGCAACTTGGCACAAACAGCCTGGTGAAGCAGTATCGCGTGATGAAGTCATTTGCGATATTGAAACAGATAAAGTTGTTTTAGAAGTTGTTGCTCCTGCTGACGGTACAATTGCATCTATCATTAAAAATGAAGGCGACACAGTGCTTTCTGCTGAAGTGATTGCACAGTTTGAAGAAGGCGCGCTTTCTGGCGCTGCTGAAACTCAAGCAGTTCAATCTGAAGCGAAAGTAGAACAAGCTGCTGCGAAAACAGAAGCAGGCAACGCGCCTGTAGTTGAACGCGCTCAGCCTGTATCTGACCAAGCGCCTGCTGTGCGTAAAGCATTGACTGAAACTGGTATCAATGCTGCTGACGTAGCAGGTTCTGGCCGCGGTGGCCGCATCACGAAAGAAGATGTTGCTAATCATCAAGCTAAGCCTGCTGCTCCAGCAGCTGCGCCTCTAAGTGTTGCAGTTGGTGAGCGTGTTGAAAAACGCGTTCCAATGACTCGCCTTCGTAAACGTGTAGCTGAACGCCTTCTTGCGGCAACTCAAGAAACAGCAATGCTGACTACGTTCAACGAAGTGAACATGAAGCCAATCATGGAAATGCGTGCTCAGTACAAAGATGCTTTTGAAAAGCGTCACGGTGCACGTCTTGGCTTTATGTCATTCTTTGTTAAAGCTGCAACTGAAGCGCTTAAGCGTTACCCAGCTGTAAACGCGTCTATTGACGGCGACGATATCGTTTACCACGGTTTCTATGACATCGGTGTAGCAGTGTCTTCTGAACGCGGTTTAGTGGTTCCTGTTCTTCGTGATACAGACCGCATGAACTATGCTGAAGTTGAAAACGGCATTCGTGCATACGCTGGCAAAGCGCGTGACGGTAAATTAGGTATTGAAGACATGACTGGCGGTACTTTCACTATTACAAATGGTGGTACTTTCGGTTCATTGCTTTCTACTCCAATTTTAAACACGCCGCAAACTGCGATTCTTGGCATGCATAAAATCCAAGAGCGCCCAATGGCTGTAAATGGTCAAGTAGAAATTCTTCCAATGATGTACTTAGCGCTTTCTTATGATCACCGTTTAATCGATGGTAAAGAAGCTGTAGGTTTCCTTGTAACAATCAAAGAATTGTTAGAAGAGCCAGCTAAACTCATCCTTGATCTTTAATACTTCAGAATAAAACCATGGGCTTAGAGCGATCCTCTAAGCCCATTTTTGGAGATACACATGTCTCAGCAATTTGATTTAGTTGTTATCGGCGGCGGTCCTGGCGGTTATGAAGCTGCAATCCGCGCTGCACAATTAGGCTTTAAAGTAGCCTGCATTGAAAAACGCATTCACAAAGGCAAGCCATCTTTAGGCGGTACTTGCTTAAACGTGGGCTGCATCCCATCTAAAGCGCTTTTAGATTCTTCTCACCGTTATGAAGATACTGTTCATCACTTAGATGACCACGGTATCACTACAGGCGATGTGAAGTTTGATCTTGCTAAGCTTCTTGCTCGTAAAGATAAAATTGTTGACCAATTAACAATGGGTATCGATGGCCTGCTTAAAGGTAACGGTATTGAATGGTTAAAAGGTACGGGTAAATTACTTGCAGGTAAAAAAGTAGAATTTGTTTCTCACGAAGGTGAAACTCAAGTTTTAGAGCCTAAATTTGTCATTCTTGCGACGGGTTCTGTCCCTGTAAATATCCCTGTAGCACCTGTAGATCAAGACATCATTGTTGACTCTACTGGCGCTTTAGAATTCCAAGAAGTGCCTAAGCGTTTAGGTGTGATTGGTGCAGGCGTTATTGGTCTAGAGCTTGGTTCTGTTTGGCGCCGTCTAGGTGCAGAAGTTGTTGTGTTTGAAGCAATGGATGCATTCTTGCCAATGGCTGACAAAACTTTGGCGAAAGATTACCAAAAGCTTTTGACTAAACAAGGTTTAGACATTCGCGTTGGCGCTAAAGTTGCTGGTACTGAAGTGAACGGTGCAGAAGTTACTGTGAAGTACACGCAAGGCGGCGAAGAAAAAACTCAAGCTTTTGACAAGTTGATCGTTTGTGTTGGCCGTCGTGCTTATGCTGAAGGCCTATTGGCTGATGATTGCGGTATCAAACTGACTGAACGCGGTTTGGTTGAAGTTAACGATTGGTGTGCAACGTCTGTAGACGGCGTATACGCAATTGGTGACTTGGTACGCGGTCCAATGCTTGCGCATAAAGCAATGGAAGAAGGCGTAATGGCTGTTGAACGTATTCACGGTCATGCAGCTCAAGTCAACTACGACACGATTATTTCTGTAATCTACACTCATCCGGAAGCGGCGTGGGTTGGTTTAACAGAAGAGCAAGCAAAAGAAAAAGGCCACGAAGTTAAAACGGGTCAATTCGGTTTCGCTGCCAATGGCCGTGCAATGGCTGCAGGTGAAAATGCAGGTTTTGTTAAGTTTGTTGCTGATGCGAAAACTGACCGTTTATTGGGTATGCACGTGATTGGTCCAGCTGCGTCCGACATCGTTCACCAAGGCATGATCGCGCTTGAGTTTGTATCAAGTGTTGAAGACCTTCAGCTGATGACTTTCGGTCACCCGACATTCTCTGAAGTTGTTCATGAAGCTGCGCTTGCAGTCGATGGACGTGCGATTCACGCGATTCAGCGTAAACGCAAATAAGATGAAAAAAAGAGCGGCTTAGGCCGCTCTTTTTGTATTTGGTGGTTGTTTTTATTTGAACAATCATCTAAAAATAAAGATAAGAAAGTTTTAAAAATGATCAGTGCTGATGAGGGATGTCAGATGCTGATGGGTAATAACAAAGCGAAAAAACAGTAAAAGGTACACAATGAATTTACACGAGTATCAAGCGAAAGCGTTATTAAAAAAATATGGGATGCCGGTACAAGAAGGCATTTTAGCAACCAATGCAGAGGAAACGGTAAAAGCATTTGAGCAGCTGGGCGGTAAATTCGCCGTTCTAAAAGCGCAGGTGCATGCAGGAGGCCGCGGTAAGGCTGGCGGCGTAAAAGTCGTTAAAACTGCACAGGAAGCTGCCGATTATGCCAACAGCATTATTGGCACACGCTTGGTGACCTATCAAACAGATGCAAATGGCCAGCCTGTTAACAGTATTTTAGTGGCTGAAGATGTTTATCCTGTAGAGCGCGAGTTGTATTTGGGCGCAGTTGTTGACCGTTCCAGCCGCCGTGTGACCTTCATGGCTTCTACAGAGGGCGGTGTAGAAATTGAAAAAGTCGCCGAAGAAACCCCTGAAAAAATTATTAAGGTTGAGGTAGATCCTTTAGTCGGTTTACAGCCTTTTCAAGCGCGGGAAGTCGGTTTTGCGTTAAATTTGAAAAATGAGCAGATTAACCAATTTGTTAAAATCATGACAGCGGCCTATCAAGCCTTTATTGAGAATGATTTTGCGCTATTTGAAATCAACCCGCTGTCTGTACGCGAAAATGGTGAAATTTTGTGTGTAGACGCAAAAGTGGGTATCGATTCGAATGCGCTGTACAGGTTGCCTGAAATATCGGCTATGCGCGATAAATCGCAAGAAAATGAGCGTGAGCTGAAGGCTTCTGAGTTTGATCTGAACTACGTGGCGCTGGAAGGCAATATCGGGTGTATGGTGAATGGCGCAGGCCTTGCCATGGCAACCATGGATATCATTAAGTTATACGGCGGCCAGCCGGCAAACTTCCTGGATGTAGGCGGCGGCGCAACCAAAGAGCGCGTAATTGAAGCGTTTAAAATTATTTTATCTGATGCTTCTGTGAAAGGTGTATTGATTAACATCTTTGGCGGCATTGTACGCTGTGACATGATTGCTGAAGCAATTATTGCTGCGGTTCAAGAAGTGAATGTGACTGTACCCGTTGTGGTTCGTTTAGAAGGCAATAATGCTGAACTGGGTGCAAAACTGCTTGATGAATCAGGTTTAACTTTAATTTCTGCGAACGGCTTAGCCGATGCGGCAGAAAAAATTGTTGCTGCAGTAAAAGCTTAAGGAGTATCAATCATGAGCGTATTAGTAAATAAAGACACAAAAGTATTGGTACAAGGCTTTACAGGCAAAAACGGCACATTTCACTCTGAACAGTCGATAGCTTACGGTACAAAAGTGGTGGGCGGGGTAACACCGGGCAAAGGCGGTCAAACGCATTTGAATCTGCCTGTGTTTAATACCATGAAAGAAGCGGTAAAAGAAACCGGTGCAAATGCGACTTCAATTTATGTGCCTGCTCCTTTTGTTTTAGATTCGATTATTGAGTCTATTGATTCGGGCATTGAGCTGATTGTTGTGATTACAGAAGGCGTGCCGACACTGGACATGCTCAAAGCCAAACGCTATTTAGAAACTTATGGCAATAATGCGCGGATTATCGGGCCAAACTGTCCGGGTATTATCACACCGGGTGAATGTAAAATCGGCATTATGCCGGGACATATTCATCAGGCAGGTAAAATCGGCATTATTTCGCGTTCAGGCACGCTGACCTATGAGGCGGTCGCCCAAACCACAAAACTTGGATTAGGCCAGTCAACCTGTATTGGCATTGGCGGTGACCCAATTCCAGGGATGAACCAAATCGATTGCTTGAAGCTGTTCCAAGAAGACCCTCAAACCGAAGCGATCATCATGATCGGTGAGATTGGCGGTACTGCAGAAGAAGAGGCGGCCGAATATATTCAAGCGCATGTGACTAAACCTGTGGTTGGCTATATTGCTGGCGTAACTGCGCCGAAAGGCAAGCGCATGGGGCATGCCGGCGCTATTATTTCAGGCGGGAAAGGCACTGCAGAGGAAAAATTCGCTGCATTTGAAAAAGCGGGTATGGCTTATACCCGCAGTCCTGCAGAATTAGGATCGACTATGCTGCAAGTGCTGAAGGATAAAAACCTGGCTTAAGTGTTCTTAGCTGAATAAGTTAATAATGGCATGAAAAAGCTCCTATTATGGGGGCTTTTTTTATGTATAAAATAAATATGAAATATATAAAGTTAAAGGCATCAGACTTGGATTGAGCATTCATTCTGATGGTTAAGTTACATAAAAAGAGAAAATTAATCAAAAAATAATCAAACCAATGAATTATAATGCGAACCAAGTCACATTATGTGGCGGTTTATAAATATTACTTCATTAATGTGAATAATCATGCTCAATAAGACATATTTATGCCAATTTTGCTTTTTATCTATTTTTACGGGTCTTCCAATATTAGGGCTTGCTGCTGATTCGATTGATCAGCAGCGGGAAAAAAGTGTGGCCGATATCCGCGCCGGCAACACTGATCAAGGCTTTCGTCAGTTAAAAACACTATTAAGGCTGTATCCAAACAATCAAAAACTCATTGCAGACTATATTGTGCTGCGTTATGCAAATGCGAAATTTTCAACAGATGACATCATCTATTTAAGCCAAATTGTGCCTGCTGATTTTCCTGATTACGGTAAAGTCAGCGCGGTTAAAGGGCTGCGTGATCTTAAACAATATTATCTGGCGCTGCTATGGACAGAAAATTTTTATCTCGCTGATCATTCTGAACAATGGAAAATCTGGCAAGGTGTATTGCTGGCCGAGTCGGGACAGCACACGTTAGCGAGAAAAAAGCTTGCGGGGCTGGATTTACAGACTTTCAGTGCAGACTACTTATCGCAGCTGGCATATGCCTACCGCTTGTTGGAAATGCCTGCAGATTCATTGCAGGCCGCTCAGCTGGCGCTGGATAAGAAAGTGACTCTAGATACTCAAGAGCAGTATGTGCTGGCGTTAATTCAAAACAGTGATTTTGCTAAAGCGGAACAATATCTTCAGGCAAACGGCATGAATGTTTCACGCCCGGCACTGCAGCATCTGTTAAAAATGAATGAATTTTCACAGCGGATTCAGCAGGGCATTCAGTCGTCAAAAAATGCATTTGATATGAAGCGCGGAGCTGAGGCTTTTGCATCTCTGGATGCCGTGATTGCGGATATGCAGGCTTATGAAGTGAATTTGCCAGCAGATTCAGCCAGCCAGCGGAAATTCTATTATGAATATATATTTGCGCTGAATGCACGAAATTCGTCTCGGCAGGCTATTGCTCAAGCAGGAAAAATACAATTAAACGCAATGGAACTGCCTGCGTATGTCAGGCATGCCTTAGCGGAGAGCCATTTAAGAAACCGTCAGCCGCAACAGGCGGAACAGCTGTATAAAAGTCTGTTTGCCGAGAAAAATTATGCGGACTATAACGTTTATGCAGGACTGTATTACAGTTTAATTGAGCAGGAAAAATTTAAAGAAGCTGATCAGCTGGTTGATGTGATGGATCAGCAGCTACCGACCTTTGTGTACAGCAATGCCAAAGGGGTAGATAAAGCGCCGCATAGTGACCGTGCGGAATTTATTGCGCTGAAAGGGCTGAATTATGCGTACCGCAATGAGCACCATAAAGCTGAAAAATATTTCAATGCGCTGACGGAAAAGGCGCCGGGCAATATCGGTTACCAGAATAATTTGGCGCTGGTGCAGCGCTGGCGTGAAAAGCCTGAACAGTCACAGCAAACCTTAAATCAGCTGAACAGCTTGGAGCCTGTGAATCAGGCAACGCAAGTTAACCGCATGCAAAACTTTCAAGCCTTAAATCAAATACAGGCATGGCGCGCGATGAATGAGTATTTGCTCAAGAATTTAAGTGACGATACCGGTGTTCGGCAAAGTAAAAAAGAACTGGATGACCGTGATTGGGCGACCATTCAGCATCAAAGCGCATTTTCAAAAAGCGACTCTGATAATGATGCTTTGCTGGGACGTTTAAAAGGTTCACGGGAACAAGAAAACTGGACACGCGTTAATAGTCCTTGGTTTTACGAAAATTACCGCCTGTTTGCAGACCACAGCAACCGCTGGGCCAAGTATGAGTCTGGAAAATTAAAGGATCAGCGTATTGGGCTAGGTGCGGAATGGTCGTCTGACCGTAAAGCGGCTTCAGCTTTGCTGTCGCAGAGTACTGACGGTGACCGTTTTGGCGTGCAGCTGAACTGGGCGCAGTGGCTGAATGATCATTGGAACTATGCACTGGGCTATGACAGCCAGGCGGATATTCCATTGCAGTCACTGGCCCAAGGCCATGAAGGCCAGTCATATCAATTGGGATTGAACTGGCAGCAGAATGAATCACGCAAAGCTGGCGCTGCTTTTCAGCTCACGGATATTGATGACGGCAACAGCCGTCAGGAACTTTCTGCCTATTTTAAACAGCAGCTGCAGCAGTCGCCGCATCATATTACTGCGGCCATACTTCGCGGCTATTATGGTCAAAATGATCGGGTAGATGTACCGTATTTTAACCCTGAAAACAGCTATAGCGCAGAATTGACCTTAGAGCATGACTGGATGACATGGCGCAATTATGACCGGCATTTCAGCCAGCATTTCGCAGCAACAATAGGCACATTCGGGCAAAAGGGATATTCAGATAAGCCAATTTACAATGTGTACTATCAGCATGATTGGCGATTGTCTCGCACCTGGAAATTGAATTATGGCATAGGCTGGGGCTCTCATCCGTATGACGGTGAGGACGAAAACAGAAGCTATGCGACGGTTGGATTTGAGGGGCGTTTCTAATGAAAAATAAAATGAAATTAAAACTATTCAAGCAAAGCTTGGCTTTGGGGCTGTTGTTGCCGCTCAGTTCATTCTGCCTGAATGCTGCGGATATCCATGCACAAGATGCAGGTGCGGCCTTATCAGTGAATGAGGACGAACTGCGCCAGAATCAGTTTGTGACTTTAACTTTTCATGATGTTCGCGATGATGTGGCTAAACGCGGCGACCGCGATGTGTATGCCATCAGCACTCAAAATTTAGGGCAGTTTTTTGCTTGGATAAAACGGGAAGGCTGGCAGCCTATACGTTTGAATGATGTTATGCAGGCCAGACTGAAGCAGCAGAAGCTGCCAGAAAAAGCCCTTATGCTGACTTTTGATGATGGCGCGCTCAGCAGCCACAGCAAGGTTTTCCCGTTGCTGAAAGAATACAATTATCCCGCCGTATTTGCGATTCCGACCAGCTGGATCAACGGCAATACCAAAGATGCTTTTGAGGCGTATGGTGCTGGCAATCTGATGACTTGGGATCAGATGCGGGAGATGCAGAAGTCAGGACTGGCGGAGTTTGTTTCACACTCAGATAATATGCACCGCGGCATTTTGGCCAATCCTCAGCAGAATATGGAGCCGGCTGCGATTACCCGTCAGTATTTTGCAGCCGAAAAACGCTATGAAAACGATACTGAGTTTGAGCAGCGCATTGTGGCGGATTTGAAAAAATCAAAACAGGAACTCGACCGCCAACTAGGCATTAACAGTTTGGCTATATTTTGGCCTTATGGTGCGGTAACGCCTGAAATTGAAGGATATGCCCGTCAAGCCGGGTTACCAATGTCGTTCAGTCTGGGCAATGTGGTCAGTTTGGCAGATTCGGCGCATACCTATCAGCGCGCGCTGATTATGGATAATCCGATGCCGGAGCAAATTCATCAAAATATGGATGATTTTATCAATGAAGCCCGAGCGCCGTATAAGCAGCGTAAAAGCTTTTTAGGTTTTAATTTGGCGCAGCTGCAAAGTCAAAGCACTGCAGAGTTTGATCAAAAACTGGGACAGCTGCTGGATCAAGTCAGTGCATTGAAGAGTAATACGTTGCTGCTTCAAACAGCGATTGACCATGACGGTGATGGAAAAATTGATGCACTATTTTTCCCTAATTCAAAATTGCCGATGCAGCAGGATTTGCTGAACCGCACAGTTTGGCAAGCCAGAACCCGAATTTCGAACCGAGTTTACGCCGAATTGCCCATCAACCTGGAATTGCAGCAGGGTATTAATCTTGCAGACCTGACAGCAGATTTAATGAAGAACAACAGTTCATTGGAAGGTCTAGTTTTGGATGCAGGCCATGCATTGGACTGTGCGGTCAGCCAAACGCAGTGGTCTGAAGCCTGCATGCAGCAAGTGAAGCGGATTATCGCTATTAAAGAACGCAGCAAGGCGCAGGCGCATCATTATTCAAATATCAGCAATGACAATCAGACAGCGCTAAAACTGAATTTGAAAGGCGATGATTTAAGCGGTTTGCAGCCCTTGGTCAAGCAAGCGCTGAGCACATCCGATTTTTTATATCTGAGTATGAACCCCGTACAGCAGCCTGAAACATTTAAGGCGTTTGTGAAAGCTGTTCATATGCTGGATGCCGAACAAAAACAGCGCCTGATTGTCAGTCTGGACCTGAATCCGAATATGAGCAGCAAGGACTGGAAGCGCTATCAAAAGAATTATCAAACGCTTCGATCGGCGTCTATTCAAAAAATTGGCATCAATAATTATCAATTAAATGATGGCGAGCGCGTTCAGTGCAATCTTTATCAGAATCTCAGCTTAAATGGAAGTCCGCTGACTTACCGTGATCCGTATCTGCAGGGAGGCGCTAAATAATGCAATTTCCTGAATTCAGCTTTAATGATTTGTTTTTTGGCTTTGCTTTTTTATATCCGCTGTTTATGGCGTGGATTTGGATTGCGGGCGGCATTTGGTTTTATTTAAAACGTGAATGGCAACAGCCGGAATTGCCTGAGCCGAGCGTTGCTGGATGCAGCATTATCGTACCGTGTTTCAATGAAGAGGCGCAGGTGCATGAGACTATCCGCTATGCCATGCAGTCGCAGTATCCCAATTTTGAAGTGATTGCCGTCAATGACGGCAGCAAAGACCGCACTGCAGAGATTTTAGATCAGCTGGCACTGCAGTATCCAAAACTTCGGGTCGTGCATTTAGCCGAGAATCAGGGCAAAGCCTATGCGCTTCGGGCAGGTGCAATGGTCAGCCAATTTGAATATTTGGTGTGTATTGATGGTGATGCGCTGCTGCATCCGCATTCTGTGCTGTGGATGATGCACCATCTCACCAGCTTCCCGCGTGTAGGGGCTGTAACGGGCAATCCGCGCATTGTGAACCGCTCCAGTATTTTAGGCAAAATTCAGGTGGGGGAATTCTCTTCCATTATTGGCCTGATTAAGCGCGCGCAGCGGACCTATGGCCGTATTTTTACAGTCTCAGGCGCAATTGCAGGTTTTCGAAAAACAGCGCTCGACCGCATTGGTTATTGGCGTGATGACATGATCACAGAAGATATTGATGTGTCATGGCGTCTGCAGTTTGATCATTGGGATCTGCACTATGTGCCTCAAGCGCTTTGCTATATTTATATGCCGGAAACTTTTAAAGGCTTATGGAAACAGCGGCTGCGCTGGGCGCAGGGCGGCATAGAAGTGCTGTTCGCGTATTTGCCGAAAATTTTTAAATGGCGTCTAAGACGCATGTGGCCGATTGCTTTTGAGTCGATAGTCAGCGTGCTGTGGGCCTATGTCATGTTCGGTATTTTTGCGCTGTATTTCTACGGGCTGTTTTTCTCATTGCCCGGCGAGTGGGCCATTCAGTCTTTGATGCCGCAGTGGTATGGCGTAATTTTAGGTGTGACCTGCTTAATTCAATTTCTGATCAGCTTATGGATTGACCGTCCTTATGACAAGCAGCGCCTGCTGAGAAACTATTTTTGGGTTATCTGGTATCCGCTGTTTTTCTGGATTTTGGCAATGCTGACCACTGTATTTGCGCTGCCTAAAACTATTTTTAAAACACAAAAACGCGCCCGCTGGGTCAGTCCGGACCGCGGTTTTAGAGGGGATGGAAACAATGAAGCAAATGAATAATTTGGCTCAAAAGCCGGATGATGCAGAGTTTCAGATCATCAAAGATCTATCATTGCTCGAGCTGCCGGAATATATCGACAAGCCTGAATATGTACGCCGTAAATCGGCAGGCTACGGTTTAATGGCAATCGGCTGGGTGTTATGGATGTGGCTGTTCTTGCCTGTGCTGACTTTGCTGTTTTGGTGGTTTGAAGGCACTGTGGTTTATACTCAGGTGGTTGAACAGACTCAGCCGATGACCAGCATTTCTGTGTTAAAGCTGATGGTCTGTATCGGCATTTTTATCAGCGCCTTGTTTATTTGGGCAAGTTATAACTGGGTGCGCTTTCATGGTGAAGACCGCAGGCAATCGCCAGAGAATATCGATGATGAGGGCTTAGCGCGGAGCTTTAATATTCAGCCCCATGAGATTGTGCAAATGCGCCAGTCTAAAAACATCACGCTGCATTATTCAGAAAAAGGTCAGCTGGAAGATTACCAAATCAATGCTTAATGGTTTAATCACAGATTGACGGCAAAAAAGAGCGGGGCGGCAGAGCTTTATTCTGCTTGAGCAAATGCTGTTTTTAGCCGCTGCGCGTTCGGGTGGCCTTCGGCAAAATCATCGGGATAATAGCCGATATGCTGCACACCCTGCTGTTCCAGCAGGGCAATAGTTGCGATCAATTCTTCATCTGAAATTTTATTTTGATGATTCCAGTCGGTCACCTGCAATTCAAAAATCGTGCGGCTCAAATTCGGGTCGTATTTTTTTGCCTGCTGAATCAGGTTCAAGTAAAACTGGCGGTGATCATCAGCCTTTTCCATATAGGGCATCGCCATAATGGCATTGTAGTCATAGTGCCGATAGGTGCTGGCATTGGATTGACTGAACCATTTTTCACTGGCTGGATTCAGTGCAGCTTCCGCATACATATTGCGGGCAAAACGCAAGTTCGGTTGCCGCTGTTTTAAAATGTCACTGATTCCGGCTGCAAACTGATCTAAATAGGCGGTTTTGTGTTGCGCGAATTTTAATTGTTGAGGATGCTTCGGCTGCGCAATCAGGGATGCGCCTTCAAAGCCCCATTGCTGATAAGCCTGTAGAGCAGGAGCGCTGGCATCCTCAAAATCGCTGAGGGTAATATCGTCATGATATAAAATGCCGTCCACCTGATTGTGCTGAATAAAATCCAGGAAAATTTCGGCAGTATAGCGCTGGTTTTTTACATCAAATGGCGAAATGCGGATGTAGCCTTTTTTCTCCCCACGATTTTGCACATATCGAAGCTTATATTGTTCAGGAAACTCCCACGCAATCAAGGGCAGCCATGCGTAGACTGCGTCAACTTCTGTGCTTTGACGGATCTGCTGCAGTACACGCTGAAATAAGCCTTCACGCATCGGAATATGTCTATTCGGGAAATATACAGCATCTGCGGAACCATTGGCATCGGGGTCGGCAAATGCCTGCAAAAAAACGCTATTGGGCTGAATGACTTGAATACGCTGTATCAGCGCTTGAATATTGCGGGTTTGCTGTGCTTGGTCTTGATCATAGATGTAATCTAAATCAATATGCATGATGCGCATGTTTTTCAATTTGGAGGCTGTATTGGAGCCTTCAGAAGGCTGCCGGTGTGCTGTCTTTGCATATTGCTGAGCTAAGGCATCAATTGGATGCTGTTGAATGTGGACTGTATCGGCATTGGCGCAGCCGCTGAGGATGAAGCCTAAAGCGGCGGTTAAGCTCCAGCGCTGAAATAATACAGATGTTCCTGATTTGAATGGAGTGATTGCTGGCGGGCTGTGAACGGCGATCGGTCTTTTTGTTGGCTGGTTATTTAAATAGGTGCATCGCATTGAAAAACCTTTTTCACATGATAAGCAGTGACGCCACTATAAATGCATATGCCGCCCAATTAAAAGTGTGATTTGGTTTGCGCTTTGTCGTTGATGGTATTTAAGAATGATGAAGCTGGCTATCTTTTAATTTTTTCATTAAGTATCTTATTTTTATAATTATTTTAAGCCTGTATATCTTGAATTGCATTTTTCCGAAAAGCCGCGCTTTAACGCTGAGAACTGCCGCGGCTTTTCAGTTCAGCGCCGGCTGTGCCGGCACTGAAAATCAACCTGCAT
The DNA here is from genome assembly GCF_001605895.1 of Acinetobacter pragensis. GTDB lineage: Bacteria > Pseudomonadota > Gammaproteobacteria > Pseudomonadales > Moraxellaceae > Acinetobacter > Acinetobacter pragensis. Next base: position 74,988 of record NZ_LUAW01000067.1, read on the forward strand.
TTTGTTTCAAGCTTTGTGTCAGGCCGTTAATGTCACCGCCTTGAATCCCCAATTCACTCATCAGGCTGTCGATAAGCGGCGCTTGAGAACGGTAGCGCAGGGCGCTGTTGACCACTTGGTCAGACAGGGCAACATTGCCGCCTTCATGCTGCGCGTCACCTTGGCAAGATCCAGCATGATTGCCATGCAGGCCGCTCACTTGCAAAATTTTAATGTCATCAATGTTTTCCATTGGTTTCACGCTTTCACGGATAATTTCTGGCAGGTATTTCAGCATCGCTAAACGAATCTGCATTTCAATTTGTTCAGAAGACAGTACATTATTCGCCTCATTGACAGCGCGCGTGCCTTCGGCATCGACTTGGTACTGCTTTTCCATCGCCTGCGCCAAAAGTATTTTGGCATCTGCTTCGCCTTTGGCTTTCAAGCGGGCTTGTTCTGCAGAAGCTTCCGCCGCAATGCGGATGGCTTCAGCATCATCAGCTGCGGCCTGTTTGCCGGCTTCGGCAGCAACAGTAATCGCAATCGCGTCTTTTTCAGCCGCCTGTTTCGCAGCCACCAATTCAACCGCTTTTTGACGTTCTGCACGCTGTGTTTCACGTACGGTAATCACTTCTTCTTCGGCTTTGACGGCTTCTGCGCGGGCGCGGTCAGCATGCGCTTTGGCTTCCGACTCTTCGCGGGATTTTTCCGCAATGGCAATGGCGCGGATCTGTTCTGCCAATTCAATGGTTTTCTTTTGTTCTACCTGCGCCTGTTCAATAATCTGAGATTTTTGAATGTTCTGATTTTCGACGTCGCGGGCAGCAGTAATGCGTTTCAAATCGACTTCACGTTCTGCCGCAATTTGGGCTTCTTCTGCCTCACGCTTCTTTGCGGCTTCCTGCGCTGCTATTTCTGCCAATTGTTCAGCGCGGCGAATGGCAATTTCACGCTCCTGCTGCAGTTTGGCATATTCTTCTTCACGCACAATTTGCATGCGCGCTTGTTCTGCTTCTAAATTTTTGGTTCGGATGGCGAGGTCAGCGTCCTGCTCAATTTCGTTGCGCTTGCGGCGGCGGTCTTCAATCGTCTCAGTCAGCTTGGTTAAACCTTCCGCATCGAAGGCATTTTGCGGATTGAAGTATTTAAAGCCGGTCTGGTCCAGCCCTGTGAGCGAAACAGTTTCTAATTCTAAACCGTTTTTATGCAGATCTTCAGAGACGACTTGCTGTACTTTCTGCACAAAATCGACCCGCTTTTCGTGCAGTTCTTCCATTGCCATTTCAGCCGCTACTGCGCGCAATGAATCTACAAATTTACCTTCGACCAAATTTTTCAGTTCATTGGGCGACATGGTTTTTTGCCCCAGCGTCTGCGCAGCCGTGGCAATAGATTCCGCCAAAGGCTTTACACGCACATAGAATTCCGCCATGACATCTACCCGCATGCGGTCGCGGGTAATCAGCGCCTGATCATCTGCGCGGCGCACTTCTAGGCGCAAGGTGTTCATATTGACCGGTATGATTTCATGCAGCACTGGCAGGACAATTGCGCCGCCGCCTAAAATGACCTTTTCACCGCCAAAGCCCGTACGGACAAAAGAAATTTCTTTGCTGGAGCGGCGGTATAAGCGGGCTAGAATAAAGCCAATAAAAATAAGGGCGGCAAAGATCACACCGGCAGTAGCCAAAATACCGCTTGGAATAAAATCGAACATGTTGTTATTTCTCTATAGTTGTCTTTAAATTAAAAATCTATTTGTTAATTTTCTATACGGTCTGCAAGAACTTAAATAAAATGAAGTTCTTGGTTTGATCAATATTTTATATCACAGATTTTATAAAGGAAGATTCGCCTGAAAGCCAATTTTGGTTTTTTGGGTTAAAACCACAGATTGGCCCTGTTCAAAAGTTTCATCAAGCTCAGGCTCTACCATGATATAGTGGGATTGACCGTATTGGTCATACACTTTGGCCTGCGCAGGAAAATTCATTTTGGCATTGCCCAATACAATGACGGCAGTGCGCCCGATGAGCTCTTCACTGTAAATTGCTGTGGTTTCATCCTGCGGTAAAATTCTGGAAATCAGCTGAGCGCTGACCCGGACCAGCGGCATGCATAAAAATAGACAGGCAGGGGAAATCAGCCATACGCTAAATGTCATGGATGTAAAATGCAGCATCAGGCCTTGAATGATTAATCCCGTCAGGCTGTATACCGTCAGAAAAATAATCAGCCAAATAAACAGCGGCACACGTCCCCAATACATCCAGTCAAAGACTTTTGAAATAGCAGAATGGCTGGTTTCTGGGCTGAGCTCGGCTGGCTGTCCAGCATCATCTGACAAAAATTGATCCAGCACGCTATGTGAGCTGCCGCCAATCAGCGCCAGCGCTATTTCAAAAATACCGAAAAGAAACATCAGGCAGAGGCTGATGCTGAAGATAATATTAGACGGGTGAGTAATTAATTCCCACATTATATTTATCTCCATATTTTGCTTATAAAATACTTGAAAATTCCAGTAAAATAACTGAGTGTTTTCAGTTGCTAAAGATAGCATTTAACTTTGCTAAAGTATAATGAAAATAATAAGAAGAGCAGCATTTCAGTTATAAAATATACTAATCTGTCTACCTAGCCAATCCCGCATTTATTTATGGGCTTATTTATAGTTTTTTAAATAGGATAAAAGCTTATTTTCTTCGGCTGTTCATCCCGTATTTTGTACCCAAGCCGAATGCAGGGAAACGCTGGTTTAAGGGCCGTTTAAAGAATAACAATCGCAGCTCTATTTTTAGATGAGCATCTTCTGTAAAACGCGGTCTATAGTAATTTGTAGACTAACAACCTCTGCAGCAAAGCACGTCCATCAAATGATTTTGAAGAAATACGGCTGTTGTGAAGTATTTTTACGTTGGGTTTGATGTATTGGGCCATCTAGATTTAACCTGTTGGCAAGGCGCATTTTCTGATGCATTTCTTAAAGCAGGGCTGTTTGAATGCGGACTTTCATAGTCAAGGCGGCCTGAATAATAAAAGCCTTCATCCATTGTACTTGCTGCCCCATGGGATTGGTTTTGACCGCGCTATTTAAAAAGCTGAGGGCTGGCAGGCTGAACAGCTGCTGTTGAATGGCTTCCTTGAGCTGATCGGTATTGGCGGCCAAAGGCATGCTGACGCTATAAAAGCCTTTGGGATAATTATAAAAGGCATACAGCAGGTTAAATGCGCGCTGATCGCCTTTTAAGCTGCCGGCGCCTATTTCATAGCTGCGGTCCTGATTGCTGTGGGTCAGTCCAATCATAAACTGCCATTGGTTATCCGAAAGTCTAAGGCCAAATTGCAGGCCAATTTGATCTGCGGTTAACTCATGCTGGGCAAAATTATTCAGTGCAGATGCATCTTCATTCAAGGCTTCCTGCAGGATCAGCATATTCGAATTATGCACGTAGATAAAGCCTGCAAGCTTTGCCTGTTCTAACCGCGCTTTTAAGGATTCAAGATCAAAATGGCTGTAGGGCATCGGAAGTCACACGCTGAGGAACAGCCTTTACTTTAAGCATGAACAGGCGCAATAAGAAGGCGCTGTTTAGATAAATTTTCTATGATGTTATTGCTGACGATTGTAAGCAATTGGCGGTAAATTGGCGCATAATTTCAGAAATCGGTTTTATATGCGCTGTTGATTAATAAAATCCGATAAGCATTATCAGAAAACCTCTATATGACTAATTTGCATATTAATATAATAAAACAAGCAATAGTGGAGATAACTAAATCACTATAATGAATATAAATTTTCAAAAGTGTCATAAGTACACGTTTTTCTAAGCTGGTGTTGTCCATGTCGTTAAATGAGGAAAGACTTACTCATCTTAAACAGCTAGAAGCTGAGAGTATTCATATCATCCGTGAAGTTGCCGCTGAGTTTGAGAACCCAGTGATGCTTTATTCTATTGGTAAAGATTCTGCAGTCATGCTGCATCTTGCTTTAAAAGCATTCTATCCTGCCAAACTTCCTTTCCCGCTGCTGCATGTTGATACAGGCTGGAAGTTCAAGGACATGATTACATTCCGTGACAACATGGCTAAAGAACATGGCTTTGATCTGATTGTGCATCAAAACAAAGAAGGGAAAGACGCAGGCGTTAATCCATTCGACTACGGCAGTTCAAAATATACTGATATCATGAAAACTCAGGGCTTAAAGCAAGCGCTTGATAAATATCAGTTTGATGCTGCTTTTGGCGGCGCGCGCCGTGACGAGGAAAAATCACGCGCTAAAGAGCGTGTGTATTCTTTCCGTGACAGCAAGCACCGCTGGGATCCTAAAAACCAGCGTCCTGAACTTTGGAACCTGTACAACGGTAAAGTAAACAAAGGCGAAAGCATTCGTGTGTTCCCTTTGTCTAACTGGACTGAGCTGGATATCTGGCAATACATCTACCTTGAAAATATCAAGCTTGTTCCTTTGTACTTGGCTGCTGAACGTCCAGTGGTTGAGCGCAGCGGTACACTCATCATGGTGGACGATGAGCGCATGCGTTTGAACGAAGGTGAAGTGCCGCAAATGAAATCGGTGCGTTTCCGTACTTTAGGTTGTTACCCATTGACGGGTGCGGTTGAATCAACTGCAACAACCTTGCCGGAAATTATCCAAGAGATGCTTTTAGCAACCACATCTGAACGTCAAGGCCGTATGATCGACCATGACGAAGCAGGTTCGATGGAAAAGAAAAAGCAGGAAGGTTACTTCTAAAAATCTTGAAATCTCCCCCTAACCCCCTCTTTATGAAAGAGGGGGAACTCCCGAAAAAGAAAGGAGGATTTAGGTGGATTGAAAGATCAAGAAACCGATTTCAAAAGAATATGTGGAGCTTTGAGCAATGTCTCATCAATCAGATCTTATTAGCCAAGATATCTTGGGCTATTTAAAACAGCACGAAAATAAAGACTTATTGCGGTTCCTGACTTGCGGTAACGTCGATGACGGCAAATCAACTTTAATCGGCCGTTTGCTTTACGATTCAAAATTGATTTATGAAGATCAATTGCAAGCCGTAACCCGTGACTCTAAGAAAGTGGGTACGACTGGCGATGCGCCTGATTTGGCGCTGCTTGTGGATGGTCTGCAAGCTGAACGTGAGCAGGGGATTACCATTGATGTGGCTTACCGTTATTTCTCTACAGAAAAACGTAAGTTCATTATTGCTGACACCCCAGGACACGAGCAGTACACACGCAACATGGCAACTGGCGCGTCAACTGCCGATCTTGCGATTATCCTGATTGATGCGCGCTACGGCGTACAAACACAAACACGCCGCCACTCATTTATTGCAAGCCTTTTGGGTATTCGCAACATTGTGGTTGCGATTAACAAAATGGACTTGGTTGAATTTTCTGAAGCGCGCTTCAATGAAATTCAAGCAGAGTACAATGAGTTCGTGAACCAATTGGGTGAGCGTAAGCCAGCGAATATCATCTTCACGCCAATTTCTGCGCTGAACGGGGATAACGTGGTAAACAAATCGCCAAATACGCCGTGGTATCAAGGTCAGACTTTAATGGAGACTTTGGAAACTGTTGAAATTGCGAACGATACGAGCAAGCACGAATTCCGTTTCCCTGTACAGTATGTTAACCGTCCAAACCTAGACTTCCGCGGTTTCTGCGGTACAGTTGCGCTGGGTGGCGTGAAAGTAGGCGATACCATTACTGCATTGCCATCTGGCAAGTCTTCAACTGTGAAAGAAATTGTCACTTTTGACGGTAACTTAGATCATGCGGTTGCGGGTCAAGCCGTGACTTTGACGCTGAATGATGAAATTGATATTTCACGCGGTAACGTGCTGGTGAAAGCTGGCGAACAGCCGTTAATTTCGCGTTCTGCGCGCGCGTCTGTGGTTTGGATGACAGATCAGCCTTTAGTCTTGGGCAAGCTGTACAACGTGAAGTTTGGTACACAGACTATTCCTGCAAAAGTAGCAAAAATCAACTACCGTACCAATGTCAATACATTGGAAAAAATGGAAGTTGAACAGCTGGATTTGAACGCAATTGCAGACGTTACCATTGAATTTGATGCGCCAGTGGTATTTGACCGTTATCAAGACAGCCGTTACACAGGTTCATTCATTTTCATTGACCGTTTAAGCAACGTAACAGTTGGTGCTGGGATGGTTGAGGCTGCGGTTGAATGGACTGCACACAGCGAACCTGTAACTGCTGAAGCGCGTGCTGCGCGTTTGGGTCAAAAACCTGCTGCAGTGACTGTTTCTGCGAAAGCGCTTGAAAATGCGCAAGCGATTGAAAGCTTGCTGATTCAACAAGGTGTAGTTGCAATCGCGAAAGCGGGCTTAACAGCTGAACAAGTTGCACTGGTACGTGAAACGGGTGTGGTTGTGATTACTGATACTGTTGATGGTGCTGATGTGACTTACACAGTAGAAACAGCTGAAGAAGTTGCTGAGAAAATTGTTGAGTTGGTTCGTCTGTAATAGATTGAGCTGATTAAAAAAAGCCCACCGAAAGGTGGGTTTTTTATTTCTTAAATTAAGTGATGGAAAAACAATCACTTAAATAGTGAATTATAGTTTAAGTAAATGCTTTTTCTATAGAATGCCCCCAAAAGAGGGTATATATGAAAAAGGTATTATTTTTTATTGGGTTGTGCACATTAGCTTTGAATGTTGATGCAAAGCAAAGTGGTCTAAGTACGGAGTCAATTAAACAAAAAATTATTCAGCAGTCGATTGAAATTTATCCAGGGAATTGTCCGTGTCCTTACAATACCGCAAGTAATGGTAGTCGGTGTGGTAAGCGCAGTGCATACAATCGGGCAGGTGGTTATGCTCCACTTTGTTACCCTGAAGATGTGAGTGATCGGATGGTGAAAGAATATAAGGGGAGAGTGTGATCTCTACTCGTCAATATTTATGCATTCATGTAATTTTAATATCTTATAAATAAATGGTTTTTCGTTGATAGTTTGTATTTCTACGTCAACTATAAATGCAACACCATACGGGTGTTGGTTAAATAGCATTTCTTTTTTTAATTCGTCATTTGCAAATCTAATTTTAACTGTATTTTTTGAAATGGACTCAATTACCCCTTTATCATTATTGGTATTTTTTGTCGAGGAATCTGTTTGCGTGAATACAAGTAAAACCTGTTCTTTGATATTGGTTTTGGGTGTGGGTCTAAACTCTTTGATAGATTGAGCTTTATTATAGATATCTTTAGCATCTGAAGAGTTAATTGTTACATTGACAGTGCAATTATTACCAAAATTTATTCCTTCAAAGCTAATTTTGCCATTTTTATCATTAAGTATAGGTTCTACTAACCCTTGTATATTACTTAGAGTTGAAGTACTTAATTTGTCTTCTTCAATAATTTCATGAGTTGAATTGTTTTTTAAAAGATTAATAGTATTAGCGATATGTTTTGTGAAATCCAATAAAGTGTTTGCATGTTCAGCAAAAGCAAGCAAGGTGGGGCTATATGCTATCAAGTCTGTAATAATTGATTCTGAGCGAATTTCATTAACAAATAATTTAATATCATCAGGTTGTAAGTGATTTTCAGCCGTTCTAATGTAATTTGAATATTCAGAGTTAACACTATCTAAACTATTAATGTAATGTGCTAATTCGATTTTATTTGAGTATTCTATGTGTATTTGTAACTTTGATTCATCAAACTTAACTATAGTTTCCATAGGTAATTTTTCTAAAGTATTTGTATGTATTTTATACATATTTTATTGAAAAAGAACTCTGACTAATGTCTATTTAAAAAGTATTTTCTAGTTTTTTTAAGCAATGTATATTTCGTGTAATAATAATTAAATTTTAAAAAAATATGATAAGATATATCTTAATTAATCTTAATGTGTGTCTTTGCAATGTCAAATTCAGACCTTCTCGCAGCCAGCGATAGTCCTGCCAAAACTCGCAAACGCCTGTTTGAAGCAGGGCACATGAAATTGCTGGTGCTGCATCTCATTTCCCAAGCACCTAAATTCAGCTACGACATTATCAAAGATGTAGGTGTAGTTGTCGGCGGTGGATATAGCCCCAGTACAGGAACCATCTACCCAACGCTGAACTACCTAGAAGAGCAGCAGTACATACATGCAGAACTCAATACAGACGACCGTAAACGGTACAGCATTACAGAACACGGCATACAGCATCTAGTTGCAGAAAAAGCGACTGTAGATAAAATCCTGTGCCGTTTTGATACCCGTAAGCAAATTCATAACGACGAACAATATGTCGATATTAAACGTGCAATGGAAAACCTGAAAGCATCACTGCGCATCAAAATTCAGCACTGTGAACTTACACCTGAACAGGTCTACGCCATTGCGGAAAAAATAGATCAGGCGGCAGTCGAAATTAGCCGTATGGAGGTTTCCCAATGAAGCAGCATCAATATGAAATTACCGTAAAGCACATTGCAGACGCACAAGGCAATCCATCTGGTTATACAGAAGTGCTGCAGTTTAATGCCTATAACCATGACGACCTTTTTAAGGTTTTAGAACACATCAGTAAGGCAAAATTATTTGATGATGAAAAGACTAAAGCCTTTGCGGTCGGTTTGAAGCTGTTTGGTGAAACCCTATTGGAAAATAAGGATATGCCGCTGTTTAAAGACTTTATGCCGCAATTTATCGAGTTTATGAAAACACTGAAACAAACGGTGAAAAGTCAAAGCAATGAATCGGTAACAATGGAAAAGGGTGAAATCAATGAATAACCTCCCAAAATTTCATCCTAAGCATTTGAATTGGTTAATGCCGTTGATTCTGTCTGCAATTATGAGCGGTTCGATCTCATGCTTTAACATCTTTTTAAAGGCAGGTGCTGTAGATGGCTTTTTAGCGATTTGGTTACATGCATGGGCTTTATCTTGGATGATGGCATTTCCACTGATTTTGATCATGCTGCCTTTGGTCCGTAAGTTTTTAATGAAGTTTGTGCAAATGCCAAATGAGCCAACAGCTAAATAAAATTAGTCTTGGAGTGAATGGGTTTGTATGACCAGTCGAAAAATTGCTTCTAACTCATGAAGCGTTTTGACGCCTGCAATGCGCTTGACCACTTGCCCTTGATAAAACACTAAGGTTGAGGGTAGGCCATAAACGTTATAGCGCAGCGTTAAAATTGGCGATTGATCAATATTAACCTTGCCGAATTTAACTTTCGGTTCTGTGTTGGATTGCCGCTTTGCCCATTGTTCAAATACAGGGAAGTTTTGCACACAAGGCGCACACCACTCTGCATAGAACCGAATGACAGCCAGCCCGTCATACCACTCAAATTCAGCAGAGTTATTTTCAGAGTATTCAATGATCTCGGTCATGCAGCACCTATTATCAAGCAGGTAAATACCTGCAGGATTATACATAAGTCCATGGCTATTCATTCTGCAGCTGTTATATGTTCAAATAGTTTCAACGCATGAATATTCAATAATTGAAAAGGAAGAAGGATGTCACAGGCAACGATGCAGCAAGTCATTATTACTGAACCGGGCGGTGTAGAGAAGCTCGCTTATGAAACTGCAGCAGTACCTGCGCCGCAGGCCGATGAAGTGCTGGTTAAAGTGCATGCATTCGGGATTAACCGTCCTGACATTTTGCAGCGCCAGGGCTTATACCCTATGCCAAAAGGGGTAACGCCAGTACCCGGTCTAGAAGTGGCAGGTGAAGTGGTTGCTGTCGGTGCAGATGTCACTTTATTTCAAGTGGGAGATCAAGTCTGCGGTCTGACCAATGGCGGCGGTTATGCAGAATATTGCGTGGTGCCGGAAAGTCAGGTATTGGCTATTCCAGCTGGGGTAAGTTTTGAACAGGCCGCAGCGATTCCAGAAACATTTTTCACCGTCTGGGCCAACGTATTCCAAATGGGAAGAGCCAAAGCCGGAGAAACGGTTTTGGTGCATGGCGGCGCGAGCGGCATCGGTACAACAGCGCTGATGCTGTGCAAATCATTCGGCATTAAAACTTTTGCAACAGTGGGTACTGATGAAAAAGTTAAGGCAATTTCAGATTTAACCACTGCAATTAATTATAAAACCCAAGATTTTGAACAAGTCATCAATGAAGCGGCAGAAAATAGCGGCGTAGACGTTATTTTGGATATGGTTGGCGCACCGTACTTAGAGAAAAACCTCAATCTGCTGCGCCGTGACGGACGTCTGGTGTATATCGCATTTTTAGGCGGAGCAAAAGCCAAAGAGGTGAAGCTTGGCCAAATTATGATGAAGCGTTTAACTATTACGGGTTCAACGATGCGTGCGCGAAATACGGCAGAAAAAGCAGAAATTGCCAAAGGCTTGCAGGCATATGTTGCGCCATTGTGGGCTAACGGCGAATGCTTGCCAATGATTTATAAAACATTCAAGTTTGAGCAGATTCAAGATGCGCATGCCTGCATGGATACAGGAGAGCACATTGGCAAGGTGGTTGTCCGTGTCATATAAAAAATGATTTTAAAATAAAGCCGGCACTGTCCGGCTTTATTTTTTTGATGAAAATGTGAAGTGGATCAAATTATTTGCTTGAATAAATATAAATTTTTTCCCAAACGTTAAATAAATGATGATTGTTCGACACAACCTGTCAAAACTGAGGTGTACATTTGCACTTAGATTGAAACCTGACTGATTTGAAAGGTTTTAAATGAAAAGTACTGCAGTGCATTGAGGTGATCATGAAAATAATATCAACGTCTTATACGCGGGCCCATGGCTTTCGTGCACTGAAGCGCTTGCATAAGGCTGTCATCTATAATCGAGGTGTACCTTCAGAACTGCATAAAATGTACCGGGCGCTGATACATTTAGAGCGCTATATGGAACGTTTAACACGGCAAAAAAAGTCAGAAAAACAACAATGAAAAATTGCCGTTCAGGGGTATACAGAATTGTCTGTTTTTTATAGACAGGGCAGATGATTATTGTAATAATTATGAAAATAGACCACTGGCTTTACCTTTGCTTAATAATTTTCAGCCATTCATTTTAAATGGGCTGATTGAATATTTGATTGTTGATTAGCGTACAATTTTTTGTACAGCGAGGGGAATATGAAGCGTACCGCTTCAACTCACGAACGCCTTGCAGAGCGTTTAGCAAATATATTAACTAAATTAAATGTGGGGCATCAGTTAGCTGTTGCAGAGTTGGCGCAGGAATTTCAAGTCAGTACGCGCACCATTGAACGGGATTTTGACCGTTTAAATTCTTATTTGCCTTTAATACAAAACCTGAACACCAAAAAATATTCATTAGATCCAGTGTATCTTGGGCGTTTTAAGCTGCAGGATATTCAGAATTTTGCCCAGCTTTCCGGCATCAGCGAGCTTTATCCTTCTTTGGATATGTCATTTTTAAGAGGCTTGCTGGATGAGCGCGCCAGTCAGATATTTTCTGCTAAGGGCTATTATTATGAAAATGCGCAGGAGTTTGCGGAACATTTTCAAGTTTTTGCAGAAGCAATTCATCAGCGCAATACAATCAGTTTTATTTATAACGGCATACAGCGTTCAGTTAAGCCTTATCGGCTTATTCATTATCAGGGAAATTGGTATTTGGCTGCTGTGCAAAAGGCAGAGTTGCGCTCTTTCCGTTTAAGTAAAATCGGTAAAGTTGAAAAGCACGCTTTAGACTTATTTAGTCATGATCCTGTCATTTTATCGCAATTGGAAGATGAAGAGGGGATTTGGTTCGGTACTGAAAAGCAGGACATTATATTTTCAGTGCGGCCAGAAGTTGCGCATTATTTTAAGCAGCGCAAATTGCTGCCTGAACAGAATATTGAAGAAGAAGATAGTACCGGCGCGTTGATGATCCGCTGTCAAATCCGTCATGAAATGCAGCTGTTGCCTTTGGTGCGCTATTGGATTCCCTATATTAAAATTATTCATCCGGCGCATTATCMGGAAMAGTTGGAAAAGGGGCTGCGTCAGTATTTGTGTTTGATGCGCTTTCTGCCAATGGTTCAATTGAAATGCCTCTGGATAAA
>NZ_LUAW01000068.1 GCF_001605895.1 Acinetobacter pragensis
AAATAAAAAAGCTGCCGGATTTTTCAACCGCCGCATGTTTGGCAGCCTGTTCCAGCCMRCGGKGCGCATGKTCATTTTCACTTTGCATATAAATTTCGGCCAGCTCAAATTGAGCATCGCGGTTGCCTGCCGTAGCGCGGTTAAMCAATGCAGGTGAAATAGGGAGGTCAGACATAGCTCATCCAAARTARMSYMATSRGYTRSGATCAAAGAATTTATTGTGTTTTATGTCATCACAGAGAAGTCTTTAATCCGATTTTCAGAATGAATTCGCAATTTCAGCTTTGCGTAGAATGCGCGAGAGAAATTGCAAATTTGTATGTATTCGATTTTGAAGTTCGTTGGATTGATTCCGATTTTGAAGACAAATATGGTCCAGCACCAAAAAGTAAAGTTCGAAAATCATTGCCCCGTCAAATTAGAGAAACC
>NZ_LUAW01000069.1 GCF_001605895.1 Acinetobacter pragensis
ATCCAAGTTCAGGAAAACCGTACCGACAGCGAAAATTTCGCTTAAGGTCGTATCACTGATCTTCTTCGCTTCTTCACGGAAAAACTGCTTTGGCATTGCCAAAAGCAGGCCGCAGCCATCCCCAGTTTTTCCGTCGGTCAGCAAAATAAAAAAACCGTCATTTTTATGACGGTTTTTTTACGCGCTGACACAAAAAAACTGCCAGAAAGTCAAAACTGAAAAAGCATTCAAAACAGCAAAGTGCTAACATTTTGGTTAATACAGCGTGGTGGTTTAAAGGTCGTTGCTGGACTTGGAATTTCAGGTGTCGCCGCGGTTAATTTTTTACATGAACAAGGTTACCGCGTTGTGTGGATGCTCTCAGAACTGTTTGAGCAGCTGCCCGAAGTCGGAGATATGGMTAAGCCTAAACTGGTTTTCTTCTTTGATGAGGCGCATTTGCTGTTTGACAATGCGACCCTGTTGCGCAGTCTGTGTAAAACTCTTCATTCTTTTGATMTT
>NZ_LUAW01000070.1 GCF_001605895.1 Acinetobacter pragensis
GCATGCTGATCTTCAATCATTTCAGMGTTTATTAATGTAATCGAAGCTGGCGCTTTTTTTAATTCGCCAGTGCCAAAACCTTGCAACATTACTGTACTTTACGCTGTTTGACACAAATGAAAGTGTATCTACCGGCGCCTGTAAAATTGGCGATACCGTCACATTTTATTTGATGGGCGACAAAGATAAAAAAATTGATCAATGGGCAGGTTGCGCTTGAGCTCAGTAAAAGTGATTCAATATCATAAACTTAGATGATGCCTCATTTAATGCTTTATTTAATCCTTGGCTGGACTTAAGTGCTGTCAGCAATGATGATGCCTTTATTGTTGTATCCAAGCTGGCG
>NZ_LUAW01000071.1 GCF_001605895.1 Acinetobacter pragensis
AAGCTAGGTCGKCTATMCTACTCTCTTTCGATGAATAGTCAACAGGTTTTGTTGATTATTTTTAAACTCCCTCAAGATTCTCAGAATCAACCACTTCTGGCCAACTCCTTGTTTCTCAACAAGTTTTAATCAACATCACCGCCGATGGATGTGCATTCTACAGCATTCCCTACCAGACGCAACCCCATTTCTTAATTATTTTCACCACATGTCTTTTTTTTAATCAATTTACTATTGATACGTATTATTATTGCTCTGTTTCACCTAATATGAGCCGAAATTTAGATTCATTTACTCTTAACACCTATGAACTTATTTTGAAATGCTCTCAAATATCAACAAGAAAATATCATGCATCTGCGCGCTTTTATTGAGCACCACGTCATTTGCAGATTCCAATACTAGCCTTTACAGCACCGTATTTTCCATTTTAAGTTATGCAAAATGGAATACCCCCACACCTGAAATATGCGTGATCGACAATTCAGCACTTGCACAGCAGTTTTTAAAACATTCGCCGCAAACTACTGAATTTAAAATTGCCAGCATTAAAAGCCCTGCAATCAAAACCGCCGATTGCCAAGTTTTAGTTTTTTCAAATTTATCACCCAAAGCTGAACAGCATCTTTTAGATACAGCAGCTACCTTCCCCTCACTATCTATCAGCACAAATAACAATGAGTGTGAATTAGGAAGCGCTTTTTGCCTTTATCCCCGCGGCGCCAGCTATGCATTCAAAGTTAATTTAGACAGCCTGTCCCAATCAAAGGTGCATATTGACCCGCGCGTTTTGCTTCTTGGCAAAAATATGGAGGACACCCCATGAAACCTCTATACCGCCCTATTACCCTGCATCAATTATTCACACGCTCTCAGCTCACTATTTTTGTACTGACTTTCACAATTTGTTCTGCGATTTTTCTGGTGATATCAACCTATACAATGAACGCTTATGCAAGAAGCAGCCTGCATATTTTAACCGCCGCCTTAAATGAACGCGTTCAGCCAGCTGTTGTTTTCAATGACCAGCTCACCATAAATCAAATTCTGAACGAATATATTAAAAAGCACCCCATTCGTGCTATTGAGATCAGCACCTCAAACAACACACTTTTAGCACATGCCGAACAAAAAGATATTAAGCGCGTTTCAAGCCAGACCTTTCTAGATCATCTATTCTACAGCCAGCCGATCAATGCAGAGATTCACCATAACGGACAGAACTTTGGCAAATTAACCGTTTATGGCAACTCATCAGAATTGGTCATCTTTTTTCATAAAATTATTTTAGCGCTTTTAATCGGCTTTCTGTTATTGCTGGCAACCGCATATTGGTCTGTTCATTCCGTTTATCAATACCTTATGCAGTCGATACGCACCATTGTAGAGTCCGCACAGACCATCAGCGTAAAGAAAAACTACAATATGCGCGTTTCCAATTCAGATATTCAAGAACTTCAAGCCCTCAGCACCGCTTTCAACGGATTATTGAGTGAAATAGAACAATCCAATTACAACTTAATGACCGAAAACAGCAAGCTTCAGCATCAGTCGAAACACGACCCGCTGACACACTTGCCAAACCGCAGCTTCTTCTATCAAGAATTATTTAAATTATTTGATGCAACGGACACCCTGCATGCCGCAGTTTTACTGCTGGATCTCAATCACTTCAAGCATGTAAACGAAAAATTTGGGCATTTAGCCGGTGATGCTGTATTGCGCGCATCCACCTATTGCATCAAAAAAGTATTGCCCGAAAATGCTTTTTTCTCACGCCTAGGCGGGGATGAGTTTGCCATCATCATTCCAAACATCAATGTCACTGCCGAAATCAACCATTATTGTCAATGCATTCAAGACTGCTTCAGTTCTACGTTTATTTTTGAGCAGCAGCGCATTGCCTTAAGCATCAGCATCGGCGCGGCCTTTGCACACAAAGCCAAAACCCCTGAAGAACTCATCTCAAATGCGGATCATGCACTCTTCAAATCCAAGCAATTAAATGAAAAGTGGTATATTTATCCTAAGCTCAACAAAAAATAGGCACTCCATGTTAAAAAAAACAGCAGTAATTTGTTTGATTTTTACATTAAGTTCAATTTTAAGCGCATGCATGAACTTAGGACATCTCAATTACAAACAAGCCAAGATGCTCAAAAAAGAAGGCTTTGTGCTGACGCAAGAGGGATGGACGCTAGCCTTGCCTGAGCGCCTGCTGTTTAATTTTGATGATTATGAAATTAAGCATTATCAGCAAAATAAATTAATGACGCTTTCCAGCCAATTGCACCAATACAATTTAGAAAAAGTGAAATTTGTCGGCCATACCGATAATATTGGCCAAGCCAGCTACAATCAGCAACTGTCCGAGAAGCGCGCACAGAGTGTCGCCGATATTTTTCTTGTGCAGGGTTTTAAAGCAAATAATATTCAAATTATCGGGCGCGGTTCAGATGCCCCATTAGTCGACAATGATACTGAAGAACACCGTGCGCAGAACCGCAGGGTCAATATCACAATTATTCCTTAAATTTTTATTATTCAAGAAAAAGCCTCCATTAAGGGAGGCTTTTAAAAATTCTACAAATACCGAATTTCAGGCATAAAAAAACCGCTTAACGCGGCATCTTTACTTGACCAATTTTAAAAATTGGTCGGAGCAGTAGGATTCGAACCTACGACCCCCTGGTCCCAAACCAGGTGCACTACCAGGCTGTGCTATGCTCCGAATTGGGGTGAATGATGGGATTCGAACCCACGACAACCGGAATCACAATCCGGGGCTCTACCAACTGAGCTACATCCACCGTCACATCGCTTTCTTCAGATTCTAAATATCAAGCAACCATAAAATGGCGCGCCTGACAGGATTCGAACCTGTGACCATCCGCTTAGAAGGCGGATGCTCTATCCAACTGAGCTACAGGCGCATGCTCGATGATACAGAATATCATGCGATTATTTTGCCTTGAGGAATTGGTCGGAGCAGTAGGATTCGAACCTACGACCCCCTGGTCCCAAACCAGGTGCACTACCAGGCTGTGCTATGCTCCGTTCATCTCAGCTTTTGTATCGAACATCTCGTTCGGTACGGGGTGCATTTTAGGCGCGACGCCCAAGGACGTCAACACCTATATTTAAAAAAAGTTAAAAAAATGCTTCAACCGCTTATTTATCAAGCATTTTAGGCATTTTTTAATCAACTCTCAGCGTTTCAGGCCAGCACTGAAGTTCAGCATGCGGTCCAGCGGCAGTTTTGCGCGTTCTGCTAATGCTGGATCGACGAATATTTCTTGATCGCCCTGCTGCAAAACCTGCAAAATTCCATCCAACTCATTCATCGCCATCCAAGGGCAGTGCGCGCAAGAACGGCACGTAGCTCCTTCTCCCGCAGTTGGCGCTTCAATTAAAGTCTTATGGGGTACCGCCTGTTGCATTTTATAGAAGATACCGCGGTCAGTTGCCACAATTAAATGTTCATTGGGCAACGTCTGCGCCGCCTTAATCAGCTGAGAAGTGCTTCCCACCGCATCGGCAATATCTATGACAGATTCAGGAGACTCCGGATGCACCAGCACAGCCGCATCTGGATAGAGCGCTTTCATATTGGCGATGCCGCGCGCGCGGAATTCTTCATGCACAATGCATGCGCCATCCCACAGCAGCATATCCGCACCAGTTTTCTTTTGAATATAACGCCCTAGATGCTGATCTGGCGCCCAAATGATTTTTTCACCCAAACTGTCCAAATGTTCAATAATTTCGACCGCGCAGCTTGACGTCACCACCCAGTCCGCCCGAGCCTTGACGGCAGCCGAGGTATTGGCATACACCACGACAGTATGGTCAGGATGCGCATCGCAAAATTGGGTGAATTCATCAACCGGGCAGCCCAAGTCCAGAGAACAGGTCGCTTCCAGTGTCGGCATCAGTACTGTTTTTTCTGGCGATAAAATTTTGGATGTTTCCCCCATGAATTTCACGCCTGCCACCACTAGGGTTGTTGCAGGATGGTCACGGCCGAAACGCGCCATTTCCAAAGAGTCAGAAACACAGCCGCCGGTCAGCTCTGCCAGTTCCTGCACTTCCGGATCACAATAGTAATGAGCCACAAGGACAGCGTTGCGCTTTTGCAATTCAGCTTTAATCAGCTCAAACTTTTCAAGCTTGGCTTCTTCCGTTAAAAGATGCTCCTTTACATCACCCAAACGATCTAAATGCGCCTGCACAATGGATTTAGCTTCATTGGCAATCAAATTGTTCGCATCATTCATAACAAGATCTTCTCTATCCTTATGCCCAACCTGTGTGATGGACTCTACCCAATTTACCGGCCTGTCATGGCGTTCAAGCTTTTTGACCAGTCATTAAAAAGTAACAGTTATAAAAAAGCCTCTCGACGGAGGCTTTTAAAGAAATCCAAATATATTAAGAACGGTAGTCTGCATTGATCTTCACATAATCATATGAAAGGTCGCAGGTATAGACCGTATCTTTTGCGCTGCCTCGGCCCAAATCGACACGGATGCTAATTTCCGTTTTCTGCATCTCGGCTGCGCCCGCCTCTTCTGTATAATCCTCTGCAGCGCCGCCATCTTTGCAAATTTGCACATCGCCCAGCCAAACCTGAATATTTTCAACATTCAGCTCAGGTACGCCTGCATAGCCAATAGCAGCCAAAATGCGGCCCCAGTTTGGATCCGATGCAAAAAGCGCTGTCTTCACCAATGGAGAATGCGCAATGCTGTACGCGACATCACAGCATTCTTGCGTGTTGCCACCGCCTTCCACCGCAACAGTAATGAATTTTGTTGCGCCCTCGCCATCACGCACAATCAGCTGTGCCAAACGCTTCATGACGCGGGTCAGCACTGCTGCGACGGCAGCATAGCGCACATCATCCTGCGAGGTGATTTCTATTCCGCCCGCCTGACCCGTGGCCGCAAAAATGCAGGAATCATTCGTTGAAGTATCGCCATCGATGGTAATGCGGTTGAAAGAAACATTTACAGCGTCTTTCAGCAGCTTCTGCACCAGCATACGGCTGATTGGCGCATCGGTTGCCACATAGCTCAGCATGGTTGCCATATTCGGACGGATCATGCCTGCGCCTTTAGAAATACCTGTCATGGTATAGACAATGCCATCCAGCTCGAACTGCTCCGATGCGCCTTTAGGGGTTGTATCTGTGGTCATAATGCCGGCAGCTGCATCAACCCAAGCATTTTCACACAATGAATCTAACGCAGGCTGCAAACCGTTCAGCAGACGCTCAATCGGCAGCTGTTCGCCAATAACGCCTGTAGAAAACGGCAGAACGTCAGCCGCCTGCACACCCGCCAATTCAGCCAGTTTCGCACAGGTCGCTTCTGCATTTGCCATGCCGGTTTTGCCTGTACCCGCATTGGCATTCCCCGTATTAATCACCAAATAACGCGGGTTGCCCACTTTTAAATGCGCTTTAGAAATGTGTACCGGTGCGGCACAAAAAGCATTTTGGGTAAATACGCCCGCTGCATTTGTACCTTCTGAAAATTCAAAAATGACCAGGTCTCGTCGGTTCTGATAACGCACATATGCTTCTGCCGAACCGATTTTCACCCCTTTTACCGCATGCATCTGCGGCATTGTTACGTCACCCACGGCCATTTTTAAATATCCATTACGGTTAATTAGTAAAAATACAGCTTAGTTCAAAATGGTTAAAAAATCGAGCTTCTGCTTTATTTTTAGCTGGTTTTTCATCACGGAAGATAAGATATAAAAAAACCAGTCATAAGACTGGTTTTTCAGATGTAAATCGCTGTATTAATTACGCGCCAATTGGCCTGCTTCATTCAGTAAAGCCTGCTTCGCTTTTTGCTGGCTTGCTTCAGACAATGCTGGATTAGAAGCCACAATACGATCAGCATTTGCAGAATTTGCAGCAGAAATTTTAGCTGTCTGCATCACGATCGGACGGTTTGGATTGGCAAAAGTATAGCGGATGCCTGTACGCGGGCTCGCAATAGTCACCTGACCGTCAGCGCCTACCTGAACCTGAGCAGTTTGAGCGCCAAGCGCCTGCTTGACTTTATCCGGAGTTGTTGTTTGAGCAGAATCCGCAAATGCTAATGCTGGCAATGCAAGAGCAGCAATCATCAACGGTTGTAATACTTTTTTCATTGTCTGTTCCGTTTCCAGTGATCAATGTGAAACTAAATAACATTTAATTCAGGGAACTGCAAATACTATTCGCCGCCTGAAAAGTTTAATCTACAAAATGAATCAGAGCCTTGCGGCCCTGATTCGATGCGTCACTTAAATTTTACCGTGACACTGTTTATATTTAAGGCCTGATCCGCAAGGGCAAGGCGAATTCCGGCTTTCTGGCGCCGCAACCTGCTGAGCATTTGACACAGGCGTAAATTGCGCATCCACTTCAGCAGCCGAAGCGTCTTCTGCCAGCAGGCCGTCAAATTCAGCATGTGACAGATTCAGGTGCATTGCATCAGCCTGCGCCTGCTTCTGCGCTTCCATTTCAGCCAGCTCTTCAGCCGTTGGAACATGAATGCGGGATATGTCTGTTACAACGTCGGATTTAATCACTGCAAGCATATTTACAAATAAATTAAATGCTTCTTTCTTATATTCCTGCTCAGGGTTCTTTTGCGCATAGCCGCGTAAATGAATGCCTTGACGCAGATAGTCCATAGCCGCCAAATGCTCTTTCCAATGGCGGTCTAAAGAGTTCAGCAAGAAATAGCGTTCCAGCTGCGCAGATGATTCTTCACCCATTTGCTCACGGCGGCCGTGGTAGCGCGCAAGGACTTCATCGGTAATGCGCTCAACCAAACCTTCTTCGTCTAAACGGCGGTCCTGTTCCAGCCACTCATTGATTTGCAAATCGATCGACAAATCTTCACGCAGGGCATTTTCAAGACCTTCAATATCCCATTGATCATGAATTGATTCAGGCGGCACATAATTGGCAATGACGCCTTTCATCACATCACGGATCATTTCTTCAATGTATTCCTGCAATGAATTTTCAGCTAAAACGTCATCACGCTGAGAGTAAATAATCTTACGCTGTTCATTATTTACGTCATCGTATTTCAACAGATTTTTACGGATGTCAAAGTTACGCGCTTCCACTTTACGCTGGGCGTTTTCAATTGAGCGCGACACCATTTTGTGCTCAATCGCTTCATCTTCCTGCAAGCCCATCGCACGCATCATAGCAACCACACGGTCGCCGGCAAAAATACGCATCAGGTCATCTTCTAGCGATAAATAGAAGCGCGATACGCCTGGGTCGCCTTGACGGCCTGCACGTCCGCGCAGCTGGTTATCAATACGGCGCGATTCGTGGCGTTCAGAACCGATAATATGCAAACCGCCTGAGTTCAGCACCATTTCATGGCTCTGTTCCCATTCTTCTTTCAGACGCGCTTCATCTTCAGCGGTCGGTTCTTCAATTTTGGCAAGTCGGGCTTTCCAATTACCGCCAAGCAAAATATCTGTACCGCGTCCTGCCATGTTGGTGGCAATCGTCACGGCGCGCGGAGAACCAGCCTGAGCGATAATATCGGCTTCACGTTCATGCTGTTTCGCATTCAGCACTTCGTGCGTAATACCGGCTTCTTTTAATTTATCCGATAGAATTTCAGACGCTTCAATGGTCGCTGTACCAATCAGAATCGGCGCGACACCTTCTTCATGCACGCTCTGAATTTCCTGAATAATGGCGTTGTATTTACCATTGCGGTTCAAATAAATTAAATCGTTTTCATCTTTACGGATCATCGGGCGATGTGTCGGGATCAGCACCACATCTAAACCGTAAATTTCTTTCATTTCAGCAGCTTCAGTATCTGCTGTCCCCGTCATGCCTGAAAGTTTTTTGTATAAACGGAAATAGTTCTGGAAGGTTGTTGTAGCCAGCGTTTGGTTTTCCGGCTGAATTTCCAAACCTTCTTTAGCCTCTACCGCCTGATGCAAGCCTTCAGACCAGCGGCGCCCCGGCATGGTTCGGCCTGTGTTTTCATCGACAATAATGACTTCGCCATCATGAATGATGTAATGCACGTTGCGCTGGTACAGATAATGCGCGCGGATAGCCGCTGAAACGTGATGCACCAAATTCAAATTGGCTGAGGAATACAGGCTTTCGCCTTCTGCCAGCAACCCCATCTGAATCAAGGCATCTTCCACTGTTTCATAACCGATTTCGGTCATTTCCACAGTACGCTGCTTCTCATCAATCCAGAAATGGCCGCCGTCCGGCACTTTTTCTTCTTTTTGCGGATGAAGTGTCGGCGGAATGGCGTTGATCGCGGCATACAGCTGAGAGGAATCTTCACTTTGACCAGAGATAATCAATGGCGTACGCGCTTCATCAATCAGGATCGAATCGACCTCATCAATGATGGTATATGTAAGGCCGCGCTGCTTTTTCTCTGCCAGTGAAAACACCATGTTGTCGCGCAGATAATCAAAGCCGAATTCGTTATTGGTCCCGTAGGTAATATCTGCACGGTACGCCTGCGCTTTTTCAGTCGGATCCTGCATTGAGTAAATAATGCCAATGCTCAGGCCTAAAAACTCAAACAGCGGGCGGTTCAGTTCAGCATCACGCTGCGCCAAGTAGTCGTTCACGGTAATGACATGCACGCCTTCGCCGCTGATCGCATTCAAATAACACGCCAGCGTACCCATTAAGGTTTTACCTTCACCGGTACGCATTTCTGCAATTTTACCTTCGTGCAGTGTAATACCGCCAATCAGCTGCACATCATAATGGCGCATTCCCATCACGCGTTTGGCCGCTTCACGGCAAACCGCAAATGCTTCCGGCAGCAGCTTATCCAGGCTTTCGCCTTTATTATAACGTTGTTTGAATTCTTCAGTTTTTGCAGATAAGTCTGCATCGCTGAGTGCAGATATCGTCGGCTCGAGCGCATTAATCTTGTCTACGATTTTACGCATGCGTTTGAGTTCGCGCTCATTTTTTGTACCGAAGATACCTCCGATCAGACTTGCCAACATGAATAGACTCTCTAAATCTTGCTTGTCAAATGAATATGTTTTCTTAGTCGTTATTATGGTGCTAGAAATTTGAAGTACAAGGGCTTTGCACAAAAACCCCTTAAAAAAACTAATCTCTAATTCCAGACATAGGAACTTAAGGCAAAGTAATGTAGCAAATTTTGTACAGCCGATATAGTCAATGCCCGATGACTTTCGGGATTTTTTCTATTGGCCCTGCATTTTCTATTTTCACTTTACTGATAAAGAAATACAAAAACAGTATTTTTCATAGTAAAGAAATTGCGCCATATTTATCAATATCGACATACAACTATACATTATGAGGCTTGAAAATGAGTTTACGCTTAGGAGACACCGCACCCGATTTCACACAAGAATCCAGTGAAGGTCCGATTCGATTTTATGACTATTTAGGTGACAGCTGGGGCATTTTGTTCTCACATCCTGCGGATTACACGCCTGTGTGCACCACAGAGCTTGGCTATACCGCAAAATTGAAAGATGAGTTTGCCAAACGCGGTGTGAAAGCCATTGCGCTTTCTGTGGATGATGTCGAGTCTCACCATGGCTGGATCAATGACATCAATGAAACCCAAAATACCACCGTCAATTTTCCGATCCTTGCCGACAAAGACCGTAAAGTGTCAACGCTATATGATTTCATTCATCCCAACGCCAGCGAAACGCTGACCGTCCGCTCTTTAGTCATTATTGACCCGAATAAAAAAGTCCGCCTGATTATTACCTATCCGGCATCGACTGGACGCAACTTTAATGAAATTCTGCGTGTCGTTGATTCTTTACAGCTCACGGATAACCATAAAGTGGCCACACCAGCCAATTGGCAGCAGGGTGATGATGTCGTGATTGTGCCATCACTAAAAGATGAAGACGAAATCAAGCAGCGCTTTCCAAAAGGCTATAAAGCGGTTAAGCCTTATTTGCGCTTAACGCCCCAGCCTGAGCAAAAATAAGCAGCGCAGAACCTTAGCAATTAAAATAGAACTGTGAGCCGGCTCAAAAGAGCACAGTTTTCAAGTTTATCTTACCGTTTCAGCCCATCAAGACTGCATGACGAGCCCGTCTTGACCTTCTCCGCAGCCTGCCCACCCGCAGGCTTTTTTTATCTCTTAAATAACATAACAGCCGGGCGCAAGACAAAATCAGCTTGGTGAAAATATAGGCTTCGGTTATAAAGGGCTGAATAATGTTAAAAACAAGATACTGTGATCTATAATATTCATCATTTACACTGCGGCACCATGTGTCCGGTATGCGGCCCGCTCTTTGGGCAAAACAGCCTGACTGCTCATGTGGTCTGCCACTGCCTGTTGCTGGAAACGGATCAAGGACTGGTGCTGGTTGATACCGGCTTAGGCGTACAAGACTATCTGCATACTAAAGAGCGCTTAGGCAGCTGGGTGGCCCGCACTGGGCGCATCGTCAACAATTTAGAATTATCTGCAATTGCGCAAATTCAGCGCTTGGGTTTTCAGCCCAAAGATGTCAAGCATATACTGCTGTCGCATTTGGATTTTGATCATGCAGGCGGTATTTCTGATTTTCCGCACGCAACGGTGCATCTCTTGTCAACCGAATATAACGCCGCGCAAAACCTGAAGTCCCTGAAAAGCAAGGCCCGGTATAAACCGCAGCAATTCCAGCAGCACCGCTACTGGAATTTTTTAGAGCCCGTGCAAGGTGAAAGCTGGCATAACCTGCACCGTGTTCAGGGGTTTCAGCTGTTTCAGGATGAAATCCTGCTGATCCCTCTACCTGGGCACACGCTGGGGCATTGCGGCATCGCTGTCCGCAAACAGGACGGCTGGCTGTTTTATTGCGGAGATGCTTATTACTCGCACTTAGAATTAAACTCCAAACACCCGCTGAAAGCACTCAACCAATTAGAACGGTTCTTTGCCGCAGACAATCAGCAGCGCATTGCCAATTTAGAAAGAATTAAAGTTCTGTCGCAAACAGAGCCCCGCATTGAAATTATTTGCGCGCATGATCCGATTGAACTAGCGAGATACGCCTCTAAATGAAAACACTTGTACTCGCGCTTACGCTGTCTGCATGCTTGACAGGCTGCATGACGGCTGCTGTCTGGCCGGACCAGCAGCGCCCTGAAAACTGGGGAACCGTTATTGAAGCCAAGTCCAACTTTTATCAAATCAGCCCGTTCCTCTACCGCAGTGAGCAGCCTGATCATGAATTGCTGCCTTTGCTCCAAGCTCAAGACATACAAACCGTCATTAATTTAAGATCGCGCAATGCTGATCAGAAAACATTATCTGGCTACAATTTTCAATTGGTGCATATCCCAATCAATACATGGTCGATTTCACGGGAAGACTTGCTGCAGGTCATGCAAATGGTTCAACAGGCAGAACGCAGCCACAAAAAAGTATTGATTCATTGCTATCACGGTTCAGACCGCACTGGCGCGAGTATTGCCATGTATCGAATTATTTTTGAAAACTGGTCCACAGCAGATGCTTTGAATGAAATGAAGCATGGCGGCTACGGCTTTCATCCTGTTTGGAGCAATATTGAAAAACTATTCAGTCCTGAAAATATAAAATGGATCCGCCAGCAGCTGGAGGATCCATCTCATATTGAGTAATCAGCAAAGCTTTTGAATCAGCGCTTATCTAAAGGCACCCAATCAATCACCCAAGCGGATTTCATTCCTAAGCTGGCATCCGCTGTAATTTTCTTACGCGCCGAATCGGCAGTTTCCCTATCTTTTGAAGGCCCTACCATAATACGGATGCCTTTTGAAGTCGGGCTTTTTGTTACACGGTATCCTTTGGCTTTCAGTTTAGAAGCCACGGCATCGGCATTGGCTTCATTGGCTGCCAGCGCAACTTGCACCATCCATTGCTTTTCGCCATGTTCTAACAAATCACGGGCTTTTTCAGCTTCAGCTTTTTTCTTCGCGTCGTCTTTTTGCTTGGTTTCAGCCTTTTGCTTTGCTTCAGCTTTCAGCTTTTCGTCAGCTTTACGCTTCGTCTCTGCCGCCTGCTTTTCTACTGCCTGTTTCTCTGCGGCTTTCTTTTCAGCGGCTAAACGTTCGACTTGGCGCTTTTCATCCGCAGCACGCTTTTCCGCTTCAACACGTTTTTCTGCATCCGCCGTTTTGCGGGCAGCGGCCTGCTTCGCTTGATCAGCCTTAAGCTGTGCGGCTTTCTGCTGATCTAACTTTTTTTGAGCCGCCAGTTTATCCTCAGCAATGCGCTTTTGTTTAGTGGCTTGATCTTCAATCAGTTCTGGCGGAATATTATCTGAACTTTGCTGCCCCGAACGGCGCGCATTCAATTCGGCATATTCTTCAGCCGCTTTACGGGCTGCATCCGCTTCAGCCTGCTGCTGCATCGCCAGAAATTCAGCGGCGCGGGCTTCCTGCTCAGCTACAGATTTCTCGCGGGCATGGCGCTGCGCCTCCAGCAGGCGTTTCTCAGTTTCCACATCTACAGTCAGCTGCGATGCATTTTTATTAGAATTTTTTTGTACAGACTCTGCTGCTGTTTCTGGAACATGCACTTGATTTTGATGAATTTCTTCCTTGCCTTTCAGAAGCAAAGCCGCCAACAAAACACCGCCGCTCAATAAAACAACACCGCCCATCCAGCGCTGTTTGTTATTCATTGACATTCTTCCAAATACTCCCATACCGCTTCTAAGGTATGAAATGAACCACATACCAAAATCAGCTGATTATTTTTTGCGTCATCTAAGGCTGATTTAAAAGCTAATTTCACACTGTCAAAATGCTGTACATCAAGTCCCTGCAGTGCAGTATCCAATTGTGCGATATCGGCAGCGCGCGGAACGGCTAATGGTGCAATTTTCCACATTAAAACGGTTTCTTTCAACAAGTTAACGACAGAATTTACATCCTTGTCGGACAGCATTGAAAAAACACCGATCACTTCTGTGTACTGTTTATTGTATTCTAGGAATTTTCGCAATTGCTTTAACAAAAAATCAACGCCATGCGGATTGTGTCCCGCATCGAAAATAACGCTTTTATCGGCAATTCTGCGCACTTCAAAACGGCCTTGCAGCTTGGCATTGAGAATGCCCTGCTCTAAAGCTTGCTGAGTGATGCTGAGACCGCTCAGCAAAATCGCCGCCACGGCAGTCGAAAGATTTTCTAAGGCTAAGTGGCCTAATGGCAGTTTTAAAGTCGTGCCGGAAGAAGCGAAAAGCCAAGATTGGCCGTCTTCGGCATATTGATAAAAATAGTCACGGTTTACCACATGCAGCGGCGCCTGACATTCATCGGCTTTATTCTGAATTGCCTGAGGCAGCTCTTGCTGGCCGCCAAAAACTACAGGAATACCCGGACGGATAATCCCTGCTTTTTCAAAAGCGATTTTTTCAATGGTGTCGCCCAGCCAGTCGGTATGATCCAATCCGATATTGGTAATAACCGCAACATCCGGATCAATCACATTCACCACATCCAGACGCCCGCCTAAGCCCACTTCCAGCACCCAGACATCACACTGCTTTTGCTTAAAAATAACAAAAGCCGCTAATGTTGTGGCTTCAAAGAAAGATAAAGTCAGATCACAGGCACGTCGCGCTTGATCTACTGCCACAAAGGCATCGATAAGCGTTTGGTCATCAACCTCTATGCCCTGCAGCTTCACGCGCTCATTGAAACGGTAAATATGCGGAGACTGGTAAAGCCCAACTTTATAGCCCTGCGCATTTAAAATGGCAGCTGCCGTTGTGGTGGTAGACCCCTTGCCGTTGGTTCCCGCTACTGTCAGCACTTTGGCCTGCGGCCGCATGACGCCCAGCTTTTCAGCTACGGGAATGACGCGCTCCAAACCTAAATCAATGCCTGTAACATGAACATGGCTCCAATAATCGAGCCATGTGTTTAAAGAATCGTTTGCAAGAGGTGCTGTGTTCAAGACAAGTTCATCAATTTACTGATAATGCGATATACAGTATCACGTAATGCGTGGCGGTGAACAATCTGATCGATTACCCCATGATCAAGCAGGTATTCCGCGCGCTGGAACGGCTCTTCCAGTTTTTCTCGCACAGTTTGCTCAATCACACGCTTGCCGGCAAAACCAATCATGGCTTTAGGTTCAGCAATATGCACATCGCCCAGCATGGCTAAGGATGCAGTTACACCGCCATATACAGGGTGAGTCAGCACCACCACGTAAGGCAGACCTGCTTCTTTCATGCGTTGGATTGCAGCAGATGTACGCGCCATTTGCATTAAAGACAGCATGCCTTCCTGCATACGTGCGCCGCCGGAAGCCGCAAAGCAGATCAGCGGCTGTTTCTGCGCAATGGCGCGTTCAGCCGCCTGTACAAAACGATCACCGACCACTGAGCCCATTGAACCGCCCATGAAATCAAATTCAAATGCGCAGGCAATCAAAGGAATGCCTTTCAGCAGGCCCTGCATCACGACCAATGCTTCAGTCTCGCCGGTTTTCTGCTGCGCTTCAGTCATACGCTCTGGGTATGGCTTGCTGTCAACAAATTTCAGCGGATCTTTGGCTTTAAATTCTTGGCCCAGTTCATTTTGAACCTGATCAAAAAACCAGTTTAAGCGGTCACGCGCCTTCATGCGCAGATGCTCATCGCATTGCGGGCAAACATAAGCATTGAATGACATTGCAGTACGGGTCACTAATGCATGACACTCAGGGCATTCAATAGTCGGCTCTGTAAAAGTGGCTTTAAGCGCCTGCTGTTCATCCGGCATATGGATGCCTGGCACAGTGCGGTCCGTCCACGGTGTAGACGGGTTTAGAATTTTCCCTGATTTCACGTCTTGACTCATACTAACTCATCGAGCGCGGCTCGAAGCTCCTTAACTTTATTCACCGTTGCTGTAACGGCCTGTTCTGGTGCTAAGTTTGCAAACTGTTTAACAAAGGCGCTGCCGACAATGACTGCATCCGCAGCAACACCCATGGCTTTTGCTGAAGCGGCATCGCTGATTCCGAAACCGACACCAACTGGAATATTGGTATACGATTTAATTTTTTGGATACGGCTGGCAGCTTCTGCCACATCTAAAGTTGCAGCGCCTGTCACCCCTTTCAGAGAAACATAGTAAATAAAGCCGCTGGCCTGCTTCACCACGTGCTGAATGCGCTCATCCGTAGATGTTGGCGCCAGCAGGAAGATTTGATCCATGCCGTATTTTTGCAGCACTTCATCTAAATCTTTCGCTTCTTCTGGCGGCAAGTCCACCAGCAGCACACCGTCCACACCGCATTCATTGGCATAGGCCACAAACTTTTCATAGCCAATCACTTCAACAGGGTTTAAGTAGCCCATCAAAACCACAGGTGTTTCTGTGTCTTTTTCACGGAATTCTTTGACCATGTTCAACGCATCAAGGGTATTCGTGCCCCCAGCCAATGCGCGTTCAGCTGCCAGTGCAATCACCGGGCCATCCGCCATAGGGTCTGAAAAAGGCAAGCCTAATTCAATCACATCGACACCCGCATCGACCATGCTGTGCAGCAAGGGCACAGTCACTTGCGGATGAGGGTCACCAGCCATTACATAAGAAACCAAAGCTTTACGCTGCTGAGATTTAAGTGCTTCAAAACGTGCGGCTAAACGTGACATAGGGCTCTACTTTCCTTGAATGGTTCAAAACGAGTTGGCTTTGTAAAAATACAAGACACTGCATTGTAACGCTATTTTTCACCCATTGAATAGGGTGTGAGCATTTCTGCCTGCATTTGCACAGTCTGCAAAACTTTCAGAACAATCCGAAAGCAACATTTACGGCTATTTCAGCTTTTTTCACAATGATCAAAGATGCCTAATTTCGCTGAATTACAAAATGTTAAGCTTTGAGACAAACTTGATTTTATTGATAAAAATCTTTTATAAATACAGAGCTTAGCTTTTGTGATGAAAGTTTTCTGAAATTGCAAAACCTGCTTTATACTATGCGCACTGTTTTACTTTTTATCTCCTATGACCTCCAACTCCCAAGCAAAAGCGCAGGCTCGAGCCTATGCGCTGCTGCCGCTGATTGTATTTTTAGCCATTTTTTTAGGCAGCGGTATTTACCACTCTCTCATTGGCACCGAGTTCGCTTTTTACCAAGTCAAAGCCCCGATTGCGGCTCTGCCCGCGGCAGTTTTAGCTGTGCTGATGTACAAAGGCCCGCTGAATCATGGCATTGATACTTTCCTCAAAGGTGCAAGCCATCCCAATCTGATTTTAATGTTTATGGTCTTCATGCTGGCCGGCGCTTTTGCCAGCGTCAGCAGCGCCATTGGCAGCGTGGATGCAACCGTGCAGCTCGGGCTGTCAATTATTCCGCCTGAATTTGTCCTGCCGATGCTGTTCTTGATTTCAGCTTTTATCGCCACAGCTATGGGCACCTCCATGGGCACAATTGCGGCTTGCGCGCCGATTGCTTTCGGCTTTACCCAAGCGACAGATATTGAAGCGGTCTATGCTATTGGCGCTGTAGTCGGCGGCGCAATGTTTGGCGACAACCTGTCGATGATTTCGGATACCACCATTGCCGCCACCAGCAGCTTAAAGGTGCAGCTGCGCGATAAATTCCGTGTCAATGTCTGGATTGCCGTTCCAGCATCCATTATCAGCCTGTTCATATACATGCTGATCAGCCATGATTCTCAAGCCATCGAGTATAAAGCATATAACGCCTGGCTGATTTTACCTTACATTGCAGTCTTCATTTTAGCATTCAGCCGCCTTCATGTTCTGGCGGTGCTGACCATCGGCATTGTGCTGTCCGGACTTATCGGCTTAAGCGTGCACGCAGATTTTACTATCTTGAAGTTAAACAACTCTATTTATGACGGCTTTGTCAGCATGTTTGAAGTGGCGCTGCTGTCGATGTTTCTGGGCGGCCTCTCGGCCATTATGCAGCGCGAAGGCGGCTTGCAGTGGCTGATTCAGCGCATTTACAGCCTGACCCGCTTATTTAAAGTCAGCGCACAGCGCGCCGGCGAACTGGGCATCAGCTTTTTGGTCATTTTCTCCAACATCTTTGTGGCCAATAATACCGTAGCCATTATTTTATCAGGAGATATGGCGCGTGAAGTCGCCAAAGAATACGGCGTCGACCCAAAACGCGCAGCCGCGCTGATGGATATTTTTTCCTGTGTGGTTCAGGGGCTTATTCCGTATGGAGCGCAGCTGCTGTTGGCCTGCTCTATCGCTAAAATGTCGCCGGTTGAGCTCATCGGCGGCATTTATTACTGCTGGGTTCTAGCCGTCTTTGCCATATTGTCGATCATTTT
Organism: Acinetobacter pragensis; assembly: GCF_001605895.1. Lineage (GTDB taxonomy): Bacteria > Pseudomonadota > Gammaproteobacteria > Pseudomonadales > Moraxellaceae > Acinetobacter > Acinetobacter pragensis. Next base: position 17,322 of record NZ_LUAW01000071.1, read on the forward strand.
CCGCTACCCCCGCTCAAAGCCTTCAAATGCATAAACCCAAATAGCACTGAGCGCTTGATGAGCCAGCAGACAATCTGCTGGCTTTTATTCTTCTGCGTGCTTCAGCCGATTCTGACGATCAAACTTTATGGTGAAGATTTTACTTTAATGCGGAGATTTTATTCTAAGGCTTGGATTTTAATTGCTTCTTGCGCTGCATTAAGGTCTGGCCCGTCGATGCTTTATATGCCCGCGTCAATGCAGACTGGTCTGAATAGCCCAGCTGCTGCGCAATTCCGCTCAAAGATGCGCCCTGCTGCAGCAAATGTTCACAGCGTTTCATCCGCTCCATCTCCAGCACTTGCTTAAAGGAACTGCCCTGTTCCTGCAGCTGGCGCTGCAAGGTGCGGACAGATAAATGCAGTTCATCCGCCATAATTTCTATTTTTGGCGCTTGGGCATTTAAACGCAGATATTCTGCGACATGCAGGTGAATTTGCTGCGCCGCATGTTCAAAACGCGGCTTAGATGCAATCGCGTCTTCCGCCTGCTTTAACAGCAGCTGCATCAGCGAAGGGTCAGCTAATTCAGATTTCAAATCCAAACTGTCCGAACTGATGACAAACGAATACTGCGCATGTCCGAACTCTACCGCGCAGCCGAAAAATTTTTCATAATGGTAGCGCGCCATCTGAGGCGTATGGGCAAACTGAATCCGCAGCAGCTGCAGTGAGGCTGGAAAAATCTGTTTGGCTAAATGCGCCATGCAGGCGGATGTCAATTCATTGACCAGCGCATATTTTTCATCGTGCAGCGGCCAAGACAAATAAATTTCCTTGCCTTGATGGCTCATATGCATCGGCGTGATTTCTGCGCCGTCTATCACCAGCCGGCTGAAGCGTATAATGTACCGCAGCGCATCCGCAACACTGTCACTGCGGCTGGCCATATAGCCCAGCACGCCAAAGTGCTCTGCGCGGATAAACTTCGCCATTTCAAAAATCAACTGGGGGCAGTCTAAATCTTGACGGGTGTATTCCATGACTGCCGCAAAAAAAGCATACGGCGACTGTGAGTCAATCGGTAAAGACAGCACATGCTCCAGCTGCTGCTGATAAGCGGCCAAATACGGCAGCTGATGCCAATCGAGCTGGCGTTCACTTAAATACATGTTCCACAATTGGAAATATCCGTTCGGGATATGCAGCCCCTGCATCATGCACCTCTTTCTTGTTGTTTTAAGCCTGTAATTTTGACATGAAGGATTTTCACCTTGGCGTTAAATGTATAAAAAATGGCAATAACTGTCAAAACATTTGCTGAAATCTTCGACATACTGCAATCATCACAGGCAATTGAAGTAAAACAAAATGAATGCCCTTGTCCAATATCCGCAAGCCATACCGGTCGTCCGTACCCAGCTCAATTTCAAGCTGGATGAAGCGCCTAAATTCTGGTTTGGCGGCGATCCCTATATCACCCGCATGTTTGATGCCTTAAGCCTGACATTTCCAGATGGAGAGCGCTATTTTATTGAATCTGTACGCTTATTCCGCGATCAAATTACAGATTCAGACCTGCAGCACCGTGTAGCGGACTTTATCCGTCAGGAAGCCCAGCATGGTATCGCGCATGACAAAATGAATCAGGTGATGAAAGATCAGGGCATGCCCGTTGATCAGTTCATTTCACGCTTAAACAAAATTTTTAAATTTGAACTGAAAAACCGCTCTGCGCAATACAATATTGCAATGACTGCGGCGGCGGAGCATTTAACGGCGCTGATGGCTGAAACCTTCTTTGGCACGCAGGATACCTTAAAACAGGCCCATCCTTATGTCCGCGCCTTATTCGCCTGGCATGCCATTGAAGAGATGGAACACCGCGATGTTGCCTTTGACGTAATGAAGCAGGTCGGCAATGTGCCTGAGTTTACACGGCGCGGCGCATTAGTCATGACAACCGCCTTAATGTTTGGATTTACCCTTTACCGCACCAACATTATGCTGAAATATGATGGATTCAGCATGCGGGAGCGTCTGCAAATGAATATTAAAGGCCTGCCATGGTTCTTTGGCAAAAAAGGCACGCTGACCAAAATGAGCAAGCAGTACCGTGACTGGTTTAAAAAGGATTTCCATCCGAATCAGCACCCAGTCATTGCGCAGTATGATGTTTGGGTAAATACGCTGGCAGAGACCGGCGATCCGATTTTAGCCGGTGAAGCCTTTTGGCAAGCGGCCAAATAGCAGGCGGCGACATCTGAAAAAAGAAAAATTCCGCCATAAAGCCAAAATTTCTGGCGCTTACCATTTGGCATAATGCTGTTCCAATAGGCCATATTCATTCAGCAGAATAATTTCTTTGCCGTCCTGCTGAATGGTTCCGCTGATCTTGGCTTGCCACTGACTGAACTGACTGCCGACCAATCTTAAGTTCAGGTTTTCATAGCGGCGCCAGCCTGTGCTGACCATTAAATTCAGCCGGTTATCCAAAGAGCGGATTGTCCACTGCTGTTGATTTTCCTGCAGAAACAGTACATCTTCCATCGGGTAGAGTACGCCATTGACCCACAGGCAATTTTCATTGCCGAAGCTTTCATTCACGCCAGAGGCCAAATTCAAACCGACCCGGTTATTTTCGGTATCCCAAAAATTGCAGGACAGCCAAAACCATGCGGTTTCCGGACGCAGGAAACCGCAAGTATCATCCAATGAGGCAAAAGTGCGCTCATTGAATTGAATCATGCCGCCCCGCTTATTTTTAAAGAATCCTTCACAACCCAATGTCGTCAGCTTTTGCGTATAAGTCCAGCCATTAATGCCTGTGGGGCTGCACATGCTCAGCGGATCGGTGCCTGCACAGAAAATACGGGCGCTGAGCTGCAGTTCTCCATGTTTCGTGACCTGAACGTACCGGACCCCATTGGCATGCTGAATATCAATCTGCACACCGGACTTCATAAAATGGCTTTGGTTATATAAGGGCTGTTCATCCAGAACCGTATTCACCGCCAGCATATTAATGGCATTCCACTCGGTCACTTCATTGTGCATATGGTCATACACATAGACAAAAGCATGCCCTGCCCATGCAATATCCGCAATGGCCAAGCCAATGGTGTAGTGTTCATGCTGAATACAGCAGAATTTGAATTTTTTATACTTTAATTTTTTCCGCCAGCCCTCCAGTACTTTGCCGTAGGGAGTTTTATACACATACTGATTCAAGTTAATCTGCTGCGGCAAAGCGCTGAAACGGCCGTAATTTGGCTGTCCATTCGGCTGTATTAAATCCATTTATTCTTATCCGTGGAATAAATTTATCTGAAAATCCTTATACTTATTATGCCTATAATTTTTAGGCAGAACAGTTCCATACATCTAATTTGTATAAAAAACCACACAATATTGTACTGCACGCCATCAAAACACAACATATTTAAATGCCATGATGATTCAGCCAGCGGTCTTTAGGCCTCTAGGCAAAGACTCATTCAGCAATGGTTAAGTAAGTATTTTCCCATTGATTTTCAGCAAAGCCTCCCTCAACCAGCTGAATATAGCGGCCATGCACAAGGTCAACTGCAATGCAGTCATCGACATCCAATACACGGTCTGTATGCTGTTTCTGCCAATGCGCGGCAAAATGCTTTTTGCCTTTTTCTTTGGCTACGATATGATTCTGCGCCACCACCAGTACATAACGGTGCAGCTCACCGAACTCGCTGGCGTCATAGCCGCCTAAGTTGATCAGCCACAGCCGCACATCCGCCTGATTAGGCTGTGCATCAATCAATTGAACTTGGTAGCTGTTGCCTTCAAATTCTACGCCATTGATCTGCGCCCAAGCATCAATATGCAGGCCTTTCTGTTCACCGAACCATGCATTTTTCAGTTGCGGATAAATCTCTTGCAATGAATCGCCTACCGCTAAAACCACATCATGGACTTCAGTATTTGCGCGCGCATGGCGGCCGCCAAGCATAACAATAAATAAACTAGACAAACTTTTCACCCAAACCTCAGGCGCCGATATAGGGCTGAAGTATTTTTAATAAAATTACGCCGCCCAATGATAGTACAGCATTGTTTACAAAGTGAATCAGCAATACATGCCAGATATTGCGCGTCCATAAATAAATCAGGTTCAAGAACAGTCCCGCCGCCATAAAGCTGACCGTTGCAATCAGATTGCCGTCAAAATTATAAAAATGAATGAGGCCAAATACAATCGAGTTCAGCAGCAGCAGGACAACACGCCAAAGCCACGGCGCAACAAAAAGTTTTTGCAGCAAGGTATAGCGGAAAACAATATCTTCCAGCAGCGCTGTAAATAAAGGCCCAAAACTGATGATCAGCAGGCTGATAAAAGCAATGCTGTTTGGATCAATCTGATGTTCGGTTTCTATGCTCTGACCCGCAGGCAAAACACTGCGGGTCAGCGAAATGATGATTTGCAGCAATACGGCGCCTGCAACAACCAGCAGGCTTGAACGCCAAAAGGCTTGCTTATACTTTTGCCAATGCTCAGCCAGCATCGTTTTATACAGCCAGCAGACCATTGCGAAAAGCATTCCGCGTAAAACCGTATCAGCAAATGCCGCATTCACGGACACACCAAAGACATATCCCAGCACCAATCCATTCAGCAAAATAAGCGGGATAATGCAAATGGCAAAGGTGTCACGCCATTGCCATAAAATCTGATTGGGAAACTGCTCAGCGCGAACCAATTGAGTAAATATCATTGTTATTGTGTCTTTCTAAAGCCGTAAAATTTCAGCCATATTGTGATTTGCTTCACTTTTTTGTTCTGCATGTTTTTTGTAGATCTTTTCCTCAAAGAAATGCATACCCATAAAAAATCGCGCGGAATGGCTTCTGCGCGATTTTTTTAAATCATCCCTTGCGGATTCAGAATACATTCTGAAGTCCTCCCCTTTAACAAAGGAGGGGCTGGGGATATTTTACATCTCTACCATTTCAACGCCGTCAATGCGGGCAACCGTCATCAAATCTTTATCGCCGCGGCCTGAAACCGTCGCAATAATGATCTGGTCTTTGTCCATGGTCGGTGCAAGTTTCGTCACATACGCCATGGCGTGTGAGCTTTCAAGCGCCGGAATAATGCCTTCAATTTGGGTTAAATCACGGAAGCCTTGCAATGCTTCCTGATCATTAATAGGCACATAGTTCACACGGTGCATATCTTTTAAGAAGCTGTGTTCAGGACCGACGCCCGGATAATCCAGACCTGCAGAAATTGAATGGGTTTCAATAATTTGGCCCTGTTCATCCGACATCAGGTAAGTACGGTTGCCGTGCAGTACCCCGACATGGCCGGCATTTAAAGGCGCTGAGTGCTTGCCTGTTTCAATGCCGTAGCCTGCCGCCTCTACACCGTACATCTGTACAGACTCATCATTTAGGAATGGGTAAAACAAGCCCATTGCATTCGAACCGCCGCCGACACAGGCCACCAATGCATCCGGCAGACGGCCTGCCTGTTCTTGAATCTGCTTGCGCGCTTCACGGCCAATGATGGATTGGAAATCACGTACCAATTGCGGATAAGGATGCGGTCCAGCCACAGTTCCAATCACGTAATAAGTTGAGTCCACATTGGTTACCCAGTCACGCATCGCTTCGTTCATGGCATCTTTCAATGTTTTTGAACCGCTTTCTACTGGCACAACTGTAGCGCCAAGCAGACGCATGCGGTATACATTCATGGCTTGACGTTTTACGTCTTCAGCGCCCATGAATACTACACATTCAAGACCTAAACGGGCTGCGATGGTTGCTGTCGCTACACCGTGCTGGCCTGCGCCAGTTTCTGCAATAATGCGTTTTTTGCCTGAAAGTTTAGCCAGCAGCGCCTGGCCGATGGTGTTATTCACTTTATGTGAGCCGGTATGGTTCAGGTCTTCACGTTTTAAATAAATTTGCGCGCCGCCTAACTCTTTGGACCATCGCTCTGCATGATAAAGTGGACTCGGACGACCAACATAGTAAGCGAGGTCACGGTCGAACTCAGCTAAAAACTGTGCATCATCTTTCATGCGGAAATAGAGCTTTTCTAAGTCTTCTAAAGCCGCCATCAGCGTTTCTGATACAAAACGTCCGCCATGAATACCGAAGTGCCCGCGTTCATCGGGAAATTGGGTATAGTCTACTTGGCTGTTCTGATTAACATTTTGCTGATCCACGTTGGACTCCTTGCATAAACTGTTCAATGAGTTGTTGGTCTTTGATACCTTTTGCGGACTCTACGCCTCCGCTGACATCGACTGCATAAGCATTGGTCGTCTTTATAGCGTCTTCAATATTTTCAGGCTTTAAGCCGCCTGCCAAAATTAAAGGAATATCAAGTTTGGGGAAGGCTGACCAGTCAAAACTGTACCCTGTTCCGCCTTTAAGTTCCGGATGCCAAGCATCCAAAAGGACTGCGCTCGCCCCTGCCTGCTGGAATTGCCGAATCACTGCCGTCACATCCATTTCAGGTTTAACCTGTATGGCCCTATACCAGCGCCGTCCAGCTTGCGCCGCGATTTGCTGGCACTGCTGCGGGGTTTCATCGCCATGAAACTGCAGAATATCGACAGGCGCCTGTTTTAAAATCTGAATAATGTCATCCGCCGATGCATTGACAAACAGCCCGACCGTTTGCACATAGGCCGGCACATGCCGAATTAATTCTTTTGCCTGCTCTGGAGTCACGCTGCGCGGGCTGGGCGGGAAAAATACAAATCCGATTGCATCGGCCCCAGCGTCAACAACAGACTGAATATCTTGAATACGTGTGATTCCGCAAATTTTGGCACGGGTTCGCATATTATTCTGGCTCTAGCTCCGCCCGATTCATAGCCTATCTATAAATACAAGGGCGAATCATTGTAATGCAATTTTCATGCATTGCGTGCATTTTCAGCATCTTTCCACCAAGAAAACAAAAAGCCCTGAATGTTCAGGGCTTTTTGCAAACGCTCAGCGATTACTTCATTGCGTAACGCAGTGTCAGCCATGCTGTGCGGCCATCTTGGCGGTAATAATAGTCACTCCAAGAGTCATACACGGTGAAATATTCTTTATCAAACATATTGGCTAATTTTGCCTGCACAGACAGTTCTGGTGTTGCCTGATAGGTTAAACGGACATCTGCAGTTGCAAAACCGCCTAAAGCATCGGTATTGGCAGCATCTGTATAACGCTGGTCTTCTGCATGCACAGAACCACCCAGCGTCCATTTATCCATTGTATAGTCAGCAGAAAGGTTCAGTAATTGCCCTGCGCGGCCAGCAATTTGATTCCCTTTGGTTGTGCCGGAATTATATTCAGGCTGCTGATAGGTATAGTTCACGTTCCATGTAAAATTTGTCAGGCTTTGGCCAAATTCTGCTTCAACGCCTTTAATTTTGGCTTTGGCGATATTGGCGCCGCCTGAAATCATGTTGTCAATTTCATTATGGAATGCGGAAACAGACCAGTTCAGCCACTGCGAACCTTTGAAGCCAATTTCATAGTTTTCAGATTCTTCCGGTACCAGATTCGGATTTGACCAGCCAGGATAATACAAGTCATTAAACGTCGGCGAACGGAACGCAGTGCCATAAGATGCATAAACACTGTAATCCTCATTAAAGCTGTAGCCGACCGCGGCATTGCCGGTCGTATGATCACCAAATTGCTCATTATCGTCTAGGCGAATGGCGCCTTGAACATTGACTTTGCCGAACTCACCCAGATACTGCGCATAATAGCCCAGATTATTACGCTCTTTTTCATCATAATTTGTCGTGCTGTCAACTTGATCATTCAAGTAATCTACACCCACCAGCAAGCTATGCTTCAGGCTGAATTGGATTGTGTTCAGCCAGCTGACTGTATCTTTAGCCGTATCAAAAACACCTGTTGATTTGTCTGCACTAAACGTTTCATATTTATCTTCAGAACGGCCAAATTTAATTTGCGTTTTCCAAAGGTCAACCGGCGAATAGGTCAGGCCAATGCCATAAACATTCTGTTCAACTTTATTGTACGGATTGATATTGTACGAACTGTCATAGTCAGTTTCGCCATTCACATGCAGTACGTTTACATCTACAGCCAGCTGATCATTGAATTGATGGCCGGCCTTCAGTGACGCAGAATAATTTTCATAGCCGTCTTTATCCGTTTCAGTCGGCAAAGTTGTGACATCTAAGCCTTTTGTTTTCAGGCCAGCCAGACTCAGTGTTGCCCAAGAGTTGTCCTGACGGATATTCACGCCGGCATTGACATCATAAGTTTCATGAGAGCCATAAGTCACGGATGCGAATGGTTTTACGCCATTTTGCGAACCCTTGCGGGTGAAAATCTGAATCACGCCGCCAACAGCTTCTGAACCATAGAGGCTTGAACGCGGTCCTTTAACCACTTCAACACGTTCAATTTGATCAATCGGCAAATGCTCAAAAGAAGTTTGACCCGACGTTGCTGACCCGAGTTTTTGACCATCGACCAATACCAAAACGGCAGTTGATCCAGTACCGCGGATAGAGATGCTGGTCGGCTGGCCTAAGCCGCCTGAATTGGTAAACGTTACGCCAGGAACCGTGCGAAGTAAATCCTGCAGTGTATTGAACTGTTTACGTTCAATTTCTTCGCGGTCAATTACCGTCACTGCCGCCAAAGTTTTTTGTGAGTCTTGCTCGACAAGATTGGCCACAGTATTGGTAATGACTGGAAGCTGATGAACGTCTTCTGCCATTGCAGCAGAAAGCGGTGATAAAACAAAAAAAGAGCCTAAAAAGGCCTTAGAAATAGAATGCATGCTGTATTCCCCGACCGCACCGCCCGTGCGAATAAAAAAGTGGATAACGCGAGGCGGATTCAGGGTGAGCAACTCTACGGCGCAAAGTAAAGCCATAGATATGCAATTCCGCTATAACGCCCGCCGCATTATGTGTAGGTTTGCATCAGGCCGGTCTCCGGACTTAAGGGCTGATTCAATATCAAACCCTATTCACCGTTGCGGGGGCAGTGTCAGATTACAAACACCCTAAATTGGCGTTTTGACTGACTTCCCAGTTTCACTTCTCAAATGGAAGCACCTGAAGCGCAGGCAGATTAGTTTCTGCACCGCTGCAAGTCAAGCTGAATATAATGCTGAACTCCATTTAAGCAAGCCTCTATACGGATTGTCGCGTACAGAGGACTTCTTTATACTTCCCTTATTCACAGCAATAGGCATGGGAAGTTTAAACAACACTGCCCCCGCAACGGTAAGCCAGTCCGATACCAGCCTGCTGTTTTTCCGCCACTCAAGCATTCACGTGGGGTGAATGTCTGGAGAATTGCATGTCCTCCTTTTCTAAACCCGCTGTATTCACAGGCGGCTTTGCTGCCATACTGGCTGTTTCTGCACAGACTCAGGCAGAACAACCGGCGGATGTTCACTCTGCCGTTTTAGATACCATTGTGGTTACAGCCACACGCTCCGAAGAAAAAATTGAAGATGTGCCTGCACGTATTTCAATCATTGAACCTGCCGCCATAGAGCAATCTCCAATTGCCCAAATAAGTGATTTACTGCGCAGTGATGCATCAATCAATATGGTGCAGAATGGCGGGCTGGGGCAAGTTGCTTCTATTTTTTTACGCGGCACAGAATCTGACCATACCCTTGTGCTACGTGACGGCGTACGTTTAAATTCCGCCACTTCGGGCATGGCGCCGTTGCAATTTTTAGACACGACAGACATTCAGCAAATTGAAATTTTAAAAGGGCCGGCCTCAGTCCTTTACGGTTCAGACGCGATTGGCGGCGTGGTGCAGATCATTTCAAAACAGCCCGTTCGAAATACTGTCTTTGTAACAGCTGAAGCTGGGGAACACAGCACCTACAAAAGCATTATCGGCGCAGACTGGACTGAACAGGGCTACTATGCGCAAGTCCGTGGCCAGCGTTTAGAATCTGACGCAACCAAAGTCTTTGATTTAAAAGAGTTAAGCACTGCAAGCTATGACCAAAAAGGCTGGAGCGCAAAAGCTGGCGCAAAACAGGAAAACTACGCCTATGCACTGGACTACAGCCAAAACCAAGGCCACAACGCTTATGTCAGCTGCGCCAATGAAGATAAAGATTACAATTGCATCAGCTATGGAAATACCCAGCAGGCGTTCAGCAATGAAATGCTGAATCTGCGCGGAGAAATTCAGCTCAGTACAGATTGGGAACTGCATGCGCGCTTATCTCAGTTTAAAGATGAATTGGATCAGTTGGCTGGCGTAGACTTCACCCATAACAAAACTCAAGAAGCTGAACTGTATTCAAAGTATCAGCTCACTGCACACCAATCCATTTTGACGGGCGTCACTCATCGAAAAATCAGCGGCGATATCATCTCTTATGGAACAGCCTACACAGATGATAACCGCAGTACAGGCTACTACCTGCAGCACCAGTATCAAAAAGAAGGGTTGAATACACAGCTGGGGATTCGCCTCGAAGATGATGCACATTATGGCGCTCAGACCATCGGTCAGGCGGCCGTCCGTATTCAAGTGCTGCCCTTAACCAGCGCATACGCCAATATCGGTACGGCATTCAAATCGCCGACTTTAGATGAACGCTACAACAGCTGGTCCGGCAACCCCAATTTAAAGCCCGAAGAAAGCATCTCTTATGAGATCGGGCTGGATCAGAAATTGAATTATGGTTTAAGCGCAGGTTTAGCGCTTTATCACACCACAGTAAGCCAGCTGATTGTCAATGGCCCGCAATACACGCTGGAAAACCTGAATAAAGCCATCTACCAAGGCGCAGAAAGCTATTTGGAATGGAAAAATGGCCCGTGGTTCAGTAAATTAAGCTACAACTATGTCAAAGCGCAAAATCAGGACATTAAAGAGGACTTGCAGCGCCGCCCCCGCCAAAGCTTGAGCTGGACTGCAGGCTGGAGCAACAGCCAGTATGGCTTGAATGCCTCTTTAAATGCAAAATCAGATACAGCGGATTATCAGGCGAAGAATCCAGGATACGCAACGGTTGATATGCATGCATTCTGGCAAATTAATCCGCACTTAAAAGCTTTTACCAATATACAGAATATCGGCGATATAAATTATAAGACCAGCTCTTATGGTTCTGGCCTGTACTATTTGAATGGCGGGCGCCTTGCCTCCGCTGGCTTAACTGTACAGTACTAATTGAAATACAGATCTCTTTCTAAAATTCACACAATGGAAAACTGAAAAATGGGCCACCGTTTAAGCAAAATTTACACCCGCACAGGCGACTCAGGCACAACCGGATTAGGCGATGGCTCACGTGTCGCCAAAGATGATTTGCGCATTGAAGCTTTGGGTGATGTCGATGAACTCAATTCATGCATCGGCCTTCTACGCGCGCAAATTACCGCCAGCGCTATTGAAAATAAAACCGGCTGGGACAAATCCTTAAGCCTGATCCAGCATTGGCTATTCGACTTAGGCGGCGAAGTCTGCATCCCCAATTACAATATGGTGCTGCCTATTTCAGTTGAATATTTAGAAACTGAAATAGACCGCATGAATGAAACCCTGCCGATGCTGAAAGATTTCATTCTTCCAGCAGGAACGCTGTCCTGCAGCTATGCGCATCAAGCCCGTTCTGTATGCCGCCGCGCCGAACGCCGCTTAATGTCAGTTCATGCGCGTGATCAGAATATTCAAGCAACCTCTTTACAGCTGCTCAACCGTTTATCGGACTGGCTGTTTGTAGCTTCACGCACACTGCAGCGCGCTGAAGGCGGCTCTGAAGTGCTATGGCAAAAAAATATCAACGACACGATTTAAGTTTGCAATCTCTTCATCAATCCTGCTTTTCAGGAGCCTCCTCATGAGAAATTCATGAGGAAGAGCTTGGCGGTTACTTTTCTTTCGGGAAAAGTAACCAAAACCATTCCCCCATCCTTAAAACTCGTCAAAACCCCGCTCTAATTAACGGCTTCGCAAAAACATTGTTTACAAACTCAGTCCTGCCTCGAACAATTGCGAATGGTTTCTGTGTATCCAATAAATATACAGCTGCATTTCTGTTCTTCTTATTTAGCGTTACAATCATTCCAAAGAACACAACAGACTAATTTCTAATGATCATCATCGGACACCGCGGCGCACGCGGTGAAGCGCCTGAAAACACATTAGGCGGCTTTCAATACATTCATGACCTCGGCATCCGCGCCGTTGAATTTGATGTCCGCCAGCTGAAAGACGGTGAACTTGTGATTATGCATGATGACAATTTCCTGCGTACAACCGCCATCGATAAAAACCTGTACGAATGCGCCAGCACTGAGCTTGCACCCTATAACCAAGCGCATATCTGGATGGACTGGGATCAACAGATGACCCCAACCCTGCGTCAAGGCCTGAATATCATGCACGACTTCAATCATTTGGAAGTTGAGGTGAAAGCGGTTGAAAGCATGGCGGAGGCTGAAAAGCTGGCGGCTGAATTGCAAAAACAGCTTCAGGGCTTCCAGCATACTGCCGTGATCACCAGTTTTGATCTAAAAATCCATCACGCTTTGCAGCAGCAGAAATCTGAGTTTAAGCGCGGGCTGCTGATTGAAGAGGATGTAAAATTCAAGGCCATTGATCAGGCGCTGGAATTGGGCTGCTGTCAAATTGGCTGGATGAACCAGCTGGCGACACTAGACATTATTCAAGCGACCCAGCGGGCTAAACTGGACATCAGCGTTTGGACAGTCAATGATCTGCAGCGCGCAATAACACTGCAGGATTTAGGGATCAATGGCTTAATTACCGACTTTCCCAAGCTGATGATGCAGCACCTGAATCTGCCTTAATCTATTTAAAATGAAGCCCCGTCAAATTTGCGGGGCTTTTATTCGGTGTTTCAAGCAGTTCAGCTTTTTTTAGCCTGCAGTAAAATTTGACCTTTGCTGTTGCGCAAAATCAATTGGTTGCCTTTGACCTGAAAACTCGCGGCTTGACCCAGTGTGTCCATCAACACTGCCTCCTGCGCCAAGGCGGCATCACAGCTGAAATAGCCAGCGCGGGCTTCAATATTCAACGTCTGGCGCTCAACATTCATCTCATAACGGCCGGACAATGCATTGCAGCCTGTATTTCCCTGAATTTGCTTCAATTGCATATTAAAAAGCAAATACGGCTGGCTATGGAAAAATTTAGCTTTTTCACCTTGAATCTGTGTCAGCTCCCAGCGTACATTCTGTATGCCATCCGGACTGCGCATGACCTGTAAAGGGCGCGCGGCCGGCTGAACACTTGCTTTTGTGACCGGTTCTATTTTTTGTGCTGAATTTTGACAAGCACTCAGCACAACTGCACATAAAAATATGACCGCCGATCCACTTATTTTTGTATATTTATTCTGCTTTACCCGGCAGCATCGAACAACTGGCATAAACATATTTTAACCTTCGATAAAATCAATAAATTGTCAGTCTCATTCTGTTACTGTTTAGTACAATACAACTGTACAATAACTACTGTGAACCGCTTTTAGCGCATGCTATTATGCTGTGGCCTTAATCCCTATAATGTATATGGATTACTTACTATTTAAACCTCGCAAAGGTTCTAGGAGTACTGCTGGAGATGACCGCTCCCCTACCCAAAGCCCCAATCAACTGGATTGCTGTTTTTGCACTGATATTTTTGCCAATTGTAGCAATCATTGCAATTCCGTTATATGCCTATCATCATGATTTCAGCTTAGCTGCCTGGATCAGCATGTTTGTATTGCTGGGTGTCAGCAGTTTGGGCATCACCGCAGGCTATCACCGCTTATGGGCGCACCGCGCATATGAAGCGACCTTGCCTTTGCAGATTATTTTAATGATTATGGGTACTTTCTCCGTTCAAAACAGCATTCTGTTCTGGGCTTCAGGCCACCGTACCCATCACCGCCATGTCGATGATGTTGAACAAGACCCGTATTCAATTAACCGCGGTTTCTGGTTTGCGCATATTGGCTGGATGCTCCGCGACTATCCGTCTGGCGCGTCCAACTACAAAAATGCACCCGATTTATTAAACAATAAATTAGTGATGTTCCAAGACAAGTACTACGTACCACTGGTGATTGCTGTACATGCCGCTATCTTACTGCCGATCGGCTGGGCTGTCGGCGACATGTGGGGCGTCTTGCTTCTGGGCGGCCTAATGCGCCTGATTTTGAGCCATCACGTTACATTCTTCATCAATTCACTCTGCCACATGTGGGGCTCACGTCCGTACACAGACGAGAACACTGCCCGTGACAACTTTGTATTAGCCATTGCGACTTGGGGTGAGGGTTACCACAACTATCACCACATCTTCCAATATGACTACCGCAACGGTGTGAAATGGTGGCAGTACGACCCGACAAAATGGCTGATTTGGAGCTGTTCTAAATTAGGCCTTGCGAAAAACCTGCGCCGCATTCCTAGCTTCAATATCAAGAAAGCTGAATTGGCGATGAAGTTTAAATACGCTGAACAGGATCTTGCAATTTACGGCCTGAATGTTTCTGATGATGTGGCCAATGCAAAACTGCGCATCTCTCAAGAATATGACGCGTTCTCGCAGACTTTAAATGATTGGGCCAAGCTGAAAGAACAAGAGATTCAGGCCAAGAAAACGGCTGTGGCAGAGAAAATCCACCAAATGGATGACAAGCTTAAAGTTGAATTCCAATTGGTTGAACAGCGCCTTTCTCATCACCGTCAAACTCTGAATCTTTTAGTCAGCAACTTTAAAAAGAAAACTGCAAACTAAAGTGATTTTGTTTAAAAAGCTCCCGATGGGGGCTTTTTTTTATTTGCAATTCAGGATAAATATAAAACACACAATAAATGACAGCGCGACATTATGGAAATGCACAATATCCCTTTTGGCTTAACCAATTGGGATGAAATAGAAACAGAGCGCTATGAAGGTGAAAATGGCTATGCGCTTTGGCGTACCCAGCGTTTTGGCACCATCCGAGTAAGAATTGTGGAATATTCCGCTGGCTATATGGCTGACCATTGGTGCAGTAAAGGCCACATCTTGTTTTGTCTGGACGGCGAACTGCAGACAGAGCTGAAAGATGGACGCATGTTTGTTTTAAAAGCCGGGATGAGCTATCAGGTTGCAGACAATGCGGAAGCGCACCGCTCTTATTCAGAGACAGGCGCACGATTATTTATTGTGGACTGACTTTCAGCCTGAGATTTCCAACTCGAAATACGGCATCTGGCGAAAACACGCTTAACGATTTACCGCACATCCGCATCTGCAACTTTGCTATAGTTCAAGCATACTCAGTTTTCGCCAATTTCATATGCAATTCAATTCACGCTACTCAACGCTTCCTGCCAAGCTGTATCATCACCAAATGCCCGCTCCCCTCAAAGGCGCTAAAGCGGGGCATTTTAATGCGGCTTTAGCAGATGCGCTGCAATGGTCCGCAGAAGATAAAACTGCGTGGGTTGAAATCTGCAGCGGGCAAAAAACCTTTACGGAATTTGAACCTTTAGCCATGGTTTATGCAGGCCATCAATTCGGCCAATGGGCCGGCCAATTGGGCGATGGGCGCGGACTGCTGATTGCGCAGATTCTGGATAAGAAGGGTCAAACCATTGATCTGCATTTAAAAGGCGCAGGTTCTACCCCGTATTCCCGCATGGGGGATGGGCGTGCGGTACTGCGCTCGGTGATCCGTGAATATTTAGCTGGCCATGCCTTAAATGCACTAGGTGTTCCCTCCAGCAATGCCGCCGGTTTTACAACGTCAGAGCAAGGCGTACAGCGTGAAAAACTGGAACTGGGCGCCATGATGMWRYTCCAATTAAATATATAAAAAACATTGGTTTAAATAATTTTGGTTAAAATGTAATTAGACTTTGATCTACCCATTTTTTAAATAAATACTGAAAATTAATGCAAGATATTGGATTAATTTTTTCAGTCAATCTAATCTAGCTTCATCAAACCGATGTGCTCTAAATCTGTACAAATCATAGAGGGTATGATTTTAGCCATCCGTTGCAGCAAGTCCTATTATTATATACAGGAAATATCATGACTACATACCAAACAGCTATTGATGCAATCCGCGAATTAAAAGCAAAATTCGGAAGCACTTGGGCAGACATCAGTCCTGAAGATGCTGCGCGTATGCAAATTCAAAACCGTTTCAAAACAGGTTTAGACATTGCGAAATACACAGCTGCAATTATGCGTCGTGATATGGCGGCTTATGATGCAGACTCTAGCCAATACACTCAGTCTTTGGGCTGCTGGCACGGTTTCATCGCACAACAAAAAATGATTGCGAACAAAAAATACTTCGGTACAACTGACCGCCGCTACATCTACCTTTCTGGCTGGATGGTTGCTGCGCTTCGTTCAGAATTCGGTCCGCTTCCTGACCAATCTATGCACGAAAAAACTTCAGTACCTGCGCTGATCGAAGAAATCTACACTTTCTTGCGCCAAGCTGATGCGAAAGAATTAAACGACCTGTTCCGTGCGCTTAAAAAAGCGAACGAAGCTGGCGACACAGCTAAAGCTGCTGAAATCACTGCTCAAATCGACGGTTTCCAAACTCACGTTGTGCCAATTATTGCGGACATCGATGCTGGTTTCGGTAACGAAGAAGCAACTTACCTGTTAGCTAAGAAAATGATCGAAGCGGGTGCTTGTGCACTTCAAATCGAAAACCAAGTATCTGACGCGAAACAATGCGGTCACCAAGCTGGTAAAGTAACTGTTCCACACGAAGACTTCATCTCTAAAATCCATGCATTGCGTTATGCATTCTTAGAAATGGGCCTTGATGACGGTATCATCGTTGCGCGTACTGACTCTGAAGGCGCTGACTTGACTCAAAAAATCCCAGTGGTTAAAGAGCCAGGCGACATCGCTTCTCAGTACATCAGCTACTTAGATACAACTGAAATTGACATTGCAGATGCTCAAGAAGACGAAATCCTGATCAAGCGTGATGGCAAACTTCACCGTCCAAAACGTCTTGCTTCTGGCCTATACCAGTTCCGTGCAGACACTCAAATTGACCGTGTTGTACTTGACTGCGTATCTAGCCTGCAAAACGGCGCTGACCTTCTTTGGATCGAAACTGCAACGCCAAACGTTGAAGAAATCGCTCACATGGTTAACCGTGTACGTGAAACAGTTCCAAATGCGAAACTTGTTTACAACAACTCGCCTTCTTTCAACTGGACTTTAAACTTCCGTCAACAAGCTTACGACCGTTTCGTTGCTGAAGGCAAAGACGTTTCTGCTTACGACCGTGCTAAATTGATGAGCGCTGAGTACGATGCAACTGAATTAGCTGCTGATGCTGATGAAAAAGTTCGTACATTCCAAGCGGATGCTTCTCGTGAAGCGGGTGTGTTCCATCACTTGATCACACTTCCGACTTACCACACAGCTGCTCTTTCTACACATGAGCTTGCTCAAGGTTACTTCGGCGACCAAGGCATGTTGGCTTATGTTGCTGGCGTACAGCGTAAAGAAATCCGCGGCACAATCGCTTGTGTTAAACACCAAGCAATGGCTGGTTCGGACATCGGTGATGATCACAAAGAAATCTTCTCTGGTGACAACGCTCTTAAAGCGCATGACGATGCTAAAAACACAATGAACCAATTCTCTGCTCACTAAGCACTGAAATGATTCAAAAAAAACCCCAGCTTAAGCTGGGGTTTTTTATGGAATTAAAAAATGTATTGAATAAAAAAGCCGGTATTGAAGCTGCTTTTAATGTTTATGCACTTTAGATTAAGGCCAAAGGATAATCAGCCAAGTCAAAAAGATAATGGCTAAGGCGACAAATTGGGCAGCGCTGCCCATGTCTTTGGCATTTTTGGAAAGCGGATGCCGGTCTAAAGAAACACGGTCAACAACAGCTTCTATGGCTGAATTAAACAATTCTACAATAAGCGCGAATAAGCACACTGCAATCATTACGGCATGTTCAGCACGGCTGACATCTAGTGAAACGCTGACCGGAATAAGGATAATATTGATAAGCACGATTTGACGGAATGCGGCTTCATTTTTAAACGCAGCAGTAAAGCCGTCAATTGAATACTGGGTGGCATTAAAAATGCGCTTAATGCCTGTTTTGCCTTTAAATGGGGATGTCTCGTTCATTTTTTTCTGAGCGGTAAATGTTTGGATAACTTTAAAGGATGAATCTGAAAGTATTCTGAAAAGAATTTTTTGTACGCGCATTTTTACAGTGATGAAAAAAAAGCTCATTACAGAGAGAAATACAGTTTAATTGCGATTAATTTCATAACAGTGATTAAGCCTTGCAGGTAAAAGCAAAGGATAAATATCATGAACAGCGGCAACAGAGAATAATTAAAGAACAGACTGTAGGTGGATCTCAGTTAATTGCTGGCTGAACATAAATTAGATAATTTCACTCATTTTCTCAATACAATAGCTAAAGCCATACGTCTTCACAGTTTCTCCATATTGCAGTAAATTTCGCTGTTTTGTGTTGAATAGGGTTGTTTTTTTTACTTTAGTCACTGAATATCCATAATTATTTGTTATTAGTCTTCACTGCCTTTTATAACACGCCACTTGACGAGTGAATCAGCCTGATGCTGTCTAAATTCTTTATCCATCGCCCTATTTTTGCAGGTGTTTTAGCCATTATTGTGATGGCCTTAGGCCTATTTGCAATTTTAAATTTGCCCGTAGAGCGCTATCCCGATATTGCACCGCCTAAAATAAATGTCAGTGCAACATACACGGGAGCATCGGCAGAGACGGTGGAAGAAAGCGTCACGCAGGTGCTTGAGCAGCAAATTAAAGGCATTGATAATCTGCTTTATTTCAGTTCCAGCAGCGATTCATCAGGACGCAGCCGCATCAGCATCAGCTTTGAAAATGGTACAGATCCGGATACAGCTCAGGTTCAAGTCCAAAATGCCATTAATGGTGTGATTAACCGCCTGCCGGATGATGTGCAGCGGCAAGGGGTAAATGTTTATAAGTCTTTGGGTGATACCCATATGGTTATAGGACTGTATGATTCGACAGGCAAGAGCTCGAATATTGAATTGTCTGACTATATGATGACTCACTTGGAACAGGATATTGCCCGCATTGAAGGCATTGGTGAAGTTGATGTATTCGGTTCGCAGTACGCCATGCGGATTTGGCTAAATCCGCTGCAGCTGAAGCAATACGGTCTAATGCCGAGCGATATCCGCACTGCTGTTGAGTCGCAGAATACCCAAGTGGCGGCGGGCGCAGTCGGAGACTTGCCTGTAGTCAAAGATCAGTATCTGAATGCCAAAGTGACTTCAGGCTCACGTTTAAAAACAGTCGAAGAATTTGAAAATATCATCATTAAATCTGCGCATGATGGCAGTTTTGTTTATTTAAAAGATGTTGCCCGGGTGGAGTTAGGGGCGGAAAACTATCAGTCATTCAACACGATTAACGGCTATCCATCTGCAGGGATGGGGATTTCGCTGGCGTCAGGCGCCAATGCCTTGGCGACTTCTGCATTGATTCAGCAAGAAGTCACGCATTTAACAGATCAGTTGCCGGAAGGCTACAAGATTGTGTATCCGCGCGACAATACGCCGTTTGTGCAAGAATCGATTAAAGAAGTTGTGAAGACTTTGTTTGAGGCAGTCGCTTTAGTCGTGGTGGTCATGTTCCTGTTTTTGCAGAACTGGCGCGCAACTTTAATTCCAGCGATTACTGTGCCCGTTGTCATATTGGGCACGCTTGCCATTTTATATGCCGTGGGCATGACCATTAACACCCTGACGCTGTTTGCTTTGGTGCTGGCCATTGGCTTGCTGGTGGATGATGCGATTGTTGTGGTTGAAAATGTTGAGCGGCTGATGCACGAACAGCATTTAACGGCGAAGCAGGCCTCAATTGCGTCGATGCAGGAAATCAGCAGTGCCTTGATTGGGATTACCTTAGTCCTGACTGCGGTATTCATACCCATGGCATTTTTTGGCGGCTCGACGGGGGTAATTTATCGGCAGTTTTCCATTACTTTAGTGGCGGCCATGGCATTGTCCTTAATGGTGGCATTAATTCTCACGCCTGCGCTATGCGCCATTATTTTAAAGCCTAATCCGCAGCCTGCGAATTGGGCGCTATGGTTTAACAGCAGACTGGACAGCCTGAAAAACCGTTATTTAAAGCTGTCCCAGTTCACTATTCAAAATAAAGCCGTGTGTTTGCTGCTGTTCGCCGCACTGATTGCTGTTTTCGGCTTGTTTTACCGTGTGCTGCCGACCAGCTTTATTCCCAGCGAAGACCAAGGCATTCTGTCTGTGCAGTTCAAACTGCAGGAAGGCGCGCCTATGTCTAAAAGCAGAGAGGTCGGCGAATCCATCCGTCAGTATTTTTTAGATCATGAAAAAGACAATGTGAACTTGGTGATGATCCGCTACGGACGGAATTTTTCAGGGACTGGACAAAATTTAGGGCAGGGATTCATTGCGCTTAAACATTGGGATGAACGCGCCGGCAAGGAAAATTCTGCGCAATTGATTCGTGAACGCGCAATGAAGCACTTCAAAGCCGACCCAAATGCGCAAATTAATGTCAGCATGCCGTCTTCAGTCAGCGGTTTAGGCCAAACCGATGGCTTGGAATTTTGGATTCGTGATATGGATGGCAAAGGGCTGGCCTATTTAGAAGACAAATTTAAGGCGCTGAAATCCCATTCAAGCCAATACAGCAGTTTTGAAAATTTAGATAAAAAATCTAATCCAGATAAGGCCGAGCTGAAAGTGAATGTTAATCAGAAACAGGCGATGGCTGCCGGCTTAAGCCAGTCTTCGATTAACAGCACACTGTCAACCGCTTGGGGCGGAACGTATATCAATGACTTTATTGACCGCGGCAGAATCAAGCGCGTAATGATGCAGGGCGATGCGCAGTTCCGCTCTAAACCGGAAGACCTGCAGTACTGGCATGTCCGCAATGATCAAAATCAAATGGTGCCATTTAATCAGTTTTCTTCGGTAGACTGGACAGGCGGCCCCGAAGTGGTAAACCGCTTTATGGGCTATACCGCATTGCAAATGGAAGCGGATACAGCAAAAAATGTCAGCTCAGGGCAGGCGATGACGGATGTGCAGCATCTGGCGGAACAGGAATCCGGCATTGATGTGGCATGGAGCGGATTATCGTATGAAGAGCAGAAGTCGAGCAATCAGGCAATTTGGCTGTATTTGGTTTCGATCGGCTTTATCTTTTTATGCCTTGCGGCGTTATACGAAAGCTGGAGCATTCCAACCGCTGTAATGAGCGCCATTCCATTAGGCATCGGCGGTAATATTATTTTCAGCTATTTTGCCGGTTTTCCAAATGATATTTATTTCCAGATTGCGCTGCTGACCACCATAGGGCTGTCCTGCAAAAATGCGATTCTTATTGTAGAGTTTGCTTCACTGGCGCAAGCCAAAGGAAACAGTGTTGTACAGTCAGCTTTAGAAGGCGCTGCATTGCGCCTGCGCCCTATTTTAATGACTTCATTGGCTTTTGGCGCTGGGGTGATTCCCTTGGTGATTGCTTTTGGCGCGGGTGCTGCCAGCCGGCAGGAAATTGGCGTGAGCGTATTGGGCGGCGTCATTTTTGGTACAGTGCTGGTGCTGATCTTCATTCCCTTTATGTATGTGCTGATTCGAAGTATTTTTAAATTAAGGCAAGAAACCTAGCTAACTTGCTGATTTGTAGTTGTTTTGAAGCAATGATTGAGTCATGAGATAGAACTTTGTACGATGGTTGCGCCGTATGGGCGGTGAGATGACGATTTATTCCCAGCATGGACAGGTACAGCTGTCTGGTATTGATATTTTAAAATCACGCTATTTATCCTGTACAGGATGAGGCCATGACGTACTCACTCAAATAAAAACAGCACCTTGTCTTTTGCTGCTGTACCGGATTGCAGAACAGGGGAATCTGAATGAGCCATAATAATTTTTTATATTTGCTGAATGAAGCGCTGGATAAACAGCACATTCAGCTTGCATTGGATTCGGTCAAAACTTTCCGTGCTGCCGATCTCGCCGATGTATTGAGCCAGCTTCCTTTTGAAAATAGCCAAGTTTTGCTGCAGCATTTGCCTGACCGGGCTTATGTTTTTACTTATTTATCTCCCGATGTGCAGATGAAATTTGCCAATGCGCTGCCGCGGCAAACGCTTGCGGAAATTGTCGGGGAAATGTCGTCAGATAAACGTGCAGACCTGTTCAAGAGCTTAAATCAACAACAGCAGGACGCTTTGCTGCCGGCTTTAGCGCAAGCGGAGAGAGAGGATATCCGCTTATTGTCTTCCTTTGTCGAAGGCACGGCAGGCGCTATCATGAGCTCTGAATATGCGACTTTAAAGCCGGACTTGAATGTTCAGGATGCGATAAAAATGCTGAGGCTGGAAGCCCTGGATACAGAAACCATTTATTTTGCCTATGTATTGGATGAAGCGCGCAAACTGCTGGGCGTCATTTCTTTAAAACAGCTGATTTTAGCCAAAGAAGAACAAAATATTGCAGATTTAATGACGACCAATATTGTTTCTGCATTTGTAGATACCGATCAGGATGAAGTGGCTAAAACGATTGCGCGCTATGACTTGCTGGCTTTGCCGGTTATCGATCATCAGGGCGTTATGGTCGGCATTGTGACCTATGATGATGCTATGGATGTTGCGAGTGAAGAAGCGACAGAAGACTTTCTTAAAGCGGGTGCGGTGAATGCTGACCGTAAACTCAGCTTAAAGTCTGCGCCTATTTTGCTGCTGTATCAGCGGAGGGTCTATTGGCTGGTGTTTTTGGTATTCGGCAGCCTGCTGTCTGGATTGGGGATTGCGCACTTTGAAGATATCATTGCGGCCAATATCGTATTGGTCTTTTTCTTGCCGTTGCTGGTCGGCAGCGGCGGCAATGCGGGTTCACAGTCCGCAACGCTTATGGTGCGGGCTTTAGCGACAGGTGATGTGCATTTTAAAGACTGGTTTTATTTATTAAGCCGTGAAAGCCTAGTTGCGTTATGTTTGGGCGGAACAATGGCGATGGCAGTATCTGCATTGGGTTATTTCCGTGGCGATGAAATGGTTGCGCTGGTGTTGGCCTTAAGCATGCTGACGATTGTCATGATGGGATGCCTGATCGGCATGAGCCTGCCCTTTGTGCTCAACCGTTTTGGAATGGATCCGGCAAGCGCATCCGCACCTTTAGTGACGTCTATTTGCGATGCGAAGGGTGTGCTGATTTATCTGTTTATTGCCTCCCAGCTGCTGCTCTAATGTGCCTGAGCATTTCTGATGGTTCTCAGACGGGCAGCTGATTTAAATATCCAGCGTATCTAAATCGCTATACATTAATTCAGTAAAATACTTTATCTTTAAAAAAATGCATGAGTTTGAACTGAACATGACGGATAAGCTGCAACAAAAAAAATTATCTCAGCAGGAGGTAATCCGTTTAGAACGCGATTTAGCCAAATTTGCCAATATGATGGATTCGGTGATTCGGATTCCATTTACCAAGCAGGGGGTCGGGGCTGATGCAGCATTAAGCACTATTCCAATTGCTGGCGATGCCGCAGGGTTTATATTGACTTGCTATGCGATTTATAAGGCCAAGCAAATAGGCGTACCGCAGGAAAAACTGAGCCCAGTGCTGAGAATGGCGCTGGTGGATGCGGTTGTCGGTTTTATTCCGATTGTCGGCACAGTATTTGATATTTTTATCCGACCCAGCCGGAAGGCGCTGGATGTCGTGCATGAGCATATCCGTACCGAATATCAAATACACAGCGAGTCCCATGTCATCCATCCTTTTTTGCATGAAAATTTAGAGAAAAAACAGCAGCAATCCGCTTTTTGGCGTAATCCCGCAGTGGCTTGGGGATGGCTGCACTTGCCTGATTTGCTGGGCTTGCTGTTTATCGTCTTGCTCGGGGTTGCGGTGTGGATGGGTGGAGTTTGGCTGTGGCAATGGCTGCAAGTGATGAATGCAGGATAGGTGAACCAATGAAATTTGAAGGGCAAATCACTGCAAATCTGCCAGCTGTCAATTTTGATCAAACAGCATTATTTTACCAAGGTCTGGGCTTTAGCTTAGAGTATCAATCGGCTGAGTGGATGATTTTAAAATTAGGGGCAATGGTGCTGGAGTTTTTTCATCATCCGACACTTGATGTGCATCATTCTTGGCATAGCGCCTGCATACGTGTGCCGGACATTGAAAGCTATTATGATTATTGGTCAGCGTTCAATTGGGCGCTGTGGGAACCGGCTAAAATGACAGGCATTCAGGATTCTGCTGAAATCCGTCAGTTCTGCATGATTGATATCAACGGCAGCCTGTTGCGCTGCATACAAGTCATGGCTTAAGCCTCAAATTGAAAAGCCTCCAATTGGAGGCTTTTTGTTCAACAGAGTGTGGCGCTTAAGGGCAGTTCAGCTGCTGTAAAGCGGCTACACGCTGTTCAATCGTTGGGTGAGTCTGGAATAAAGCTGCAAGACTGAAGCCTTGTTCCTTACCTTCCGCAATTGCAAATGCTTTCATTTCTTTTGGCATTTGATCCGGCATTTCTGATTCTGCCTGCAAACGCAGCAGTGCAGAAATCATCGCCTGTTTGCCTGCTAGGCGGGCGCCCGCTTCATCTGCGCGGTATTCGCGGTGACGGGAGAACCACATGACGATCGCTGAGGCTAAAATACCGAACACAATATCTAAAACAATCGTGGTAATGAAATACGCAATACCAGGAGCTTCCCCTTCTTCACGGCCAAATACATTGCGGTCAATAAAGTCGCCGACAATACGGGCAAAGAACATGACAAATGCGTTGACGACACCTTGAATCAAGGCCAAGGTCACCATGTCGCCATTGGCTACGTGCCCAATTTCATGCGCCAAAACAGCCCGCAGTTCGTCTTTATTCATACGTTCCAGCAAGCCTGTGGAAACCGATACCAATGCATCGTTTTTGTTCCATCCAGTTGCGAAAGCGTTGGATTGATAAGATGGGAAAATACCGACTTCAGGCATTTTAATGCCCGCGCGTTGAGAGAGCTGAGCCACTTCTTGTAGTAACCAGGCTTCGGCTTGGCTGCGAGGAGCGTTCGGGTCAATAAGCTCAGTACCGGTTGTTTTCTTCGCCATCCATTTAGACATGAATAGGGAAATTAAAGAGCCAACCATACCGAAGACAAAACAGATCACCAGCAGGTTGCCAATATTTAGGCCTCCGGCGCCATGGTAACTGCCGACACCGAAGAGTGACAAGATAATGCCAGCTACAACCAGTACCGCGAGGTTGGTTAGCAAGAACAAACCAATCCGCATCATTGAGAAAATCCTCTTATAAGATAAAAATAATCTGATTTGCTAATAAAAATCATTGAATTGAATATGAGGCGAAAGTCTCAATAATTCAAGGGAAAAAATAGCAATACCTGCATAAAAATACAAATTAACGCAATTTTATTCTTTGAAATATATCCGCGCAGAAGCAGACGCATTTGCTGTGGCATAAGACCCAGGCGCATCTGTATAGCTGCCGTCTGCGGTTTGAATCACTTGGCGCTGATATTTGGTCGCTTTCAGCTCTGTGGAAGGCGCTGGCTGTTCATAATTGTCAGAACTGGCAATAATTTTGCCTGATGCTGAACTGGATGCAGGGATATCGCTGACAATCCCGGTACCGTTGGAATATAAATTATTGAAGCGGCTGGTTACGCGGCGGACATAGTCTTGCGTTTCGCGGAAGGGCGGGACTCCGCCGTACTTCTGCACATTGCCTTCACCGGCATTGTAGCCGGCAAGCACCATAGCGGTATTGCCGTTAAAGCGTTTGGTCAGCCAAGCCAAATAGCGTGCGCCCGCCATAATGTTCTGATAGGGGTCATAGGCATTCGAGACATTGAAACGCCGGGCTGTAGCTGGCATGAGCTGCATCAGGCCTTGCGCGCCGACAGGAGAGCGTGCGTTGACATTAAAGCCGGACTCGGTATGCATGACTGCTTTAATTAAACCTTCAGATACGCCGTGCTGCTGCGAAGCCTGCTTAATAATGTGGTCAAAGGTATTTTTATTGCGGCTGTAGCTGGGCAAGACCGAAGATTCGCTCGAACCCCAGTTGCTGTAGCTGTGAATATTGCTGTCCGGATAATACGTGGCTTTGATTTTCGTCAGCGAACGGTCAGAACTTTTCCGGTTTGTCAGCAGCGTACTGCCGTTGTTGTCCTTATAGACATATATTTGACCGGCATGCGTTATGGCTGCGCCTGAACAGATAGCCGCAGCGCCCCCTAAATATAATGCAAATAACCCAAATTTATTGTTCATTGTAGTAATTAATTAAATTTTGTCCCCATCCGTTATTCAGAGTTTAACAAAAAAAAGATGATTGAAAAGCTATGTTGCATTTATTTCCCTGCGAGTTTGTAAAAATCAAGTCATTTTGATGATTCAATAATCAAAAAAATATTTAATTTTTTTTTATCCAGCATAACTTGACACTATTAAGCCTTTGTTTTTAATTGATATTTAAATTGATCAAAAAATGATCAATTTAAATAGAAGCCTTCAAGTCAGGGCAAGAGAAGCTGTCAAGTTGTTTTAAATCCACAAAGTTATCCACAGGATTTGTGGAAAACTGTGGAAAAGTCCAAAAGATAAGCATCTTGGGTAAAAAATGAACTCAAACGTTCAAAATAACATCCGCAGCATTACTTGAAGATGACATTAATTTTCTTTTTTCAGAAATTACATTCTTTAGGTGCGGGATGGCTGTGAATCGGATAAAATTGCGCGGTATTTTTTTTTAGGTTTAACTCGTCTATGTTCTCGCCAGTTGAGTCCAGTCAAGGATTTAATTTCAAACCAGAACTGCCAACCAGCTCTGCGTATTATCGTCTGCTGAAAAAGCTGCGCCGCCAGGTCGGTCATGCCATTCGTGATTTTAAAATGATCGAAGAGGGCGACAAAGTCATGGTGTGTGTGTCGGGCGGAAAAGACAGCTATACCTTGCTGGACATCATGCTGCAGTTTAAACGCATTGCGCCGATCAATTTTGATGTGGTGGCGGTGAACTTAGACCAGAAGCAGCCGGGTTTTCCAGAAGATGTATTGCCGCGTTATTTAGAAGAAAATAACATCCCGTACTACATCTTAGAAAAAGATACCTACAGCATTACTAAAAAGTTAACGCCAGAAGGTAAAACCTACTGCGCTGTCTGCTCACGCCTCAGACGCGGATCGCTGTATGGCTTTGCGCAGGAAATCGGCGCAACTAAAGTGGCGCTGGGCCATCACCGTGATGATATTTTGGCGACGTTCTTTTTAAACTTGTTCCATGGCGGCAGTTTAAAAGCGATGCCGCCAAAGCTGCTGTCTTCGGATAAGAAGAACATTCTGATCCGGCCGCTGGCTTATGTGGAAGAAAAAGACATCATTAAATACGCAGAAATGCGTAAATTTCCGATTATTCCGTGCAACTTGTGCGGTTCGCAGGAAAACTTGCAGCGCGCAATGCTGAACGACATGCTGCGCCAGTGGGACAAAGATTATCCGAAACGCCTGCACAGCATTTTTGGCGCATTGCAGAATGTATCTCCATCGCAGTTGGCTGACCGTGAATTGTTTGATTTCGAAGCACTGGACAGTGAACGTGAATTTGATTTCAAAGGCAGCTGCTCAACAGAAGAGCAGGCAGACAGTGAAAGCAAGCGCATCAATATGGTCAATTTAGGCTTTGCTGCGGATTGATGCGGTAATTGTATTGAAAAAAGCATCTTCTTGTCTAAGATGCTTTTTTTATGTTTTTGATTTTTATAAATTATGTATAAAAAATATTAAAACTGAACGGTGCGTACAAAAAACTTTAGGCATATTTTAAGATTACATGCTATAACAGGCTTCAAGCAAAATAGCTTCAAAAGATGCGGCCTGGATAGGCTTCACACACGAACAAATATATTGAGGAAACATCATGCCTGCTTTTTTAACTGATGATTGGTTTTCAACTGTAGAAACTCTTACTGCTCAAGCTGGTAATCTGAATTTACCGCCTGCATTGGCAAATCTTGCAATCAACTTGGTCGTTGCAGACGCTTCTGGCAATACTGAATTATCGTTGGATGGCGGCGCAATTAAAAAAGGCCTTTCAGGCAACGCGAAAACCACTTTAAACATGGATGGGGAAACTTTACGTAAAGTATTCCTGGAGTTTGATATGGCTGCGGCTATGCAGGCTTTCATGACCGGTAAAATTAAAGTTCAAGGCGATATGTCGCAATTAATGGCATTGCAAACTGCAAAGCCTAGCCAAGAACAAAAAGATTTATTCAAAAAAGTGCTTGAGCAAACTGCTTAATCTACTTGAATAAAAAAAGCTTACCTTAAGGTAAGCTTTTTTTTGCGCTGAATATCAGGGTTTAGATATTCACCAGCTGAGGCGTTGTCTTGATGTGCTCCAGATAAGCGCGGATACGCGTCACGTATTGCACAGCCTGACGGTAACGGCCATTGCGGGCTTTATTGCTGTCAAGATAGGCATACAGGTTGACCCACTGATCTGGATCTTTACCTTGCGATTTAATGCTTTTGCGAATCTGATTCACTGCGCCTGGCCCCATATTATAAGCCACCAGCGCATACCAGTTGCGGTCAGGAAATGGAATGTCATCATAGCGGCTCAGCATTAAATCATAGTACTTTGCACCGCCTTGAATGCTTTGCACCGGATCTGTGCGGTTGCTGACACCCATTGCCTTGGCTGTACTGTTGGTCAGCATCATTAAACCGCGGACACCTGTCGGTGAAACCGAATTCGGCTTTAAATACGATTCTTGGTAACCGATAGCGGCCAGCAGATGCCAGTCTAAGTCATACAGCTGGGCAGTACGCTGAAAGCTCGCTTTATAAATAGGCATGCGGTTGTTTAAATCGCGCTGGATACTGTCCCAAGACTCTTGCTTAATGACATTGCGGTTATAAAATGACGCCAATTGCTGCAGGGTACCGCTTTGTTTGCTTCGGCAGACAAAACCGCTGGCAGTATCACTTAATGGATCATTGGCGGCTTTGAATACCCAATTCAGGTTTGCATTCAGGCCATTTTTTTGCAATGCAGCGGTTTCACCGCAGGTTGCCGAAAATGAGGTTAGGCTTTTTGCTTCAATGCTTTGAATGCTTGCCGTGGTCATGGCGAAACTGGCTTTGCCTTGCTTGACCCATTTTAAGGCTGTGGCATTGTCATCTACGGTTTTAAACTCAAGCTTCACATTTAAGCTATCTGCGTAATTGCGGACCAAGTCATAGCCGAAGCCATGAAAATGTTCACTGTCATCAAATACAGTGGTGGGGTTAACCACCGAAACAACAACCAAGGTGTTGCTGTTGACGACATTATCAAATTGATATGCCGTTTTGCTTGCATTAATACTATGAAATGGGAGAAGTAAAGTACTAAAAGCAAGCGCTTTGATTGGGAGGGATTTTAAAGAGTTAAGGCAAAGCCTCGACCCAGAAGTTGAACTACTGTGCATGTTGTCTCCGCTACAGGTATTTATGCCCTAAAAAGCCAAGGCGAACAGCCTTAAAACTTCACAAGTCAGCTAAATGCGATAAGGGTTGGGCAGTCATGACGTCATTCAAAATGACTAAGGATTGAATGAAAAAATATACAGAAAAACTGTGTTGATTAAAAAACAAGCAGAACTAAAAGATGTGCGCATAATAAAGATGAAAAAAACGCTTGTCAAATTTTGTACATGAATTAATGAAAATGTGTAACATAAGTCGCTAATTTTATTAATGAATAAATTTTATAAACTTTTAATGTGCAGAAAACAGGGATAAAATAGCGGTTTCCTGTAATCTCTGTGTAATTTCAGAAGACCGAATTTGCGATGAAATCGAATTTAATTACCCGCGCGGGACATGACCTGCTGGTGGCTGAACTGCAGCATTTGTGGCATGAAGAACGGCCTGAAATTACCAAAAAAGTAAACTGGGCGGCCAGCCTCGGTGACCGTTCAGAAAATGCGGATTATCAATACAACAAACAGCTGCTGCGTAAAATAGACCGCCGTGTCCGTTATCTGGGCAAGCGTTTGGAAGAGCTGCGCATTATTGATTTTTCATCTGAGCAGGCTGGAAAAGTGTATTTCGGCGCATGGGTAGATATTGAAAATGATGACGGTGATGTCAAAAGGCTGCGTATTGTCGGGGTTGATGAAATTTATGACCATCATCCGCAGCATATCTCGATCGATTCTCCTATGGCTAGGGCGCTGCTGTCCAAGCAGGTGGATGATGAAGTTGAAGTGCAGACACCATCGGGTAAAAAATTATGGTATATCAATGCAATTCATTATGAGGATTCTGAAAGTCTGTCTAAATAAATCAGTTGATTTTATTTTGATCAGTCAGAAGGGGAAACTCAGAAAAGCATTTGCCTAAAACAAAATTTATTTATATGATGTCGCCCATGGAAGCGTGGCAGAGCGGTTTAATGCACCGGTCTTGAAAACCGACGAGGGTTTACCCCCTCCGTGAGTTCGAATCTCACCGCTTCCGCCAAATTCAAAAACCCCAATCATTGATTGGGGTTTTTTTATGGCTTGATAGTTTTAATTGGATATTTTTTGGATCATTAGAATCACGCATATGCAAAAAGATTTGCCATATTTCGGTTTTATTTATATGATAGCCGCCATGGAAGCGTGGCAGAGCGGTTTAATGCACCGGTCTTGAAAACCGACGAGGGTTTACCCCCTCCGTGAGTTCGAATCTCACCGCTTCCGCCAAATTCAAAAAACCTCAGTCATTTGATTGGGGTTTTTTATTGCCTGTATTTTTAAGATTTTATAAGAAAGCACGGATGCAGATTTACACCGCGGTTTAGCGGTAATTAAAAAAGTCTTTGCGGCATAAGTTTTGTGAACGATATAGAGGGAGCCTGATTATGCAGTTGTATGACTGATTAAGAACATCTGCAAACTTGGCGTTATTTTTATTTATTATGAAGTTCTTTTTTTATAAAAAATAGCCCCATTATTGGAGCTATTGCATTAATTAATCCTTTCAAACTTTAATTGAGAATATGGAACAGCACAGCAAATAAGCCGATATTGGCAATCACAATTGCCCATCCGCCAAACAGCATATATTTCAACTGGCTGGAGCGCGCAAGCCCCATTTGTCCAAACATGTCAGAAGAAGGGAAAGGGCCAAACCAGTCAACTTGAGAGCTGGCGAGCAGTACGGCTGTGACGCCTGCAGGCGGAACACCATGCGCAATCAGAATCGGGCCAAAAATTTTATTGGTGAAGGTCATTTGTGCAACCGCTGCTCCAGGAATATGGCCGACAATATTGAACAGGAAAATAAAGAAGCACAGCATGGCTGGCGTTAATCCTGTGAGATAGGGAGTGACATTGTCCAGCAGCGTCTGGTAAGCATTGAGCTTTTCTACCAATTCCAAAATAGGGTTATACAGCCAGTAAAGGATGAACATCCAAACCAATTTTCCGCAGCCGTCATACAGCGCTTCTAAAATCTGTTTAGGCGCCATGCCGGCAACCAGACCTGTGAACAATGCTACAGTCAGCATTACAATAATGGCGAAGCTGAATCCGGCTTTAAGGCTAATGCCAATGATTGCCATGACAATAATTGTGCCGATAAATACTGCTGCTGCGCGTTTACTGCGCTTCTGATTTTCTGGATCGGTATCTTCTTTTTGATTCAGAAAGCTTGCGTTGTATTCATATTTGCCTACAGTCCATTTTTGAATGTAATTGGACATGATCCAGCCCGTGCCCAAGGTTACAATGCTCATCGGCAATGCGGATGTCAGAAGGAATTGAGGATAGCTTAAACCGCCAAGTTCAAGAATTGTTACCGTACTGGGGGTAAATGGTCCAATAAATAAGCCGATAGAACCTGAAATCATCAACAGCAAAGCAACCGTCGGCGGGGTTAAGCCGACAGCGGCTGCAATGGGAATAACCACCGCCACAATAATTGCGTTGCCGCCAGCCATAGTGCCCAATGCGCCGCAAATGATAATGGATGACAGAATAATGCCGAGCTTAACGCGGCTTTGACTGGATAAGCCAACCTTATTGACAATAAATTTGACCAATTCACGGGCAGCGCCAGTTCTGTTTGCAACTTCACCTACACCTGCGCCCAGCATGATAATCAGCCCGACCGTTGCAATAAATGAACCGGTTGATTTGGCTAAAATTGCCCCCAGTTCCAGTACACCGGTAGAAGTCATGACCACACTGATCAGGATGGCGACAATGACTGATAGAACGATATCCAATCCGATGACAGTTAAAATAGCTAAGGCGAAAATAGGCAGCAGGCCGATTACTCCAACATCAGCTATGGGTAAAGTTCTAGCATATAAAGCCAGAGCAAAGCATAAAATGATAATGGCGCTTAACGCAAAATTTTTTTGAGTCCATATTGGGTTTATGGACGCAGTTGATGACTCAAGCTGCATGTTCTCTCCCTGATTGCTTGTTCTGGATATGCCGGTCAATTTACAAGGCTTTATTGACATTAAGTAATGAATTCTAATAGATTGCCTATAACCCATAGTTATGTGCTCTATTATGAATCTTCGCCATCTTGAAATGTTCTATGCAGTGATGCTTTATGGGTCATTATCGGAAGCGGCCTCATCGCTTTGCATATCACAGCCTGCAGCGAGCAAACTGTTGAAACACGCGGAACAGCGTTTGGGTTTTGCCTTATTTAAGCGCATAAAAGGCAAGCTGCAGCCCACAAATGAGGCGTATATTTTATATGAAGAAGTGAAGCCGATTTACGAAAAAATAAACAAACTGAATAAGCTGACGCATAATTTGGCGAAAAATCCGCAGGGGAAAATAACGCTCGGCTGCCTGCCTAGCTTAGGCTTAAGTCTAATACCGAAGCTGACGGCGCAGTACTTGAAAAAATATCCTGAAGTCTTCGTCAATATCGGTACAGACCATACCCAATCGCTGGAGCAGAAATTGCTGCAGCGCGAAATTGACTTTGCTGTGACCTTTGAGCCGCATACGCAGCACGGCATTATTGCCACGCCTATTTTAGATATTCCGCTGGTGTATATTGATTCGGAAAAAATGCGTTCGGCTAAAAATATCTCATCGATTGATGAAAACCGCTGGATTCAGCCCGATGCATCATCACTTATGTCGGTATTGTCTAAACATCGTGAATTCAACACTAGCATTGTCAATGTGCAGACCTACTATATGGCCAGTGAGCTGGTGCGTCAGGGCATCGGCTGCAGCATTACGGATATCTATACGGCAGCTTATTCATTGCCCAAAGAGATGATTCACAGTTTGACACCCAGCATGCACACCACAATTTACATTCTGCGCAACGCCAGTGTCAGCACGACGCAGGCGGTCGAAAATTTTATTGAACTGATCCGCTCAGATATTGGCTTGATCACGCCATCACTTAACTAAAGGTTATGCTCTGTGTTGAAAAACTCATTTGTTAATACATGATTCTTCTACTTTAATGAAGTTGTTTTAAGAATGAAGCTGAGTAGGCATGAAAAAGCATGTGGTAGTCATTGGGGGCGGTGTCATTGGTTTAAGTACCGCTTATGCGCTTATACAGTCAGGGCATAAAGTCACACTGGTTGAAGCAAATGATAAGGTTGGCTGTCAGACGAGCTATGCCAACGGCGGTCAGCTGAGTTACCGCTATGTCGCGCCATTGGCCGATGCCGGTGTGCCGATTCAGGCTTTGCAATGGCTGGGCAAAGCGCATTCGCCATTAAATTTCAAACTGAATATTTCACCGTTTCAATGGTCTTGGCTGCTGCAGTTTCTATTGGCCTGCAACCGTAAAGACAATGTGGTTAATGGCAATCATATTTTACGCTTATCTCTTTATAGTCAAAGTATTATGAAAACATGGCGGAATCAGCTGGATGATTTCTGCTGGGTGAAATCAGGAAAAATGGTAATTCACCGTGATGAAAAGACCTTTAAAAAAGCCAGTAGCGGCATTGATCCTGCGGTGCAAAAAGCGCTGACGCGTCAAGAGACCGTACAGATTGAACCGGCCCTGAAAGGCATTGAATCTGAGTTGGCGGGATCGATTTTCACCCCCGATGATGAAACGGCAGACTGCTATAAATTCTGTCTGGCGCTGTATAAGGAATTAGAAGGGCATGCAGATTTTGAATGTTTATATGAGCATAAGGTGACCGATTTCTTTGCCGAGAATAATAAAATATCTGCTTTAGAAACCACAAAAAAACGCATTGAAGCGGATGAGTTTGTGGTGGCGGCGGGTAATGGCAGTACTGCAATTTTTGATTTGGCCGGTATCTCTGTACCGCTGTATCCGCTGAAAGGTTATAGCTTGACGCTGCCGTTTCCTAAAAAATTAAATGCTGTGCCAAGCATCAGTGTGACTGATTACGCTAATAAAATTGTCTATGCCAAATTGGGTGACCGCCTGCGCATTGCGGCGATGGTGGATATTGGCTATCAGCATGTCGATATCCGAAAAGAGCGGATGGATGCCTTGAAGCAAACGGTTCAAAAGACTTTTCCTGATTTGGAGGGTGTAGATGACGCCATTGAATGGAGCGGATTAAGACCGTCTACCCCCAAAGGTCCGCCAATTTTGGGCCGCACAAAATATGCAAATTTATGGTCAAATATTGGTCAAGGCAGTTTAGGATTTACTTTGGCTGCCGGCAGTGCAATGGTTATTGCGCAGCTGATCAGCCATGCCAAATCACCAATTCATTTAGAAGGCTTATCGATGGAGAAATATTCATGAGCAACGAAATACAGCGCATTAATGCCTCAGCGCGCCTATCGGGCTGTGTGGTGCATGGCGGTTTGGTCTATGTATCCGGTCAAGTGCCGACTACGCTGGATGCCGATGCCAAACAGCAGACTGTAGAAGTCCTGCAAAAAATTGATGATCTGCTGGAACAGGCCAATAGCGATAAAAGCCGGATTTTGACAGCGCAAATCTGGATTAAGCATATTGAGCGTGATTTTGCTGTATTTAATGAGTGCTGGGAAGCTTGGCTGCCGGAAGGTGCAGCGCCGGCCCGTGCAGCGCTTCAAGCAGACTTGGCGCGCCCGCAAGTGTTGGTCGAAGTGATGCTGACCGCTGCAGTAAAATAATTAAGTTTCATTAAAGCCGGCTCAATGCCGGCTTTTTTTGTTTTGCGGCGGCCTGTTTTTTGAACCTTAAGAGAGCGGCCAACTGTGCGCTTCTACAAACAAGCATAGTGACTCTGCGGCTAAAAGCGCTATCATAACGGCAGTAAAAATTTGGATGCTGTTATGAAAATCATTGCGGATGAAAATCTGGCATTTACCGATTATTTTTTTGCCGAATTTGGTGGGATTGAACACAAAGCCGGACGTGCCTTGACCCATGAAGATGTTCAGGATGCCGAAGCGCTGCTGGTCCGTTCTGTCACAAAAGTAAATTCCGCATTGATTCAGCAGACTGCCCTGAAATTTGTCGGCAGCGCGACGATTGGAACCGATCATTTGGATATTCCGGCGCTTGAGGCGCAGGGGATTGTATGGTCGAATGCGGCCGGCTGCAATGCGCAGGCGGTTGCGGAATATGTCATTACAGCTTTAATAAAATTAAAGCCTGAACTGATTGACGCCAATGAACAATTCACTCTAGGCGTAATTGGCCTAGGCAATGTCGGTTCGCGTTTAGCCGCCATGGCAAAATTGCTGGGCTGGAATGTGATTGGCTATGACCCCTTTGTCTGCCGCGAACATATCGAGCAAGTCGAATTGAATGAGCTGCTGAAAACAGCGGATGCCATTTCAATACATGTGCCGCTGACCAAAACATCTTTGCATCCAACATTCCATTTAATCGATTCAATGGCGCTGTCGCAAATGAAGCCAGAGGCCATACTGATTAATTCAGCGCGCGGACCTGTGGTTGCGGAAGCGGATTTAATGGATGATATTCAAAAAACACAGCGCAAGGTGGTTTTGGATGTCTTTGAACATGAGCCTGAAATTTCTGAAGCGCTGCTGAATTTAATCACAGTGGTTACGCCGCATATTGCCGGCTACAGTTTGGAAGGCAAGGCGCGCGGCACACAAATGATCTATGATGCTTTTTGCAAAGCATTTGAAAAAACTTCAGATAAGCAATTTGAAACTCAGCTGCCGGTCTGTGATGCGCTGTTTGAACATCAGCCGCTGAAAACTGTTCTGAAACAGCATTTGCATGAGATATATGATATTGCCCGCGATGATGCCAATTTGCGCGCCTGTGTTAAAGATGGCAAGGTCGAGCAAAAGGCTTTCGATTATTTGCGTAAAACGTATCCGCTGCGCCGTGAATGGGCCGCGCACGGAGGGCCGAAAGCATGAGCCAGTCAATGCAGAGCCTTGAGCAAAACACGATTCAGTATCAGCCGACCTGCGCGTTAAAAGCCATGCGCGCCCGTGCGCAAATGTATGCGCAGATTCGCCGTTTTTTCGCGGAACGCGACGTGCTGGAAGTGGAAACACCCATTTTATCGCAAGCGGGGGTAACTGATGTACATTTGGCC
Source organism: Acinetobacter pragensis (assembly GCF_001605895.1). GTDB lineage: Bacteria > Pseudomonadota > Gammaproteobacteria > Pseudomonadales > Moraxellaceae > Acinetobacter > Acinetobacter pragensis. Next base: position 53,918 of record NZ_LUAW01000071.1, read on the forward strand.
TCTGTACAGGCGCAGCGTCATGTGGGCGGCAAAAAGCAAACGCATTATTTGCAGACCTCGCCTGAATTTGCCATGAAGCGTTTGCTTGCCAGCGGCAGCGGCGCAATCTATCAAATGTGCAAAGTATTCCGTGATGATGAGCATGGCCGAAAGCACAACAGTGAATTCACCATGCTGGAATGGTACCGGCCTGAATTTTCACTCAAAGATTTAATGCTTGAAGTAACAGATTTGCTGAATGTGGTTTTAGCGCAGCGTTTTGGGGAAGTGCGCCCGGCCATTTACAGTTATAAGCATGCCTTTATGGACCGCTTGGATCTGAATCCGCTGAAAGCGACATTAGCAGAATTGAAAGATGCCTGCCGCCGTGTCGGACTGAATTTGGATTTGGGTGATGATCGGCTGGGTTATATTGATCTGTTATTTTCTCACATGGTCGAACCCAGCTTAGGTTTTGATGCGCCTGTATTTTTAACTGATTTCCCGCCTGAAATGGCTTCTTTGGCGAAAACTAGAATCGATGAAGATGGTGAATTGGTTGCCGCGCGTTTTGAGCTGTATATCGAAGGTTTAGAGCTTGCCAATGCATATGACGAACTGATTGATGCTGACATACTGCGCGGGCGCTTTGAAGCGGATACTGCGGAGCGCGAAAAGCTAGGCTTGCATATTATGCCGATAGATGAATATTTACTGGCAGCCTTGCCGAATATGCCTGAATGTTCAGGCATTGCATTGGGCATAGACCGTTTGCTGATGATTGCCACTGAGCAAATGAAACTGGAAAAAGTGATTACTTTCCCGGCTGAAATCTCATAAGGCCAATGTTGAAATAAAGTGACAATAAAATAAAGCTCCATGAGGAGCTTTATTTATTTCAGATGACCGGGGCTGTAACTTGCTGTGATTTAAAATCAGATAAAGCTGCAATGCGGCGTTCTATCAGCATTTCGCCAATATCAGGGCCTTGAATGTCTGCGGGCAAGTCTTGCGCTTTAATGCCGCGGACGACCTGCATGGCATCCAGCACATACTGCGCTTGAGGATAATCACGGTTTTCAAGCCCCAGGCGGCCGCGTGAATCGCATTCACAGGCTTGAACAAATGCTTCCACCCGTTCAGGACGGCGCAAAACATCCAGACGCTGCAATAAGCGCCACAGTGTGCCCGGCTTCAGCGTCAGCGCTTGATGACATTTTAAATGCTCTTTGCATACCGCCAGAGCCAGCTGTTTGGTATTGGCTGGAACACGCAAACGCTCGCAGACCTCAGTTACAGGTTTCAGGCCGCGTTCTTCATGCATGATGTGGCGCGGCAGTTCATCCTTCGGGGTTAAGGCTTTTCCTAAGTCATGCACCAAAACTGCAAAACGCACATCAAGTGAGTAATTGGCACGGCAGGCTTGCTGAAGCGACATCATGGTATGTATGCCGCAGTCAATCTCGGGATGATATTCCGGGCGCTGCGGAATGCCGTACAGCTGATCCAATTCTGGAAATAAGACCTTTAACGCGCCGCAGGCCCGCAAAACTTCAAAATATTCGTCTGCATGATCTTCCATTAAGGCGCGGGAAGTTTCTTTCCAAACCCGTTCAGGCGTTAAAGCCTCCAGCTCGCCAGACTCGGCTAATTGTTTCATCAGCGCTAAAGTTTCATCCGTGATTTGAAAGCCTAAATTTTTATAGCGGGCGGCAAAACGGGCAATACGCAAAACGCGCAGCGGATCTTCTGCGAAAGCGGCGGAAACGTGGCGGAGCTTTCGGTCTTCAAGATCTTTCTGACCGCCGTAAGGGTCGTACAGCTTGCCGTCATCGTCTTGCGCAATGGCATTGATTGTTAAATCACGGCGAATCAGATCCTGTTCGAGCGTTACCGTGGGATCTGTATAAAATTCAAAGCCGTGATAACCGTGGCCGGACTTACGTTCAGTACGGGCCAGCGCATATTCGTCTTTGGTTTCAGGATGCAGGAAAACGGGGAAATCTTTACCCACAGGCTGAAAGCCTTGAGCAAGCATTTGTTCCGGCGTTGCGCCGACAACAACATAATCTTTTTCGTGATAGGGGTGCCCGAGAAGCTGATCCCGTACTGCACCGCCTACTAAATAAACTTGCATGAAAAAACCTCTATTCTTGAAGCCATCATGCAACAGAATAGAGGTTTTCTCAAGTCTATAAGTGTGATCTAGCCAGCTAAATTAAAGAGCTGACTTCTCATTTTCTTGAATTTCAGCCACTGTTAAAGCGGTCATATTCACTAAGCGGCGGGTTGTTGCCGTCGGAGTTAAAATATGAACCGGTTTTGCCGCGCCAAGCAGGATTGGGCCAATTGTTACATTGTTGCCTGATGTTGCTTTCAACAAGTTGAATGAAATATTGGCTGCGTCAAGGTTCGGCATGATAAGCAGGTTTGCTGAACCCTTAAAGCGCGAGTTCGGGTATGCGAAATGACGGATATTCTCATCCAGTGCCGCATCACCATGCATTTCACCTTCCACTTCAAGCTCTGGGGCAATTTCAGACAAAATATCATATACCTTACGCATTTTTTGCGCGCTGGCATCGTTTTGGTCTGAACCGAAACTTGAGTGAGAAAGCAGTGCAACGCGCGGTGTAATACCAAAACGGCGGACTTCTTCAGCAGCTAAAATGGTCATTTCAGCCAGCTGTTCCGCAGTTGGATTACGGTTGATGTAGGTATCTGCGATGAATAGGTTACGGTCTTCAAGCATCAATGCATTCAAGGTAAAGAAGTTATTGCGGCCTTCTTTGAGTCCAATTACATTGCTGACAAAGTCTAAGTGAATGTCGTAGCTTGAATATGTACCGCACAGCATGCCATCTGCAACGCCATGACGAACCAGCATTGCTGCAATCAGTGTAGAACGGCGGCGCGCTTCACGCTGCGCATATTCAGGTGTAACACCCTTGCGCTGCATGATGCTGTAGTAGTCATCAGCAAATTTGTCGTAATCAGGATTTTTTTCTTGATCGACAATCGTGATGTTGACACCATCTTCAAGACGTAAGCCCAGCTTTTTGATGTTCGCTTCAATCACTGCAGGGCGGCCCACAAGAATCGGTTTTGCCAAATCTTCATCGACTGCAATTTGCACTGCGCGAAGTACGCGCAGGTCTTCACCTTCCGCATAAGCAATACGTTTCGGATCCGTTTTCGCTTGCGCAAAAATCGGCTTCATCATAAATGCTGAGTTGTAAACAAACTCAGAAAGACGCTGACGATACGCAGAGAAGTCTTGGATAGGGCGGGTTGCAACGCCAGAGTCCATTGCTGCCTGAGCAATTGCTGGTGCAATTTCAAGAATTAGGCGCTGATCAAGCGGGCGAGGGATCAGGTAATCGCGGCCAAATGAGGCAGATTTTTCACCGTAAGATGCTGCATCCGCTTCAACATGCGCCATGCGTGCAATGGCATGCACGCAGGCAATCTTCATTTCTTCATTAATGGTGGTTGCGCCAACGTCCAGCGCGCCACGGAAGATATACGGGAAGCATAGCGCGTTGTTGACTTGGTTTGGATAGTCAGAACGGCCTGTCGCCATAATCACATCTGAACGCGCTTCGTGGGCATGTTCAGGCAGAATTTCTGGATCTGGGTTGGCCAGCGCGAAAATGATCGGGTCTTTCGCCATCACTTTGACCATTTCTTTGGTCAAAATGCCTGCGGCTGAAAGGCCTAGGAACATGTCAGCGCCTTCCATGACATCAGCAAGCTGTGAGCCTTCGATGTCTTGAACATAAGCCTTTTTAGACTCATCCAAGCCTTCACGTTTCGTCGTTAATAAACCGCGTGAGTCAGCAACAATAATGTTTTCTTTCTTGGCGCCCAAAGCACAAAGCAAGTTTAAGCATGAAAGGGCAGCAGCGCCGGCGCCTGACGCAATAATTTTGATTTCTTCAATTTTCTTGCCGTTCAATTGCAGTGCATTGAGCAAAGCAGAACCCACAATAATTGAGGTACCGTGCTGGTCATCATGGAACACAGGGATATTCATGCGTTCACGAAGTTTTTGCTCGATGTAGAAGCACTCTGGGGCCTTGATGTCTTCAAGGTTGATACCGCCAAAAGTAGGTTCTAATGCTGCAACGATATCTACGATTTTGTCTGGATCGTTTTCAGCAATTTCAATGTCAAAGACATCGACACCAGCGAATTTTTTGAATAAAACGCCTTTACCTTCCATAACAGGTTTAGACGCCAATGGACCAATGTTGCCCAAGCCCAGTACGGCTGTACCGTTACTGACTACAGCAACAAGATTACCGCGCGCTGTGTAAAGCGCAGCAGTAGATGGGTCGCGTTCAATTTCTAAACAAGGTGCAGCAACACCTGGCGAGTATGCAAGGGCTAAATCGTGTTGGTTGACCAATTGTTTGCTTGGCGTAACGCTGATTTTCCCCGGTGTTGGAAATTCGTGATAGTACAAAGCCTGCTGTTTTAAAGATTGATCGTCCATCTGTATCTCGTTTGTTTTGAGTTGCCCAAAAATGCGGGTAGTGGTTCTTAAATTAAGCTTGAATATATCATTTGTTCAGCGCTTCGGACAGTCGCTAAAGTACCTTTTTCCAACAAACTTATAGCTGAGAAAGCTTTAGTTATATTCAGCATGTATAAGTCGGAGAGGGGATATTTTGCTTTAGATACAGCGTGGCTTCCGCTTCCGGAAGCGGTTTGGAGAATAAATAGCCTTGTGCGATGTCACAATCCAGATCTTGCAGATATTGCAGCTGCTGTTCGGTTTCTATGCCTTCAGCTACGACTGTAAGCCCCATCGCCTTGCCCATGGCGACCATGGCGCTGACAATGGCTTCTTGTTTGTTTTGACCGATTTTTGAAATAAAACTGCGGTCAATTTTTAAAACATCAATTGGAAAATCAGCAAGATACGAGAATGATGAGTAACCTGTGCCAAAGTCATCCAGCGAAATGTTGATATGCCGGTTTTTAATTTCCTGCAGCAGGTTTTTGACTGCATCCGAGTTTTCAATTAAAGAGGATTCAGTAATTTCCAGCTCTAGGCTTGCACCGGATATTTTGTTGGTTTTAATGGCCTGATCCAAATCAGTCAACAGTTGGCCGCGGTGCAATTGCTGCGCGACCACATTAACTGAGACACAAATGTTATTAAAACCCATAAGGTTCCATTGTTTGATTTGTTTGGCTGTTTGCTGAATCACTATGCGCCCGATGTCTGAAATCAGGCTGGTTTGCTCGGCGAGCGGAATGAATAGGGCAGGAGGAATAATGCCTTTTTCTGGATGGTTCCAGCGTACAAGCGCTTCAAAGCCGTAAATATGCTTGTCTCTGAAATTGATTTTTGGCTGGTAATAGACCACGAGTTCATTGTTTTGAATGGCTTTGCGCAGGTCTCTTTCCAAAAATATGCCTTGCTCTTGCAGCGCCGTATTTTCATTGGAATAAAAGCGGATTGTATTGCCGCCAAGATGCTTGGCTTCGGTAAGGGCTTGCTCTGCGCAGTTGTTTAAATAATCCAGCTGGCGGCCATGCTCTGGATAAAAGGCCAAGCCCATGGATAATGTGATGACATGATCCTGTCCTAAAACATTGAAAGGCAAAGTGAAGGCTTTGGCTATGCGTTCACAATGCTCCATGGCTGAAGGGCGGATATGTGAAATCTCATACACAATAGCAAAATCATCGCCATTGAGATGGGCTAAAAATAAGGCTTCAGCATTGGTTAAACGCAGGCGCTGAGCAACTTGCCGAAGCAGCTCATCACCGCCATTGTTGCTGAGATATTCATTCAGCGGGCGGAATCTGTCAATATTGAGGCGTATGACAGCCAGCTGCTTGAGCGAATCCTGCTGTGAAATCAAGTATTGATGCAGCTGATAGTTGTAATAAAACCGGTTCGGCAAATCAGTCAGGGTGTCATAATTTTCTAAATAAGATAAACGCTGTTCCTGCAGCTTGCGTTCAGTTAAGTCTGAAACTATGCCGATATAGTGCGCGACCCGGTTTTGATCGTCCATCACCGCATTAATATGCAGCCAAAGCGTTAATTCTTTTCCAGAGAGGAATTTTTCATACAGTTCTCCATCATACTGCTGGTGCTGCAAAACCTGTTTTAAAATTGCGGAATGCGCACTGCGCTGCTGTGATTTATAATTTGCTGCAATATCAAATAAATGCTTGCCAATAATTTGTTCGTGGCGGAAGCCGGTCAGCTGTTCATAAAATGGATTGACATCTAAATAGCGAAGTTCTGCATCAAGAATAAAAATACCTTCGGCTGCTTGTTCCAGTACGCTGGCTGCCAGCTTTAAACGCTCTTGCGATGTGCGTTCCTGCTGAATGTTGCGGCGGATACCCACCATGCGTACAGGTTTGTTATTGTCTGGATCCCAGCTGATGATCCGGCCAATGTCATGAACCCAATTCCATTTTCCTGTCTGGCTGTTTTGTACTCGGTAGGTTGATTCATAACGGTCATTTTGACCGCGTAAATGCAGTTTCATGGCATTTTTGAATTGTTCTACATCATCCGGGTGAATTGTATGCAGCAGCTGGTAATGATGTTCTTTTGAGCCGCGCTGAGTAATGCCTTTATGATTGTTGGCGAGGGAAATTTTACGGTCTTTAATGTTCCAGTCCCAAGGTTTGAGACCTGCAATTTCATGCGCGAGCTGAAGATTCTGCTGCTGATCTTCTAAATCCCTGTTCATTTGCTCAATATCAAAAGTCCGCTCTTTTACTTTTTGCTCCAGCAGCTGATTGTTCAGCTGCAGCTGCATTTCGATATCTTTAGAGTGGTTGATTTCATTTTTGAGCTGCTTGCACAAGTCATCTGTCCAAGCCACTTGCTGTTCGGCTTCTTTAACCAAAAGGCTGTTTTTAGCATATAGGATGGAAATGCGGCGATGGATGCGGTAGGAGGTTGTTGCACATAGCAGCATGACAATTAAAGCAAAATTGATGGCGAGGCTGAATAAATGGTTGCTTTGCTCCATAAATAAAAATTGTGAAACCAAGTAGGGCACAATGGACGGTAAGAAAGCCAAGCAAAAATAATTGAGTTTTTGTGTTAAATAGGTCAAGCCAAAGGTTTGGGTGACGATCAGCAATAATGCAGATAAGGTCAGCGCCTGAATATCCGCAAAATTAGGGTTTACAGACGGCAAGTAGTAATAAATTATGAAAATGCCGGAAGCGATAAGCGACCCAATGCTGATGCATTGAAATTGAAGCCAGCGGTGGGCAAGCTTTAAGTCAAATTGCTTCGGTTTAAAATAGACTGTGCTGATGAGCCAACAAAAACAGGTGAATAATTCGGCAGCAACAAACCAAAGGTTAAAATAGAAGTCAGAAGCATTAAAGTAAATTTGATAAATACAAAAAATATATAGGCAAATAATAAGAATACTGATGAGAAAATAACGGCTCAAGCGAATCGTATTTTCAATTTGAGCAGCATGATTGTACTGCTTGATATAGTCATATTGATCGTCTGTCATCAATATAAGTGCCTTATTTAAATGTATAATTAAAAATTGTTGTTGTAGTCCAAACGCTATTATTTTTTCATTGCTTAATTTTTATTCCTGATTTCAAGACTAATAATGTTAAGCATAAAAATCAATCAAATTATATACAAAAATATAATATTCAGATGAATTAAATTTTGAAACTGTAGTTAAGAATGGATAAAGCAGCGATAGGCGCAGTTTCAGTCCGCAGTACGCGTGAGCCGATGCACCAATTTTTAAACCCAGCATTATTGGATTGCTGAATTTCGGCTTCACTCAATCCGCCTTCTGGGCCAATCAGCAGGGCAATATGCGGCGCTGCATCCGCCAATACATCTATTTCATCTTTATTTGGCGCCAGCACAAGTTTAGTTTCAGGCAATTCGGATGCAAGCCATTTGTCTAAACTGATGGGTGCATGAATTTTAGGGACAATATTCATGCCGCACTGTTCACAGGCCGCAATTGCGATGCCTTGCCAATGATCCAGCTTTTTTTGGTCCCGGTCATACTTCAAACGCATTTCACAGCGTTCAGACGTTAACAGCTGAATTTCTGAAATCCCAAGTTCAACGGCTTTTTGAATGGCATAATCCATACGGTCACCTTTGCTCATTACTTGACCGAGTAAGGCTTGGAAAGCGGGGGTGCGATTGTCGGGGTTAAATGAAATGACCTGTACCGACGCTGACTTTTTGGCAACATCTGATAAGGCCACGTCATATTCACCGCCTTGTCCATTAAACAAGGTGGCTTTTTCGCCAATTTGAGCACGCAAAACTTTTACCCAGTGATGAAATACTGTTTCCGTTAATTCAATAGTTGTATCAACAGTTAAATCAGCTTCAATATAAAAACGCGGCATTAAAGTTTTACTCTCAAAAAGGTCGAAATGACTTATACAAGACCGAGGTCTTTCACAAGTTGACGTGTTGGATCTGTCGTGTTCATGGTGTAGAAGTGCAGGCTTGGCGCGCCGCCAGCAATCAGGCGTTCACACAATTTCACAATCACTTCATGACCGAAAGCTTTGATTGATGCTGTGTCATCACCGTATGTTGCCAATTGCTTGCGAATCCAGCGCGGAATTTCTGCGCCTGTGCCATCTGCAAAGCGGATGAGGTTGCTTGCATTGGTAATTGGCATGATGCCCGGTGCTACAGGGATGTTCACACCTTCTTTTTGAATGCGGTCTACAAAGTAGAAGTAAGCATCTGGATTAAAGAAGAACTGTGTCAATGCTGCATTGGCGCCGGCATTGGCTTTATCGCAGAAACGCTTGATGTCTAAATCAAAGCTGTCTGCTTGCGGATGCATTTCAGGGTAGGCCGCAACTTCAATTTTGAAGTGATCGCCTGTATGTTCACGGATGAAACGAACCAAATCCGTTGCATACGGCAATTCGCCTAAGCCAACCTGACCAGACGGCAAGTCACCGCGCAGCGCAACAATACGGTTGATACCTTGTGATTGATACAAATCCAGCAATTCAGCAATACGTTCTTTGCTGTCACCAATACAAGACAGGTGAGGAGCAACAGGTGTGCCTTTGCCGTTGAAATCGTTCAATGTAGACAGTGTGCGCTCACGGGTAGAACCGCCTGCGCCGTATGTCACAGAGAAAAATTCAGGGTTCAGCAGCTGAAGTTCTTGATGTACAGTTTTAAGCTTTTCCGCACCAGCATCAGTTTTCGTGGGGAAAAACTCAAAAGAAATCGGAATGTTTTTAGACATTGAGGAATCCTTTTTTATAAATACTTTTTATTTAGACCTCTCCCTAACCCTCTCCTAAGAGGAGAGGGAACTGTCATTATGAATTTACTTATAATGACAAGTCCCTTCTCCCTGTGGGAGAAGGCTAGGATGAGGGGGAATATAAAACTTAGTATTTATAAGCTTCAGCTTTAAATGGACCTTCAACAGCAACGCCTAAGTAGTCAGCTTGCTCTTGAGTTAATGTCGTCAATACGCCGCCGAAACCTGCAACCATCGCAGCAGCAACTTCTTCGTCTAATTTCTTAGGAATAAGTTCTACGCGGATTTGCGCAGCTTTTTCAGACTCTGGAAGATCAGCAAATTTCTCAGCGAATAAATGCATTTGACCCAATACTTGGTTGGCAAAAGAACCATCCATAATACGTGAAGGGTGACCTGTTGCATTACCAAGGTTAACCAAACGGCCTTCAGAAAGAAGGATCAGGTAGTTGTTTTCATCTTCTGAACGATACACTTGGTGTACTTGTGGCTTCACTTCAACCCACTTGTAACCGCGTAAGTAGTTGGTATCGATTTCTGTGTCAAAGTGACCGATGTTGCATACAACAGCGCCTGCTTTTAATGAATCAAGCATTGCTGAATCACAAACGTGGTAATTACCAGTTGTCGTTACGATCAAGTCTGTATTTTGAAGAAGATCAAGGTTGATGTCTTCTTTTTTGCCAGTTTGAACGCCGTTTTTGTACGGAGCTACAACTTCATAACCGTCCATGCACGCTTGCATAGCGCAGATTGGGTCAACTTCAGTTACACGTACAATCATGCCTTCTTGGCGAAGTGATTGTGCAGAACCTTTACCTACGTCACCATAACCGATTACAAGCGCACGGCGGCCAGATAAAAGCATATCTGTACCGCGTTTGATTGCATCATTTAGCGAGTGACGGCAACCATATTTGTTGTCGTTTTTAGACTTAGTCACAGAGTCATTTACGTTAATCGCAGGAACTTTTAAAGTGCCGTCGCGGTGCATTTCGTAAAGACGTTGTACGCCTGTCGTTGTTTCTTCAGTAATACCGTGGATTTTAGCAATGACTTCAGGATATTTTTCGTGAACAAGCGCAGTTAAGTCACCGCCATCGTCCAGAATCATGTTGGCATCCCAAGGTGTGCCATTCACATTGATTTGCTGTTCAAGGCACCAGTTGTATTCTTCTTCAGTTTCGCCTTTCCAAGCGAATACTGGCACACCCGCAGCAGCGATTGCAGCAGCAGCATGGTCTTGAGTAGAGAAGATGTTGCAAGATGTCCAGCGAACTTCTGCGCCCAATTCAACTAGAGTTTCAATTAAAACTGCAGTTTGAATAGTCATGTGGATACAGCCAAGAATTTTCGCGCCAGCAAGCGGTTTAGCTGCTGCATAGCGTTTGCGAAGACCCATTAGCGCTGGCATTTCTGCTTCAGCAAGTTTGATTTCTTTACGGCCGTAATCAGCTAGAGTGATGTCAGCAACTTTGTAATCTGTAAATGAAGCATTAACCGCGTTCATTACGATCTCCTATATTAAAAAATTGATCAGTATGTTCGCGGATGCCGTTTTTGGTGATTCTGAGCAGAATACCGATGGTCGAGCCTAGCGATCTTATATTGCTATTTCTGAAAATCAGCCTATAAGAAAGTCGCAGCATCCCTCGACTAGCGCAGTATTGTACTTGGAAATGGATTCTGTTCCAATCCGAAATTGATTAATATCTGAGTTATAGGTTTCTTGATCTGTAAAATTATGCTTTGAATATTTAAATTTTATAAATCGATTGGGAGTATAAGAATAATGACTAAATATTTAATGGCTATATTGTTGTTTTGGCCTGTCATTGCTACATCCAATGACTCAACAGGCTATGTGGCAACTGGTGGTATTCAGTACTTGAAAAATAAAGACATTCAAATGTTCAGTGAAGACCTGTTTATTAGTAAAAAAATGATTAAGGTCGATTACCAGTTTAAAAATTTAAGCCGTCAGGATGTTACAGAAACGGTTCTATTTCCCTTGCCGAAACTTGAAAATTTCTTTGAATCCGATTTTGCGGATACGGAACGCTTGCTTAAAAGCTTTAAGGTGCAGATCAATGGAAAATCTATACAGCCTGAAATGCATGTGCGGACGTTTATCCAAAATGATGAAAAATTTCCGCCAGTGGATGTAACGGATGCTTTTAAGCAATGCGGGTTTACTGAACAAGACATGCTGAACCCTTGGAATCGGCAAAATTATGACTATGAGGCTTTTGAGGCCAAACTGAGAAGCTGTAAAAATGCTGCCTTGCAAAAAGCGCTGCCGAACGATAAAGATGCAGTGATTGCATGGTCATCTCAGATTATTTACAGCTGGAAACAGACCTTTAAAGCCAATGCTTTCACCCGTGTGCAGCATCAATATGCGCCGCTGGTTGGCGGTTCTGTGGCGTTATATCCTGAAGATGACAGCAAAGCTTACTGCATGGACCAGAACTTTAAAGCCGGTTTAAAGAAAGCAAAATCACAGCATGCGCCCTATCAGGCATTGGGCTATATCTTAAAAACTGGAGCGAACTGGGCCAGGCCGATTCAAGACTTTAAATTGACGATTGAACGCGATGCAGGAGAACTCGTGTCCTTCTGCTGGGCGGGCAAGGTAACAAAAATCAGTCCAACACGGTTTCAAATGTCTGAAAAGAATTTTGTACCTAAGCAGGATTTAGACATTATTTTTGTACACTCTAAAATTGGGGAATAATTCAATCTTTCACGCAAATCAGCGATGATGCGTTTATTATTCACTAAACAAGTTTTTGAGTTTTGATTATGGCTTTAGAAATGCCTGAAGAATTAACCAATCTTGAAGCCAACGGCGGCATTTACGCCGTATGGATGCTGCTGCAGCATTTGGGAATAGATGCTGATATCCAGCAGCTGACAGAAGTCTGCAGTTATGATGCGGAGCATGGCGCAACCACCATTGGCTTGGCGGTTGGACTGAAAAAGTTTGGCTTTAATGTTCAATTCTATACGGATGAAGATCCGGATCTTCAAGAGCAAGAGAAATTAAGCTACGCAGAAGCGAAATTGCTGAACCTGCCGGTTTTGCCTGAACTGGCTTATCCGCAAATTCAGCAGGCTTTTGAGCAAAAAAAATTCGTGATTGTGTATTACGATACATTAGAAGGCGTGGGCAACCATTCACTGGTTTATGACATGGATGAAACTGAAATCAGTTTCTTTGACAGTTTTGATGCCATGTCAGCCGAAGTGTTTGAACAGCAGCGTCAAGCAGAGGGCATTTGCCGGCAAGTCATTACTGTGGATGTAAATGACGATGTTATGTAGCAAACAGACCCGCATTGTTTAAATAAAAAGCCCATCAAGAGATGGGCTTTATTTTGTTAAATCGCGATTGAATCACTGCTCAACCGTATTGGCTTTTTCATTCCAAAAATCTGCTTTTTCTTCATCAGCATCAATGCCTAGGCCATTGGCATAAATAAATGCCAAATCACGCATGGCCTGCACTTCACCTAATTTTGCCGCCTGCTCCACCAGCTCAATAGATTTTACGACATCTTTTTCAACCACATCGCCGCGGCGGTAAAAATTCGCCAACTCTAAAATTGCGGCAGGGTGATTATGTTTGGCAGCCTGTTCCAGCCAGCGGTGCGCATGTTCAAAATAAGCTTTAGATTCTTCTGGGTCTTCTTCTAACATATCTTTGGCATAAACCGCATAGCCTTCGCCCAGCCAATACATGGCCTCAACATGGCCGAGCTGCGCGGCTTTCAGCGCCCATTCTTCAGCCAGTTCAACATGCTCATCATTTTCACTTTGCATATAAATTTCGGCCAGCTCAAATTGAGCATCGCGGTTGCCTGCCGTAGCGCGGTTAAACAATGCAGGTGAAATAGGGAGGTCAGACATAGCTCATCCAAAAGTGCAGAATAGGCATAGCCTAATCGGTTGGCATAAAAAAGCCAATCCGAAGATCAGCTTTTAAGAAGATAATAATTAAATTAGATAAAATAGGGCAGCGGCTGCGCCAATACACGCTGTCATGGCTGCGGCAATTTTCAGTCGTTGCTCCAGATAGCTTAAACAGAGGCCAATAAACAACGCAGCGAAAGTGAGCGCGCCTAGCCAATAGCTGATCATATTGCTGATTGATCCGGACAGCGTGCAAATCAATAGGGCACTAATGAGCAGCACCCAGCCAATGGCCATCGCGAACCGTGCTTTAGCGGTATCCAGTTCGTGTCCGAAAATTTGCTTTTGATGTTTAGACATAGCGCAGGCCAGTGCAAAAAAGCCCAAACTGCTGAGTGACCAGATGATGAGAAAGAACATCATGTTTCACTCTCCTGTACCGCAGCTTTTGGCGCTTTGGTTTTTTTCACGGGCAAACCCTTATGCTTTTTCACTTTATAGAAAGAATAGCTGAACAGGATGGCCATCAGCCACATTGCTAAATCAAAACTGGCAATCATCCCTTGTCCATGCGCTATGCTGTTCCAGAGGGCTTGACCGCCGGTCATAAAATTAATGACGGGCAGCAGCGCAAATGCTGCCGCGGCAAAAGCCAAAAGTTCCAGCCATGCCTGACGGTGTGTGCGGAACATGGCATAAATCAGTGTGATCAGCCAGACGATGAAAAAGCTGCGGATTTCCCATTCCAAACGATTTTCGAGCTGTGCGGGAATAAAGCGGTTGGCATAAAAATAAGCGGCGCAGGCAATAGGCAGGCCGATAATGGCCGCAATATTCAGCACTTCAACCGTGCGGTAGCCGAAGGATTTATAGCCTTGCTTTTGCTGCTGCGGCGCACGTTTTACGCACCATAGAATCAGGCCGGTTGCGATCATCATTGTTCCGACAATGCCGGAAAGGAACAGCAGCCAGCGCAGCGCAATATCAACGCCGCGCGCCTCATGCAAAGTGGTGACTACATTGTAGATACCCATAGGAATGGATGGATTTTGCAGGCGTTCATTTTCATTGCTCATGTCCTTGCCGGTAACACCGTCAAATTGCAGGCTTTGATAAATATTGCGGTGGGCCACACTTTCACCATGCAAAGCGCGGAGCTCAACTTGAGCCTGGCTGGTATTTGGCGCAATGACGCTGACCGTTCCGATGGGGTTGTCTTTCCATTCCTGCTGCGCTTTGAGCAGCATAGGGGTTAAATCAGCCAAAGGCGCAGGCAAAACTTCAGGCTGATGGCGGCGTTTACCTTCACCGCGTTCTGCACGATTGTTCGGGTTATCTTTGGTTCCGGATGAATGTTCTTGATTTTGCGCGCTTGCTTGGCGCCGCTCTTGATTGTTCTGATTGGGACTGCTGTTTTGACCTTGCACCATAGCGCGATTCTGTTCTTGCAGAAACGCCCCGCGGTTTTCATAAATTTGCTCAATGCCCCAAGGCATAATAGTGAACAGCAGGAGCAATAAACCACTGAACGTAATCATAATGTGGAAAGGCAGTGCTAAAACAGCTGTGGCGTTATGTGCATCGAGCCAAGAGCGCTGACCTTTGCCTGAACGGAAAGTGAAGAAATCTTTAAAGATTTTTTTATGTGTAATCACGCCGCTGATGATCGCAACCAACATAATCAGTGTTGCGATGCCGACAAACCAGCGGGTCCACATGCGCGGCATACCATACAATTCGAAATGGAAGCGGTATAAGAAACTTCCGCCTCGGGTTTCACGGGGTTCTAAAACTTGACCTGTAGCACTATCAATATAAATTTGTTTACCGCCACGGCGAGCACGTGGGTTTTCACCCTGTTCACGTACGGTAATTTGCGTGAAATTCTGCCGCGAATTCGGTAGCTGAATATTCCAGCTCCCTGCATGAGGGTGGTTTTGCTGTAAATAATTCAGCGCAACCTGCGTTTGCTGAGTCTGGGCAGCCTGCGGGACAGACTGGTGCAGTTCTGGCTTCATCCACACGGTAATTTCATTTTGAAAGAAACTGAGTGTGCCTGTCAGAAAAATGGCATACAGCAGCCAGCCTAAGACTAAGCTGGACCAAGTATGCAGCCAAGACATGGATTGACGCGGTCCTTCCGCTTTTGCATCTGGACGCATCTTAAGTTCCTGAAATTTTGATGAGGATAAATAGAATCAGGCAAGGAACAACTACGCCTAAGCTGGCTTTGAGTGTTTTGTTGACCATGAAAACCCAAATAAACACTGCCGCATACAGTAAAAAAGCAATCAGGGTAGCGCTCATGGCGGCACTGGCGCGGTAGTCAATGAAATACTGCGCAATCAGCACAGCGCTTAAACTTGCCAGTAGGTAACCTCCAACTAAGGCTAAGGCAAAGCGGTAAAAAATCATAAAGCGGTAAGCAGTTAAGGAGGCTTTTTCCTTATGCTTGCTGGGCGCCGAAGTATTTGGCTTAATTGCCGCGGCATCTAGAGAGGAGCTGTTCATTATGTGTAGTTCTAAAGTCAAAAATATAAATTCAATAATGAAAATGATAACAATTAACATTTAGATTTAAAACACTAAAAATACAAACACACGATTATTCTTTAAAAATAAAAAAGTTTTGAATGAAACGTGGTGAATGCCTATTCACAGAAAAATTAATATTTTTTTAAATAAAGTGCTGAAAATGGTAGATTTTATTCTTTTAAAAAAATGAATGAACCGCTAGTCTGTGAGATAAATAATAATGTTCATAAGGTAGAAGAATAATGAACAGCATATTTATGGATCCTCATGAATTGATCGATTTGATCTACCAAATTCCTTCTGACCCAGAAGCCTGGGAGCAATTTGCCAAAACGCTGATTAAAATTTTAGATGTATCGTATGTGCATATTCAAGCAATTGATTTTACATACAATGTCTTATCTTATAGTCATGGGGTGGGCGCCTTAACGCAAGAGTTTTATGCGCAGGCAGAATTGGACTATCTGCATTTTCCTGCATCTGCAGATCCGCGCTGGCCTGTTTTCTTAAATCCTGAGCGTCAAGGCTGGTATCAGTGCCATTCGCACGTATCGGAAGATTTTGTGCAGTCCTCTGATTTGTATCAGCATATTTTATTGCCTATAGGACTGAGATATGTGGCTTCGCATGAATTGATCCGCGATGACAAATTGTGCGTCTTTTGGAGCATTAGCACTTCCGCGGCGCGCAAGCCGCTCAATGCCAACGAGCTGAAGTTTTTAGATCAGTTAACTGTGCATTTAAAACGGATGGTTTCCATTCAGCGCCACATGTATGAGTTTTCTGCACAGTCGATTGCAGGCTATGCGCTGATTGATAAATTGCCGCAGCCCATCATGCTGCTGAACTTGTCAGGGCAGGCGGTTCACAGTAATGAGGCAATGCAGGGCGTGCTGGCGCAGGAAAGGTTTATTTCTATTCAGGATGAAAGCAAACTCACGCAACTCATTGAACCTTATGCAAGACAGCTGTCTGAACATTTCTATCATATTGAATTTTTATTGCGCCGCAGCTTATCAGATCAGCTTTTTCATGAACGCTGCATACAGATGAGCAATGATCGGGGCGAGCCGGTTTATCTTTTTCTCAGTTTGCTGGCAACGGATCAGGAAAAATTAGTTTTTGGAACCCGGCCGCTGGTTATGCTGACCGTGTACCAGCCTAAAGAGGCGGCGCATTATGCCCAGCTTTATCAAATTTTTGACCGCTTTAAAACAGGTGTTATTTTGCTGAGCGAAAACCTGCAGGTTTTTTATCAAAATGCTTTTGCGCAGCGGCTTTTGGCGCAAACTGAGCTGCTGGGCGTCAGTCACAATCAGCTGTTAAAGACCAGTGCGGATGTACAGGGAAAGCTGAATAATATGCTGACGTCTGCTTTGCAAGATGCAGAGAAAAATGAGCAGCATCTGATTTTATACAGTCAAGCCGAGCGGGATATTTTAACACTGCAAATATCGGCAATGGATTCATCGGACCTGCAGCGTGCAGATCATCAGATGCCAAAAGTGATTGCTGTATTTTTTAAGCAGCTGAATCAGAAGCGTGAATTGGAAGCAGGCTATTTAAAACAGCTGTATCAGCTGACGCCCAGTGAAATCCAAATTTGCCGCTTATTTGCCAATGGGCTGGATCTTAATGAAATTTCAGAACAGGCTAATTTAACATTGAGTACAGTACGCACTTATTTAAAGCAGATTTATGTGAAGACCCATTGCACCTCGCAAAGTGAGCTGATGAAACTGCTGATGAGCGCGATGATTGAGTAATGTGCAGGCAAGGTTGATGAAATAATACAGGCTGGGCCTTAATGTAAACACATTAATGATGAAAAAATAAGCAAAAAATAGCAGCCGAAGCTGCTATTTTTGATTTCACTATTAGCTTTCTTGCTGAATGCCAGCCACTCTCCAGTCTTCGCTAGAGCCGGCAGGTTTCACAAAGTGCCAAACTTCAGCAAATGGCTGAGGAAGGCTGTTCAGATCTTCACTGACAGTACCTGTAAAGCGGACGCTTACAATATATTGACCGTTTTCTGTAGCAGAGTCGGCAACCATTGCATTCAAATTAGAGAACTCAGCAACGTCCTGATCTTGATTGGCCATAATGTCGTTATACATGGACTGATAAAGATCTGGCGTTAAGTAGCGTTGAATTTCCGCAACATTGCTTGCAGAGTTTACAGACTGAATGTGGTTAAAGCGTTGACGCGCAACACGTAAAAAAGCTGCGGGTTCAGTACCGTCTGGCAATTGGCTGCCAGAGCTGGTAAATGCGCCGCCTGCAAATGGAGCGTTTCCTGCGGGCGCCTGAGCAGCCGAACCGTTGACAGATTGACCAAAAATATTGGTGTTGTCGCCAGCAGCTGAACGAGGCGCTGCATTTTGCTGACCAAAAGGTCCGCTATTTACTGAACTTGTGTTCGATGCGCCGTTGTTTGGCGCATACGGGTTATTCGCTAGTTTTTTTTTTGCGCCCATCTTACGGAAAATAAAGAAGGCAGCAGCGGCAGCAAGTAAAATCCAGATCCAGCTTGGAATACCGCCTTTTTCTTCCTGCGCAGTTTGCGCTTCAGAAGCCGCTTGAGTATTTTTATCGTCTGCCATGGCATTAGCAGCAACTGCACCAATTGCAGCGCCCGCTACACCGGCAGCAACCATACCGCCTACATTTGAACCAGACTTAGCTGGCGCGCCTGCAGTTGCTGGCTGTTGAACTGGAGCAGCTTGACGAGGCTGTTGGTAAGACTGAGCTGGAGCAGCTTGACGGCTCATACCGTGGCTTTTACCGCCACCTGCACGTTTTGCTTCAGCAGCGAAAGGCGCAACCAATAAAGCAGCGGTCAAAACACCCGCAATCAAACCACGCTGTCGAACTTCCATTAAATTTTCCTATCTAGAAATAAAAATATTGCCCTGTATTTATGCAGGCATTCCATCTGAATTTCAATACAAAAATCGTTTTTTTTATTAAAAAAACGATTCAAAACATGAAATAGCGATTAAGTCAGTTCTTCACTCAGGTTCATGGCTTCGGTCAAGGCTTCATGCAGGCGCGCAACTGAAATAATATTTACCCCAGAAATAGGGCTTTGCGGGGCATTGCCGCGCGGCAGAATAATATGTTTAAACCCATGTTTGACTGCTTCTTTCAAGCGTTCCTGACCATTCGGCACAGGACGTATTTCCCCTGACAGGCCGACTTCGCCAAACACAGCCAATTGCTGCGGCAGCGCTTTGCCTCGAATGCTTGAAGCGCAGGCCAGCAGCACAGCTAAGTCCGAACCTGTTTCTGTTATTTTCAAACCGCCGACAATATTGACATAAACGTCCTGTCCTGAGGTTTGCACGCCGCCATGACGGTGCATCACCGCCAGCAGCATATTCAGGCGGTTCTGATCAAGCCCCAATGCTACACGTCTAGGCTGGCCCTGAGAGTCATCAACCAGCGCCTGAACCTCAACCAGAAGCGGGCGGGTGCCTTCGCGGCTGATTACTACAATGGAACCTGGAATCGCTTCATCATAGCGGCTGAGAAAAATGGCTGACGGATTGGATACTTCCCGAAGCCCTTTGTCGGTCATGCCAAAGACCCCCAATTCATTGACTGCGCCAAAGCGGTTTTTTACGGCGCGGATCATTCGGAAACGGGAGTCCGACTGGCCTTCAAAATACAGCACGCAATCGACCATATGTTCCAGTACACGCGGCCCCGCCAGCGCGCCTTCTTTGGTGACATGGCCGACCAGAAATAACGATGTGCCGCTGTTTTTGGCAAATCGGGTCAATAAGGCCGCAGATTCACGGATTTGTGAAACGCCGCCTGGCGCAGACTGCAAGGTTTCTGTATAGAGGGTTTGAATTGAATCTAAAATGGCCACAGCAGGGCGTTCATGCGCCAAAACTTCGCAAATGCGTTCTACGCAGGTTTCAGCCATGACTTTAAGCCGGTCAGTCGGCAAGTCCAAGCGCTGTGCCCGCAGGGCGACTTGGGACAGCGATTCTTCGCCAGTGACATACAGGGCAGAACTGTTGGCGGCAGCCATGTGTGTTGCGGTTTGCAATAAAATGGTTGATTTGCCAATGCCGGGGTCACCGCCAATTAGAACCACTGAACCGGTTACCAGTCCGCCGCCCAATACACGGTCAAATTCTCCAATGCCTGTTGCCAAGCGCGACTCGCGTGAGACAGATACCTGATTCAATGTCGTGATGGATGCCGCTTGCCCCGCATAGCCCCCGCTGCCCATTTTAGGCTGTGCGCGGTGGCTGACAGCAGGGGCAATACTCACTTCAGTGAGGCAATTCCATTCACCGCAGTCGGCGCATTGGCCTGACCATTTTGGATGGTCAGCACCGCATTGTTCACATCGATAAATACTTTTTGCTTTTGCCATATGAAATTTTTTGAATACTGTTAAAGAGGTTCTAAATTGCGTTACAGCATACAGTCGATTTGAAATGAATAGAATGCCGGCCATAAAAAAGCTGCCCTTGGGCAGCTTTTTTGCAGTGAAGCAATTAATAATTAATACAGTTCGCCAGATTTGCGTTTTTCAACAAAGTCTTTGGACTCTTTCACAATCACACTGGATAAAAGCAGCAGCGCAATTAGGTTCGGTACAGCCATTAGGCCGTTGAACGTATCTGCAAACAGCCAAACCAAATCGAGGCTTGCCACACAGCCGATAAATACCGAAGCAATATAGATAATGCGGTAAAGCATCACGTATTTTTCGCCCAGTAAGTAAGTGCAGCATTTTTCGCCGTAATAGCACCAGCCTAAAATGGTGGAGTAGGCAAAGAAAATAATGCCTAAGGTTACGACCCAGCCGCCAACGCCCGGCAGCAGCTGATCAAACACCCGTGTGGTTAACACGGCGCCGGTCTCTCCGCCAAAGGAATTGCCAGCTAAAATAAAGCCCATGACAAGGACAATACCCGTAATTGAACAGACAATGATGGTGTCAATAAAAGTGCCGGTCATTGAGACTAAGCCCTGACGCGCAGGATGATCCGTTTTAGCGGCAGCGGCGGCAATCGGCGCGGAACCCATACCGGCTTCATTGGAAAAGACACCGCGCGCGACACCGTAACGGATGACTGCGCCAATCGCGCCGCCAGCAACGGCTTCACCTGTAAAGGCATCACGGAAAATCAATTCAAGCGCAGGTATAACCAATTCCAAATGGTTCAGAATGATGGTCAGGCCGCCAATCACATAACCGACTGCCATAAAAGGAACAATAACAGTCGACGCTTTGGAAATAGACTTAATGCCGCCCAAAATCACCAAGGCAGAAAGAACAGTGATGACAATGCCGGTAATCCATGTTTGGATGCCCATGCTGTTTTCTACAGCCAAAGCAACTGTATTGGACTGCACTGAGCTGCCGATACCGAATGATGCCAGTGTGCCGAACAGCGCAAAAATAATCGCCAGCCATTTCCACTTTAGGCCGCGTTCGATGTAGTACATCGGCCCGCCGGACATCTGGCCGCTGTCATTTTTAATCCGGTATTTTACCGCCAGTACGCCTTCGCCGTATTTGGTTGCCATCCCGAAGAGGGCTGTCATCCACATCCAAAATACTGCACCGGGGCCGCCCAGTACGCAGGCTGTGGCGACGCCTGCGATGTTGCCTGTTCCAATCGTTGCTGAAAGCGCGGTCATTAATGAAGCGAAGTGCGAGATATCGCCAGTGTGTGAGTCTGCATGCTTATGCTTGCCGAAGACTTGTTTAAAAGCCAGAGGCAGCATGCGGATTTGCCAAAACATTAAGCGCAGAGTCAGGAATACGCCTGTGCCGACAATAAGCACGAGCATATAAGGTCCCCAGACCCAGCCGCTAATCGTTTCCATCATTGTTTGTATATCTTGCATAGGCAATTCTTCTTATGTCGTCCTGAGGAAAAAGCTTGAGTTGTTTAAAACCCAAGCAAGGGGCATGCCATTATGTGAATTTTCCTTATTCTTCTTGGCATGATCTTTATGAATTACTGTGTATTTTTTACATACAATTTAAATTTTTACAAGAACAGTGCTTTAAAAAGACCTGTTCATACAGCGGTTTTTTTGATCTATTTTTTATATAAGAAAAATAAATTAACTTTTCAAATTAATCAGAAAAAACAGATTATGACAATTTTTTTTTCATTTTCTGAGGTTTTTCAGTTAATTTGTCGAAAATAGAATTTAAAGTTGAAATAATTAATGTCAAACCAAGTTACAGAAACGCCAAATGAAGAAGGCGATTTAAAACGTAGCTTGTCCAACCGCCACCTGCAATTGATTGCTATTGGCGGCGCTATTGGAACGGGCTTATTCATGGGGTCAGGTAAAACGATCAGCTTGGCTGGTCCATCTATTTTGCTGATCTACATGATTATCGGCTTTATGGTGTTTTTCGTCATGCGCGCGCTGGGCGAATTGCTGCTGTCCAATCTTAAATATAAATCGTTCATTGATTTTTCAACAGATTTAATCGGGCCATGGGCAGGCTATTTTGTCGGCTGGACCTATTGGCTGTGCTGGATCACCATCGGTATTGCAGATTTATCCGCCATTATTTATTACCTCCAGTTCTTTAATGGAGGAAACCCGTTCTCTCCAGAAGAAGGGGTGATGATCAGTGTGGCAGCCATTGTATTTATCATGGGGCTGAACTTGGTTACGGTCAAACTGTTCGGTGAATTAGAATTCTGGTTTGCGCTGATTAAGATTATTGCCATTGTGGTGCTGATAGGCGTTGGCTTGTGGATGATCTTTACCGGATTCACGTCAACCACTGGCGAGATTGCGGCTTTTTCACATCTTTGGTCGCATGGCGGCTTGTTCCCTACAGGTGTCACAGGGTTCTTGGCGGGCTTTCAGATTGCCATCTTTGCTTTTGTCGGGGTTGAGCTGGTCGGTACGACAGCCGCAGAAACTAAAGATCCTGAAAAGAACTTGCCGAAAGCGGTGAACTCAATTCCAATCCGGATCATTATTTTCTATGTGCTGGCTTTGGTCATTGTTATGTCAGTAACGCCTTGGAATAGAATTGACCCGTCGGTTTCTCCGTTTGTGAATTTATTCAGTCAAGCAGGCATCGCTGCTGCGGCTATTATTATGAACTTGGTGGTGCTGTCTTCGGTAATGTCTTCAATGAACAGCGGCGTATTCTCTACGTCCCGCATGCTGTTTGGTTTGTCGCGTGAAGAACAGGGTCCTAAAGCATTTGGCCACTTGAATAAGCATTCTGTACCGGCGAATGCGCTGTATTTCTCTGCAGTTTGCTTATTGCTGGGCGCAGCATTGCAGTACTTTGTGCCGAATACTGTTGAAGCATTCACTTTGGCAACAACGCTATCGACGATTCTATTTATTTGCGTATGGCTCATGATCATCTGGAGCTATATTGTTTATTATAAAACCCGTCCTGAATTGCATGCCAAATCGACTTTCAAGCTTCCGGGCGGTTTGTTTACCTGCTGGGTTGTGATCATCTTCTTTATCGGCATGATTTATGTGCTGTCTTTAGAGGCGGATACCATGAAAGCGCTGATGGTCAGCCCAATTTGGTTCGTTATTCTGATTATTGGCTACTTTGGTTTCTACAAACCGAAACATAAATAAGCTGAGCGAATAAGAAAAACGCCGGCGATACGCTGGCGTTTTTTTATGAGTGGCGATAATCTCTAGCGTTTAGCGCTTCGGTCATGCAAATGATTGCGCTATACTTCTTCGAAAATATGGATAGGTGAACAGATGCGCCAAATCATTTGCTACATGAGTTTATGCGCTGTGGGTTTTACCTTCACAGGCTGCGGTCAGTCAGGTGCTTTACAGCTGCCGAATGACACGAACTACGATAAACGTGCAAAATATTTGCTTTATTCGGATGCGAAAGCGCCGCAAAAAGCTGAAGAAAAGAGTGAAAAATCTCCAGATCAGCAAGCTGATGTGCCTGCTGAAAACCAGTCACCGACTACACCTTAAGCCTTTACTTTTTAATCAAGTCATTTTAAGCAAGGATACATTCATGAGTTTTACCCGCATTAATGGGGTTTTGCACGCAGAGCAATGTTCATTACAGCAGCTCGCAGAGCAATATGGCACGCCACTCTATGTTTATTCAAAAAATACTTTCGCCAAGCATTATTTGGATATGGACCGTGCATTCAGCTTTATCGATCATCAAATTTGCTTTGCGGTAAAGTCAAACTCTAATCTTGCGGTATTGAATGTATTGGCCAAGCTCGGCGCAGGCTTTGATATTGTGACTGGCGGTGAGCTGGCGCGTGTATTGAAAGCCGGCGGCGATGCATCGAAAATTGTATTTTCGGGGTTAGGCAAAACTGAAGCGGATATTCAAAAAGCGCTGGAAGCGGGCATTGCCTGCTTTAACGTCGAATCTTATGCAGAGTTAGGCCGAATTCAGAAAGTGGCGGAAAAACTGGGTAAGCAGGCGCCGGTTTCACTGCGTGTGAATCCGGATGTTGATGCCAAAACGCATCCGTATATTTCAACAGGCTTAAAAGAAAACAAGTTCGGTATTCCTTCAGACAGCGTGTATGAAACCTATCAATATGCGGCATCTTTGCCGAATTTGGATGTGGTGGGCATTGACTGCCATATCGGTTCGCAGCTGACAGAAACCCAGCCTTTTGTGGATGCTTTAGACCGCGTGATGGTGATGATTGAGAAGCTGAAAGAGCTGGGCATCAATCTGAAACACATTGATATTGGCGGCGGTTTAGGCGTGACTTATAAAGATGAAACACCGCCATCAGTTGAAGAATATGCCAATGCCATGAAACCGGCTTTAGAGAAGCTGGGCATGAAAGTGTATATGGAGCCGGGCCGCAGCATCTCTGCCAATGCTGGCGTTTTACTGACCAAAGTGGATTTGCTGAAACCGACCAATCACCGCAACTTTGCGATTATCGATGCCGCGATGAATGACTTGATCCGTCCGGCGCTATATGAAGCTTGGATGGACATTCAGTCAGTCACGCCGCGTACGGATACTGAAGTCAAAGCGTGGGATGTAGTCGGCGCCATTTGTGAAACGGGCGATTTCTTAGGAAAAGAGCGCCAGCTGGCAATTCAGGAAAATGACGTGCTTGCGGTGCTGGGCGCAGGGGCATACGGTTTTGTAATGAGTTCAAATTACAACAGCCGCGGCCGTGCCGCAGAAGTGATGGTAGATGGCGAGCAATCTTATTTGATCCGTGAGCGTGAAACCATTGAGTCGCTGTGGGAACGTGAACATTTGCTGCCGGAGGCGTAATTCAAGATGTTATTAGAATTTACTAAAATGCATGGCTTGGGCAATGATTTTTTAGTGCTGGATTTAATCAGCCAGCGCGCATATTTGGATACCTTGACCATTCAGCGCTTGGCTGACCGTCATTTTGGCATTGGTTTTGACCAACTGCTGATTGTTGAACCGCCGGATATGCCGAATGTAGATTTTAAATACCGGATTTTCAATGCGGACGGTTCGGAAGTGGAACAATGCGGCAATGGCGTGCGCTGCTTTGCGCGTTTCGTCTATGAACGCAAGCTGACCACAAAAACCAAAATGAAAGTGCAAACCAAAGCCGGCATTGTCGAGCCTGAATTGGGGCCAAATGGCTGGGTCCGTGTGAATATGGGCTACCCGAAATTCTTGCCGCATGAGATTCCATTTCTTGCAGATGAAGCTGAAAATCTGTATGACATCCGCTTGCCGGATGGCGAACAGCTGACCATTGATGTGGTGAATATGGGCAATCCGCATGCTGTAACCATTGTTCCCGATGTTATTCAGGCGGATGTCGCGCGCCTGGGCCCGCAGGTCGAATCGCATGAGCGTTTTCCAGCCCGGGTAAATGCCGGATTTATGCAAATTATTGATGATAAGCATGCGCGCCTGCGTGTTTTTGAACGCGGTACCGGTGAAACACTGGCCTGCGGCACAGGGGCATGCGCGGCTGCAGTATCCGGCATGCGCCGCGGACTGTTATCCAATTCAGTCGAAATTGAGCTGGCTGGCGGCAAGCTGCAAATTGAATGGAAAGAAGGCGATGTTGTTTGGATGACTGGGCCGACAGCTAATGTTTATCAAGGTCAATTGAATTTGGATTATTTCCAAAACTAAGCAGATCTGCAGACTTTTCAGCAATTGTATAAATAAAAGAGCACTGTCTTTGGCAGTGCTTTTTTATGTCTGTAAATAGGGTATGCTGTGTGTCTGATCTTATTTTTATGAAGCCGAATGACGCATCTTGTTTTTCTTCCGGGAGCATCGGGGAATACTGAATTCTGGCAGCCTTTGATTCAGCTGCTGCCGGCAGATTATTCAACCCAAGTTATTGCCTATCCTGGGTTTGGTGCAGAACCCGCTCAAGCAGGCGTAAAAGATTTTGAAAGCCTATCTGAATATGTGTTGAATCAGATAGGGCCAGAGTCGATACTGATTGCACAGTCAATGGGCGGAATTTTTGCTGTGCAGGCAGCTTTGAAAAAGCCCGAATCAGTCAAGAGCATGGTGCTCATGGCAACTTCTGGCGGCATAGATTTAAGCGCCTTTAACGCCGAAAACTGGCGCACAGCCTATAATGAAGAATTTCTGAACCATCCTGATTGGTTCACTGCAGTGCAGTTGGATTACTCAGCTCAATTGCCGCAAATAAAACAAAAAATCTTGCTGCTGTGGGGTGATGCTGATGCAATCAGTCCCGTTGCCGTAGGGCAATATCTGCATCAGCAATTTGAAGATTCAGATTTGCAGCTGATTCATGGCGGCGGGCATTTATTTGCGCAAGATGATGCGGATGAAGTTGCGCCTTTGATTCAGCGTTATCTGCTGCAATTGATCTAGAAGATATTTAAATAAAGGTTAAAACGGCTTGCCATGCTACAAGAATATGATCATGCGGAATTGCTGGAAATATGGCTTAAAGAGCGTAAAATTCAGAACCAGTCTGTCCATACATTGCAAGCTTATGAACGTGATGTATCGGATTTTTTGCTGTTTTGCGCGCATAAAAAGCTGATGCTTTCGGATGTGGAAACTTCGGATTTACGTGAATATTTAGCCTTTAAAGTAGAGAACCAAAACCTAAGTCCCAGCAGCCTGCAGCGCATGCTGTCGGCCATCCGCCAATTTATGAAATGGGCGGAGCAAGGGCAATTCATGAGTTTTAACCCGGCCAATGATTTTCAGCTCAAGCGTCAGTCCCGCCCATTGCCGGGACTGGTGGATATTGAAACAGTCAATCAAATACTGGATCAGCCTGAACCTGAAACTGAAGTGCAGCAGCAGATGTGGCTGCGCGATAAAGCGATTTTAGAATTGCTTTATTCCAGCGGTTTGCGTTTAGCGGAAGTGCAGTCCTTAAGAATTAAGGATGTCGATTTTAACCGTCAGCTGCTGCGTATTACAGGTAAGGGCAATAAGACCCGTATTGTGCCTTTTGGCACTAAAGCCAAAGAGGCGGTGATGAGCTGGCTGCAGATTTACCCATTATGGCACGGTGATTTTGTACCGGAGGCGAATGTATTCATTACGCAAAAAGGCAACCCCCTGGGTGCGCGTCAAATTGAAAATCGGGTGAAGTTTCAAGCCCAGCGCGCAGGTGTGAATGTCGATCTGCACCCGCATTTGCTGCGACATTGTTTTGCCAGCCATATGCTGTCCAATAGCGGTGACCTGCGGGCGGTACAGGAAATGCTGGGGCACAGTAATTTAACCACGACGCAAATTTATACCCATGTCGATTTTGATCGTTTGGCGCAAGTGTATGATCAGGCGCATCCGCGGGCGGCAAAGAAGTGATTCTGCATAGGGTGCTATGTGGTCATATATGATTATGTTTCGGTTATTGATACGCGAAAATCTTGTTTTTATTCAAGCATAATGTTTTTGCGCAGAGGCATAACTATATGAATATTTCGCTTTTTGAAATCGAAATTGGTATAGACAAACTTTAATAAAGCACATAGATTATTGAATGCAAATGCTGCATGACATTTTAGTTGGATTTTAGAGAAAACTGTAATTTAGCGATTGGCGCTTTGTACTAATGTAGAATAAAAAAAAGGCAATTTTTCACGTATAAAAGAGCGCAGCAATACAAAGTGAACGCAAAAGACGTGCTCGGATAAATTTTATCCAGTTGAATGTATATAAAGAATTTAATTGAAACTAGGCAATAGAAATGATTTCGGATATTCAAGAAAAGTATGATCAGCTCAGTCCTGAACAAAAAGAGATTTTTGCAGGTTATGGCCTTCGTCAAGTCAAACACTTTGTAGAAGTCAGTCTGCCCAATATTGAACCGTCGCTTCCGGAAAATGCGGCTGTGCAAGGCGTAAATGCCAATGGCAAAGTGCAGGCCATGAATGCGGATACACAGCAAGCCTATTTGTGGATTTCAGATTTGCAATGGCAGGCAACCGCATCGCCTACGGTTTCTTTTGATTCCAAACAGGACTTTATTGAGGTATGGAAAACGTTTGAACTGGCTAACTATGAATTGATTGATTTAAGCCACGTCCATCGTGATTTTTTAGAAAATCAGCCGGTTTAATGCCATACAGTGTATGACACAGCAACGGGCTGTCGGCATCCAGTTTAGGATGGTTGAAATAGCCCTGATGCTGCATGCCTAAACGCAGCATCAATGTTTCAGAAGGTTTATTCTGTACTGCAGTAAATGCTTTAACTTCTTCAAGTTTTAAAATATTAAAAGCAAATTTCAGGCTTGCTGTTGCAGCTTCGGCGGCATAGCCTTGATGCCAAAATTCGAAAACTAAGCGCCAGCCAATTTCAGTACAGGGTGAAAATTCAAATAAATCCGGCTGAAAATGCAGTCCCGTAAAACCGATAAATTGCCCTGTTTGCTTTAACTCCAGCGCCCAGAATCCCCAGCCGATCAATTCAATCAAGCGCTGAAATTTTTCTGCCAGTGCATCGCTTTCCGCGGTGTTCAGCGTTTGCGGGAAATACTGCATGACCTGAGCATTGGCATTCATGAGCGCAAATGGCGCGAAGTCTTCAGCTTGCCACGGCCTTAAGATCAGCCGTGACGTTTCTAAAATGACAGGTATCTTTGCTTTCATCATTTCCGGCATCATAAGTCATCTAAGGGCAGCTGATAGCTTTGCTTAATAATCTGGCTCGGCACATCTGTTTTTACGCTGGTAATGCCATTTCTTTTGGTTAAATGTGTAGATTGGAATTTACGGTAGCTTTCTAGGTCAGGCACAACCACTTTCAGCATGGCGTCACATTCACCTAAAATAATATAGCACTCCATGACTTGCGGCAGCTCTTTCATGGCTTCAATAAAAGTGTCGATCGTTTCTGCATCTTGACCCACCAGCCAAATTCGGGAAAACAGCAGCAGCTGAAAGCCGATTTTTTGCGGGTCAACCACAGTGGTATAGCTTTGAATCACACCGGCTTCTTCCAGTAATTTAACGCGCCGTAAACAGGATGAAGGCGATAAGCCAATTTCTTTGGCCAGATCATTGTTTTGCATTCGGCCATTGTTCTGCAGCCCGCGAATGATATTTTTATCAATACGGTCCAGTTTTACTAGAATAGACTTTGAAGAAATTTTCATAAATTAGAATTTAATTCTAAAAATAGCAATAAAATTAGAATAAATGAAATCCTATTTTAGATCAATTCGCAGATACTGGTTTTCTCCTTCAGATAGTATGCTAGGAAAAGAAAATGTCTGTATTGGTACTCTTTGCATTAACGGTTACACCGCTTATTTTTACACCTGGGCCAGATATGCTGTTTATTCTGTCTCAAGTGATGGGTAAAGATGCAAAAGCAGGCATGATGGCAACTGTCGGCATATGCTACGGTTATTTGGTGCATTCCGTTTTGGTTGCGTTAGGCATCGCGGCGATCATTGTTTCTTTTCCAATTTTGTTTGAAACTATCCGCTGGCTCGGAATTGCATATTTGCTTTATTTGGCGGTGCATTTAATTCAATCGGTTTTCAGCGATAAAAAATTATTGATTGAAAATAAAAGTTCTGCGAGCCCAATTAAAAAAGGGTTTTTTACAGCGCTGCTGAATCCGAAAGGGATGCTGATTTATTTTGCGATTTTACCTCAGTTCATTAATAAATCTGGCAATACGGTTACTCAAGGCTTGCTATTGTCCTGTGTATTTATTGGTTTGATTTTTGTGGTGTATTGCGGTTTGAGTTTAGTCTTTGCCAAAATCAGTCAAAAAACGCATATCGATGAGCGTAAACAAAAATGGATTGACGGTACTTCTGGCGGACTACTGGGCTTAGCTGCGGCATGGCTGATTGCCAATTAGCGTGTCACGCCTGCATATAAGCCGAAGAATGATGTGCTGATAAAGCCTGCAGAATCATGCGGGCTTTTTTGTTAAAAATTTTCGGCATCAAAAAGGCTGAGCAGATAATTTTTCAGTAAATAATAAGACGGATAGGTTTTTTAATTTTACAGATAGATGAATGTTTGAAGGAAATGCGGCAGAAATAGGACATCTATCTTAAATGACATAAAGGCTATGATATGCTGACCAGTCATTTCTGCATAAATAAGAAGCATAACTTATAGGTTTAAGCGCTTAAATCAAAACTTTTGATGAAACTAATCAAGTAAAAATATAATAAAAATCAATGGTTAAAAAATAACTAAATAATCTGTGAAAACAGGCAAATAAAAACATCGGGAAAAAGTGTGAACGATAAGTTCAAGGAATTTTACGCATTTTTACAGGTCTTTCGATAATTGTGACTTGACCGAAATGCCAATCACATTGCAAGATAGGGCACCTAAAAAATTTAAAGTGAAGAGTTAATATAACTTTTCTCAATATTTACATTTGCTAAAACAGCCGAGGATTACATGAAGGCTCTTGTTGCTGTAAAACGTGTGGTTGATGCCAACGTTAAAGTCCGTGTTAAACCGGACAACAGTGGTGTTGACTTAACGAACGTTAAAATGTCAATCAACCCATTCTGTGAAATCGCAGTGGAAGAAGCGGTTCGCTTAAAAGAAAAAGGAACTGTTTCAGAAATCA
>NZ_LUAW01000072.1 GCF_001605895.1 Acinetobacter pragensis
TTCATTTTTTATCGTAAATCCATCACAGCCAAGCTTTTTCAGTATGGCACCGAATATCAATTGTAAGCAGATCCTAAAGCGGTTTATGCAATATCGCGTATGTTTTTTATTAATTTTTTATCAATTTCTTCTCACTGTACCGCACTTTAAGCAAAGCAACCGCATTGCATACGGCGCTGTAACAAACAACTCCACAATACTACACAGTATCATGCCGTTTCAGCTATAGAATATGCGCATTCCATCGAACAACCCTGCTATCAGCTTTATTAACGGATGACTGTGTCAAAGCGCTTTATTATTGCAGCAAAGCTTCTCTTTGCCTATTTTTGCATATCCCTGCTTTCAGGCTGCCAACAGCAGCCTGAGCCGCAGCCTATGCAAGAACAGCTCGAATCTGCACATAAACAGCAGGAAGCGGATGACTTGACGCTGCTGTGTCAAAAGCTCGAAAAAAATATGCTGGAAATTAATAACCAGCGCACCACTTTTGCTCTTGAGCAAGTCAATCAAGACCTAAAAGTCTGCCTGCCGCTGCAGCCTTTAGAAAAACAGAAAGCACTGCTCCAGCGCTCTAATCAAATGTACCGCAATTTTCTGCATGTAGAGCGCTCTGCCTCTCAGCAGCTCACGTTTGAACAATATGCATTTGATATGGCGCAGCATCCGACCATTCATCAAAGCCATTTTGAACAGTTCACGCTTCGCGACCAGTATTTGCTGAAGCATCAAGGGCAAGCTTATGTTGAATTAGTCGACGCCACCGCAGCTGAAGCGCATTACCGCCGCAGCCCAGACTATTTAGCCAAAATATTTGCGCCTTATATGCCGGATGCCGAGCGGATATTTATTGAAAATTTAGCCCTGCAAAATGTTGAACCTGCATTCTCAGACCAGACCTTGCTGATTGAACCGTTTGAAATTGTCAGGCGCGCCCTGTTTTGGGAAGACTATATTCATACCTATCCTAAAAGCAGTTATCTGAAAGATGCTAAACATTTACTGTATCAATATAAAATATTCCTGTTCAAAGGTCTAAAAAACACGCCGGTTTCCAGCAATTATTCTGACCCGATGGATGTTAAGGTCAGCACCTTAGAAGAACTGAAAAAAGCTTCAAAATTCAAGCGTTCAGAACTGGCGCTGCAGTCCAGCCTCTTCCTGCAGTTTTTGGAAATGAGTCCTGAACAGCGCAGAAAATATGCAGCAGGACAAACCGGACTCAGCCCTTGGCAGCAAATGGAGCTGTACATTAACTTGCGCAATCCTGCGCCCAATTATCAGAAAGACTGTTTTTCAGACTCTGTTTGCCTTGAATAACGAGGCTGCCTTAATCCCAGCCAAAGCGGAATGGGCAGAATAAATCACGCTTTCTGACTGTTTTTTATCATCCGACTGAGCTACCATCTGTGCATCGCTTGACGGAGCGCGAGTAAGTCCTCGCTGAGATCGGGTCAGTTCCTCCTTTAGATGAACTTAAGCCCGAGTACCGTTGAACCTGATCAGGTTAAGACCTGCGTAGGAATCAAGCCATCTAAAAACTGAACACATGCAATTGGTCTGTTTTGTAGAAATACACGGCTGCTCTCTATATTTGAATCGAGGACAGCTGCAAAAAACAGATCAAATCCGCTACGTTTTTGGTCGTGCTTGATTCGTTGATTTCATTCATAAGGATCATTGCAATGAACCAGTTAACGAATCTTTCTTCTCATGATCTTTCTGCTCAACATGAGCAAGATGCAAAAGATCTCACCCGTATTTTACCCGCATCATCTAAAGTCTATATTCAAGGCTCACGCCCTGACATTCAAGTGCCCATGCGCGAAATTGCGCTGACCGACACCCCAACTGGTTTGGGCGGCGAGCAAAACCCGCCGGTGATGGTCTATGACACGTCGGGCTTCTATACCGATCCGAATACAGAAATTGACCTGAATAAAGGTCTGCCTAATGTACGTGAAAAATGGATTGAAGAACGTGAAGACACTGAACGCTTAAGCACGCTCACTTCAACGTTTGGGCAGGAACGCCTGAAAGACATCCGTACCGCGGGTATTCGTTTTGCGCATATTCAAAACCCGCGCCGCGCCAAAACCGGCAAAAATGTCACTCAAATGCACTATGCCCGGCAAGGCATCATCACCCCGGAAATGGAATACATTGCCATCCGTGAAAATCAGCGCCAGCATGAAGGCGCCGATATGCGGCAGCATGCCGGCCAAAATTTCGGCGCGCGCAATTTGATGGAAATCACACCTGAGTTCGTGCGTAAAGAAGTCGCTGAAGGACGTGCAATTATTCCTGCCAATATTAACCACCCTGAAATTGAACCCATGATTATCGGGCGTAATTTCTTGGTGAAAATCAATGCCAATATCGGCAACTCTGCGCTCGGATCATCCATTGATGAAGAAGTCTCCAAAATGACGTGGGCGACACGCTGGGGCGCAGACACCATTATGGATCTTTCAACGGGTCAAAATATTCATGAAACCCGTGAATGGATTATCCGCAACTCGCCTGTTCCCATCGGCACCGTCCCTATTTATCAGGCTTTAGAAAAAGTGAATGGCGCTGCAGAAGACTTAACATGGGACATTTTTAAAGACACGCTGATTGAGCAAGCGGAGCAA
The DNA here is from genome assembly GCF_001605895.1 of Acinetobacter pragensis. Classification (GTDB taxonomy): domain Bacteria; phylum Pseudomonadota; class Gammaproteobacteria; order Pseudomonadales; family Moraxellaceae; genus Acinetobacter; species Acinetobacter pragensis. The sequence goes on from NZ_LUAW01000072.1 coordinate 2,637, forward strand.
GGCGTTGATTACTTTACCATTCACGCCGGCGTACTTTTACGCTATGTGCCGATGACGGCTAACCGCCTGACCGGCATCGTTTCGCGCGGCGGATCCATCATGGCGCAGTGGTGCCTCGCGCACCATGAGGAAAATTTCCTGTACACGCATTTCGATGAAATCTGTGAAATCATGAAAGCCTATGATGTTTCTTTCAGCCTAGGTGACGGCCTGCGTCCGGGCTGCATACAGGATGCCAATGATGAAGCGCAGTTCTCTGAGCTGCGCACATTGGGTGAACTGACTCACCGCGCGTGGCGGCATGATGTGCAGGTTATGATTGAAGGCCCAGGGCACGTGCCAATGCATATGATCAAAGAGAATATGGATCTGCAGCTGGATGTCTGCAAAGAAGCGCCTTTTTACACCCTTGGCCCATTAACGACCGATATTGCGCCGGGCTATGACCACATTACCTCTGCCATTGGCGCGGCCATGATCGGCTGGTACGGCACCGCCATGCTCTGCTATGTGACGCCAAAAGAGCATTTGGGCCTGCCGAATAAGAAAGATGTCAAAGACGGCATCATCACCTATAAAATTGCCGCTCATGCTGCAGACTTGGCCAAAGGCCATCCGGGAGCGCAGGCGCGTGACAATGCCTTATCGAAAGCGCGTTTTGAATTCCGCTGGGAAGATCAGTTCAATTTGAGCCTGGACCCAGATACAGCCCGGTCAATGCACGATGAAACCATGCCGAAAGAAGCGCATAAATCGGCCCATTTCTGCTCGATGTGCGGACCCAAGTTCTGCTCCATGAAAATTACGCAAAATGTTAGAAATTATGCTAAAAATCAACTAAATGAGAAACCAGATGCAAAGCACAGTCCGGACATTGACGCCGGCATGGAAGCGATGAAAACCGCCTACCATAAACATGGTCAAAAGTTGTACCACAAAGTGTAACTGAATAAAAAAGAAATTGGTGTTCCTTTAAATCTCAGTTAGGATGAAAACAGACGTTTTCATCCTTTCCATTTTTAAGCGTATGAATATTATTAGACAAGCTTCATATAACAAAAAAGATTTCACTATCGAAGGCCGTGAATATCAATTCAAAGGCTTTATTCAAGTTGAAAAAATCAGCCTTCGGCACCGCTTGTTTGCGCAAGCACTTTTTACGCCCGTGATTCATAGAGAATTAGTGCATCGGCCAGAAGCTGCCGGCGTGCTGATTTACAATGACCGGCAGGCAAAATTCGCATTAATCGAACAATTCCGCATTGGCGCCATAGATGATGCCGTATCCCCTTGGCAGCTGGAAATTATTGCCGGCGTGCTGGACGGAGACGAATCTGCGGAAAACTGCATCCGCAGGGAAAGTTTAGAAGAATCCGGCTGTGAGCTGAATCAGCTGCAGCATCTGTTCAGCTTCTATCCTTCAGCGGGCGCATGTTCCGAATTGTTTCATCTATATGCCGCAGAGGCTGTTTTGCCAGAATGCGGGGGCATTTTCGGCATGCCGGATGAAGGTGAAAATATTCTGCTGCATATTTTAAATTATGCAGACCTGCCTGAACTGCTTGCCGGCGGTCGGTTAAAGAATGCGCCTGTCATTATGGCCTTGCAATGGCTGCAGCAGAAAATTCATACTATAAAGAGTGTCTAAGGGGAAGGACATGCCTTTATCAAATCATACAAATTCATCATCCGATTGGACGATTGTCCAAATTTCAGATACGCATCTCATGGATCAGGTTAATCTAGAGTTTGCGGCGATGAATCCGGAACAAAGCTTTCATGATGTAATGCAGCATATGGTGCAGCATCTGCCTGATGTTGACGCCGTCATTCATACCGGCGATTTAGCGCAGGTGCCGGTCTCTAAAACATATGAGCGCTATTTGCGCTATATGCAGGCGCTGGGCGTGCCGCATTTTCAGATTCCCGGCAATCATGACGACACCGCGATCTTCCCTTTTCACCGTCAGCAAAACTGCGCGCATATGCTGAGTTTTGGCAACTGGCGGCTGATTCTGCTCAACAGTGCAGTTGAAGGGCAAGTCGATGGCTGGGTTGCGCAAGAACAGCTGGAACAGCTGGAGCGCATGCTGACAGAACAGGCGGATCATCATGTCTTGATCGCCTGCCACCATCACCCTTTTGCCATGCAGTCATTCTGGATTGATCAGCACAGATTGAAAAATGCGGATCATCTGCTGGACGTGATTGCCAGACATCAGAATGTCAAAGCCGTGCTGTACGGGCATGTGCATCAGGATTCCCGCAATGACCTGCATGGCGTGCAGTTTTTATCAACGCCGTCCACCAGCGTTCAGTTCAAGCCGCGCAGCGATTCTTTTGCATTGGATGAGTCCTTGCCGGGTTACCGCGTGCTGCATTTGAATGATAATGGCGAGTTTTCGACGGAAGTCATTCGTGTAAAAATCAACCAACCTAAAATTAATACCGAAATTTCCGGTTATTAACTTTTCATTTTGTTTTTTTTCTATTAATTTATGGCTTCTGATGGAAAAGTGATAGTTAAGAACCCAGCATCTAAGACTATCAAAATCGAAAAAAAGTCTATATGATGACGACCCTGCTGGAGGAATCTCTTTCAGGGTCGATAAAAAACTTGCATATCACCATATTTTTTGCGTATTGATATATGCATATGATGAGGAATGCCCTATATGGCGAATGACAACCAAAACCAAGTCTTAGACGAACAAGCTGATACAACAGTTAAACGCGTCCGTAAAACTAAGCCAAAGGCATCTGAAGGTGGTTCAACTGCTAGCTTATTTGGTATTGAGCCTTATCAGCCTAAGAAAAATGAAGAATATATGTCCGAAGGCCAGCTTGTGCACTTCCGCCAAATATTGCTGGCATGGAAAGCTGAGCTGATGTCTGAAGTAGACCGTACTTTAAACACCATGCAAGATGAAAACACGGCGCTTCCTGACGTAAATGACCGTGCAACGCAAGAGGAAGAATTTGCAATTGAATTGCGTACACGTGACCGTGAGCGCAAATTGATCCGCAAAATTGAGCAGTCTATTGAAGCCATCAAAAATGATGACTACGGTTTCTGTGAAACTTGCGGTATTGAAATTGGCCTGCGCCGTTTAGAAGCACGTCCGACTGCGACTTTATGCATTGACTGCAAAACCCTTGCAGAAATCAAAGAGAAACAGAATAACGGTTAAGCATGCTGAGTAATCCCTCCCTGACTCCTCCTTGCAATAAGGACGGGAAAGATGAAGTGAATTACGTGGGCCGGTTTGCGCCATCGCCAACCGGCCCTTTGCATTTTGGTTCTTTGATTACCGCTGTCGCCAGCTATTGCGATGCCCGAGCGCACCGCGGCAAATGGCTGGTGCGTATTGAAGACACCGATATCCCCCGCATTTACCCCGGCAGTGAAGATCATATTCTTCGTTCAATTGATGCTTTTCAGTTTGATCCCGATGCCGAAATCATCTTTCAAAAAGACCGCCTGAATCTCTATGAAGCTGTGATTGAGCAGCTGCATCAGCAAGGCTTGGTGTATGCCTGTCAGTGCACCCGGAAAATGCTGGGTTCCAATCATATTTATCAAGGCACCTGCCGCAATCTGGATCTGCCCTTAGAGCATCAGGCCATCCGCGTCAAAGTTGATGACCAAGAAATCTGCTTTACAGACCGCCTGCAAGGCACGCATTGCTGCAATTTACAGCAGGATCTTGGCGATTTCGTATTGAAACGGCGCGACGGGATTATTAACTATCAGCTGGCGGTTGTGGTGGATGACTATTTGCAGGGCATGACGCATGTTGTACGCGGCGCCGACCTTTTAGACAATACAGAACGGCAGATTTGGCTGGGTCAGCTGCTGGGCTATCCTAAGCTGCAATATATGCATCTGCCTTTGGCCATGAATGATCAGGGCCAAAAATTGTCTAAGCAAAATATGGCGCAGGCCTTGGACTTAACACAGGCGCCGCAGCTCCTGCAGCAGGCTTTACGCGCTTTGCGTCAGCCGGAAGTCGATTTGGACCGCCCGGCTCAAATGCTTCAGCAGGCCATCGCGCAGTGGGATATTGCCTTGATCCCGCACTGCACGGAACTGCACGGCCATTATCTATAAGCCGGCCTTCTGTAAAATTTCAAATTTCTGCACTGATATCCGCTTAAGGCCTCACTCAGCAACCGAAAGATAAACACCGGCTGAAAAATTCTGAATTCCAATCTTTTAAAACATAAAAAAGCCGGGCACAGTTTACAGCTATGCCCAGCTTGGTATTGCAGTTTCACCCTATCTAGAAGCTGGATTCTTCTTTGCTCGGGTTAGTCTGGCAAGTCGTGGCTTCAATTTTTAGAATCAGGCTGATCATCACGGCACACATAATCAAAGATGAGCCGCCATAACTGATAAAGGGCAGCGTTAAACCTTTGGTTGGCAGCATGCCCATATTCATGCCCGCATTCACTAAAATTTGCAGCAGAAAAATAATACTGATGCCATACGCCAAATAGCCTGCACGCAGGTACTGGTTTTTCAGCGCGCGGTGTCCGATTTTAATGCAGCAGACCACCATGGTGAATGACAGCACCAGAACCGTCGTGATGCCAAAAAATCCGAATTCCTCACCTAAAATGGCCAGCATGAAGTCGGTATGCGCTTCCGGCAAATACGACATTTTTTGGATACTGTGGCCAAGCCCCACACCAAACCACTCACCGCGGCCAAAAGCCATTAAGGCATTCGACAGCTGGTAGCCAGTCCCTAACGGGTCTGCCCATGGGTTTGTGAACGACAGCGCGCGCTGCAGGCGGTAAGGCTCGAAAACAATCGCAATGACTAAACCTGCAACAATAAACGCCATAAAAGCAATAAACTGGATAGCCGGCGCGCCTGCAAGGAAAAATACCCCTAGGATCATTAAGACAATCACTGCTGTCGCGCCCAAGTCCGGCTCTGCCAGAATCAAGCCCACGGTAATAATCATCACCACGCCCAAACGCACAAGCCCGGAAACACTGGTCCGCACTTCCTCGGCCCTGCGCACGACATAATCTGCAGTAAAAATCGCCATCATGACTTTGGCGACCTCAGAAGCTTGCAAAGTAAAACCGGCTATCCGGATCCAGCGCGTTGAGCCATTGACTTCAGTTCCCGCCACCAGCACCACCGCCAGCAGAAGAATAGTCAGCAGCCACAGCGGGAAGGTATTGTTGAACCAGACATTCATCGGCACTTTATAGGCCATGAATGCGGCAATGCACGCCACCAGAATTGAAATTCCGTGCCGTGTAATATAGTGAAATGCATTTTCATGCAGACGGTCTGCATACGGCATTGATGCCGAAGCCACCATAATGGAGCCTAAGCACAAAAGCGCCAGCACGCAAAAAATCAGCACATTGCGCATGTTGACTTCGGCAGGCAGCCGAGGCGCCCACCGGTCATAGACTTCATTTATTTTACTGATGGTCGTCTGAGCTAACCCAGCCATACAACGTTCCTTATCATTCTTTTAAGCCAATGAATTCACGCAGTCAACAAACTGATGACCGCGCTCGCTGTAACCTTTAAACATATCAAAACTTGCGCATGCCGGCGACAATAACACGACATCATTGGCCTGCGCATGCTGCTGGCAGATTTCAACCGCTTCTTTTAAAGTCGCGGCAGGCAGCAGTTCAGCCGTGCCTGAAATTGCAGCTTCAATAAGCGGACGGTCTTCGCCTATCAATACCGCCACTTTGGCGTATTTGCTGAGCGAGTCACGCAGCGCCGTAAAATCTTGACCTTTGCCCTGCCCGCCCAAAATAATCGCCACCTTGCCGCCTTTGGCCTCAATGGCTGCGCCTAAGCCATCAATCGCCGCCAGTGTTGCGCCAATATTGGTGCCTTTCGAGTCATTGTAATAGCGCACACCGGCCAATTCTTTTACAAACTCACAGCGGTGTTCTAAGCCTTTAAAGGTTTTCAACGTATTCAGCATGCTGTCTAAAGGCAAGCCGATCGCTTCGCCAAGCGCCAAGCAGGCCAAAGCATTCGCTACATTGTGCGTGCCTTGAATATACATATCAGAGCTTTGCAGCAAACGTTCACGGCCGCGCGCCAGCCAAATCGTGCCGTCATCATCCCGCAAAACACCGAATTGATTCATATCCGGCGCATTCAGCCCGAAGCTTTGCATCGGTGTCGCATCCGGCACCAGCGGGCGGGTTAAAGAATCATCGCGGTTAAACACCACTTTCTTCACAGCTTGGAAAATACGGTGTTTCGCTGTGTGATAGCCCATCATATCGCCGTGGCGGTCTAAATGGTCTTCACTCATATTCAGCACCACTGCCACTTCAGCAGCCAGATTTGAAGTCGCTTCCAGCTGGAAACTGGAGAGCTCAAGCACATACAGCTCTGGATCATCTTTGATTAAATCCAATGCCGGACGCCCTAAGTTGCCGCCTACAGCCACCTTCCGTCCCGCATCTTTAACCATTAAACCCAGCAGTGTCGTGACAGTGCTTTTGGCATTAGAACCCGTAATGGCAACAATCGGCTTATCCGTTGCGCGGCGCAAAATTTGAATTTCGCTGACAATCGCAATGCCTTTGGCTGCCGCTGCCTGAATTTCCGGCAGTTTCGGGTCTAATCCTGGGCTAATGATAATTTCTTCAGCCTGAAGCAGCAGGTCCTCATCTAATTTGCCAAAGCTGGTTTGGACTTTGGCAGGAATCTGGTCATGGCCTGGCGGGGTAGCTCGTGAGTCTGTAACAGCAACGCGGTAACCTTGTTCATGTAAAAAATTAACCGCGGCGACACCTGAAATTCCAAGTCCAGCAACGACCTTTAAACCACCACGCTGTATTAACATTTTTGCCCCATTTTATGGTCTGTTTTTAAAACTGACAAAATGTTAGCACTTTGCTGTTTTGAATGCTTTTTCAGTTTTGACTTTCTGGCAGTTTTTTTGTGTCAGCGCGTAAAAAAACCGTCATAAAAATGACGGTTTTTTTATTTTGCTGAAAAGCGCTTTCAATAATTGGAGCTTATTTCCATTTTACTGCCTGCACTTCAGTTTTTTTCTGCGCAGGCTCTTCGGCAGCAGAACAGCCGCAGCCGCCGCCGCAGCCCGATACCGCAGCAGGTTTCAGCCATTTTGCCGCCGCCTTCCAGCCCTGTTTTTCAAAGATATTTGAAAGTGACATGAAAACTGAAAATGCCGCTTTAGGAAAAACTTTCTTAAACACCACGACCGCGCTCCAAATCACCAAGGCAGCCACAATTAAACCTTCAATCATTTCAGTCTCCTTTCGCATGCTGCAGAGCATGCTTTCAGTATTAACCCAAGTAATGCGAAGCAATCTGATATGTCAGGAAGGCCATGAAATATGCCAGCCCGAACAGATACACCGTCATAAAGCCGACTGTTTTCCATGAACCTGTTTCACGTTTCACAGTCGCCAGTGTCGCCAAGCAGTGCGGCGCATAAATAAACCACACTAACAAAGATAAGCCTGTCGCCAATGACCAGCCCAAATCACCCTGACTGATCAGGGTAGATAGGCTTTGCGCGACAGCATCATCATCAGCCGCCGACAAGGCATATACAGTACCCAATGCCGCCACCACCACTTCACGGGCAGCCATCGCAGGGATCAAGGCAATACAGATCTGCCAGTTGAAGCCAATCGGCGCAAAAATCGGCTGCATCAAATGCCCCAGCATGCCGGCAAAAGAATAATCGATTGCAGGCAGCGCAGCATTCTCCGGCGCCTGCGGGAAGGTGCACAGGAACCACAGCAAAATAGACAAGGCAAAGATGATGCCGCCGACCCGCTTCATGAATATTTTGGCGCGGTCCAGCAGGCCAATCCAAATGCTCTTAATATCTGGAATGCGGTAGCTTGGCAGCTCCATCAGCAAGGCATGCTGAGATTTATCTTTTTGGAAGAATTTCAGTACCGTCGCGACAATCAAAGCGCTGACAATGCCCGACATATACAATGCAAACAGCACCAATCCTTGCAGATTAAGGATGCCCCACACCATTTTTTCAGGAATAAAGGCTGAAATCAGCAACGCATATACCGGCAAACGCGCGGAACAAGTCATCAATGGCGCAACTAAAATCGTGACCAAACGGTCGCGCGGGTCACTGATGCTTCGGGTTGCCATAATGCCCGGCACAGCGCAGGCAAAACTGGACAGCAGCGGAATAAACGCACGTCCGCTCAGGCCGGCTTTGAACATCAGCTTATCCAGCAGAAAAGCTGCACGCGGCAAGTAACCGGACTCTTCCAATACCAAAATAAAAAAGAACAGGATCAAAATCTGCGGCAGGAATACCACAACACCGCCTGCCCCGGCAATGATGCCATCCACCACCAAACTGTTCAGCAGCGGATGCGAAATATGCGGGCCAATAAATTCGCCCAGCCAGCCAAAGAACGCTTCAATGCCGTCCATAAATGGCGCAGCCCAAGCAAAGACAGCCTGAAAGATAATGAACATCATGACCGCTAAGCTGACTAAGCCCAATACTGGATGCAGAAAAATCTTATCTAAAAAGTCAGAGCGCTTATCTTCTTGATCGACGAAATGCACCACATCATTCAAAATCGTATCAATCTTTTGATGATTGTCACCCGTCAGGCCGCTGAGTTCAGTATGCGGCGCAGCAAATTTTTCCTGATCCAAAGCGCTCATCAGGCTTTCAATGCCGGCATTGCGTACAGCCACCGTTTCCACGACAGGAATACCCAAACGCTCTGACAGCTTTTGCGTGTTGATCTGCATGCCGCGGCGGCGCGCCTCGTCCATCATATTCAGCACCAGCAGCATTGGACGCCCCAGCGCAATCACTTCCATCACCAAGCCCAAATGCAGTTTCAAGTTTGTCGCATCAACCACGCACAAAAACGCATCCTGATGGCCTTCTTCCGCAATTTTGCCTTGCACAACATCCCGGGTGATGGCTTCATCCGGACTGGTCGCGTTGAGGCTGTATGTTCCCGGCAAATCCAGCACACGCACAGGCTTGCCTGACGGCAGTGCAAATTGGCCGACTTTGCGTTCAACCGTCACGCCAGCGTAGTTGGCAACTTTCTGACGTGTGCCGGTTAAATGGTTGAATAAAGATGTTTTACCGCAGTTAGGGTTACCGACAAGGGCAATACGCAGCGCATCACTCATGCAGGCGCTCCTTCAATTTCAATTTTTTCTGCTTCTGCTTTACGCAATGCGAAACGGGTAAAACCGATTTGGATTAAAATCGGATCCCCGCCAAAAATTCCTTTGGTAATGACTTGCACTTTTGTACCTGGAATAAAGCCCAATGTTTCCAAACGGCCCGCCACCAGATCAGCTTGGGAGCGCTCATCTTCAATACGGTGAACCTTTTGAATGATGGCAGATTGTTTGACTTTCAAATCAGATAAACGCACGCATCTAATCCTAAAAAATTTTGAACATTATACAAGCAAATGAGAATAATTACCAAATCAGATTCGATTTCAATTCTCATTTCCAAACGGCGCATCGACAGGAAAAACAAATTGCATTACATTGCATCATGCCCTCTCTTTCGGGGCAAAGCGCCAATAAGTTGAAATTGCATGTTAAATAAAAAACCGCGTGTCCCTGCGCCCGTTACAATTCCTGAACAGCTGAGCTTTTTACAAGGCTTCCGCGATTTTCTGATCGCCCAGACGGTCAGCCCGCATACGCGCAATGCTTATTTATCTGATTTGATTCAATGCAGTGAAAGCTGCTTAAGCCCTATGCCGGCGTGGAGCAGCGATGATATTTCTGATGTGCTGCTGGCCTTGACCAAGCAAGGCAAGAGTCCGCGCTCCATTGCCCGCACGCTGTCTGCGCTACGCTCTTTTTTTAAATTTCTGCGTGAACAGAAGCTGCGTGACGACAATCCGGTCAGTACCCATAAAACTCCTAAGCTAGGCCGCGCCCTGCCCAAAGACTTATCTGAGGCTGACGTGGAAGCGCTGATTCATGCGCCGGACATCAGCACCGCCTTAGGCCTGCGGGACCGGGCAATGCTGGAAGTCTTATATGCCTGCGGCCTGCGGGTGACAGAATTGCTGAACTTGCGTTTGGATCTGATCAATTTAAAGCAGGGCTATTTGCGCATTGTCGGCAAAGGCAACAAAGAACGCTTGGTTCCATTAGGGCAGTTCGCCTGCGAATGGGTGGAAAAATATTTAAATGAAGCCCGTGCAGCTTTATATAAGACATCAACCGATTACCTGTTTTTAACCCAGCACGGCGGCATTATGAGCCGGCAGAATTTTTGGTATGCCATTAAACGCTATGCGCTGCAGGCCAATATCCAGTCAGAACTCTCACCGCATACCTTAAGGCATGCTTTTGCCACCCATTTGCTGAATCACGGTGCGGATTTGCGGGTGGTGCAAATGCTGCTTGGCCACAGCGATTTATCCACCACGCAAATTTATACCCATGTTGCGCAAGTGCGCATGCAGCAGTTGCATGCGGCGCATCATCCGCGCGCGTAATCAAATTGGCTTAGACGTCTAAGACTAAGAAGTTTTATGCGTTATGCGTTTTTTTGCTATGCTAACCCACCAGTTTTATAAAGCTAAAAGAAAAGGGTTGTTTATGTTATTTACCCGTTCAACATTTTTTATTGCATGCACTCTTGCCGCCGGCATGGGGCTAAGCGCGTGTTCAAAATCCAATAATGAAGAAAAACAAGCGCCCTTGACCGCCAGCACCCCCGCAACAGGTGAAGCATCCACATTGACTGAACGCAATGCGCAGCAGCGTCTGGTCAGCACCCTGCAGGACGGCCTGAAAAAAGCCAATATCAATGCCAAAATCACCAGCGCTCAGCCCACTGAAGTGCCTAACTTATACTGGGTAAGTTTTGAAGGCATGCCTTCCGTTTATGCCACAGCGGACGGCAAATACATTTTTCAGGGCGAAATTGTCCGCTTAGGCGGCAAAGAATTGCATAACGTCAGTCAAAATCTGCAGGCAGCCAATACTAAAAAAATCTTTGAACAGCTGAAAACTGAAGACCTGATCGTCTACAAAGCCAAAGGCAAAACCAAGCATGTGGTCTATGTCTTTACTGACGCCAGCTGCCCGTATTGCCACAAGCTGCATGAGCATATGGATGAAATCAACAGCAAAGGCATAGAAGTCCGCTATATCGCTTGGCCGCGCGGCGAACAGTTTATTCCTGCAATGGAAAGCGTCTGGTGCAGCAAAGACCGTCAGGAAGCGTTCAATCAGGCCATTTCTGGCGCACAGCTGCCGCCTGCCGCATGCAAAAACCCAGTGCGTGACATGTATCAAATGGGCCTGAATATCGGTGTCAACGGCACACCGGCCATCTACACGACTGACGGCGTTTATTTGGGCGGCTACATGGAGCCGGGCGAGCTGCAAGAACGTTTAAATAAATAATTTTTATTGGTTAAATTACTGTTTTTTATACATAGTGAGAAAGTTGTGAATCTCCTAGAGTCAGGGCATTTTTTTAGCTATGATCTAGGTTCGCTTAAAGTAGATGAATATTATGGAGTGTGACGTGAAACCAGTTCGTCTGGCAATCCTCGGTCTAGGTACTGTGGGTGGTGGTGCCCTTAAACTATTAAAAGAAAATGCTGCTGAGATTAAACGTCGCACCGGTCGTGAAATTGAAATTACCCATGTCGGTACGCGCCGCCCGCGCCCCGACCTTGATCTTCCTGCATCGGTTAAGCAAAGCGCCGACCTGATGGACATTGTGCGTCAGCCCGATGTTGATGTCGTCGTGGAAGTCATGGGCGGTATTCATCCGGCCTATGAAGTCATCATGGAAGCGATTAAACACGGCAAGCAGGTTGTGACTGCAAATAAAGCGCTTTTGGCAGAATATGGCAATGAATTATTTAAGCTGGCAGATGACCATCACGTTCAGATTGCCTATGAAGCAGCGGTCGCCGGCGGTATTCCGATTATTAAAGTGATGCGTGAAGGCTTGGCTGCCAACAAAATTGACTGGCTGGCCGGCATCATCAACGGCACTGGCAACTTCATTCTGACTGAAATGCGTGAAAAAGGCCGCGCGTTTGCTGACGTGCTCAAAGAAGCGCAAGAGCTCGGCTACGCAGAAGCTGATCCAACTTTTGACGTTGAAGGCATTGATGCGGCGCACAAGCTGACATTATTGGCATCCATCGCTTTTGGCATTCCGCTTCAGTTTGACAAAGTCTTCACTGAAGGCATCAGCAAAGTGACTGCTCAGGATGTAAAATACGCTGAAGAACTCGGTTTCCGCATTAAGCATCTAGGCATTGCCCGCCGTGCGGCAACGGGCATTGAACTTCGCGTCCATCCTACATTGATTCCTGAAGACCAGCTGATTGCCAATGTGAATGGCGTTAAAAATGCTGTGCTGGTTCAAGCCAATGCGGTTGGCCCAACACTGTATTACGGCGCAGGCGCCGGTGCTGGCCCTACTGCTTCTGCCGTGGTTGCAGATGTGGTGGATATTGTCCGCGATATTTCGTATACCGAAGATGGCGCAGGCACTATTCCGCAGCTGGCATTTGAAAATCTGACCGACTTGCCGATCTTAAGCCGTGAAGAAATGACCACAGGATACTACATCCGCATCAATGCCGAAGATCAAACCGGTGTTCTTGCAGATGTCACAACTATTTTAAGCCGCAATGGCATCAGCATTGACGCTATTCTGCAGCAGCCGCGCTTAAAAGACCTTATTCCTATCGTGATTCTGACAGATCCTGTGAAAGAATCAAAAATGGATGAAGCCCTTCAACAAATTCAGGCATTGCCCGTCATTCATGGCGAAATTGTACGAATTCGTTTAGAATCGCTTGATAATTAACCGGGTCAGGGGGAAACTCTCCCCTTGCCAAGCTCTACACACAATTGGAACATCATCATGTCGAATGCCAATCGTTATACTGGTTTAGTTGACCGCTATCGCGACCGTTTACCAGTGTCTGCAACTACTCGCGCAATTTCTTTGGGCGAAGGCAACACCCCACTGATTAAGCTGGAGAACATTCCACGCATTATTGGCAAAAATGTTGAAATTTATGTGAAGTACGAGGGCTTAAACCCGACTGGTTCATTTAAAGACCGCGGCATGACTATGGCTGTAACAAAAGCTGTGGAAGAAGGCTCTAAAGCGATTATCTGCGCATCTACCGGCAACACATCTGCTGCCGCTGCCGCTTATGCTGCACGTGCAGGGATCAAAGCGTTCGTTTTAATCCCAGAAGGCAAAATCGCCATGGGTAAAATGGCGCAGGCGATGATGTACGGTGCTGTAACCATGCAAATTCACGGTAACTTCGATGACGGCATGCGTCTGGTAAAAGAAGTTGCCGACCAAGCGCCGGTGACGATTGTAAACTCAATCAACCCATACCGCTTGCAAGGTCAAAAAACCATTGCCTACGAAATCGTTGATGAGTTAGGCCGCGCGCCGGATTACCACTGCTTGCCAGTCGGTAACGCAGGCAACATTACCGCGCATTGGATGGGCTATACAGAAGCGGTAGCCAATCAGCCGAAAGAAGAATTTGAGCAAGTGGTTTATGATCCGGCAACTGATCAGTTTACAGGTCCTAAGCCTGCTGGCTTGCCAATCATGGCGGGCTATCAAGCTTCTGGCGCAGCGCCTTTCTTGCGCGGCGCGCCTGTTGAAAACCCAGAAACTGTGGCTACAGCAATCCGTATCGGCAACCCGCAAAGCTGGAATCACGCTAAAGCGGTTGTACGCGATTCTAAAGGCTGGTTTGACGAGCTTCAGGATGCTGAGATCCTAGAGGCGCAGCGCCTGCTTTCAATGTATGAAGGCGTCTTTGTCGAGCCTGCATCTGCGGCTTCTATTGGCGGCGCAATCCGCGATATTAAAGCAGGTAAAATTGCTGAAGGTTCTGTAATTGTCTGCACGGTAACCGGCAACGGCCTGAAAGATCCAGATACAGCCATCAAACAATGCCAAGATGCAGTAATGCTGTCGATTGACGCGACTATGGATCAAGTACGCGATTCGATTCTTTCAAATATGTAATCCGTCTTTGAAAATGAAAAAGCCCTGCAGTTGCAGGGCTTTTTTATTTCAGACATAAAAAACACCTGATCATGCTGCAATCAGGTGTGAGTCGAATGAATTAACTTTACGGCACTAAAATAAATTCATGCATTAAATGCGTTTTGGAAGCTGTGAAACCCAAGTCATTAAACGGGTTGCATCATTTGTGCGGGCTGCTGAAGAGTCTGCACCCAGCAGCACAACAACGGCAGGACGGTTATTCAGCGTAGTATGCATGACCACACAGCGCCCCGCTTCATTGATATAGCCGGTCTTCGACAAGTTGATATTCCAGCCACCATTGCGCACCAGCGCATTGGTATTGTTCGATTTCAGCACGCGGTAACCCAGATTGAAATCATAGCTTGGCGTTGTTGAAAATTGGCGGATCAAACCATACTGAGATGCAGTATTGACTAAAATCCCCAAATCACGCGCCGAAGCGACGTTGCCAGGGTGCAAACCAGTCGATTCAACATAATGTGTTGAGTTCATGCCAAGTGAACGCGCTTTAGCATTCATGGCCGCAAAAAATGCAGGGCGGCCGCCCGGATAAGTCCGCGCCAAAGCTGAAGCTGCTGGGTTTTCAGATTTCATCAAAGCGAACAGCAGCGCTTCTGCACGGTTCATGCTGTCGCCCGCACGCAGCGTTGAACTTGAACTTTTACAGCCTGAACAAGAAAAATCGCCTTGCTGCAGCGTAATTTTTTCAGACATATTCAGGCGGGAATCAGAAATCACCACCGCAGTCATCAGTTTAGTCAATGAGGCGATCGGGAACGCGGTGTTGCTGTTTTTACTGTACAGCACTTCGCCGGTCTGTCCATCCATCACCAAAGCCGCACGGGCATTGACTGAAGGCTGGTTCGAATAGCCGCTGGCGCTGGTGTCAAAGATCTGCACCTTTTTAGCCGGAGCAGCCGGCGCTGCGCCATTTGAACTGCGGACAGACGTGCTGACTTTAATTGAGCCTTGCGGTGAAAGTTCACCTTCATCACCTGCTGTCGCAGATACGTCGCCATTCAGCAGCTGGTTGGCTTCTTCAGAAGACCAGCTGAGCTTTGCTTGATCGGAACCGGAATTCATCACAATTTCAGCAAAACTCATTGAGCTCATGCCAAACAGAAATGAAATTCCCAGCACACGCATTAAAGATTTATTTGAATTCTTCACCATGATTCACTCAACTCAATAAGGCAATATTTGCGTATTGCCTCTAATATGCCGTACATTTATACAATGGAGAACAATTTTCGTTCAAAGAAAGTTTAATAAGTTCTCCATTTTAGATAAGAATAGCATTGCTAATTTTGTCGTTTCATTGCAAGCTTATTTTGCGTTATGTAACAAAAAAGACGTTTTTCAGACAGGGAGAATACAGGTGATCACAGTTTTAGTTGTAGATGACCATGAATTGGTACGCACGGGAATTTGCAGAATGCTCGAAGACCATGCCGAAATTCAGGTTATTGGCCAAGCTGAATCTGGTGAAGAAGCGATTTCCTTGGTCCGGCTGGACCATCCCAATGTTGTTTTGCTCGATGTGAATATGCCTGGAATTGGCGGTGTAGAAACGACCCGCCGCCTGCTGCAAACTGCTCCTGAAACAAAAGTTCTGGCTGTCAGCGGCCTTGCTGAAGAGCCTTACCCGTCTTTACTGCTAAAAGCCGGAGCCAAAGGCTATATCACCAAAGGCGCGCCTGTGACTGAAATGGTTCGCGCCATCAATAAAGTCATGCAGGGCGGAAAATATTTCAGCGCAGATATTGCAGAACAGCTGGCCAGCTCGTATTTATCCGATACGCAGCAATCCCCTTTCGATGCCTTATCAGAACGTGAAATGCAGGTCGCGATGATGGTGGTCAACTGCATCAGCGCGCAGGAAATTGCAGACAAGCTGTTTGTCAGCGTAAAAACCGTCAACACTTACCGATACCGCATTTTTGAAAAACTGAGCATTGACAGCGATGTAAAGTTAACTCATTTAGCCATCCGTTACGGACTCATTAAACCTTAAATCATTCCTCAGCAGGTCTCATGAGTCAGCGCCTCAACCTTTCAGAATTCAATCAATATCATCTGGGCATTTGGTACAGCGCTTACCGTTTCATTATCAGCTCTTGCCTGCTGATGATCTTTTTTATGACATATAGTCAGCTTAATACTCAATATCAATATCCGAAACTGTATCTGTATGCCCTGACCGCTTACGTGATTGTGTCCAGCCTGCAGTTTTTTGTGCTGAGTAAAGTGAAAGCGGGCATTGCAAAGCAGATGGTGCTGATTTTCTTTGCCGATGTGACTGCTTTGAGCCTGCTGACTTTGGCGCTGGACGGCCCCAACCTGCATCTCAGCCTGCTCTTTGTCATTACCATTTTTGCCGCCTCGATCTTGCTGGATGCAAAAAAAGCGCTGGTGATTACCTTGGTGGCAGTGATCAGTGTGGTGTATCAGCTGTTTTTAGGCTCCATTCTGGATTTTGCCTCACTGCGCAACATCGGCAACAGCGCCCTGCTGGCTTTTTTATTTTTTGTGGTCTACGGATGCGGTCAAATTGCTGTACGGCGCTTTCAAATTCTGGAAAATTTAAACTTTTCGCAGTCGATTGAACTGAATCAGCTGCAGAATATCAACCGCTATATTCTAGAACAAATCGAAACAGGCTATCTGGTGCTGGATGAAAACTGTCATGTCGTGCTCAGCAATCCTGCCGCCTGCCATTTATTGGGAATCCCTGCCGCCTTCAGCACGGATAAATACCCGCTGTACATGACCCAGCCGGATTTATTTGAACTGCTGAAATTTGAAGATCTGAAAGACGGCGAGAAATTTCAGTTTGAATCTCAGCAAAGCCTCTACCATATTCATGTGCATGTGCAGAAACTGATTGTGCCTCAGCAGCTGCTGACGCTGCTGGTGCTGCAGGATGCTCAAAAACTGAATCAGCAGGTGCAGCAGCTGAAACTGGCCGCCTTAGGCCAGCTGTCCGCCAGTATTGCCCACGAAATACGCAATCCTTTGGCTGCGATTGTACAGGCCAACGAACTGCTTGCGGACAGCGGCCCTGCGCAGCAGCAAATGCTCAGCGGCATGATTGCCAAGCAGGCAAAGCGTATAGACAGCATTGTGCAAGATACGCTGAACATGGTGAAAAACCGCGAAACGCATGCTGTACAGCTGTGCTTAAACCGCTTCATACCGCAGCTGATTCAGGAAGATTTGGCCGATATTCAAACCAAAATTCAGCTGAATATTCAGAAGGACAGTGATATTTATTTTGACGAGGCGCAATTGCGTCAAGTGCTGATTAATTTAATCAGAAACGCGATTCGGCATAATGATGCCAGTGCGCCCTATATCGAACTGAATATTTATCCGCATGAGAAAATAATGAGACTGGATGTCCGTGATTTTGGGCAAGGGGTTGCTGTTCAGCATCGAACTTCACTATTTCAGCCTTTTTTCAGTACCGAAATTACTGGAACTGGTTTAGGATTGTACCTTGCACACAGCTTCTGTGAAGCGAATCAGGCTCAGCTCACCTATGTAGAACAACAACGGGGCGCCTGCTTTCGGCTGATTTGCCAACGTGCAGCGATTTAATTTTTTTGGGGTGAAATTGTGGAAAAACGGCCGCTGGTATTACTGGTAGACGATGAAGAAGATTTATGTCTGCTGATGCAAATGTCACTGTCTCGTATCGGCATAGATACGCATAGCGCGCACAGCCTGAGTGAAGCAAAAAAATGCTTGGGCGAACATGCCTATGACGCATGCTTAACCGATCTGAATTTGCCGGATGGCAATGGCTTGCAGCTGCTGGAATGGATCAACCAGCACTGCCCGAGCTTACCGGTCGCCATGCTGACCGCTTACGGCAATATGGAAGTCGCTATTGCTGCTTTAAAAGCCGGCGCATTTGATTTTGTCAGCAAGCCTGTTAACCCAAAGCATCTTGAACAGCTGCTGCAAAAAGCCTTGAACAAGCCAGCCGGGCCAAAACAGCAGCAGGCGGATGCCTTGGAATATAAAATGCTGATTGGGCAATCTGAACCAATTCAGCAGCTGCGCATCACCTTAAAAAAAATTGCGCGCTCACAAGCTCCAGTATTTATTACCGGTGAATCCGGCACAGGAAAAGAAGTCGTCGCCAATCTGGTTCACCGTTTAAGCAACCGCAACGAAGGGCCATTTATTGCCATTAACTGCGGTGCAATTCCGACAGAATTAATGGAAAGCGAACTCTTCGGCCATAAAAAAGGCAGCTTTACCGGTGCGGCGCAAGACAAGCAAGGCTTGATTCAGTCCGCGCATGGCGGCAGCTTATTTTTAGATGAAATTGCCGAACTGCCGCTCAGCATGCAGGTCAAACTGTTGCGCGCTGTACAGGAAAAACGCATCCGGCCTGTCGGTTCAGATGCTGAGATTGATGTCGATTTCCGCGTCATCAGCGCCAGCCATCAAGATTTGGAAGCCTTGGTCCAGCAAGGAAAATTCCGGCAGGACTTGTTCTTCCGCATTCATGTCATGGACTTAATCCTGCCGCCATTGCGCGAACGCGGGGATGATATTTTGCTGTTGGCGCAGCACTTTATTCAAAAAATCAGTACTGAATGGGATATTTCGGCCAAGCAGCTGACCGCACGCGCCAAAGAGTTTTTGGTGACGCAGTATTATCCGGGCAATGTGCGTGAATTGCGCAATATCATTGAACGCGCCATGACCCTAAGTGATGACGGCAATATTGACCTGCCCCAGCTGCAGAGCGCGCCGCAGCGTCAAATGGCGCAAAATCTGGCTGCAGCCACGGGAGCGGTCTCCAGTTACAGTGCTGCCGAAGCCTCAATTGCAGCAAAAAAACTGCCAGAAGAAGGCCTCGAAATTCATTTAGAAAAGATTGAAAAAGAAATTTTGCTGAATGCGCTGAATTTAACCCATTGGAACAGAACGGTCGCGGCTAAAAAATTAGGCATGACGTTTCGATCACTGCGCTACCGTTTAAAGAAATTCGGCTTGGACACCGATGAGGATTAATCCCCTCACGGCGGCTACTTCTGAAGCAGCAGCAAATCGGCGATATGCTCAACATAACTTTCCTCCCGCATGTCATGCGGGATTGGATAGTTGAAGTTAGGCTGTATGCCGATCCCCTCAATCATTCGGCCATTGGGCGTGTAATACTGTGAAACAGTCATTTGTAAGGCAGCGCCGTTGCTCAGCGGAAATAATTTCTGCACTACGCCCTTGCCATAGCTTTTTTCACCCGCAACCCATGCCCGCCCATGCTCTTTCATAGCCGCAGTAAAGACTTCTGCTGCAGACGCTGACCGGTTATTGATTAAGATTCCGACTTTCAGATTTTGAAATTCAAAACTCGGCAGCGCCTGAAACTGCTGATCACCTTCTGAACGGCTTTTGGTTGAGACAATTACGCCTTGGTTCAAAAATAAATCTGCCGATTCCACAGATGCAGACAACAAGCCGCCCGGATTATTGCGCAGATCAAACAGCACAGCCTTTAATTTTGATGTCCCATGGCTTTCAATCAGGCGCTTCACCTCATTGGCTGTATCTTGCTGGAACACCTTAATGTGCAGCACCAGCACCTGATTGTTCAGCAGGCGTGATTCGATATCCGTTTCAATTTTAGTATTGCGCACCAAATTCATCGGCACGCTGTTGGGCGACAGCTGCAGGCTTAACGTCGAGCCGATCGCGCCATCAAGCACATGTTTAACCTGATCCTGATTCAGTTTTTTCAGTTCTTGATCTTCTATTTTATAAACCGTCACGCCATTTTTCAGGCCTAATTTCGCTGAGTCCGCATCCGGTTTTAAATTATGAATCACCCAATGCTGCAGCGCGCTGTCAAAGCGCAGATCAAAATCGACTGAAGCCAAGTCGCCTTCGGTGTATTGCAGAAGCTGTTTATAGTCTTCTGGGGAGAGATATCTGGAATAGCGGTCTAAACCGCCGACCAAGCCTTTGATGGCTTGCTGGAACAGTTCATCGTCATTTTTTTCTTTAACATAATTGTCTTTAACGATGCCGTAAATTTGCACAAACTGCTGAATGGATTCCACTGGAATTTCTTGGTAGCTGGCCTCAAAATCCCCGTCAAACTCATCGGAAGCAGGCGCTTTGCCTGCTCCCCATGCCAAATGGCCAGCGCACATCAATGTGGTGAAAAGTACCGCAGATCGCCAATGCGCTTTCGCCATTCTTCTATCCTTGCATGTGCTTAATGCTTAAGCCTTGATATGAATTAAATTGCGGCCTTGCATTTCTGCAGGAACCGGAACATTCATTAAATTCAGCAATGTCGGCGCGACATCCGCCAGCACGCCGCCCTCATCAATGACTGCAGCCTCTGGGCCAACATAAATAAATGGCACCAATTCAGTTGTATGCTGCGTATGCACCTGACCGCTGACATAGTCCTGCATTTGCTCAACATTACCATGATCGGCGGTAACAATCATATGGCCTTTGCTGGCCATAACCGCTTCGTAGACACGGCCTAAACAGGTATCAACCGCTTCGACCGCTTTCACGGCAGCATCAAATACGCCTGTATGGCCCACCATATCGCCATTGGCGTAGTTCACCACCAGCAGGTCAAACTCGCCTGAATTAATCGCGGCCACCAATTCATCGGTGACTTCATACGCACTCATTTCCGGCTTTAAGTCATACGTTGCCACACTTGGTGAAGGAATCAAAATACGCTTTTCGCCTGGATATTCATCTTCACGGCCGCCGCTGAAGAAAAATGTCACGTGTGCATATTTCTCTGTTTCCGCGATACGCAGTTGGGTTTTACCCAAGCCCGACAAGTATTCCCCAATCGAGTTCACCAGCGCTTCCGGCATATAGGCCACAGGCGCGTCAATGGTGGCCTGATAGCGGGTCAGCATGACAAATTTAGATAGCGCTGGAACAACCTTGCGTTCAAAACCAGCAAAATCTTTTTCAACAAATGCTTTGGTAATTTCACGCGCGCGGTCAGCCCGGAAGTTCATGAACACTACGCTGTCATTGTCTTGAATCTTCGCAAAATCACCGATGCGGGTCGCTTTGACAAACTCATCCGACTCACCGGCCGCATAAGCCTGTTCCAATCCATCGACCGCGGTTGCAGCCGTACGCAACGCTTCACCCTCGGTCAACAAACGGTACGCCTGCTCTACGCGGTCCCAGCGGTTATCGCGGTCCATCGCGAAATAGCGGCCAATCATGGTCGCGATGCGGCCTTGCCCTGGATATTGTGCAAATAGGGCATCCAATTTTTCTAAAGACGGCTGCGCGCTTTTTGGCGGTGTATCACGGCCATCCAAAAACGCATGCAGATAAACTTGAGCGCCGCGTTTCAGCGCCAATTCCGCCATCGCCACAATATGGTCTTCATGCGAATGCACGCCGCCTTCAGACAGCAGGCCCATAATATGCACTGCGCCATGGGCCGCCTTGGCTTTTTCTACGGCATCCACCAGCACTTCATGTTCAAAGAAATCACCCGTACGGATGTCTTTGGTAATGCGGGTAAAGTCCTGATACAGCACGCGCCCTGCGCCGAGGTTCATGTGCCCCACTTCAGAGTTGCCCATTTGACCATCCGGCAAGCCGACGTCTTCACCAGAACCTGAAATTAAACCATGCGGATGCTTTGCTTCCATCGCTGTCAAATTAGGGCGTTTCGCCGCTAAGAAGGCATTATCTTTCTCTTCAACACGATGTCCCACACCATCCATAATCACTAAAACGTGAGGGATTTTTTTAGCAGATGCATCCGACATAATTGCACACTCTTCAAGTCTATAAATTAATCACGCTATCTTACCGAATTTTCGGTCAAGACTCTATGATCCCGGTACGGTTAATACTGTTCAGGAACATAGCTTTCCTCGATGCCTTCCGCTTATCTGGCGCGGTGAAGCAGGTAGCCGCCAGCTGCGAAAATCAGCACAATCGGCACAAAAACGAACCACGCCGGCGACGGCGAATACACCAGGCTGGCATAGCCCAGAAAATCCTGCAGATAAAAAAAGCCCAAGCCGACAAACAGCGCAATCACCAAGCGGAAACCCATCGACTGCTGGCGCAATGGCCCAAAAATGAAAGAGCAGGCAATTACCACCAGCGCAATTAAGGCCAGCGGTGAAGCGGCTTTCTGCCAAAATGCCAGCTGATAGGTTTTCGGCACTTGGCTGTATTCATTCAAATAGCTCATAAAGCTCACCAGCTGGCTTGGCGATAGATCTTCAGGATCCAAAGTCACCATATGCACATATTTAGGCTGCAGCGCCAGCGATAAGGGCAGCTTGGCATTTTCTTCAAGCACCGCATCGCCGGTTTTTAAAATGTCGACTTGCGTGGCGCTTTGTAATGTCCAGCTGCCGTCTTTGATAAACTGCCCCTGCTTCGCCTCCAGCGTGCCGCGCAAATGGTAGCTGTCGTCAAAATCCACCACCTGCACATTTTTCAGCTCGCCTTGTGAATTGGCGTAATCAATATAAATAAAGCGCTGGCCTTCGCGGGTCCAGTAGCCTTTCACTTCGCCCAATTCGGCGGCCGTGCGGTGGCTTTTAATGCTGTCAGCTTTTTCATTGGTATAAGGGATAACCCATTCGCTTAAGGCGAAGGATAAAATCACCAAAATTAAGGCGGAACGGATCACCCAGCCGACAATGCGCCACAGGCTGACCCCGACGGAACGCATCACAATCAATTCACTGTTGGACGCCAGAGTGCCTAAGCCCAGTACAGC
Source organism: Acinetobacter pragensis (assembly GCF_001605895.1). Lineage (GTDB taxonomy): Bacteria > Pseudomonadota > Gammaproteobacteria > Pseudomonadales > Moraxellaceae > Acinetobacter > Acinetobacter pragensis. The sequence continues at coordinate 25,476 of NZ_LUAW01000072.1, forward strand.
GCCAATCAATGCGGAAATTGGCAAGATTTCATACAGCGCATGCGGTGCGCCCCACAATACATACAAAAAGGCATCCCATGCGCCATAGCCCTCTTTGATCGAGCCCAGCTCACCTAAATAAGTGAACAGCACCTGTAAACTAGATAAGACCGCTGTAGCACCCAGCATAGAGAGTGCTGTGGTTTTGGTCACATGTTTGGCAATAATACGGCGCGCTAACATTATTAAGACCTCACTCGCTGAATTTGTTTCTTAATTTTCGGCGCGAGTTTTTGCTTGCGCGAGAACAGCGCAGCGGCTATGCCGTACACCACTAAAATCACAGGATAGATCCAGATATCCATCTCGCCTTTAGAAATTCGGGTTTTCACTGCCATCAAAGCCACAATCAGGCTGGCAAAAATCAATAAGGCAGGAAAAAGCTTTAAATAACGCCCTTGACGCGGACTGACTTCGGACAACGCAACCGACAGCATCAGCGCCACCACAATAGAAAACGGCACGAAAATACGCCAGCCCAATTCACTGGCCACCACAGGGTCTTCACGGTTATTCCATAGTTTGGAAATCGGCAGCGCTTCCACCTCAGCACTTTCAAACTTAGCTTCCGAATCATTTTCCAAGCGCAGGCGGTAGCTTTCAAATTCCGCCTGTGAATAGCGCGGCTGGCCCGGATAAATTTCATAGCGGCGGCCTTCGCTCAAATCCACTACGCTGGCAGAATCATTCTGCATCTCAACGCGGGTGGCTTCTTTGGCCAAAATAATCACATCCGGCTTACCTTCTTTTTCTGCCCGCTGATAGAAAAAGATGTCTTTTAAATTTCTGCGGTCTTCGGATAAATCACCTGCATAGATTGTATAAGGGCCAGAAGAAATAAACTCTTTCGGACGCACCAGGTCAAATCCCGTGCGCACCGCCTGGCTGGTGGTCAGCGCTTCGAACTGGCGGAGGCCCCAAGGCGATGCCCAGATCATTAAAAAAGCCTGTATGGCTAAAAAAACAACGGTCATCGGAACCAATAAGCGCGCCAGCTGATGGCGGCTGATCCCGCTGCCGTTCATGACCGCCATTTCATGGTCGACATACATTCGGCCAAAAACCAGCATTAAGCCAATAAAAAAGCCCAGCGGCAGAATAAGTGTTAAAAATTCCGGCAGGCGGTAGCCAATAATGCTGAACAGAATGCCCGCGTCCAAGCGGCCTTGGGCTGCCACGCCAAAATACTTGATCAGCCGGCCACCCATCATGATCAAGGTCAATATGGCAATCACAACCAAAGATGTCGAAACAACCTGCTTGACCAGATAACGCCGAATAATCAAATTAATTCTTCCAAAAAAGATAAGCGGATAAACTCCCAATAGTTTACCCGAATGCTGAAAATAAAAAACCTTTCCCCGTGTTGTGCATTGAAACCCTATTCAGGAAATTGTTTCAATGGTTTAATGGTTTGCAAATTTTAAAAGGCACGAATACCGTCTATGAAACTAACGATAAATACGTCATTCCAAGCGAATGCGTCTAGCCAGTCTTTGTTGATATTAGTAGATTCTGAACACGTTCAAAATGCTGCCGATTCATATCAAATCAATGATTTAAACAAATTAACAGAAGCGGCTCAATTCAAAGCCGGCCTCAATGAAACTTTAGCATTAATCGGTTCGGTCAGCGCTTGCCTGAATACAGCATTGGTCGGAATTGGCAAAGCGGAAGAGCTTCAGCCAGCCAAATTAGCAAAAATTGCACAAACCATTATCAAATTTTCACAAAAAAAATTCCAACAAATCAGCATTGATATTTCAGCGCTTCCGCAAGAAATGCATTATTTATTTGCATTGAGCCTGACGCAGGCCGCCTATGCTTTTGATGAATACAAATCTAAAAAGAATGAGTTTGCCCTTGAACAGGTGCATTTGGTTGCGGCCGAAACCGCGCTGACGCAGCAGCAGTTAAGCCTGATTGCGGCCATTCAAAACGGCCAAAACTTTACCCGTGACTTGGGCAACCGCCCAGGCAATATTTGCTTCCCTGAATATCTGGCAGAACAGGCGCAGGCTTTGGCCGCAGAATTCCCTGACCTGCTGAAAGTCACTGTGCTGAACGAGCAGCAAATGGCGGATTTAGGCATGGGCGCATTTCTTGCTGTCAGCAAAGGTTCAGACCGTCCGGGCCGCATCATTACAATTGAATATCAAGCGGGCCGCGCAGAAGCGCCCGTCGTGCTGGTCGGTAAAGGCGTTACTTTTGATACCGGCGGCATTTCATTAAAACCGGGCGCAGGCATGGATGAAATGAAATATGACATGTGCGGCTCTGCCTCTGTATTAGGAACCATGCGCGCGCTGTGCGAATCGCAGCTGCCGATTCATGTGGTGGGCGCCATTGCTGCCGCAGAAAACATGCCGTCTGGCCATGCAACCCGACCAGGCGATATTGTGACAACCATGAGCGGCCAGACCGTTGAAATTTTGAACACCGATGCTGAAGGCCGTTTAGTGCTGTGCGATACGCTGACCTATGTGAAGCGCTTCAACCCTGCGCTGGTGATTGATATTGCAACGCTGACAGGCGCATGCGTGGTGGCTTTAGGTTCAGTCCTGACCGGCATGTTCACGCCGGATGATGACCTTGCCGCAGAGATTTCCGCTGCCGGCCAGACCTCATTTGACCGCGTATGGCGCATGCCGGTGATTGAAGACTATCAAGAACAGCTGGATTCTCCATTTGCGGACATCGCCAACATTGGCGGGCCGAAAGCCGGCTCTGTTACAGCGGCCTGCTTCCTGCAGCGCTTTACCCGCGACTACCGCTGGGCGCATTTGGATATTGCCGGCACAGCATGGAATTCAGGCGCGAATAAAGGCGCAACCGGCCGTCCAGTGCCGCTGCTCATGCAATTCCTGATTAACCGTACTCAAGCCAATGGCTAAAGTCAGCTTTTATCTGTTTGAAAAAAGCCCTGAACGGCAAGTCGAAAGCGCTTGCCGTTTATGCCGCAAAATTCTGCGTCAGTCCGAACGGATTTGGCTCTTAAGCGATGATGCAGAACTTCGGCAGCAGCTGGATGAGCGCCTGTGGAGCTTTGATGCCGCAGGCTTCATTCCGCATGGCATCAACCAGCAGGATACGCCCGTCTGCATTTCAGAGCATTTGCCTGAACAGCCGGACTGGATTGTGTTTAATTTTAACAATCAAGCACTTGAACAATATGGAAATTTTAGTCACATTATTGAAATTATCGAAAATAATGAGCCGGCTAAAATGATTGGCCGTAAAAAATTCAAAAAATACCGTCACTTAGGCATTGAACCGCAAACATTCAAGCTCTAACTGACGTCTGATATTTATATTTAAGGAGATGCTGCAGTGGCATTAAATGTTGGTCCCGATTTTAAACAGCGCTGGTTAAACGTGCCTGAAGCTGTGCGTCAGACCTTTATTGATGACCTTGGGCGCATCTGCGATGTCCTCCAGCCAGAAAACAATATTGAGCAATGGCTGGAAAAGGATCAAAAACAGCAGGCGCTGTCTTTTGAACGCATTGACGCAGCATATGCCGAAAGAAAAGCGCAGCTGATAGAAGAAGCCCGCATCCGCAAGCAGCAAGCGCTGGAACAGGCGCTGGCCAAGAAGCGCGCAGCGCAGCAGGCCTATGCCGAACAGCTGAAACAGGATGAATTGCGCCAATTTGCCGAGCAGGCGCAAACCCTTGCGCTGATTCGGCATAGCATTGACCGCGACACGCTGACGTACACATCGCGCTACCATAAAAACCCGGAAAGCACTCCTTTCAATTTTGCCAAAGGCTTGTCTGTTCCTGAGCATGAAATGCTGTCAGAGCTGGAAAGTGTGCGGATTCGCTTAGAGCTTGAAGCTGAAACGCAAATTGAACAGGCGGTTTCTGCCTTTCGCGCCAAGCTGCAGGCTGCGGCGCAGGAAGAAATTGAATATGTGCTGAAAAATTCAAGTTTTTCAGAGGAACAGCCTAAAAATTAAAGGCGCGGATGGATTGTTTCTTTACGGATCGCTGAAATAGCTGCAAATTGAAGAACTGATGTCATGAAAATGACATAATTTTGCAGCAGGATGTTCATGCACTCAGAATGCTTTCATTTTCAAGGCATTTTATCAGCGAAGCTACCGTTTTGATCAGGACAGATCTATGGACATCTTGAACCGCATATCCCGCAAAATTGAAGCCCTTTCCGCAGGTGAACAATGGAGCATTACCGCGCAAGAACTTTGGATGAGCCGCGGCGATTTTCAATCGATTTCAGCATTTTTGGCCCGTGAGTCAGAAAAAGGCCACTTCACCATTGCCGCTGCAGAAGAAGCATCGGTACGATGCGGCAGCGCCTCCCTGCTCCTTACCAAGCAGTAATTGCTCTTTTTAATCTGAATGACCGTAAACAGAGTCCGCAGCAGCGGGCTTTTTTATTGCCTTGGTTTTTGAGCCGCTGACGTTTTAGATTAAATCTGCAACTGCATTTACAGTGTGGCCAAAACCATAGCCGATTCCCAGCAGCAGGCCCAGCCAAAAAATACTGCCCACCACATTATAAAAAGTGAAGACCGCAAAATTCATGCGTGCAGAACCGGCCGCAAAAGGCGCAAAAGAACGGACAAAAGGAACAAAACGCGCCATAAGAATGGTCTTGCCGCCATGTTTCATAAAATACGCATTGGTTTTCACCATGTATGCGGGTTTAAAATAGCGTGAATGCTGATTGAAAAACTTCAGCCCCAAAACACTGCCCGTATAATAATTAACGGTGTAGCCTAAAATGGAAGCTGCAAACAGCAGGCTGAACATATAATGCAAATGTACAGCATCGGTTGTTGAACAAAGTGCGCCAATGGCAAGCAGCAGGCTGTCTCCCGGCAAAAAAAACATGAAGACTGAACCGGTTTCTGCAAAAATCACCAGAAACAAAATGGCGTAAATCCAGATGCCGTATTGTTCCAGCAGCATCGGCAGCCATTGCTCAATATTCATCATAAAATCAATCATCGGCACCTGTCCAAATCATCTGTTCAAGTCTATTCGTGCAGCATTATGACCCAAAAACAAAAAAACAGCCTAATTTTTCAACCAGACTGTTTTTATATTCAGCACTCAGCTTATTTCATGAAGCCATTTTCCGCAAGAAATTCCATGCTGATTTTTGACTGCTCTGGCGCTTGCGCGGCTTTATCGCCCAGCAGCAAGCGTTCAATATAGCGCGCCAGCACGTCCACTTCCAAATTTACTTTAGCTCCAGCTTTCCATGTTCCAATATTGGTGCGCTCAGCCGTATGCGGGATTAAATTCAAGCTCAGAATATTGCCGCGCAAATGGTTGATGGTTAAGCTGATGCCGTCCACAGTGACAGAGCCTTTTTCGGCAAGATATTTAGCAATTTCTGCCGGCGCAGCAACTTCAAAATAAATTGAACGCGCATCTTCACGCACTACGTTAATTTCACCGACAGCATCAACATGACCACTGACAATGTGGCCACCAAAACGGGTGGTCGGCAGCATGGCTTTTTCCACATTCACCGGCTGCCCTGCTTTCCAGCTGCCCAATGTTGTACGGTTTAAGCTCTCACGCGAAACATCGGCTGCATACCAGTTCGTGCCCCAGTCAATGACCGTCAGGCAAATGCCGTTAGTGGCAATCGAGTCGCCTAAATGCACATCAGACATGTCTAAATCGGTTTGAATGCGCAGCCGCACATCACCGCCAACGTTCTGCACGCTTTCGACTTTGCCTAAACTTTCAATAATGCCTGTAAACATAGCGGTACTCAATGATCTAAAGGGTTACCACAGCGCCAGCTGTGTGCTGACGCCGGAAGTGTCCACGCCGCCCAGCTCTGCAAAATGATGCAGCTGGCCAAGAAGCTGGCGGATAGGCGGGCCTGATTTTGCATGCGTATCGGTAATCACAATGAATTCCAAGACACGCGCGCGTTCAGACTGGCGCTGTTTGCTGACGCGGTAGCGCGGCACATCTTGAGTCAGCAGCGTCACGCGGCCGCGCTTCAAGTTCGCCTGCAGCAAATCGGCAGCCTCAATATTGCCGTCTGTAGAATAGCTGGTCAGAATAAACCGCGCATTAATAGTTTCCAATAATTTTTCATACGCCGCTTTCGCATGCTTAGATGAATTATAAGGACTTGGCCGCTCTTTACGCCATGCACGGTCAATCCCGCTCTTAAAGCCTTTGGTGTCCGGAGTCGGCAAATCGTTCTGATCCCACAGCGTCAGCGCATTCAGCACATGGTAATTGCTGCTGTACGCATGCTGGTTATACGGCGGATCCAAATAAGCGACATCCACTTCAAAACCGGCCATTTGGCTGGCCAAGTGCTGTGCATCGACACACCACATTTCTGCCGCCGGACGCTTGGGATCGCCAATTTCACAAAAACGGCTGGGCGTAAGCCACAGCAGGGATTCAATCCGCTCCAGCGCAGTTTGGGTCTTGCCGCCCCAGCCATGGTGAAAGCTTTTGAATACACCTGACGTATTGCTGACAAAGCTGGCTGAATATAACAGCGGCGCCAGCAATGCGCTCATCTCAACATCATCAATTGCGCCCTGCGCCTGCCAAGCCGCAATTTGCTGACGGATCGCATCGATACGCATGCCGTTGCGGCGCTTAAAGAATAAACGGTCACGCGCCGGATCATAAATTTCGTCATTGCGCGGGCATAAATTATGCGTCACCCAGCCTTTGACTTCAGGCAGCCGGTTCAAATAGTCTATGGCCTTTTGATAGCCGCCCAGCTCTTTAAATGCCGGCGCTTCAACACAGGACAATATGGCGCTGTTCAGCGCATGGCTGTAGGGCTCCCAGTCATTGGCAATGACACGGTAGCCATTTTGGCGGGCCAGCCGTGACACCACGCCAGAACCGGCAAAAAAGTCAGCAAATATCGGCGCTCGGCCATCTTCACGTTTCAGTGTGCCCGTACTTTCCAGCGCTTCTAAAATCAGATGCAGCAAACGGCGCTTGTTGCCTAAATAAGGCACCAGCTGATGGAAAAGATATTCATCGGTAGTGCGGGCCGCGTGACGGCGTTTGTGATAAACCGTAGACTCTGAATTCATAGTGTCTCTTGTGAAGGAATGAGCCTTAAGCGCACATCGCTGCCCACTTGGGCAACATCTATCAGCTTAAAGCGAAGCTGCTCTGCCATGCGGTCAAATTCCGCATTGAACATCGCGCGTGCTGAACGGCCTAAAAACGACGGCGCAATATAGCTGATCAATTCATCAACTAAATTCCCCTGCAAAAAAGCAGTCGAGAGTGTCACTCCGGCTTCCACCAGCACATCATATATCTGATACTGCTGAGATAGGGTCTGCAGCAATATTTTTAAAGGCTGTACATCTAATTGAGTGACGCCTAAATCAGCCAATTCCTGACGAAATGGCCCCATCACCATGACCGTTTCAGCGTGCGCCAGTATTTTAGCGCTTAACGGCAGCCGCCCCTGACGGTCTAAGATCACCCGCTTGGGCTGCACAATGCCATTCAAGTTTTCAATATTCTTCAGCTGGCGCACATTGAGTTGGCAATCATCCGCCAGCACAGTTTCAATCCCGGTAATTACCGCGCCTGAAATAGCGCGCCAATGCTGTACGTCCAAACGCGCCTCAGAGCCTGTAATCCACTTCGATTCACCCGAGGCCATGGCCGTTCGGCCATCCAAGCTTGAGGCAATTTTCAAGCGGACATAAGGCGCACCTGTAGCAATCGCTTTTAAGAATCCTTTATTTTGCGCAGCGGCCGGTATTTCGCACACGCCCTGCAGCACATCAATGCCGGCATCTTTTAAAATTTGCACGCCTTTTCCAGCAACCAAAGGATTAGGATCTGAACAGGCTATCACGACCCGCGCAATGCCTGCTTCGACCAGACCTTTAGCGCAGGGCGGAGTCCGCCCATAGTGCGCGCACGGCTCTAAAGTTACATAGGCTGTTGCGCCCCGCGCCTGTTCACCGGCTTGCTGCAGCGCAAAAACTTCAGCATGCGGACCGCCGACTGGCGCAGTTGCGCCGCGCCCCACAATTTGATTATTTTTGACAATAACACAGCCCACGGCAGGATTGGGCCGTGTCCGGTAAATGGCTGCGGCGGCTTCAGCAATTGCAAATTGCATCCAGTCCTGATCAGACTTGATTTCAGACATGCTCATTTTCCATTTGAATGCGCTTATTGACCACGATGCTGCATTTGTTCAATTTGACGGCGGAATGCTTCAACATCCTGAAAGTCCTGATACACCGAAGCGAAACGCACATAAGCCACATGGTCCAGTGCAAACAGCGACTGCATGACAATCTCGCCAATGGTCAGCGAGCGCACATCGCGCTCCCCTAAACGGCGGATCTGCAATTGGATATCGCTCAGCACCGTTTCAATCTGTTCTTGAGTGACTGGACGCTTCTGCAGCGCATGCATCAATGAACGGCGCAATTTCGCTTCGTCAAAAGGTTCACTTTTTCCATCCGACTTGATGACACGGGGCATCACGACTTCGTAGCTTTCAAAAGTGGTAAACCGCTCGCCGCAGCAAACGCATTCACGGCGACGGCGGATTTGACAGCCTTCAGCCGCCAAACGCGAATCGATTACTTTACTGTCAGCAGCGTTGCAAAATGGACAATGCATAGCGGTTTAATTGAACAAATCAAGAAGGTTTTAGAGTGTAGCAAAAATTAAGAGTTTTGTAGAGCATTACGCAACATATGGAAAAAAAACAGCCCTTTCGGGCTGTTTTACACAATATATTGATATTTTATAAATTACTGTACTGAATTATTATTCTACACGCTCGCCGTGCTGGCTCAAGTCTAGGCCCATGCGTTCATCGTCAGATTCAACACGGATGCCAATCACCAGATCAATGACTTTCAAAATAATGAATGTCAGCACTGCAGAGTAAGCAATCGTGGCCAGCACGCCTTCGACTTGCACCCATAATTGATGCATTACATCTGTTGGCGCTTTGTCGCCCATAATGAACGGGCTGGCAAAGAATGCAGTTAAGATCGCGCCCACAATACCGCCAACGCCATGCAGACCAAACGCGTCTAAAGAGTCATCGGCTTTCAATGCGCGTTTCAGCGCAGTAATGCCCCAGAAACAGACCACACCGCCAATAAGGCCCATCGCCATCGCGCCGCCAACCGTTACAAAACCGGCAGCAGGAGTAATGACGACCAAACCCGCTACTGCGCCAGATGCGCCACCTAAAACTGAAGATTTGCCGCGAACTACTTTTTCAGTAATCAGCCATGCTACAGCAGCAGCAGCAGCAGCCACTTGAGTAACGACCAGCGCATAGCCAGCAGAACCGTTTGCCCCCAAAGCGGAACCGCCGTTGAACCCGAACCAGCCGACCCACACCAAGCTTGCGCCGATTACAGTAAGCGCCAAATTATGCGGAGCCATTGATTCACGGCCCAAGCCCATACGCTTGCCCAGCATATAGGCAGCCACCAAGCCAGCCACACCCGAGTTGATATGAACCACAGTACCGCCGGCAAAGTCCAGCGCACCGTCATTGCCTAACCAGCCGCCGCCCCATACCCAGTGCGTGATCGGTGCATAGACAACCACTGACCAAACTGTAATGAAGGCCACAAAAGCGCCAAATTTCATCCGTTCTGCAATAGAACCGGTAATGATGGCAACCGTAATGATGGCAAAGGTCATTTGGAAAATGACAAAGAGAATTTCAGGAATTGTGCCTGTCAGCGCATCTGTTGTAATGCCCGACAGCATCAGTTTGTCCAGCCCGCCGACAAAGGCGTTGCCGGAACCAAACGCCAGCGTATAGCCAATCACAACCCAAGTGATGCTGACAATCGCCGCCGCTACAAAGCTGTGCGCCATTGTGCTGAGGACGTTTTTCTTACGGACCATGCCGCCGTAAAACAGCGCCAAGCCTGGAATCGTCATTAACAGCACCAACGCTGTTGAAACTAAAATCCATGCGGTATCGCCAGTATCCAATTTTGGTTCTTCTTCTGCAGGAGCAGGCGCCGCTTCTGCCGCTGCAACTGGCGCGGCAGAATTTTCAGCAACAGTATCCGATACCGCAGCTGAAGTAATTTCTGAGGAAGCAGGCGCTGTTACGGCCTCTTCAGCCCACGCAACAGAACCGCCTAAGAGTGCGCCAGATAAACTAAGCGCGAGTAGCATTTTTTTCATTCGTATCCCCCGACCTATTTTGTGAGTTATAAGGTACTCAGCAAACTTCGTGCCAATCTTTAGACTGCATCAGCACCTGTTTCACCAGTACGAATACGGATGACTTGCTCTAAATTAGTCACAAATATTTTTCCGTCACCAATTTTTCCTGTGCTTGCAACACGGGTAATTGATTCAATAACCGATTCAACCATTTCATCGCTGATTGCGATTTCAATTTTTACTTTAGGCAAGAAATCAACAACATATTCCGCACCGCGGTATAGTTCGGTATGGCCTTTTTGACGGCCAAAACCTTTGACTTCTGTGACAGTGATCCCTTGAACACCAATTTCAGACAGTGCTTCACGCACATCATCCAATTTAAAGGGTTTTACAATTGCAGTTACGAGCTTCATGTGTGTTTTCCTTCGGCTTCTTTCACCAGTAAGGTTTTATGTTCAATTTTCATGCCAAAAGCTCCAAGGTCGGGGAAATAGACACTTCCAGCATGAGATTTATTTATAACCTATTTTAATGGCTTGTTGCGGTTTTAGACGCGAAAATTAGACATATTTATCATAAGAATTACGAGATTACCGTTCAGAACCCCGTATATTTTTGCTTCAAATACTATAGTCTGCATTCAGGCAATGCTAAACTGGCCGCTCATCTGCATCAGACGGAGATAAAAATGATTGAAACATTGCTGCAGGCCATTTTGGAACAGATCGATCAGCCTAAAAAAGATTTGGAACAGAATGTACGCGCATTGCTGAACGAAACAGTCAGCAAGATGGATTTAGTGTCCAAAGATGAAATAGAACGCCAGCGTACCGCGCTGAATAATGCAAACTTGCGTTTAAATGAGCTGCTCAAGCAAGTTGAAATGCTGGAATCAAAAATACAGAACAAAAAATAAGCACTTTTTTAGTGCAGCATAAGACGCATAATGATTAAAAAAAATGCACTATAATGGAACAATAATATGTCTTTTGCCAAAATTTATACCCGCGGGCTATTGGGCCTGCATGCCCCTTTAATTGAAGTTGAAGTGCATGTCAGCCAAGGCCTGCCTTCGTTAACGATTGTCGGACTGGCCGAAGCGGCTGTTCGGGAAAGCAAGGACCGGGTCAGGTCGGCCATCATCAATAGCGGATTTCAATTTCCAACCAAACGCCTGACCATCAATTTAGCCCCGGCGGATTTGCCCAAAGACGGTTCACGCTTAGACCTCGCTATTGCTTTGGGCATATTGATTGCCTCTGGGCAATTGCCTGAAAATGCCGCTGAACATTTGGAATTTATTGGCGAATTGGCTTTAGACGGCCATTTGCGTCCGACGACCGGCACATTAAGCATTGCAATTGCCTGCCAGCAGGCACAGCATCAGCTGGTTTTACCTGAGAAAAATGCGCAGGAAGCGTCTCAACTGCCTGACTTTAAAGTCTTTGCGGCGCAGTACTTAAAAGAAGTCTGTGACCATCTCAGTAAAACTGCCCCGCTGCCTCAATATGCTGGGGATGGCCGCACTGCAATTTCCAGCTATAAATTTGATCTGGCTGATGTCAAAGGTCAGCTCCGCCCGCGCCGGGCACTGGAAATTGCCGCTGCCGGAGGGCATTCTCTGCTGTTCCGCGGGCCTCCGGGCACAGGCAAGACTTTGCTGGCTTCACGCTTATCCAGCATTTTACCGCCATTGAATATGCAGGAAAATTTAGAAGTCGCCAGCATTTATTCCATTGCCAGCGCAAAGCATGAATTCGGGCATCGGCCATTCCGCGCGCCGCATCATACCGCGTCTGCTATCGCGCTGGTGGGCGGCGGTTCCAATCCCAAGCCCGGCGAAATTACACTGGCGCATTTGGGCGTGCTGTTTCTAGATGAGCTGCCTGAGTTTGACAGGAAGGTGCTTGAAGTGCTGCGCCAGCCTTTAGAATCCAGAGAAATTATTATTTCACGCGCCTCGCGGCAAATTACCTTTCCGGCCAATTTTCAGCTGATTGCGGCCATGAATCCCTGTCCTTGCGGCTATGCATTCAATCAGGATGCACGCTGCCAATGCTCCCCCGATGCCATCAAGCGCTATCAAAACCGGATCTCCGGCCCGCTGCTGGACCGCATTGACCTGCATATTGATGTTCCACCGCTGCAGGCCCATGAACTGCAGAATACACAGTCTGCAGAATCCTCTGCTCAAGTGCGTGAACGGGTGTTCAATGCCTATCAGCTGCAGATCAATCGGCAGAATTTTGCCAATATGGCGCTCAGCCCGAAACAGCTGGAACAACACGCCATTTTAGACAGCAGCGCTCAAAACATGATGAATCTGGCGCAGCAGCGCTTGAATCTATCTGCCCGCGCCTACCACCGCGTATTGCGTGTAGCCAGAACAATCGCCGATTTGGCGCAGTCCGAAAGCATTCAGACTCAGCATCTTTCCGAAGCGCTGTCCTATCGAGGGCAAATGCCTTAAATTAACCAAACTGAGCGCGGTTAAAGCTATACGTACAAAAAAGCCCTTGGCGCAAATGCGCCAAGGGCTTTTAAAATAAATGAGTAATTAGAATGTCTTGGTGAGTGTAAATACTGCACCTGTTTCGACCCCGCGGCTTTGCGCATCCGTCATGCCGTCGGTATCAATATTGGTGCCCACAGCTGCCAATTCCGCTGATGCGCCTTCAAGCGATTTAAAGCCGTAGGTCACGCCCACTTTCCAATCAATATAGTTATCATCACCATTAAATGAATATTTATCTTCGTCATTTACAACTGTGTAGCCTAAACCTGCAACACCGCCAAAGCCTGAAGCGCCGAATGGAATAGAATAAGCCGCGTTGACATTCCAGCTGCTGGTATCCGCAGCCACATAATCATTGGTATAGTTGATATTGGTCAGCAGGCTGTCACCCGACGCCAGCACATCTGCAAAAGTCAATTTACCGTACAGTTCAGCCCAATTAAGGTCGCTTGCACTTGGGTAATTATAGTAAACCACACCGACATCCAGTACAGGCTTGCTGCTGAAACCTTCCAGTGTGGTTGCATAGCCAATTGACGGATCTAATTCTAAGCTTGGCGTGCCTGAACCGAAGTTCACATTAGAACCCCATAAGCCGAAATATACGCCTGAATTATGCGACAGCGTAAAACCGGCCTGCACTGCTGGATCAGTTTCAGTTTGCGTCATGCCGCGGAAACGGTAATCCGTGGTTACCGCAGCGCTGCCGCCGAATGACAAGCCAAATGGCAGCGCAGGCGCATCTTCTGCGAACACAGCACCGGAAGCGGCAGTTAATGCAGTCACAGCAAATAATTTTTTTAACATTGTGGAATCCCCAGCAGATTTTTTTAAACTCACTAGGAATTAGCAAACACTATGCCAACTTAGAAAAAGTACGTCATAAAAACTGAATCGATGTTTCTGAAAAACCTTATTTATGAATATAGGATATTGTTTTATATATTAATTAAAACAATAAAAGCTCATTTGGACAAATTCTCACGCGCTGTACAACCGAATGCCCGCCACTTGCGGACCATAAATGTCTGCTGAATCTGCAACTTGTAACTATTTATAAATAACGCATCATTTTGAGTACATTTTTTAAGCAAGAAATATAAAAGTGCATAAAAAAAGTGCATAAACAGATATTCATGCACTTTGAAACAGTCGGAGCCTAGTTCATGCATTGCGCTTAAAAAGCGTAATTCAATCCAATTAAGGTGTGATCATCTAAAGATTCGCCCATCCGGTCCTGGCCGCCCCATACATATTCCACCACCACTTCTGCACCGGTCTTGCCTAATGGCTTCGCCAAACCCAAGCGCGCTTCTGAAAATACAGCGCTTTTTGCCGTGTCCACAATCGCGTCATCACGGCGGTTATTGTAAATATAGCCGCCAATTGAAGTTCTTAAGGCAAAATTCTGCGGCAATGCCTGTTCATATGCCGCGCTTAAATAGATATCACCGGCATTGCTGTAATTGACATCGGCCAGCATGATGCCCAGCCCCAAACTTAAGTTTTTATAATCCAAATTGTTCAGCAGCTCTACACCCGTCGTACGGCGCTTTTCATTGCCATCCTCACTGTAGACTTTCCCGCCGTTTTGATAGACATAAGCTGTCAGCTGAGTTTTATAACTCCAGTCGTCATTCAGTGCATGGCCATAGCCGATATAAAAATCATGTTCAAAGCCTGAGTCTTTGCTGTCATCAGTCGAATCATAATCTAGAGTCGAACCCCAATAGCCGGCAAAGGCGCCGCTGTTATGCGCGTATTCCAAACCAGCTTGTAAAGCGGCATCGTCATTTTCCACACCGCCGCGGTAAATGTATTTGCTTAGGATGGATGCACTGCCTGTCAGCGTGCCGCTTGCAGGCGCCTTTACTTCATCAGCCATTGCAGGCAGTGAGCCCAAAGCCAAAAATACAGCCGCAGCCGCCTTTTGAGAAAAATTTGACATGCTCGTCCCCTCAGCAGAATGTGCTATTAATAAAGCGGTGATAATTTCCGGGAAGGGAGTTTAATGCTTTTTTATAATCAATGGTTAAATTTCATGATGTTTTCTTCTGTATTTTCAATAACTTTTAACTTAATAATAAGCTTTTACCCGAAAACAAATCAGATCGAGAAATGCTTTGTTCTTCAGCGCAGCATTCCTTTCTGAATTATGACTAATCATGATAATTTTTAAACAATTATTCATTCATCATCAAAACTAAAAACAATCAATTCAAAAACAGCCGTTATTTGACCAAAAATTCAATTTTATACATTTAAGCCACGGTCAAAATGCTTGCACAGCATTGAGCGAAAATAGTGAATATTAAAATACGCTTCAATACTTTGCCTCCGCCTTATGCGCAGTAAAAATCATGCCGCCTATTAAAAGTACAGGCCTTGCTTATTCAGGAGAATCATTCACCAGATAAAACAGAACTATTCAGTCATGCGCAACGCTTTCCAACCGGAACAAAACCGCCGAATATTTTTCGGAAAATTTATCTTTTTGTTTTTACTTAAAATTAAAAAATAGATAATAAAAATCAGCATTTTTTATAGCAGAATTTCTCATTCTCTTTATCTGGAATATGCATAACTTTAGTGGAATAAACTTAATAAAAATGATCTTTTTTTAATAAATCCTTATACAATCTATCAACTCTTTAACTATATATTTATGCATGAGGCTCTCTCCCAATGCTCAAATCGAAACAGCTAACACTGACGCTACTTGTAAACGCGGCTTTAATCTCAACTGCATTTGCAAGCGAACAAAGCGAATCTAAAGGCTTTATAGATGATGCAGAAGGTTCTGTACTGTTTCGTACTGGATTCATAGACCGTGATAAAAAAAATGGCGCTGCCAATAACCGTTCTTCAGCACAATCAGCGATTTTCAACTTAGAGTCTGGCTATACCAAAGGTGTAGTTGGTTTTGGTGTAGGTGCAGTAGGCGACGCATCTTTCAAGCTGAGCGACAATAAGCATGCCGGCAATAATATGATCCCGCGTGAAACTGACTACAACGATAAAGGCGAATTAACAAAACAAGCCGGAGATACCTATGACCACTGGGCTCGCGGCGGCGCCAATGTAAAAGCACGAATTTCAAATACTGAAGTGCGTTACGGTACGCAAGTACTGGACTTGCCTGTACTTGCCAGCAACACGGGCCGTATGGTTCCTGAATATTTCGAAGGTGTATTAGCCACTAGCCGCGAAATTAAAGGTTTAGAATTAACTGCCGGTAAATTCACTAAAAACCAAATGTCTGAACAAATCAATACTGACGGCAACCATTTGGACAGCGCAGTAGTTTGGGGTGCAAAATACAAATTTAATGATGCTTTAAATGCATCTTACTATGGTATCGACAGCAAAAACGCGCTGGAACGCCATTATGTAAATGCTAACTACAAGCAAGCATTAGCTAACCAAGCTTCCCTTACTTATGATTTCAGTGGTTACCATACTGAATGGGATGAAGGTACTAGCGTTTCGTCTTCAAAATTAGATAGTAATTCTGCAGACCGCAGCAACAATATTTGGGCGCTTTCAGGTACTTACAGCCAAGGTCCTCATGCTGTAATGCTGGCTTATCAGCAAAGCACAGGCAATTCAGGATATGCTTACGGTGAAAATGCGGATGGCTTCCAAAGTATTTACCTGCCAAACTCATACCTGTCTGACTTTAATGGCCGCGGCGAAAAATCTGCACAAATTCAATACAACCTTGATTTTACTGGTTATGGTGTTCCAGGCTTGAACTGGACTGCTGCGTATGTATACGGCTGGGATATTGATACCAAAACTACAGGCAATGCCAAAGAAAGTGAAATTTTCAACCAAGTGAAATACACAATGCAAAGCGGTTTCGCTAAAGATGCCAGCTTGCGCCTGCGTTATTCGCATTACCGTAACGATGATGCTTATGCCAATGACTACTATATGCCAGATACCAATGAATGGCGTATTTTCTTAGATATCCCTGTGAAATTGTTCTAATTCACAGCCTATCTGAAATAAAAAAAACCTGCACAATGTGCAGGTTTTTTTTATGGGACTGGATACATCCCCTTATTCAAAGCAATTATTTATTTGCTTCTTTATATGCTTCGATAGAGCTTAGAACTTCTTGCTTAGCCACTTCAGAGCCTTCCCAGCCGCTTAACTTAACCCATTTGCCTGGCTCTAAGTCTTTATAGTGCTGGAAGAAGTGTTCAATTTGGCTGATCAACAATGGTGGAAGATCTGTATATTCTTGAATATCTTTGTAAATTGGTGTTAGTTTGTCGTGCGGCACTGCAACTAATTTCGCATCAACACCGCCGTCATCTTCCATGTTTAGTTTGCCGACTGGACGGCAGCGGATGACTGAGCCCGGCTCTACTGGGTGCGGTGTCACCACCAAAACGTCCAGCGGATCACCGTCCAAAGATAAAGTGTTTGGCACATAGCCGTAGTTTGCTGGGTAGAACATTGCTGTACCCATAAAACGGTCTACAAATAATGCGTCAGAATCTTTGTCGATTTCGTATTTGATTGGCGCTGCATTTGCAGGAATTTCAATAATGACATAGATGTCATTCGGCGCATCTTTACCCGCTGGGATATTGCTGTAGCTCATAGCATTGCTCTTTAACTAGTTAAATCTTTTTAAACCGGCATAATTATAGCGGGTTTTTGATATTTTTTTTTGATTTTGCAATTCGGCATCAAAATTTTCGTCGAATTGCTGTGCTGGCCTAAACAATTCTAATAATCAGCAGCAGCAGACAAACTGAGCACAGCATAGACAAGGTCCAGACTATCGAGCGCAAAGTCGCCCAATTGACCAAATAGCAGATGCCGTAAATAATGCGCAGCACAATATAGGCGATGCCTAAAGTCATGATAAATGTTTGCGGAATCACCATATATTCCGCCATCAGCACAGCGCCAATAAACAGCGGCAGGCTTTCAAAGCTGTTTTGCTGTACTGCATTTGCGCGGCGGGCCAGCCCAGTGGCATTGGCTAAAAATTCTCTGGGGTTTTGGTTATCTTTTGCCGTAAAGCCTGATGCCTTTTTTGCAATAAAGGTAAAAACATAAGGCAATAAGCAAGCGGCTAAAATGAGATAGATGATCCCACTTATGCTTTGCATGTGTTTTTTCTCTTAATGGATTTATAAGCGCCATGATAGCATGGCAATTCCTGAATAAATTTTGTTAAATAGGGTGTTTTATTTAATTATGTATATAGGGTGAATATGGCCAGTCCAGATCAAAAAGAGATGTTCGATGTCCTGGAACAGCAGCGCCAGAATCAGCGGCAGGTTGACCGCGTTTTAAAGATCGTGATTCCGGTTACAGCATTCCTGCTTACTGTCATCTGCGCCAACATGAATATCTGGTCTACGGTCTTTACCTTTGCCGTGCTGTGGGTGGCGTTTTATGCAGTGGCCATCAAGCAATGGCCGTTATGGCACTGGGTCATCGCTATTTTAGTTTATTGCATAATTGACAATGTGCTCAGCCACGGGACATTTAAACAAAGCCAATTCAGCCTGCAATTTGGCGCCATGTTTATCTTTCTGGGTATTTTTGGTGTAGGGCGCCGTTACTTTGACCGCTGGCTGATGAAAAAATAAAAATCCAGATCATAAAAAAAGCGCCATTTGGCGCTTTTTTTATGATCTGGATTATGCTGTTTTACGCAAATCTTTACGCAGAATTTTACCGACGTTGGATTTCGGCAATTCATCCATAAATTCAACATAACGCGGACGTTTATAGCCGGTTAAATTTTCTTTCGCGAAAGCTAAAACTTCTTCTGTTGTTAAAGACGGATCTTTTTTCACAACGAATAGCTTCGGCACCTCACCTGATTTCTCATCCGGCACGCCAATTGCAGCTACTTCAAGCACTTTTGGATGCTGTGAAACAACTTCTTCAATTTCAGAAGGATATACATTGAAGCCAGACACCAGAATCATGTCTTTTTTACGGTCAACAATTTTCACATAGCCTCGCGGATCCATCACACCGATATCACCGGTACGGAAGAAACCGTGAGTCATCACTTTTTCAGTTTCGTCCGGGCGGTTCCAATAGCCTTTCATTACTTGCGGGCCGCGGATTGAAATTTCACCCTGTTCACCCAGCGCCACTTCATTGCCGTCATCATCTAAAATAGCAACTTCAGTTAATGGCAATGGAATACCGATGGTGCCGCTGAACTCCATAGAAGCAGGCGGATTTGCGGTCGCTACCGGCGATGTTTCTGACAAGCCGTAACCTTCAATGATATTGGTGCCTGTCACTTTTTTCCAAGCTTCAGCTGTCGATGGAAGCACAGCCATGCCGCCGCCCATCGCCATCTTCATTTTGCTGTGATCCAGCTGCTTGAATTCTTCGTTGTTCACTAAAGCATTGAACAGTGTATTCACCGCAGGGAAGAAAGTCGGCTGGTATTTGCGCAATTCTTTAATGACAGCAGGCAGATCGCGCGGGTTTGGAATCAATACGTTAGCCTGACCTTTGTACATGCCGTACAGCGCGCAAACCATGAATGCAAAAATATGGTACAGCGGCAATGCGCAGAAAATGCGGTCATCTGGCTGGCCGTCTTGCTGGCCGAACTTGCTTTGGAAAATACCGTCACACTGCAGCATGTTTGAAACCAAGTTGCGGTGAGTTAATTCTGCGCCTTTAGAAACACCTGTCGTGCCGCCGGTATACTGGAGCACAGCGGTATCGCTTAGCGTTAAATTTGGACGCTTGTAATTACTGGCGCTGACTTTAGACATGGCCGCATTAAAGCGGATATGGCCCGGAATATCCCACGCTGGAATCTGCTTGCGGACAGAACGCAATACAAAATTGACCAATGTGCCCTTCAATGCGCCAAGCATGTCACCCACAGAAGCCACAACCACATGCTTCACTGGTGTTTTACCCAAAATTGCCTGATAGACAGATGCAAAATTTTCTACAATGACCAGCACTTCCGCGCCTGAGTCATTCAATTGATGCTCCAGTTCACGCGAGGTATACAGCGGATTCACGTTAACCAGCACCAAACCTGCGCGGAACACCCCTAAAGCCACAACAGGATACTGCAGAACATTCGGCATCATGACAGCAACACGCGAACCTTTTGCTAGGCCTAAGCTTTGCAAATACGTTGCAAATTTACGGCTTGCCTCATCCAGCTCGCTGAATGTCAGGACTTTATCCATAAAAATAAAGGCATCACGCGAGCCGAATTTCTGAAAATTACGTTCAAAAATATCGTTTAATGATGTATTTTCCGGCGGTAATTCTACAGTTTCTGGAATACCCGTCTTTTGGTATTCTGCAAACCAAATTTTTTCCATAATGCCCGATTCTCCTGTCTGTAATCCTTAATAATTCAACTGTTTTTCTCAATATTAAGCCGCTCATTATTTAACTTGTGTGAGCCTAATATTGCATCCATTTCACGAATACTTTGCATATATAACGTATTTCGATCCATGGATGCTAGTATTATCTTTGAATGAACAGTCTATTTGCTTTTTGATATCCACGCGGCAGCACCACTCCTTTCGAAGCCCGCTTGCCAATGTATTTGTGCAGATCATCACCTTTTAATTTTAATTGCTGCTGACCCGCAACCACTTGAATTATTTCATCTAAAGTTAAAGCTATCATGGATACGACCTGATCTTTAGCTTCAAGTTGTATCAATTTATTACCTTTACCTTTATTCAAGCTCGGCAATTCCGCCAAATCTACAATCAGCAGGCGGCCGGCTGAACTGAGCAGTGCAAGATGTGTGGCCTGTTCAATCATCTGCAGATTCATCGGCTGCGCATCGTCAGACAAACTCAAGAAAGCCTTGCCGGCTTTGGCATTGGTGTCCAGCTGCTTGGCCTGCGTTTTAAAGCCGTAGCCTTTGGTGCTGACCGCCAACAGTTCAGCCTCATCTTCTGCAATCAGAATCTGCTGGAAGCCGATCCCGCTTGCCGGAGCAAGCTTAGAACTTAAAGGTTCGCCCAATCCGCGCGCTGAAGGCAGCGTATTGATGCCAAGCGCATAACTGCGGCCACTCTCATCCAGCACATACACCCGCTGATTGGATTTGCCCTGCGCATGGCTCAGGTACTGGTCACCCGCACGGAAATTCAGGTTTTCGGCATCCACTTCATGCCCTTTGGCAGAACGGATCCAGCCCGCTTCTGACAGCACCACAGTCACTGGATCTGCCGGAAGCATGTCTTGCTCATTAATAGTCTGCGCATCTTCCCGGCGCACAATTGGCGCACGGCGGTCATCGCCAAATTTTTTGGCGTCTTCTTTCAGCTCATTGATAATCAGGTTTTTCAATGATTCAGGATTGGCCAGCTGCTCACGGATAATTGCCGCTTTGGCTTCCAACTCTTCCTGTTCACGGCGCATTTCCATTTCTTCAAGCTTCGCCAAGTGGCGCAATTTGAGCTCTAAAATGGCTTCAGCCTGAATTTCGTCAATCCCGAAATGCTCCATCAGTACAGGTTTCGGCTGATCTTCTTCACGGATGATGCGGATAACTTCGTCAATGTTCAGGTAAGCAATAATCAGCCCGCCTAAAATATGCAGGCGCTTTTCAATTTTATTCAGATGATACTGCAGACGGCGCGTTACCGTATTTTTACGGATTTCGATCCATTCCAGTAAAATGCGGCGGATCGATTTCACCTGCGGCCGCCCGTCAGCGCCAATCATATTCATGTTGACGCGGTAACTTGACTCAAGATCAGTCGTCGCAAACAAATGGCTCATCACTGATTCCGCATCAATACGGTTTGAGCGCAAGACAATCACTAAGCGGGTCGGATTTTGATGATCGGATTCATCGCGCAAATCGCTCACCAGCGGCAGTTTTTTCGCCTGCATCTGATCTGCAATCTGGGTAATGATTTTTGAACCCGACACCTGATAAGGCAATTCGGTAATCACGATCTCATTTTTTTCAATCGTGTACACAGCGCGGGTACGGTAGCTGCCGCGGCCTGTCGTTTGAATTTTCAGCAATTCATCCGGCGCGGTAATAATTTCCGCTTTGGTCGGCGTATCTGGACCCGGAATATATTCAGCAACTTTTTCATCGCTTAAGTTCGGATTGCGGATCAGCGCAATGGTGCCTTTGACCACTTCACGCAGATTATGCGGCGGAATGTCCGTCGCCATCCCGACAGCAATGCCGGTAGTGCCGTTTAAAAGAATGTTCGGCACACGCGCAGGCAAGCTTACCGGCTCTTTCATGGAACCGTCAAAGTTGTCCTGCCAGTCACAGGTGCCCTGTCCAAGTTCAGACAGCAGCAAGTCGCTGTAAGGCGAGAGCTTAGCTTCGGTATAGCGCATAGCGGCGAAGGATTTAGGATCATCCGGTGAACCCCAGTTGCCCTGCCCTTCAATAAATGGATAACGGTAGCTGAACGGCTGCGCCATCAGCACCATGGCTTCATAGCAGGCAGAGTCGCCATGCGGATGGTATTTACCTAAAACATCGCCCACGGTACGCGCCGATTTTTTCGGTTTTCCGCTGGGCTTGAGGCCCAATTCACTCATCGCATAAACGATACGTCGCTGTACAGGCTTTAAACCGTCACTGATATGCGGCAATGCACGGTCCATAATCACGTACATGGCGTAATTGAGGTAGGCTTGTTCGGTAAATTCCGCTACGGAACGGTTTTCTGTCGCATGATGCGCAAGGCTTGTCATAACAACCTGTAATCCTAATTAATTCATTTTTGTATCTGGGTTCTTATGCTATGTCGCGGCTGCTGCATACACAAGGGCATGTTCTTCAACACAGCGACAAATCGTGTCTTATGATCGATCTGATGCCGTAAAATTATCCATTTTTTAGAAAATGAGCAACTGATTATTTTCAAATAGCCGCAGGATTGCGGTTACTGCGGCCCTTAACGCATTCCAAACTAAAAAGCGCAGCCCGGTATATACGGGCTGCGCTTTTTATTGACGGAATTTCACAGCGGCGGCTATAGGCCCATAGATTCTAAAGTTTTGCCTTTGGTTTCTTCGCCTAAAACCACAATCACAAAAGCCACTGCCAGCAGCACCGCGGTAAACATGCTGAATACATAGCTGAAGCCATTGCTCATGACCATCATATGCGTCACGGCCAATGGCGCCACAATACCGCCCATGCGCCCGATGGCCGCTGCCCAGCCAGAGCCGAAAGCGCGGATATTGGCTGGATACTGTTCAGGGGTATACGTATACAGCACGCCCCATGCGCCTAAATTAAAGAAAGACATCAGGCAGCCCCAGACCACAATCATGGTGACTGTTTCAGACTGGCCAAAGAAATAAGCAGAGACCGCGCAGCAGCCGATGAACCCTGCCAGTGTCGCCTTACGCCCCAGCTTTTCGACCAGCCATGCCGCGGCAATATAGCCCGGCAGCTGCGCCAGAATCATCACCAGAACATATTCAAAAGACTGCACAATGGTATAGCCCTGTTTGACCAGCAGGCTCGGCAGCCAAGTGAAAATACCGTAATACGAATACACAATACCGAACCAAATCAGCCACAGCATCAGCGTCCGGCGCGCAAAAATGCCTGACCACAGCTGCTTGAATGAGGTGTTTTGCTGTTCCGCCACCGGCTTAACTTCAAAAATTTCCATCACTTCCACACCGCATTTGGCTTCAATTTTTTTCACCAAAGCATGCGCTTCTTCTAGACGGCCGCGGTTGATCAAATACGGAATAGATTCCGGCACCATCTTCCAGATCACAATGGCATACAGTGCAGGCAGCCCGCCCACGAGAAACGCAGCATGCCAGTTATAGTGCGGAATGACAAAATACGAAATCAGCGCGGCGCACAGCCAGCCCAGCCCCCAAAAACTTTCCAGCAAAACAATGAAGCGGCCGCGTACATGGGCTGGAATGTATTCACTCACCAAAGTCACAGCGACAGGCAATTGGCCGCCCAAACCTAAACCGACAATAAAGCGGCACACCAGCAGCCAAGTTAAATCTGGCGCAAATGCGCAGGCCGCTGTTGCAAAGCTGTAAATGACCAATGTGGATGCAAAGACCGTCTTACGCCCGACCCGGTCTGCCAGCGCCCCTGAAAAGACCGCGCCAATCGCCATGCCGACAAAGCCAATCGACACGACCCAGCCCTTTTCAGCCGGGCTCATCGCCCAGTCTTCGGCCATTTTTGCCAAGATAAAGGAGATTAGCCCCGTATCCATAGCATCAAACATCCAGCCCAGTCCAATGACCCATAGCAATGTGTAGTGAAACTTGCCGATAGGCAAGCGCTGTATCCGTGAGACTAAGTCCATAACAAGATCTCTGATGAGGTGAAAGGATGCATGCTGCCTTCACAACAGGATTTTATGATTTGCTTTTTTATTAGAATACGCAAGTGAAAAGCGCCGAAGCAGGCTTCGGCGCAGCTGTTTAAACCGGATGATGAAATACTCAAACCTAATGCGGTAAGGCTTTACGCTGTCCTAAGTCAAACGCGGCCATTCAAGACACGTCTTTAGAAGAGGCAGACTGATCATCATCATCTTTATAGATGAATTTCGGCATTTCCAAACCAAAATAAATTGCAATGCAGCGCAAGGAAAAGCCAAAAACCAAAGTTGAAATAACCGTGATTTCCAAAGACAGTCCAAAATCGATACAGAACCAATAGAAGATGACCGCGACAAAAGAAATTGAAGCGTACAGCTCACGGCGGAACACCAAGGGCACATCGTTGCAGAGAATATCCCGCAGAATACCGCCAGACACGCCGGTCAGCACTCCCGCAACCGCGGAAACGACAAAGCCCTGTCCCATTTGCAAAGCAATTTGACAGCCGATAATGGTGAAGCCGATAAGGCCCAAAGCATCCAAAAGCAAGAAGATGGAATGCAAATGCTTCATCCACTTGGCAATGATAATCGTGAACAGAGCGGCACAGCAGGTCAGCACCAAATATTCAGGATGCTTGACCCAAGTCAGCGGATAGTGCCCCAATAAAACATCCCGGACAGACCCCCCGCCCAATGCAGTGACACAGGCAATCAGTGTCACGCCAAACCAGTCCATACTGCGCCGTCCAGCGGATAGTGCCCCCGTCATGGCTTCTGCCGTAATTGCAATAATGTAAATAACGGTGAGTAACATTGCCCTTCATCCACTGAGGGTAAAAGATGCGCGCTATTTTAAGGCATCTTCAGAAAAAAACTACAGGTATTGCGCGCAGCATTGTTTAAATTTTTTGCCTGAACCGCAGATGCAAGGCTGTTTCATGGTGATTTGCAGGCCAGTCGTCGGATCTAAGAAAAACCATGCGCCATTTTGCTTCACAAAATGCGACACCTCATGATGCACATGCGCCTGCTTGCCGTCATGATAATGCGCTTTAAATTCCACCTGCGCATGGGTTTTATCCAGGTTTTCATCCGCCTGCACCACCTCCAGCCGAAGCCATTGATTGGATTTGCTCCAATTTGCAATAGCCGGCACATCTAAGGCCTGCTGCTGGCCCAGCGCAGTGGTTTGCACAATATAGTCAATTTCGTGCCGGGCAAATGCGCTGTAGCGGGAACGCATCAGCTGTTCAGCGCTTTGCGCTTTCGCCTGTACTGTATGCAGCGGCTGGCAGCATTGGGCATATTCGCCCTGACCGCAAGGGCATGATGTCTCTGGCATGTGCATCTCAAATAAAAAAATAGCCTGCAGTGCAGGCTATTCTAATAGAAGATGGGCTGAATTCAGCATCTATCTTTACTTATCATGCAAATTATGGGCAATTGCAGTGACATGGACTTTCTCAATTTTATGGCCTTCCATTGTGACCACTTCGAAAATGTGGCCATCCGCAGTAAGTTTTTCGCCATTTTCCGGCAAGCGGCCCAAATGAAATAAGATATAGCCCGACAGCGTTGAATATTGCTCAGACTCATCCACCAAATCGCGGCTCAGCAATAAAGACACGTGACGGATATCTGTTGATCCATCCAAAATCAGCGAGCCATCATCCAGACTGGCAGCAGCTGTTTCCAGCTCATCTTCATCCGGGAATTCCCCTGCAATGGCTTCCAGCACATCGATAGGCGTGGCGATCCCTTCAATTGAGCCGTACTCATTCAGCACCAGCGCCATTTGCAGCGGCGCCTGACGCAGCTGTTCCATCACCATCAAGACCTGCGCATTTTCATGCACAATCACGGGTTCACGCAGATGCTTTTCAAAGTTGAGCACGCCGGTTTCGATATATTCGTTCATCACTTTATGGGTCAGCACCACGCCGGCAATATTGTCCAGTTCACCGCGCGCAACAATCAGGCGTGAATGGGTCATGCTCAGCAGCTGGTGCTTGATGGAAGCTTCATCTTCTTCCAAATCAATCCATTCCAGTTCTGGGCGCGGCGTCATCACCGATTTCACCGGACGTTCAGACAGGCCTAACACCCCTTGCACCATCACGCTGTGATAGACCCCGTTGTCTTCATCAAAGACATCATCGGCAAAGGCGCGGGTCGCCAGCACATCTTCATGCTCATCATTTTTGATTTCTGAACCGCTCTTGCCGCCCAGCATGCGCATCACGGCAGAGGCCGTACGGTAACGCAAATCTGTAGTGGTCACCATTTTTTCCTGATTATGGCGCATGGTCTGGTTCAAGAATTCAATCAGCACAGAGAAGCCAATGGCTGCATACAAGTAGCCTTTTGGAATATGGAAGCCGAAGCCTTCGACCAGCAAGGAGAAACCGATCATCATCAGGAAGCACAGGCACAGAATCACCACCGTTGGATGACGGTTGACGAAATTCATCAGCGGTTTAGAAACCCACAGCATAATGCCGACGGCAATCACCACGGCAATCATCATGACGGGCAGATGTTTCACCATGCCGACCGCAGTGATGACGCTGTCCAAAGAAAACACTGCATCCAATACGACAATCTGAATAATCACCATCCAGAATGTTGCATGGACTGGGTTTTCTTCTTTCAGCATCGGCTTGTTTTCGAGGCGTTCACGCAGTTCCATGGTGCCTTTAAACAGCAGGAATACCCCGCCGAACAGCAGAATCAAATCGCGTCCGGAAAAAGGATGGCCAAAAACATGGAACAGCGGCGCAACCAGCGTCATCACCCAAGCGATAGACGCCAGCAGCACCAAGCGCATGCACAGCGCCAGCAGCAGGCCGACGATACGGGCAGTATTGCGCTGCTCGGGCGGCAATTTTTCCGCCAGAATCGCAATAAAAACTAAGTTATCAATACCCAGTACAATTTCCAGCACCACAAGGGTCAGCAGGCCGACCCAGGCTGAAGGATCAGACATCCACTCAAAGATCATGTGTCCATCTCCTGAGCAGAATGCAGGCATGTACTGATGTTTAGAATATTCGAATTTGAAAAGGTGCGCGCTGCAGCACCCATATGATTAATTTCTAAGAAATGTTTTTTTGCGGAGCGACAACAACCACTGCCCATGACGATTCATATGTTGAAAAACAAGGGTTCAGTATAGCAAGCTGGGACAGAATTTCATCTTTTTTTACAGCATCAGCCGCACCGCATTGTGAAATTTTGCTGCCCTGCCTTCATGCGGCATCTTTCTGTCATATTTCCAGACTAAGCTAGAGCCATAAAAAATAAAGTGCTAAGGTGAATAAAACGAAATGAATAGCGTATTAAAAATGACAGAACCATTTAACCTTTCCTCTCCCCAAACAACACAGCCGCTCATTGCCCTGTATTGCGGTTCCCGCTCAGGCAACAATCCGATTTATCAAGAAAAAGCCGTCGCCTTAGCCAAAGGCATTGCAGACCGCGGTTTTGGCCTGGTGTATGGCGGCGCCAGCATCGGGCTGATGGGGCAAGTTGCGGATGCCGTGGTGCAAAATGGCGGCGAAGCTGTCGGTGTGATTCCAGAATTCATGCTGGATTATGAGATTGCCCACCACAGCCTGACAGAATTGCACGTTGTTCAGACCATGCATGAACGCAAAGCCATGATGGCGGAACGCGCCAGCGCTTTTATTGCCTTGCCGGGCGGTTTGGGCACCTTTGAAGAAATTCTGGAAATTGCCACTTGGGGCCAATTGAACCAGCATCAGAAACCGATGATCCTATACAACGTAAACCGTTTTTATGATGCGCTGATTGCACAGCTGGATCATGCCGTTCAAGAAGGCTTTTTGCCGCCGCAGCACCGCGCCAAATTAATTGTCTGCAATTCATCGCAGCAGATTTTCAGCGCTTTAAGCAATCTGGGTTCTCCGAAACATTTTGTGGTTTAAGCAATAAAAAAACGGGCAATCATGCCCGTTTTTTATGTGCCAAAATCAGTTCCCTTATGCAAGGAGATGCTGATTCGGCTTAATCCTTATTGACCGGACACCAAATGGTAGAACCACGGCAGCGTTGTCGCCAAGAAAATACTGATCACCAGGCCAAACATCAGCTTCATGGCGTCTTTGCTGACATTGCGCGAGGTTTTATATTTATTGACTTCATGCAGATGCATCGCCATGGCAAACTCCCGGCCCGCCAGCAAACCTAAAAATACCCATGTGGTGCTCATTGGAATATTGCTCCATTCTTTGAATACCAGCAAAATAGTGGCGTAAATGAAGTCAATAATCGTGGCGGAACGGATATCCGCTACACCCGTTTTGGTATCAATAATATTCTGAATGGCGCCGCCGCGCTGATACAGAATAACACCCAGCAGCACGACAAAAACGGTAATCGCAAAAAGCAGGAACCACAGCGGCACCGCACGCGGCACATAAACGAAAATATTCGCCAAATCCTGAATCAGCCATTGGCTCCACAAGAATGCGGTAGACACCCACTGCAGCCCGACCCAAATATGAGAATGCTTTTGATCGCGGGTTTTACTGAAATGTACGGATATTTGCTTAATAACAAAACGGTAGACAATAATGGCGACAATAAACGCCACCGCATAGCCCATCATCGATTTGGTCAGCATAGAGCCCAAACTGCTGGGCGAGAAGATTGTCAGCACCAAGAACGTGGTACTGACAGGAATGCCGTATTTGGTCAAAATAATCAGCAGAATCGGCGGGACTACATACAGCCACGTTACACCGTCTTTCGGAAAGGGGATGGTTTCCAATCGGCCATAAGAC
This sequence comes from Acinetobacter pragensis, assembly GCF_001605895.1. Taxonomy (GTDB): domain Bacteria; phylum Pseudomonadota; class Gammaproteobacteria; order Pseudomonadales; family Moraxellaceae; genus Acinetobacter; species Acinetobacter pragensis. The sequence goes on from NZ_LUAW01000072.1 coordinate 54,333, forward strand.
GCATCGCCTACGCCAGAGGCAAACCAGCCATACAGCAGCACAGCGACCAAAATTGAACTGACGTACAGCCACAGCAGCCACCAAGGCCTGTGCGCATTGGATGAAATAAATGTTCCAAGCGTTTGCGGCACATCATTGCCGACGATTGAATAGGCGGCCAAACAGAAGCCGATCACCATTAAAATTTCAATTGTCATAGCATTTCAAAACCTGAGTCAAAAACGGCACCCTGCCTTAAAATTGAGGCATCGCTAAAATTGTGACCATGATATTTCATTTCGGGAAAGCTTTGGAGATATTTATTTTATCTTCCCGCTTTGCGCTGCGCAGCCAACCATAATGCGCTGACCGTCAGATGCAGTTAAGCATATTGAAAACAGCAGAAAAGATCTCCGCTGATCAATAAAGAATGAATGCATATTGCAACAGTATCGCCAATTAATTTCAGCTAAACTGCTTAAAAATTTCAGTTTTCCAATGCTATGAATGCCACGCCCTCTCATCAAGCCTTACAGCCCGAATTCCGACTGCTGGTTCTATTGGTATCTATTGGCTTTTTCATGCAGGGGCTGGATACCACAATTGTCAACACTGCAATTCCATCCATGGCTGCTCATCTGAATGAAGATCCGCTGAATATGCACAGCGTGGTGGTCGCCTACGTGCTTTCCGTGGCTGCCTGCATTCCGCTCAGCGGCTGGCTGGCTGATCGTTTTGGCGTGCGCAATACCTACTTTAGCGCAATTATTGTGTTTACCTTGGCGTCACTGGGCTGCGGCCAATCTGACAGCCTGAATGAACTGCTGGCCTACCGCGTTTTGCAGGGGATTGGCGGCGCATTGCTCTTGCCTGTGGGCCGTTTGGCCATGCTGAAAGTCATCCCGCGGACGCAGTTCCTATCGGCCATGAGCCTGATGAGCCTGGCAGGCCTCATTGGCCCGCTGATCGGGCCGACCTTAGGCGGCTGGCTAGTCGAGGTCACCACTTGGCACTGGATTTTCCTCATTAATATTCCAATGGGTATTTTAGGCTGCCTCATTACCTTTAAAGCCATGCCGAATGTCACGGAGCCTACTGTCGCCCGTTTTGATTTCTGGGGCTTTTTCCTGCTGGTGATTGCCATGGCGGGGCTGTCTTTGGGTATTGAAAACTTTGCCAGCACCTCGCATACACTATATTGGAGCATTGGACTGATTGTCGCGGGGCTCGGCGCCTCGGTCATTTATGCGCTGCACTCTCACAGTCATCAAAACGCATTATTCCGCAGTAAGCTGTTTAACAACCGAGTTTATGCCATTGGCATTCTAGGCAATTTTTTTGCGCGCCTCGGCGGCAACGCCATGCCTTTTTTAATTCCGCTGATGCTGCAGGTGGCATTCGGCTTTGAACCGTTTGTGACAGGCCTGCTGATGATTCCGACCGTGCTGGGGTCATTGGCGTCCAAACCCGTCATTCGGGCCATTATCCAGCGCTTCGGCTACCGCAATGTGCTTTTGGTCAATACCCTGCTGGTGGGCGCCTGCATCGCCAGTTTCGCCCTCAGTTCTGCCGAAACGCCGATTTGGCTGCGCGCGTTGCATTTCTTTGTTTTCGGCATGCTGAACTCCCTGCAATTTGTCTCCATGAATACGCTGACGCTGAAAGATTTGCCGCAGCAGGATGCCAGCAGCGGCAATAGTTTCCTGTCGATGATCATGATGGTTTCAATGAGTATCGGTGTGGCTCTGGCAGGCACATTGGTCAATGCATTCAGCGCTTATTTTGATACTGAGCACATCACTTCCGCCTTTCATGCCACCCTGATCTGTTTAGGCTGCATCAATATCATTACCGCGGCCATTTTCTGGCACATTCCGAAAGATACGGCAGTTTAAAAATGATTCGCACAAAGCGCATAGTGTCAGGCCAAGCTTCGCGCTATGATGTTGTTTCAATATCAGCAAATTTTATGGCACATGAATAAACGCAAGCCCGCTGCAACTGCACCCAAAGCTTACCGCCGCGCTGCATTAGGCCTGCTGGGATGCGCTGCCATGGCATTGCTGACGTACCTGCTGATCATGCCGCACCGCTTTGCTTCTGCCGAAGAATATCCAGTCAAAGGCTTTGATGTTTCACACCATCAGGGCGATGTGGAATGGAAAAAAATTTCGCCCAAAACCTATCAATTTGTCTATTTAAAAGCCACTGAAGGCGGCGATTTTAAAGATACCAAGTTTCAGGACAACTGGCTACAGGCCCGTGAACAAGGCTTTTTAGTCGGCGCGTATCATTTTTACCGCCTGTGCCGCGAGGGCAAAATTCAAGCCGAAAACTTCATTGAGACAGTGCCGAACAAGCCCGATGCCCTGCCGCCGGTCATAGATTTGGAATATGACAGCAAATGCATCAATGCCTTCAGCAAAGAACAGCTGCTGCAGGAAATTCAGGTCATGCATGATCAGCTCTTTAAACATTACGGCAAGCAGCCCATCTTCTATATCTCTAAATCATTCTATAATATTGTCTTGGCTGGAGAATTTAAAAAAACACCGCTGTGGGTGCGTGAATATCAAGGCCAGCCCGTGCTGAAGAACAATCCTGAATGGCTGTTCTGGCAGCATACCAACCAAGGGCAAATACAGGGCGTGCCCAAAACTGTCGACTTGAATGTGTTTAATGGCGATGCCAAACAATGGCAGGCTTTTTTAATCACAAACGGCCTAAGCATTCCTGCGATTGAAAAAAAACAGAAAAAATAACATGATGCATCATGCCTAAAATATTGATGCCGCGTGAAGCCATAAAAAGAAAAGATATGCAAAGGACCTGCAGATGATGCCCACCGTTTATAAATGGCTAACCGGATTAGCCAGTATCGCCATCTTACTGATTTCAGTGACGGCCTATCTGCTGCAGCCTTCTGGCTCAGTCGCGGATTTCAAGGCATGGCAATATCAGCACAATGCCGGCACCCAGCACAAAAGCAAACTGACCGTAAAATTTTTCGGGGTGTCGACTTTATTGTTTGATGATGGGAACGATCAGATTCTGATTGACGGTTTTTTTAGCCGCCCCGCTTTATCTCAAGTGATCTTTCAAAAAATCCACAGCAGTCCTGAGCTGATTCAACAGTTAATACAGCAGTATCAGCTGCAGCGCACACGCGCTGTGCTGGTCACGCATTCACATTATGACCATGCCTTAGACATTGCCGTCCTCGGCCAAAAATTGCCGAATGCCAAAATTATCGGATCATCCAGCACACTGAATATCGCACGCGGCGGACACATGGCTGAACAGCAGCTCATCCCTGTTGTTGCTTGGAAAGCCATGCATTTCGGGGTTTTCAGCATAACTGCAATACCTTCGCAACATACTCCGCCAACAGCAGTGAACGATGACTTAGGCCAAGAAATTGCGCAGCCTTTAAAACAGCCCGCGCGTTTTTCGGCGTTTAAAGAAGGCCATAGTTTTGATTATTTCATTGAACATTCAGGCCAGCGCATTTTGGTCAAAGCCAGCACTGGCGCCATACCGGATCAATTGAAAAACATCCGCGCCGATACCCTGTTCTTAGGCATAGCGCAGCTGTCAAAGCAGCCAGCCGAATATCAGCAGCAATATTTGGCGCAGACCTTAGGCATGCTAAAACCCAAAACCGTCGTACCCATTCATTGGGATAACTTTTTCAAACCGCTTGATACGCCATTGCAGTTTTTGCCCAAGATTGCAGACAATACAGAAGAAAGCCTGCGCATATTGATTGATGCAGCAGGCAAGCAAAAGTCGCAGGTCATTTTACTGAGTCAACCTGTGTCGTACAGCCTGAGTTAAGCCCTATCCCCGCATTGCGGGCTATGCGATACTGAGATCATCACTTTATTTGCTGCTATGCGTTTGCATGAGAAAAATCATTCATATCGATATGGATGCCTTTTATGCATCTGTAGAACTGCGTGAACGCCCCGAACTGCGGCATTTACCTGTGGTTGTATCATCGCATCACCCACGGGCAGTGATTTGCGCAGCCTCTTATCCGGCACGTGAATTCGGCCTGCGTTCGGCCATGTCCATGAGTCAGGCGCGCAAGCGCTGTCCGCAAGTCGTGGTCATTGAGCCTAATTTTGAAAAATACCGGGCTGTCTCGGCGCAAATCCACAATATTTTTCAGCGCTATACCCCGCTCATTGAACCCTTGTCTTTAGATGAAGCATTCTTAGATGTAACCGATAATCTGCTTCAAATTGCCAGCGCAACAGAAGTGGCCATGCGTATTCGTGAAGAAATCTATCAAGCCACAGGACTGACAGCCTCTGCTGGCGTTGCGCCGAATAAGTTCCTGGCCAAAGTGGCTTCAGACTGGAACAAGCCCAATGGCATTTGCGTCATTAAACCGTCCAAAGTGAAAAAATTTATTCACGATTTGCCTCTAAAAAAAATTCCGGGTGTCGGCAAAGTGACCCAAGAAAAACTGAAAACCATGCAATTGGAAACCTTGGGCGATTTACAGGAAATAGAAGAAGCTTTGCTGGTGCATCATTTTGGCAAATACGGCAAGCAGCTGTTTTTGTATGCGCAAGGCATTGATGAACGCCCGGTTCAAGCTGAACGTGAACGCCAGCAGATTTCCAAGGAAACCACTTTTGATGATGACCTGACATTGATGCAATGCCTGCCTTTCTGGCCAAAATTAATTGATCAGGTTTGGCGCAGCCTGCAGCACAAAGAACTGAGCGCGCGCGGAGTGTCCGCCAAACTGAAGCTGAAGAACTTTCAAGTGCTGCAGCACAGCAAAAGCTTTAAAACCCCGCTGGCTACTCAGGCTGATTTGGAACAGGTGCTGCATCAGCTGCTGAGCGAGATGCATGTGCCTGACGAGTTTCAATTCCGCTTGATTGGTATTGGGGTTTATCAGCTGACGATCCGGCAGGAAGAAGCCCAGCTATCCCTGCTTTAATGTCTAATATCTGCAATTTTATAGGCAAAGCATCAAGGACGCTTAAGTTTTATACAAAAGAATAAAAATAAAGCAGATTGCGCTTCACATTCAGCAAATTTGGGGTAATCTACTTGCGCGATGCATTATCCATGTAGGCGCTGAGATGCTGAAAATCACCATTACTTTCAGCATGATGTCCTGTAGTTGGCGTGACGATCCAATCCGAATATTGCAGGACAGCTCTTCTGTCAATCATGTACTTTCCTATCCAGCATCTCTTAAATACAGCACACTCTGCGCTTAAACAAAGCATCTCTCTGAATTCACGGCATTTTTTCAAGCCTGCTTCCGTCCAACTGTCCTGAACAATGCATAGCTAAAGCTGACGGCCCATTCAGCATTTGAAGCTGAAGTTTTGCCAATCCCGGTATTTTCAATAGATTCGTTTTCCCTGCTGATACAGACCATCTTATTTACGCCATCCAATTACATTTACTTCTTATTGCGCCGCCCTTAGTGATTTGAGGCCATCATTCATGGCATTATATGGCCATCTATTTAGCCTCAGGCAGTTTGCTGGCTGCATTGACGCCAGCCATGATGCCGAAAACACAGGAATATCCATATGGCTGTACAGCGGCTGCATGTAGAAAAACGTTTTTCAGAAATTGCCATTTCGGGCAACTTGGTTCATTTGGCTGGCCAGCTGGCGTCAGACACCAGTTTGGATATCCGCGGACAAACTAAGCAGACATTGGATATCATTGACCGTTTTTTAGCAGATGCCGGCACGGACAAAAGCCACATTATGTCAGTGACCATTTACCTCAAAGATATCGAAAAAGATTATGCTGCTTTTAATGAAATTTGGGATCTTTGGGTCAGCGACATTCAAGCCCTGCCCCGCACTTGTGTAGAAGCAAAGCTGTACTCGCCACAGGTTTTGGTGGAATTGACGGTGGTTGCCGTTAAACCTGAATAATGCTGCAATAAAATAAGTTATAAAAAAGCATGCCCTAAGTTGCATGCTTTTTTATTTTCAGCTTAATGCTTTGAGCCTTTTACGCTCCAAATCTGAATACAGATGATATTTTTTCAAATCACTGACGGGCGTTAATGGCCGGAATGAAGCCTTTCCATGCAAAAAATCATCCCGCAGCTGAGCATACTCAGGCACGTCATCATAACGGATCACACGGTAGCCGGCCATTTGCAGCAAAGCGTCCTGATACTGTGAAGGCTGGATGCGTTTCAGCACCATAGGATCATCTAAAGCAATAATGGCTTTAATCTGCTGGTTTTCATCCAGCACAACAAAGTCTGCAACCATATTCCTGTACTTATTCCGCGTACGGTAATATTTGGTTGTTAATAAGGCATCGAAAGAAACATGCGCCAAAATAATATGATTTGGCAGAATTTCTTTCAGACGCGTATAGGTCAGCTGCTCATTAATATTGAAAATAGCACGCTGTTTCAATGCGCTATCTTGCTGCTTGGCATTATTTTCTAAACTTTTCCAAGCCATTATGAGCATGCAGCCGAGCAGCATGCTCGCGATCACAATATAAATTGCCATCTCTCATAATCCTTTACATTTATTATAATCATTTTGCGCTGCACCTTTTCTGCTTCAGCCAGAATGCAGCGGATCTTATTGTTAAAATTTCGTTTTAAAAATTTTTCACCGGTTTTATTATCTACCCAAACTGCTCAGCAGCTGTGTCACTTCTTTGTAACCGCGCCTTTTTATATTGATGAGAATATAGCCCATCTTCGGCTAGTTACCTTACTGTATGCTATTTCAGGAAAATCTGGCAAGACTGTTTTAGACGATTGTCTAACAATTCCGACAAACTGATTTCCACGCAGGTCCGCTCGAAAGTTGATACAGAAGGCTTAACTCCAGCTGACCTGATCCGTTAAATCATCAAGCCCAGCCAATAAAAAAAGACACCGAAGTGCCTTTTTAAATTTTAACAAAATTAAGCGCGGGACTTGGATTTCCCTTTCGGTTTTGGCCCGCCGAATGGCTTTTTCGCATCGCCGGTTTCACGCGGCGGCAAACCGGTATGCTGCGTTAGAATCTGCCCGCGTTCAGGGCGCTTTTTAGTATTGGATGGACGAGACTGATTTTTGGCCTGCTGATTGCGATTATCCGCATTACGTTTTTGCGAATCACCATCAACAGTTGAGTTTTTCTTACGCGCCGATTGATACTGCCCATCAGCATTGCCCACAGGCTGATAAGTCGGAATCAAATGATGTTTCGAGTTGCCGATTAAATCCTGACGGCCCATTTCCTTCAGCGCTTCACGCAGCAAAGGCCAATTGTTGGCGTCATGGTAGCGCAGGAAGGCTTTATGCAGACGGCGGCGCTTATCGCCTTTCACAATATCCACAGACTCGGTATAGCGCGCGACTTTGGCCAGCGGGTTTTTACCGGTGTGATACATGGTGGTTGCTGTTGCCATTGGCGACGGATAGAAAGTCTGCACCTGATCGGCGCGGAAATCATTCTTTTTCAGCCAAATCGCCAGATTCATCATGTCATAATCGGTGGTTCCCGGATGTGCCGCGATGAAATAAGGGATCAGATACTGTTCTTTGCCGGCTTCCTTGCTGAAACGCTCAAACATTTGCTTGAAACGGTCGTAAGTACCGATGCCCGGCTTCATCATCTTCGACAATGGGCCTTTTTCGGTATGTTCAGGCGCAATTTTCAGGTAGCCTCCCACATGATGCGTCACCAATTCACGCACATATTCAGGATTCAACACTGCAAGGTCATAGCGCAGCCCTGAACCGATCAGAATTTTTTTGATCCCCTTGAGTTCACGCGCTTTACGGTACAGCTGAGTGAGCGGCGCATGATCGGTATGCAGGTTTTGACACACACCCGGGAATACGCAAGACGGCTTACGGCAGTTTTTTTCAATTTCAGGGTCTTTGCAGGCCAAACGGTACATATTGGCAGTCGGCCCGCCTAAGTCGGAAATAATGCCGGTAAAGCCCGGCGCGGTATCGCGGATTTTTTCCACTTCACGCAGAATTGATTCTTCAGAACGGTTCTGAATAATACGGCCTTCATGTTCTGTAATTGAACAGAAGGTACAGCCGCCAAAACAGCCGCGCATGATATTCACAGAGAATTTAATCATGTCAAAAGCCGGGAAACGCGCATTGGCGTAAGCAGGATGCGGCAAACGCGCATACGGCAGGTCAAACACATAATCCATTTCTTCCGTGGTTAACGGAATTGGCGGCGCATTCAGCCATACATCACGCTCACCGTGCTTTTGCACCATGGCGCGGGCATTGCCCGGATTGGTTTCCAAATGCAAAATGCGGTTGGCATGCGCATATAAAACAGGATCAGCAGCAACTTCTTCATAGGCCGGCAGGCGGATCACCGCCAATTCACGCGGCGGCAATTTATGCTTAATGGCCTTTGATGACGGCTGCAGCTGAACAATTTGCGTATCGGCATCCAGCTGATCGCCTTCCCGGATAATCGGATTTGCAACAGGCTCTTTTTGGAAATTTTGATACTGGGTTAATGAATTGCCTTTATCTTTCTCGATTTCACAGCCGTCCAAATCTTCAGTCATCACATATGGATTGATAATCGGATCGACACGGCCAACAGCATCGACATCATTCGATGCTATTTCAACAAACTTCGCTTTTGATGGACGGTTCAGCTTATTCACAATAAATGCTGTACCGCGAACATCCGTAATTTGATGGATTTTTTCACCGCGGGCTAAACGGTGCATCACTTCTGTAATTGAGCGCTCACCATTGCCGTACATCAATAAATCGGCTTTTGAATCCATCAGGACTGAACGGCGGACTTTGTCTGACCAATAGTCATAATGCGCAATCCGGCGCAGTGAAGCTTCAATACCACCTAACAGTACAGGCACATCTGGATAGGCTTCACGTACACGCTGGCAATATACAGTCGCTGCGCGGTCTGGACGCTTATTCGGCTGATTGTCCGGTGAATAGGCATCATCCGAGCGGATTTTACGGTCAGCCGTATAGCGGTTGATCATCGAATCCATATTGCCGGCGGTAACGCCCCAAGCAATATTCGGCTTTCCTAATGCGCGGAAAGCATCCACATTGGTCCAGTCCGGCTGTGCAATAATGCCGACACGGAAACCTTGCGCTTCCAAGGTACGGCCAATAATGCCTGAACAGAACGATGGGTGATCAATATATGCATCACCGCAGACTAAAATGAAATCACAGCTGTCCCAGCCAAGCTGATCCATTTCTTCGCGTGACATCGGCAAAAATGGCGCTGGATCAAAACACGACGCCCAATATTTGTCGTAATCAAACAGCGCTTTTGGCGCGGTCTGCATGGTATAAGCAGTAGACATGGCTAGCAATTCTCGGCTGGCAGATGGATGGCCTGAAAAAATCAGACCTAAAGATGAAAGCCGATCATTTTACCATGAATTCTATTCATCTTGCTTGATTATAATTTATACAAATCAGCTTGATTGATAATCAAAACATTCGTTCCATTAAAAAAGTTCCTGCAGATACTGAAACCCTCAAAAATCATGCAAGCCAATATCAATTCATCAAACATTGAATAAATCTAGATTATTCAACTCATTGGTGAATAATTTGCTTTAATTTATATTATTTGGAATTCTATTTATTTAAATATATAGCAGGCATACAGATAATTGCTGCATCGCATTATTAGGATTTAATCCACACCGCAAGATTTCATTATTCGCTTTAACGGCAAAAAGTAAATTGCTCGAATTAAGCAGCGCTCGGCTTATTCAGGTTTTAAACGCAGGGATAAAAACATCCCCAAGGCTAAAATCAATGCAATAAAAATGGTAATGCCCGTCCATCCCCAGCTCTCCCAAACCAATCCGCTGCTGCTGCCCAGCACACTTGAACCCAAGTAATAGCAAAATAAATATAAAGATGAAGCAACGGCACGGTATTGCAATGAATGGACAGAAACCCAGCTGCTGGCAGTTGAATGCGCGGCGAAAAATGAAAAAGTAAATATCAGCAAGCCAATAAAAATACCCCATAGCGATGGAATCAGCATCATCATCAGACCCAGCAGCATCATCAACAGCATGCAAGGCAGCACTTTATTTCTGCCAAATTTTCGGCACCAGCTGCTCGCTCTGGGGGAGCTGTATATTCCAGCTAAATATGCGGCCGAAATTAGGCCAATCCACATTTGTGACAGCTCGAACGGCTTTTCCAGCAAGTGGTAGCTGATATAATTGAATATAGAAACGAAGCAACCCATCAAAATAAAGCCCAAAATGAAGAGCAAACGGAGCTTAGGATCTTCAATATTCTTAGTAAAGGATTCCTTAAACCGTCTAAATCGGATCGGATAAGCCTTAAAGTGCCTTGATTTCGGTAAAATAATGAAAAATGTGACCGCGATGGCAAGATTCAGCAATCCAATAATTAAGGTAGCCGCTTGCCAAGAAATAAAATCAACCAGCACGCCAGCAACGAGCCGGCCGCCCATGCCGCCGATTGCAGTGCCAGAAATATACAAGCCCATGGCAAAACCGATATCTTGATCTGCAATTTCTTCACCAATATAGGTCATGGCAACAGCAGCTACACCGCTAACCATTAAGCCGATTAAAATCCGTGTAAAAAGGAAAACTTCCCAAATCGGAAAAAAAGAGCTGATAATTAATAATGATGATGCTAAGCACAATGCGTAAGCCATAACCGGCTTGCGGCCAAAACGGTCTGAGATCAAGCCTGTAAACAATAATCCGACGGCCAGTGCGCTGGTGGAAAATGAAAGCGGGAAACTGCTGTGTGTCGGCGACACTGAAAAAAACTGAGCAAAAATCGGCATCATCGGCTGCACGCAATACAGTGATGAAAAAATCGAAAATCCAGCAAGAAATAAGGAAAAAAGAACTGCTGAAAAATCTTTTGAGCCATATTCAATATAGTTTGGCTCAGTCGGCAAGCTGGACATACGGACTCCAAATATGGCCTTAGTATACCCCTGCGCAAACCAAGATAAAAAAGCTTTTATTTGTTTCTATTTCCTTCGTGATTGGGAGTATTCCTTCTTTTATTTTCCCTTTTCCTGCACATAAAAAAACACCCCCTGGGTTATCAGGGGGTGTTTCGAATAATGAGCTGGCGATGACTTACTCTCACATGGGTAACCCCACACTACCATCAGCGCTAAGAGGTTTCACTTCTGAGTTCGGGAAGGGATCAGGTGGTTCACTCTTGCTATTGTCGCCAGCACAACTGTT